>NZ_MKZO01000079.1 GCF_001941965.1 Pseudomonas putida | reverse complement strand
TGTGTTAGGCCTGCCGCCAGCGTTCAATCTGAGCCATGATCAAACTCTTCAGTTTAATACTGCTTGGGTTTTGAGAAAACCCTAAACTTGGCTCAGCAATCTCAAAATGAACTATTTCGATTTCTCGTATAGTCACTTGTGATGCTGATAATCTTTCTGACTATCAGTCCATTATCACAAGCACCCACACGAATTGCTTGATTCAGTTGTTAAAGAGCGGTGGTTGAAGTCTTTCGCTTCAACCGAGGCGCGCATTCTACGCTTTCCTCAGAGCCTGTCAAGCGTTTATTTTGAAGTCTTTCAGAATTTCTCTTTGAACTTCAAACACTTGACTCGCTGCGATCTCTCGTTAGCGGGAGGCGAATTCTACAGCGTTACAACCTGCTGTCAACCACCTTTTTCAACCGCTTTCGGAGAAGACCGAAGCACTTCCTACACTCTCCAGAACATCTAACTCGTTGAATCTCAAGGAGTTTTCCGTTCCGACTGCGCCGGAAGTGGGGCGAATTATAGAGAAACCAAATGAGGCGTCAAGCATTAATTTGAAATACAGGTCAGAAAAGAAAACTGCGCACTATATTGCCCAATCACACGGGCGTTTAGCATCATAGGCACCCGGTACGAATCTTCGCACCTTCTATATAAGGAACGCCCAGCCTCGATGAAGACCCAGACCCGCAGCCTCGCCGCCACGCTGTTCCCTGTCGGCGTGCTGCTTATTGCCATGGCCTCGATCCAGTCCGGGGCGTCGCTGGCCAAAAGCCTGTTTCCCCTGGTTGGCCCTGAAGGCACCACCACCCTGCGCTTGCTGTTCGCCAGCGTGATCATGCTGTTGTTGCTCCGCCCATGGCGGGCCAAGCTGAGCGCGAGCGCCCTGAAGAGCGTGATCATCTATGGCGCCGCCCTCGGCGGGATGAACTTCCTCTTCTATATGTCGCTGCAGACGGTCCCGCTGGGTATCGCCGTCGCTCTCGAATTCACCGGCCCCTTGGCCGTCGCGCTCTACGCCTCGCGCCGCGCGGTGGACTTTCTCTGGATCGGCCTGGCGGTGGTCGGCCTGTTGCTGTTGATTCCTATCGGCGAAACCGGTGCCAGTCTTGACCTGAAGGGCGCCAGCTTTGCCCTGGGTGCCGGTGTCTGCTGGGCGCTGTACATTCTTTATGGACAGAAGGCCGGCGCAGAGAACGGTATCCAGACTGCAGCCCTGGGCGTTGTCATCGCTGCGCTGTTCGTGGCGCCGATCGGCATCGTCCAGGCCGGCAGCGCACTGCTCAACCCGGCCCTGATTCCCGTCGCCCTCGGCGTGGCGATCCTCTCCACCGCACTGCCCTACAGCCTGGAAATGGTCGCGCTGACCCGCTTGCCGGCACGCACCTTCGGCACACTGATGAGCATCGAGCCCGCCATCGGAGCAATGTGTGGCCTGATATTCCTCAACGAGGTACTGAGCCTTGCCCAATGGCTGGCCATCGGCGCGATCATCACCGCGTCGGTTGGGGCCACCTTGTCCTTGCGCAAGGACAGCCCGCCGCCAATAGCAGCAGACTGATTGAGAAATACTTTCATTTAAATCGTGCTTAATGATTGTGCGGGTCGAGCCAGCCTGTTTAACTGTGTCCCGTGTTTTATTTTGAATTTTCCACCCAACGCAAGGACGAACAAGCATCAGGACGATGCAACGGGCACTAAAAACGGGCACAGACCCGCGCAAGCGTTAAGGACAGGAATGAAACGAATTTTGCTCATCCTAGCTATCCTGGCAGTCGCCGGTTGTGCCGCGACCGCCAAGGACCAGGTCAAGCGCGGCAAGAAGGGGCTGCACATCAACTGCTCCGGCCTCTCCTCTTCCTGGAACAAGTGCTACAGCAAGGCGGAAACCTCCTGCGGGACGAAGGGCTATAAAGTCATTGCCAAATCCGGCGACAACGACGAAGAGCCGGGCGACTATCCGTTCGGTATCAACCCGGCCGGCTATACCAGCCGCAGCATGATCGTCATCTGCAAATAGGAAAGGGCAACCTGCGGGTTGCCCTTCTCGTTTTCGTCAGCTGATTGCGCGGGTTCTTTCCACCAGCCATTCCAGGGCCGCGCCCTCCAGCAGTGGCTCCAGACGCCGACGCACCTCGGCGTGATAGGCATCCAGCCACGCCGCATCCTCACTGCCAAGCAGCTCGACCAGCAGGCAACGGGTGTCGATCGGGCATAGCGTCAAGGTTTCGAACTCGAGGAAATCACCGAACGCACTCTTGCCCGAATCCCGGTTGATCACCAGGTTCTCGATACGCACGCCCCACTGACCCGGCCTGTAGGTGCCGGGCTCGATGGAGGTAATCATCCCGGCCTGCATCGCGCTGTGAGGCGTAACGGCGGCCTGGTAGGCGATGCTTTGCGGCCCTTCGTGGACGTTCATGAAGTAACCGACGCCATGGCCGGTGCCGTGCCCGTAATCCACCTGTTCCGACCAGAGCGGCGCACGCGCGATGGCATCGAGCAGGGGCGAAGGAATGCCCCGGGGAAACTTCGCTCGCGACAGGGCGATCATGCCCTTGAGCACCCGGGTGCAATCCCGTTTCTGTTCACGGCTCGGTGTGCCGATCGGCACCATGCGAGTGATGTCCGTGGTCCCTCCCAGATACTGCCCGCCGGAGTCGATCAGCAGCAGGCCATCGCCTTCGATGTTCGAGTACGACGCAGGCGTAGCGTGGTAGTGCGGCATTGCGCCGTTGGCATTGAACGCCGCGATGGTGGCGAAGCTCAGGCAGACGAAGTCCGGACGGCGCGCCCGCGCAGCCGTCAGTTGCACATCGACATCGACCTCGCTCACCACTTCGCGTCCCTGGGCGGCCTCGAACCACGCAAAGAACTCGCACAGCGCGGCGCCATCCTGCTCCATGGTCCGTCGGATATGCGCCAGATCGGCATCACTCTTGCGCGATTTGGCCAGGGTCGTGGGATTGATGCCTTCCACCAACCGCACACCCTCGCGCAAATGGGCCAGCAAGCCACTGGTGACCTTGGCCGGATCCAGCAGCAGGCCACTGCCGGCGGCTATTGCACCGAGCCCGGCGGCAACCGCGTTGTAGTCACGCAATTCGACACCGTCGGCAGCCAGCACCTGGCGCAGTGGCGCATCCACCTTGCTTTCGGCAACGAACAGCAGCGCCACCTCCTGGCTGACCAGGGCAAAGGACACGAACACCGGGTTGAAGGACACATCGCTGCCACGAAGATTGAACAGCCAGGCGATGTCATCGAGCGTGGCGAGGAAATGCCAATCGGCGCCACGTTCGGCAAGTGCCAGGCGCAGTGAGGCCAGTTTCTCGCGCCGCCCCAGCGAGGCATGTGGCGGCAAATGCGCGTACACCGGATTGCTCGGCAGTACCGGACGCTCCGGCCAGATCTGCGTGAGCAGGTCCCTGTCCAGCGCCAGGCGCACATTGCGCGCCTGCAGACGCTCCTGCAGTTGCCGCGTCGAGGCCAGGGCCATGACCGCACCATCCACCGCCACGGTGCCGTTGGCGGGGGTATTGTCCGCCAGCCATTCCAGCGGCCCCGGCCGCCCGGGCTGCAGCTTGACCAGCTCGATCCCGCTGCCTGCCAGTTCCTGGGTCGCTTGCTCCCAATACCGGCTATCGGCCCACAGTCCGGCGAAATCGGCGGTGAGCACCAGGGTGCCGACCGACCCCTGGAATCCGGAAAGCCACTTGCGCCCCTGCCAGTAACCGGGCAGGTATTCGGAAAGATGGGGATCAGCGGAAGGCACCAGCAGTGCATCGACCCCTTCGTTGCGCATCACCTGGCGCATCTGCGCCACGCGTGTCCTGATCGCCTCCTGCGTTGTCGGTTGACTGTTCATGCTTGCTCCTTTCATCACCACGGCCTTGTCTTTCAGGCCGCTGATAATGGAGCAGGCTTCAGCCCCGGGCAACACCCCAGAAGGGTGCGGGATGCAGCGCTGCATGGAGGGAGGCGACCGCCTGATCAACGTCCGACACGCGGGTGAAACGCCCCAGGCTGAGGCGGATGGTCCGCCCTGCCAGATGGGCATCATGCCCCAGCGCCAACAGGACATGGGATGGTGCCGAGCTCCCGGAATTGCACGCTGACGTGGAAGAAAACGCCAGGGTCCGGGCCAGTTCGGAAAGGTCCGGGGCATCGCCGCTGAAGGTCAGGCTGAGGGTGTGTGGAATGGACTGCTCGAGGCTGCCGTTTACCACAAGCCCGGAAACTCCCCGCAATTTTGTAAGAAGCCGCTCACGTAAACATCGGATGCGATCCAGCTCTTCTTGCTGGACTTCAGCCGCCAGGGCGAACGCGGCGCCCATGGCCGCGATCTGGTGGGTCGCCAGGGTTCCGGAGCGCAACCCGCCTTCATGACCACCGCCATGAATCTGCGCCTGCAGCAGCGGTCGCGCCCGCTCGCCCACGTACAGCGCGCCAATGCCCTTCGGCCCGTAGACCTTGTGCGCGGAAAACGAGGCCAGGTCCACCGCCCAGTGCGCCAGATCGATGTCCAGTTTGCCAGCCGCCTGGGCGGCATCGACATGCAGCAATGCACCCTGCCCGCGCACGATCTCGCCAATGCGCCGGACATCGTTGACGGTGCCCAGCTCGTTGTTCACCAGCATCAGGGAAACCAGGAAAGTATCCGGACGCAGGGCCTCGGCCACCGCCTCAGGGGTGATCAGCCCGCGGGCATCCGGGGCCAGGTAGGTGACCGCGAAACCGCTGCCCTGCAACTGTCGCGCGGTATCCAGCACGGCCTTGTGCTCGATCTGGCTGGTGATGATGTGACCACCGCGGCGTCCCTGGGCCACTCCCTTGAGGGCAAGGTTGTTCGACTCGGTCGCCCCGGATGTCCACACCACTTGCCCGGGCCGTGCGCCGACCAGCGCCGCTACCTGGGCACGCGCCAACTCCACCGCCTCGCGGGCCTGCTGGCCGTAGCGATGGGAACTGGAGGCCGGGTTGCCAAAGGTGCCGGCCGTACCCAGGCACTTGACCATCACCTCGATGACACGCTCGTCGACAGGCGTCGTGGCGGCATAGTCGAAATACAGCGGCAGATTTTCCATGGTTCAAGGCTCTCTGGCAGTTGTCGCCCCGGAAAGCAGCACGCCCTCCGAATCCTGAACCTGATAGTGCCGCAAAACGACATAGAACCAATAATTATCAATTTTCATATTTATATAACCTATATTTCTTTTGCGAAACCGCCAGTGAACTTCCCGGCCTTCCAGCGCTTCAGAACAGATAACCCTGCTGATGGAGCATCCGCCCATGCCCCGCCGCACCGACCGCAAGCACGGCGTGCTGTTGCTCGATACCCGGGACAGCACGCCCGAACATGAACGTTCCGTGCATCGCAAGCTGGCCGAGCACCTCGCCGCCCTGCTCCATACCGAGGTGATCGCTGCACCCACGGACGACGACGATCCGTATTACCTGCCGACCTCGACCCTGGTCGATCCCCGGCGGCAACAGCAGTTGGGCATCCGCTCGGTCGAAGACTTCTTCGGCGGCCTGGTACCCCATCCCTACATGGCGACCAAGGCCATCTCCCATCCGCTGCCCGCCGGCGCGCAATTTCCCAACGGCTGGACCGACGCGTTCGCCCGGCATGCCAGTGCTGCCCTGCTCAAGGGCTACACCGTGTTCAGCATCGCCGATGCCCGGAGCGCCGCCGCGTTGTTGTTGCGCGATGGTCCGCTGCGGCTCAAGCCGGTGCGGGCCACCGCCGGGCGCGGGCAGAAGGTGATCAGCAGCGCGGCCGAACTGGACAGTGAATTGGATCAGCTGGACAGCAACGAACTGGCCATCTGGGGCCTGGTGCTCGAAGAAAACCTCACGGACGTGGAGACCTTCAGTGTCGGCCAGGCCCTGGTCGCGGGGATCACCTGCAGTTACTACGGCGTGCAGCACTGCACCCGGGACCACCAGGGCGAGTCGGTCTACGGCGGCTCCGACCTGGTGCTGGTGCGCGGTGATTACGATCAATTGCTGCAACTCGATCTGGAAGATCCCTTGCGCCTGGCCATCACTCAGGCGCGAACCTACGAGGACGCCGCCATCGCCAGCTTTCCCGGCTTCCTCGCCTCCCGGCGCAACTATGACGTGGCGCGCGGAATGACCGCCGCCGGACACCTGCGCAGTGGCGTGCTCGAACAATCCTGGCGCATCGGCGGCGCCAGCAGCGCCGAACTCCTGGCCCTGCGCGCCTTCGCCGGGGACCCGGCGCTGCGACGTGTCCGCGCCTCCACCCACGAAGTGTTCGGCGACGCTGCACTGCCCGCCGACGCCACCCTTTTCTACCAGGGGGACGACCGTGAAGTCGGACGAATCTGCAAATACGCGAGGATCCGCGACTATGACCATCCATAGCGAAAGCCTCGACATTCTGGTCGACGGCGAAAGCATCGCCGGCACGCTGCTCAGCCCCAGTCCCAAGGTGCCCGGGATTCTGTTCGTGCATGGCTGGGGCGGCAGCCAGCAGCGCGACCTGGCCCGGGCCAAGCACATCACCGGGTTGGGCTGCGTGTGCATGACCTTCGACCTGCGCGGCCATGAAAAGACCGAAAGCCAGCGGCGCAGCGTGACCCGCGAGCAGAACCTCGCCGACCTGCTGGCCGCCTACGACAAGCTGGTGGGGCATCCGGCGGTGGATACCAGCTCGATCGCCGTGATCGGCAGCAGCTATGGCGGCTATCTCGCCACCCTGCTGACCCGTCAGCGGCCAGTGAAGTGGCTGGCACTGCGGGTCCCGGCACTGTACTGGGACGATGAATGGAGCCTGCCCAAACAGGCGCTGGACCGCCAGCGCCTGTCACAGTACCGCTTGATGACCCTCGGCCCCGGCGACAACCGGGCCCTGGCCGCTTGCGCGGAATTCGCCGGGGATGTGCTGCTGGTGGAGTCGGAAACCGATGACTATGTGCCACACACGACGCTGATGAGTTATCGCTCGGCGTTCGTCTGTGCCCACTCGCTGACCCACCGGATCGTCGACGGGGCGGATCATGCGTTGTCCAGTGACCGCAGCCAGAAGGCCTACAGTGCGTTGCTGACGGCGTGGGTCAGCGAGATGGTGATCGGGGCGCGGCTGGATCGGTATCCGCATCATTCGCCCTGGTATTCCTGATTCAGGGTTGATTGTGTTGCTGATGGCCTCATCGCCGGCAATGCCGGCTCCCACCGGGTTATGTGCAGGCCCGAGAGAACGACATCATGCTTGCCCGGTCACCTGCCGCCGGTAGTCACTCGGCGCCAGCCCGGTCACCTTGTGGAATACCTTGCGAAACGCACCCGGGTCCTGATAGCCAACGCCCCAGGCGATCTGGTCGATGCTGCGGCGGGTGAACTCCAGCATCCGGCACGCCCGCCCTACCCGCACCTGCTGGCAATACTCGGTCGGCTTCAATCCGGTGGCACTGCGAAACCGTCGCAGGAAGGTGCGTTCCTCCAGCCCGGCGCATTCAGCCATCACCGCAACGCTCACCTCCCGCGCCCCGGTGCTCTGCAACCAGTGCTGCACCTTGAGCACCGCTTCATCGCCATGGTCCAGGCGCGGACTGAAACTGCTGCCCGCCGGTTTTACCTGCACCGGCTCGACTGCAAGAAAGCGCGCCGTCTCGGTCGCCAGGGTCTGCCCGAGAAAACGCTCCACCAGCTTCAGCCCCACCTCGGTCCAGGCCATCAAGCCAGCGCTGGTCATAACATCGCCGTCCTCGAGCAGCGGCAGGTTGGCCTCGACCCGCACCTGCGGAAAGCGCTCGGCCAGGGACTGGGCGAAATTCCAGTGGGTGGTCGCCGAACGCCCGTCCAGCACACCGCTGGCGGCGATGAAGAACACCCCGACACACACCGACACCAGCATGGCCCCGTCGCCATGCCAGGTGCACAACTGCTGGCGATAGCGCTCCAGCAATTCGGCCGTCGGCTCCTGGGTCAGGCTTGGCGGAACGATCATCACCCGCGGCTGAAAGCTGGCCAGGCTATGACTGTCCTGAGTCACCGCCAATACACCCTGCGGGTCTTCCTGCCAGTGACAGACCCGCAGCGGCGCCCGCTGCGCCAGGCCAAGGTCGGCAGCCAGGCGATTGGCCACGCTGAACAGGTCGGTCAGCCCGTACACCGCCGCCATCTGTGCCCCGGGATAGACCAGGATGCCGATCTCGATGATTTCGCCGTCACGGCTCATTGTCAGTTTTTCCCGTCAATTTGTCGGTCGCGCCAATCCGCAGCCGCGCCAGGCAAGCCTATAACTATCTGCCACAACGTCACCACTCTCCGAAAAGAGGAAACCGCATGAGCACAAAGGCCCTGGTCATCATCGATATCCAGAACGACTACTTCCCCGGCGGCAAATGGACCCTGGTCAATGCCGACGCCGCAGCCGACAACGCGGCAAAGGCCCTGGCCGCCGCACGGGCGCGGGGCGACCTGGTGATCCACGTCAAGCATGAGTTCGAGTCCGCCGAGGCGCCCTTCTTCGCGCCCGGCTCGCAAGGTGCGCAGATCCATTCGAAACTGGCACCCCGGGACAACGAAGCGGTCGTGCTCAAGCACAAGGTCAACGCCTTCCTCGACACCCCGCTGCTCAGCCTGCTGGAACAACAGCGGGTCAGCGAACTGACAGTGGTCGGCAGCATGAGTCATATGTGCATCGACGCCGCCGTGCGGGCCGCCGCCGACCTCGGCTACACGGTCAAGGTCCTGCACGATGCCTGTGCCACCCGCGACCTGGAATTCAACGGCGTGAACGTGCCGGCCGCCCAGGCCCATGCGGCGTACATGGCCTCGCTGGCGTTCGCCTATGCCCAGGTCATTTCCACCGAAGAATGGCTGGCCGCCTGAGTCAGATCACCACGTTGCGCACGAAGCGCGTGGCCACTGCGCCATCGTTGCGATAACCATGGGTGCGGTTGCTGGCATAGGTGAAGAATTCGCCGGCGGCCAGCACCCGCGCTTCGCCATCGATCAGCAGGGTCAGGCTGCCCTCGAAGACGAACACCTGCTCGCTGAAGCCCTCCGGGTCGGCATTGGTCTTATAGAACTCGCCGGGCTCCAGGCGCCACTCCCACAACTCCACCTCGCGCCGCGCCGGGCTGCTGGCCAGCAACACCGCCTTGCTGCCGGGGTGCTCACCGGCCCAGGCCAGTTCGTTGATACGACTAGAATCACGATTGTCCGGGGCCTTGATCAGGTCGCTGAAGGCCACGCCCAGGGCTTCGGCAATCAGGTCGAGGGTCGACAGGCTGACATTCTTTTCCCCCGCTTCGATCGCCACCAGCATCCGCCGGCTGACCCCGGAGCTCTCTGCCAGGGCACTTTGGCTCAGGCCCGCATCGTTGCGCAGGCGCCGCACGTTCTGGCTGACATGCTGGAGCACCGGGGCGCGATTGGAATCTTTATCCACTGAAGTACTCACCGACGATAATTTGCGCAGTATACTGCCCACTTTTGCCGCGCGCATTGTGCGGCGCCCTCACTTCCGTGTGCAAGCCATGACTACCGATAGCCCCGCCCGTCCTCCCGTCACTTTCCGCCTGAGCAAGGCGGAACTGGTGCTGGTGTTCATCACCATGCTCTGGGGAGGCACCTTCCTGATCGTGCACAAGGTGATGACCGTCAGCGGCCCGATGTTCTTCGTCGGCCTGCGCTTCGCCGCCGCCGCATTCTTCGTCGGACTCTTCTGCTTCCGCTCGCTGCCAGGTCTGACCCTGCGCGAGCTAAAGGCCGGGGTGCTGATCGGCGTCTCGATCATGCTGGGTTACGGCCTGCAAACCGTGGGCCTGCAAACCATCAGCAGCAGCCAGTCGGCCTTCATCACCGCGCTCTACGTGCCCTTCGTGCCGATCCTGCAATGGCTGGTGCTGGGCCGTCGCCCCGGCCTGATGCCGAGCATCGGTATCGCCCTGGCCTTCACCGGCCTGATGCTGCTGGCCGGCCCCAGCGGTGGCGCGGTGCATTTCAGCCCTGGGGAAATTGCCACCCTGATCAGCGCCGTGGCCATCGCCGCGGAGATCATCCTGATCGGCAACTATGCCGGCAGCGTGGACGTGCGGCGGGTCACCGTGGTGCAACTGGCCACCGCCTCGGCCCTGTCGTTCATGCTGGTGGTGCCGACCCAGGAACGCCTGCCGGACTTCTCCTGGCTGCTGCTCGGCGCCGCCATTGGCCTGGGGGCCATGAGCGCGGTGATCCAGGTCGCGATGAACTGGGCGCAGAAGTCGGTTTCGCCAACCCGCGCTACGCTGATCTACGCGGGTGAACCGGTCTGGGCCGGGATTGTCGGACGTATCGCCGGTGAGCGTTTGCCAGGCGTGGCCCTGCTGGGCGGTTTGCTGATCGTGATCGCGGTGATCGTCAGCGAACTGAAGATCGCACGCAAGGAAGAAAAGCCGGTGACAAGTGCCGCCGACGAGAAGGAAGCTGATACCGGACTGTAGGGAAACAGCGCGCTCGTCTTGCGGAAACTGTTATAAGAAAAAAGCTTTTTCTTACAATTCTTGTAGGGTCATGTCACAGCTTGGCGGTTGGTGATCACCGGACCGGCACGTATGATTCCCTGCAAATTTCCGCAGATTAGATATCTATGTCCTTGATAGTTCTACTGCTTCTGCCATTCGTCGGGAGCTGTGTGGCCGGTTTGCTGCCGCACAACGCACGCAACTCGGAGTCGCTGCTGGCCGGCATCGTTGCCCTGATCGGCACGGTGCAGGTGGCCATGCTGTATCCGCAGATTGCCGATGGCGGGGTGATCCGCGAGGAGATCCTCTGGCTGCCGAGCATGGGACTCAACATCATCCTGCGCATGGACGGCTTTGCCTGGCTGTTCTCCCTGCTGGTGCTGGGCATCGGTACCCTGGTGTCGCTGTATGCGCGCTACTACATGTCGCCGCAGGACCCGGTCCCGCGCTTCTTCGCCTTCTTCCTGGCCTTCATGGGCGCGATGCTCGGGCTGGTGATCTCCGGCAACCTGATCCAGATCGTGTTCTTCTGGGAACTGACCAGCCTGTTCTCCTTCCTGCTGATCGGCTACTGGCACCATCGCGCCGACGCCCGCCGTGGCGCCTACATGGCGCTGATGGTGACCGGAGCCGGTGGCCTGTGCCTGCTGGCCGGGGTGATCCTGCTCGGCCATGTGGTCGGCAGCTACGACCTGGACAAGGTCCTGGCTGCCGGCGATGTCATCCGTGGCCACGCCCTGTATCCCGTCCTCCTGCCCCTGATCCTGCTCGGCGCGCTGACCAAGAGCGCGCAATTCCCCTTCCACTTCTGGTTGCCCCATGCGATGGCGGCGCCCACTCCGGTCTCGGCCTACCTGCACTCGGCGACCATGGTCAAGGCCGGGGTGTTCCTGCTGGCGCGCTTCTGGCCGGTGCTCTCCGGCACCGAGGAGTGGTTCTGGATCGTCGGCGGCGCCGGCGCCTGCACCCTGCTGCTCGGCGCCTACGCGGCGATGTTCCAGAACGACCTCAAGGGCCTGCTGGCCTACTCCACCATCAGCCACCTGGGCCTGATCACCCTGCTGCTCGGCCTGAACAGCCCGCTGGCCGCCGTGGCGGCGGTGTTCCATATCCTCAACCACGCCACTTTCAAGGCTTCGCTGTTCATGGCGGCGGGGATCATCGACCACGAAAGCGGCACCCGTGATATCCGCAGGCTCAGCGGGCTGTTCCGCCTGATCCCGTTCACCGCGACCCTGGCCATGGTGGCCAGCGCCTCGATGGCCGGCGTGCCGTTGATGAACGGCTTCCTGTCCAAGGAAATGTTCTTCGCCGAAACCGTATTCATCAGTTCCACCGCCTGGGTCGAAGCCACCCTGCCGGTCATCGCTACCTTGGCCGGGACCTTCAGCGTCGCCTATGCCTTGCGCTTCACCGTGGACGTGTTCTTCGGCCCGACCGCCACCGACCTGCCGCACACCCCGCACGAACCGCCACGCTGGATGCGTGCGCCAGTCGAGCTGCTGGTGCTGACCTGCCTGGTGGTGGGCATTTTCCCGGCGCAGTCGGTCGGCCCGCTGCTGGCCGCCGCCGCGCTGCCGGTAGTCGGCGGTGAGCTGCCGGAATACAGCCTGGCGGTCTGGCACGGCTGGAACGCGCCGTTGATCATGAGCCTGATCGCCATGTGCGGCGGCATTCTCCTGTACCTGGCGCTGCGCAAGCAGTTCCAGCACGGTCGCTTCAGCTATCCACCGGTGATCGAGCGCTTCAACGGCAAGCGCCTGTTCGAGCGTGGCCAGGTAATCCTGATGCGCACGGCGCGGACCATCGAGCGAATCTTCACCACCCGCCGTCTGCAGAAGCAGTTGTTCATGCTGGTCCTCGCTGCGCTGGTCGCCGGCATGCTGCCACTGCTGGCCCACGGCCTGAGCTGGGGCAACCGCCCGAAGATCCCGGGCTCCGGGGTGTTCGTGATGCTTTGGGTGATCGCCATTGCCTGCGCCATCGGCGCTGCCTGGCAAGCCAAGTACCACCGTCTCGCGGCACTGATCATGGTCGGCGTCTGCGGCCTGATGACCTGCATCACCTTCGTCTGGTTCTCCGCCCCGGACCTGGCCCTGACCCAACTGGTGGTGGAAGTGGTCACCACGGTGCTGATCCTCCTCGGCCTGCGCTGGCTGCCACGGCGGATCGAAGGTGTCTCGCCGCTGGCCGGCTCCCAGGAGCGGGCGCGTCTGCGCCGCTTGCGCGACCTGGTCCTGGCGGTCGGGGTGGGTGGCGGCATGGCGGTGCTGTCCTACGCCATGCTGACCCGGCCGACACCCAACTTCATCTCGTCCTTCTACCTGAGCCGCGCCCTGCCGGAAGGCGGTGGGACCAACGTGGTCAACGTGATGCTGGTGGACTTCCGCGGCTTCGATACCCTCGGCGAAATCACCGTACTGGTGGCCGTGGCCCTGGCGGTGTTCGCCCTGCTGCGGCGCTTCCGTCCGCCGCGCGAGAGTATCCAGTTGCCGGCCCAGCAGCGCTCGCTGGCGCCGGACATGGTCACCGACCTGGTCAACCCGCGCCATGCCGAGGACACCGCCCTGGGCTTCATGATGGTCCCGGCCGTGCTCGCCCGCCTGGTGCTGCCGATGGCCATGCTGGTGTCGATGTACCTGTTCATGCGCGGTCATAACCAGCCGGGCGGCGGTTTCGTCGCCGGGCTGGTGATGTCGGTGGCCTTCATCCTCCAGTACATGGTTGCCGGGACCCAGTGGGTCGAGGCGCAGATGAGCCTGCGGCCGCTGCGCTGGATGGGCACCGGGCTGCTCTGCGCGACCCTGACCGGGGTCGGCGCGCTGCTCTTCGGTTATCCGTTCCTCACCACCCACACCGCGCACCTGCACTTGCCGCTGCTGGGTGACCTGCATATCGCCAGTGCGCTGTTCTTCGATATCGGCGTGTTCACCGTGGTGGTCGGCTCGACCCTGCTGATCCTCACCGCCCTCGCCCACCAGTCGGTGCGTGCGCACCGCCCACAACCGAAATCCACCACCGCAGAGGGAGCCGCCTGATGGAAGAAGTCATCGCGATCGCCATCGGCGTTCTCGCCGCCTCCGGGGTCTGGCTGATCCTCCGGCCACGGACCTACCAGGTGATCATGGGCCTGTGCCTGCTGTCCTACGGGGTCAACCTGTTCATCTTCAGCATGGGCAGCCTGTTCATCGGCAAGGAGCCGATCATCAAGGACGGCGTGCCCCAGGACCTGCTCAACTACACCGACCCGCTGCCCCAGGCCCTGGTGCTCACCGCCATCGTCATCAGCTTCGCCATGACCGCGCTGTTCCTCGTGGTGCTGCTGGCCTCCCGGGGCTTCACCGGCACCGACCATGTTGACGGACGGGAGCCCCAGGAATGAGCGGGATGCAACAACTGATCGTCGCACCGATCCTCCTGCCGCTGCTGACCGCGGCCCTGCTGCTGTTGCTCGGGGAGAAGCGCCGGCCGCTGAAGGCACGCATCAACCTGCTCTCGACCCTCACCGGGCTGGGCATCGCCATCACCCTGCTGCTGTGGGTCAAGGACCAGGGCCAGGCCACTTCCATCGGGGTCTACCTGCCGGGCAACTGGGCGGCGCCGTTCGGCATCGTCCTGGTGCTCGACCGCCTGTCCGCGCTGATGCTGGTGCTGACCGGCATCGTCGGCACCAGCGCCCTGCTCTTCGCCCTGGCCCGCTGGGACCGCGCCGGCGCCAGCTTCCATGCGCTGTTCCAGATCCAGTTGATGGGCCTGTACGGCGCTTTCCTCACCGGCGACCTGTTCAACCTGTTCGTGTTCTTCGAGGTGTTGCTGGCGGCGTCCTACGGCCTGCTGCTGCACGGCTCGGGCCGCTCGCGGGTCAAGGCCGGCCTGCATTACATCGCCATCAACCTGTTCGCCTCGTCGCTGTTCCTGATTGGCGCGGCCATGCTCTATGGCGTGACCGGCACCCTGAACATGGCCGACCTGGCGATGAAGATTCCGCTGGTGCCCGAGGCCGATCGCGGCCTGCTGCACGCCGGTGCGGCGATCCTGGCCATCGCCTTCCTGGCCAAGGCGGGCATCTGGCCGCTGAATTTCTGGCTGGTCCCGGCCTACTCCTCGGCCAGCGCGCCGGTGGCGGCGCTGTTCGCGATCATGACCAAGGTCGGTTTCTATACCGTGCTGCGCCTGTGGACCTTGCTGTTCTCCGGGCAGGCCGGGGCCTCGGCATTCTTCGGCGGGCAGTGGCTGGTGTACGGCGGACTCGCCACGCTGGCCTGCGCGGCGGTGTCGATCCTCGCCGCCCAGCGCCTGGAGCGCATGGCCAGCCTGAGCATCCTGGTCTCCGCCGGGACCCTGCTGGCGGCCATCGGCTTCGGCCAGACGCCGCTGACCTCGGCGGCGCTGTTCTACATGGTCAGCTCGACCCTGGCCCTGTGTGCGCTGTTCCTCCTCGCCGAACTGATCGAGCGTTCGCGTTCGGCCAACGAGCTGCCGCTGGACGAGGATGCCGACGCGCTGCCCTCGCCGCTGGAATCACTGCAGCCGCCCAAGGGCATCAACCTCGATGACGAACAGAAGGCCGTGGTCGGGCAGATCATTCCCTGGACCATGGCCTTCCTCGGTTTCAGCTTCATCGCCTGCGCCCTGCTGATCATCGGCATGCCGCCGCTGTCGGGCTTCGTCGGCAAGTTCAGCCTGATCACCGCGCTGTTCAATCCGCTGGGCATGGGCGTGCCCGCCGAAGCGCCGTTGTCGGCCAGCGGCTGGGCCCTGCTGGCGCTGCTGGTGCTTTCCGGTATGGCCTCGCTGATCGCCCTGGTACGCCTGGGGGTGCAGCGCTTCTGGAAACCCGAGGAGCGCCCGTCACCACTGCTGCGGATGTATGAATGCGTGCCGATCGTGGCCCTGCTCAGTCTCTGCGTGGTCCTCAGCCTGTGGGCCGAGCCGCTGATGCGCTACACCCAGGACACCGCCGCCAGCCTCAAGGACCCGGGCGTCTACATCGAAGCGGTGCTGGGCACCCGGCCGATTCCCGGCCCGACCACCCTGGAAAGCGCGCAGGTGCAACCATGAAGCGACTATTGCCAGCGCCGTTGCTCTCCCTGGCCCTGTTCGTCCTGTGGCTGGTGCTCAACCTGTCGATCAGCCCGGGCAATATCATCCTCGGCCTGCTGCTGGGCATTCTCGCGCCATTGCTGATGCAGCCCCTGCGCCCGCTGAGTGCGCATATCCGCAACCCGAAGGCGGTGATCCGCCTGATCCTGCGGGTCGGCCTGGATGTGCTGGTGTCCAACCTGGAGGTATTCCGCAGTGTCTGGCGCATGGGCCGCAAGCCGCCGCGCTCGCGCTTCGTGCACATTCCCCTGGACCTGCGCGACGCCCACGGCCTGGCCGCGCTGTCGATGATCACCACGGTGATCCCCGGCACGGTGTGGTCGGAACTGGCCCTGGATCGCAGCGTGCTGTTGCTGCATGTGTTCGACCTGGACGACGAAGCGAGCTTCATCGAGCACTTCAAGCACACCTATGAACGCCCGTTGATGGAGATCTTCGAATGACCGGCCTGCTCGCCAACGCGATTGTCGCCAGCCTGTTCATCTTCACCATCGCCATGGCCCTGACCCTGGTCCGCGTGTTCCGCGGACCCTCGGCCCAGGACCGGGTGCTGGCCCTGGACTACCTGTACATGCTGGGGATGCTGATGATGCTGGTGCTGGGCATCCGCTACGCCAGCGACACCTATTTCGAGGGCGCGCTGCTGATCGCCCTGTTCGGCTTCGTCGGCTCGTTCGCCCTGGCCAAGTTCCTTCTGCGCGGCGAGGTGATCGAATGACCGCTCCGGTATTGCCGTTCTGGCTGGAAATCGTCGTCGCGGCGCTGATCCTGACCAGCAGCCTGTTCGCCCTCACCGGGGCCATCGGCATCCTGCGCCTGAAGGACTTTTTCCAGCGCATGCACCCGCCGGCCCTGGCCTCGACCCTCGGCGCCTGGTGCGTGGCGCTGGCCTCGATCCTGTACTTCTCGGGCTTGAAGGAAACACCGGTGCTGCATGCCTGGCTGATTCCGATCCTGCTGTCGATCACCGTGCCGGTGACCACCCTGCTGCTGGCCCGCACCGCGCTGTTCCGCAAGCGCATGGCTGGCGATGACGTGCCGGGCGAGGTCAGCAGTCGCGAGCAGGACTGAACAGCGTCATTGCCCTTCGCTCAGGCGTTGCAGCTCGCGCCTGACCATGGCCGCGTATTCCGCGGGTTCGAGCTGATAGAGCTGCCCGGCGACCCAGGCCAGCCACTGCCCCTGCAATTCGTCACGTCGCGCCAGCCACTGCCGCGCCTGTTCTTCGGCGCGGGCCTGGTGGCGTTCATGGAATTCGCGGCGACCGCTCACTCGCTGGCCTTAAAGGTCAGCTCGCCCTTGCGCCATTTCGCGACCTTGGCCGTGGCGGCCTTGAGGGTCTTGGACAGGCCTTCGCTGATGCGCTCTTGCGCGGCGAACACCATCATCACCGCGCGACCTTCACGAAACACGATGCCTTCGCCTTCCGGGGTGCTGACGAAGGCGTACTCGCCCAGGCCGTAGATGGTCTGCTTGATGTCGCGGAAACGGATTTCGAACTTGCCCCCTTCACGGCTCGGCAGGACGGCCGCACGGAAGTGGTCGCCGACTTTCAATTCCAGGCGCTGCTTGTCATCCACCACCAGCACATCCGCCGTCTCGACTTCAGCCATGTAAAGACCGTCGGGGCTTTGCTCGGTGATGTACACGAACGGCGCCTGGAACTGCTTGACCAGTTTGCCGCGAAGATCGCCCAGCACGAACAGGGCGTGCATATCCAGATTGCTGACTGCCAAATGAAAATTCCTCAAAACGGGATCACACTGACGCCCGTGACGAAAATGTCCCACGGGCATGCCGTACTTCGTTAAATCGAAGTGCGAAAGACTAATGAGTTGGAACCAATAAGTAGCGGCCCGGAGGCGTCACGCCGTGTAGGAAAGAGCACTTTCCCATGCCAGAGAATGGCTAATTAGCGAACGTCAGACCGACATTGCGCGGTGAAAATTCCCTGTTTCACCGCTCCCTCGCGGCGCGAGGCGATCAGTGAAGGATAGCCTCGTTGCGTCGGGAAGCAGATGGCTCACCGCACAGGGGTGGGAATATGCACGAAAACACGGAAACCCGTCGAGGGTTTTTGAGCTTCAAGCTTTAAGCTTCAAGCTATAAGAAAAAGCAGTCAGCGTCGCTTCGGGTTTGGAGCTTCCACTCTCCAGATAGGAAAAAGAGCCACCAGCAGCGCCGCGGCTCTTCTCTTGCAGCTTGAAGCTTAAAGCTTGAAGCCCGGCCTCCTAGATCATCTTCTCCGGCCGATACCCCAACCGCAGCCCACCCCAATGCCGCCCGTCCACCTTGATCGGCACCGACAGGTCATGCATCAGCTCTCCAGTGTCGCGGGTATAGGTCTGCAGCAGCACCCGCTGCTGATGGCTGCCGCAGCGGATACCGGTGCGGTCGTCGAACTTGCGCTTGCTACGGTTGTGCGCGGTATCCGTGGCTTCGTCGCCGGTCAAGGCCTGGTTGAAGGCGTTGTTGTGGGTCGGCACATAGCCCTGCTGGGTGCAGGCGATCACATAGATCAGCCCTTCATGCTCACGCAGCAGCGGCTCCTGGATACCCGGCAGCACCTGGTCGGTGTAGTGGTCGAAACGGGTACGGTAGCGCGCCGGACGGGTGCCCGGCAGCAACTGGTACTGACGGTCGAAGAGGTCGTCATGGCTGATCCGCCCGTCGCGGATGTCGGCTTCGAAGCGCTCGGCAATCTGTTGCGCGCCCAGCAGGGCCAGGTCGAAGATGCGCTGGTGATACTCGTCCAGGCCGACCTCGGCCAGGCGCTCGCTGATGTTCTCCGCCTGCCCTTCCATCTGCACCGCCGCCTGGGCCAGGCGCTGGGTCTGCTGGTCGCTGATGGCCAGGTCGCCACGCATCTGCTCCACCGCCTGGAACAGGCTGTCGAGCTGGGTCCGGGTGGTTTCGGTACCGCCGGCGATCTCGGTGATCTGCTGCTCTACCTCCGCCGCGAGCCCGGCGATGCTGTCCAGTTGCTCGCCGGTGTGCTCGACCTGGCCGACACCGCTGTGCAGGTCATCCGAGAGCGTACGAATCTGCTCCACCACCTGGGCGGTACGCTGCTGGATGTCGGCAACCATCACACCGACTTCCTCGGTAGCGCTGGCAGTCCGCCCGGCCAGACCCCGCACCTCGTCGGCGACCACCGCGAAACCACGCCCGTGCTCGCCGGCCCGGGCCGCTTCGATAGCGGCATTGAGCGCCAGCAGGTTGGTCTGGCTGGCGATGGCCTGGATCACCAGGGTGACCCGGGCGATGTCCTCGCTGCGCTGGTGCAGCGCCTCGATGAGCTCGCGGCTTTGATTGGCCCGGGAGCTGAGCTGGTGCATGAGCTGGATCGAGTCGGCCAGCACCGAACGGCCGGCCGCGCTGCTTTCGTGGGCCTGCTGGGCAGCGACCAGAGCCTCGCGGCTGAGCTGGGAGGTGACTTTCTCGGTGCCGATCATGACTTCGGCGCTGGTGACGATCTGCGCCGCCGAGGACAACTGGGATTGCAGCTTGTCCGCCAGTTGCTTGACCGAATAGGCCACACCGGCGGCCGACAGGGCGTTATGGCTGGTGACCTGGGCCAGGTCGCGGGTCAGTTCGGTCAGCGGGTCGTGCACCGCCACCGGCTCAGGCCGTGGCCGGCTCAACACATGGGGCAGCCACAGCACCAGCAGCGCCAGCGGCAGGCAGAACCAGAACGACAGGCCGGCAAAGGCCATGGCCGCCAGCAGCACCACCAGCACCAGGCTCTGCAGCACCACGCCGGACCAGGCGCGGGCGACCCTGGGCGACGGGTCCGCGTGTGCCAGCCCGGCTGGCAGAGATCCTTCTCGCATCATGACTGTGGCTCCCCGTTGTTATTGTTGCGTCATTAAACGCCACTACAACGCCATTAGCCATGCTTCCTTCGGCGTAAGCCGTTCCAGCCTTGATACAGGACAACAGTGAGCCGTTTTTCGCGCGCGCGAAAACGAAAGCCCCGGGCACAGGGCCCGGGGCTTTCGTGTTGCAGCAGTCGATCAGACCTGGCGCAGATGCTTGTCCAGCTGCTCGTGACGCTCCTGCGCTTCGATGCAGTACTTGGTGGTCGGGCTGATCAGCAGACGCTTGAGGCCGATCGGCTCGCCGCTGTCGTCGCACCAGCCGAAGCTGTCGTCGGCGATACGGCCCAGGGCCATTTCCAGTTGCGGCAGCAGACGCTGGTCACGCTCGATGGCGTTGACCAGCCAGTGGCGCTCTTCTTCGACCGAGGCGGCATCGGCAGGATCGGCAGGCGAGTCCAGGCTTTCGATGGTTACACGGCTCTGCTCGATGCGCTCTTGGGTTTCCACCTTCATCTGCTTGAGCAGATCGGAGAAGAAAGCCTGTTGCTCGGCGTTCATGTAGTCATCGGCCGGCATGGCCAGCAACTTTTCCTTTGTCATTGATATCTCTAATAAAAATGTACGTGCATTTAGACGAATCGAGTGCCGCGGCGAACCGGTCGCCAGCAGCGGAATTCTTCAAGCACCAGCCGGTACTCAATTTACGGGGGGCGGCAGTCTAAGGCCGAGCCTCGGGACGGGCAACAGAAATGACTGCGGTTTTGTCCGAAAAGCCCCTTATCCCCGGCAAGCATGGTGCGAGGGCAGCGTTTATAGCAAAAAACCATTGCGGGCGTGAAGCACGGCAACGCCCGCTCATCCGAGCAATTGACTGAGCACCGCGCGCAACTTGCCCGGTTTTACCGGCTTGTTGAGCAAGGGCGCACCCAGGCGCTGCATGGCCCGGCGGCTCTGGTCACTGCGGTCGGCGGTGATCATCACCGCCGGAATGGCCACGCCGAAATGCTTGCGCAGGTCGCGCACCACTTCACATCCGGTTACACCATGGTCGAGGTGGAAGTCCGCCAGGACCAGCTCCGGCGCCCTGCCCTGCAGAACCTGGAGCGCCGCGTCACGGTCGGTGGCGGTCAGCACTTCGCAGCCCCACTGGCCGAGCAGAGCGGCCATGCTGTCGAGAATCGCCGTCTCGTTGTCCAGTACCAACAGGCGCCGACCCGGCAACGGATCGCCCAGGGCCGGCAGCGGCACCCCGGGTGCGACCACCGGACGCGGCGCCTCCCGTGACAGCGGTACATCGATGCTGAACACCGAGCCGCGCCCCGGCCAGGAACGCACGCGCACCTGGCATTCGAGAATCCGCGCGATCCGTTCGACGATCGCCAGCCCCAGGCCAACGCCCTTGCGATCGGCGGCGCGGCCGACATCCAGCTGATTGAATTCGAGAAAGATCGATTCCAGCCGGTCGGCGGCGATGCCCCGGCCGCTGTCCCAGACTTCCAGGCGCAGCATCTGCCCGCGCCGCCGCGCACCGAGCAGGATGCCGCCGCGCTCGGTGTAGCGGCAGGCGTTGCTGATGAAGTTGCGCAGGATCCGCGTCAGCAGGCGGATGTCGCTGCGAATCATCAACGCGCCGCTGCGCACCCGCAGGTTCAGCCCGGCCGCCTCGGCCACCGGCTGGAACTCCGAAGCCAGCGGGCCGAGCAGTTCGTCGAGGTGATAAAGGTCGAGGTCCGGCTTGATTGCCGCCTGGTCGAGGCGAGAGATATCCAGCAGATCGGTGAGCAGGTCCTCGGCGCCCTCCAGCGCCTGGTGCGCCCGCTCCACCAGCAACTGCTCGGCGACCGGCAGGCTGCGCTCGCGCAGGGTCGAGATCAGCAGGCGCGCGGCGTTCAGCGGTTGCAGCAGGTCATGACTGGCGGCGGCCAGGTACTTGTCCTTGCTGCGGTTGGCGGCCTGGGCCGCGTCGCGGGCCTCGATCAGCTGGTTGGTGCGTTCGGCGACGCGCTGCTCCAGCTCGTCGTTCATCTGTTGCAGGCGTTCCTGGCTGAGCTTGCGCTCGGTGATATCGGCGACAAAGCCTTCCACCACGCCCTCCTCGTCCGGACGCAGCAGCAGGTTCATCAGCACATCGATGGCCGTGCCGTCCTTGCGCTGCAATTGGGTCTCGTAGCCGAGCAAGGCGCGCTCGCGCTGCAGTTCCTCGGCGATGCTCATCAACTCGGCTTCGCCACCGATGAACAGGTGCCCGGCCAGGTCGGTGCGGGCCAGCAGCAACTGCTGCGGATCGGCATAACCGAGCATCCGCGCCATGGCCGGGTTGGCGGCGCGCAGGCCGTCTTCCAGGCTGGCCTGGAAAATCCCGTGCACCGCATGCTCGAACAGCCAGGTGTAGCGGTTGCGCTCGGTTTCCAGCTCGTCCAGGCGTGCCGCCAGCTCCGGATAGTGACTCTTGCGCACCGTGTGGTTGCTCAGCCCGAGCAGCCCGGCCAGGGCGTCGTTGCCCGGGTCAGAGGGCCTCGCCATAGACCACCTCGACATCACGCTGGCTCGAGGCACGGGGGTTGGTGAGGATGCACGGGTCGTCCATGGCATGTTGCGAAAGGAACGGGATATCGCTGCCGCTGACCCCGTGCAGGCCAAGGGTCTCGTGGAAGCCCACGGCATGCTTGAAGGCGATCAGGTGCTCGACCAGGCGCTGGCGGATCTGGTTGTGGTTGAGCCCGCGGCAATCGATGCCAAAGGTCTCGGCGATCACCTTGAAGCGCTCCGGCGCGGCACTGTAGTTGAACGCCACCACATGCTCGACCAGCACCGCATTGCACAGGCCGTGGGGCAGGTCGAGGAAGCCGCCGAGGCTGTGGGACATGGCATGCACCGCACCCAGGATCGCATTGGAGAAGGCCAGCCCGGCCTGCATGCTGCCGAGCATGATCGACTCGCGCAGGGCGATATTCGACGGATTGGCGATCATCTGCACCAGATTGCCATTGATCAGGCGCATGGCTTCCAGGGCATGGGTATCGGTCAGCGGGCCGTGGCCGGTGGACACGAACGCCTCGATGGCGTGCACCAGCGCATCGATGCCGGTACAGGCGGAGAGGAACGGGTCCATGCTCAGGGTGGTTTCCGGGTCGATCAGCGACACATCGGGCACCACCGCCTTGCTGACGATGGAGAACTTCATCCGTTCCTGCTGGTTGGAAATGATCACGAACTGCGAGACATCCGCCGAGGTGCCGGCGGTGGTCGGGATCAGGATCAGCGGCGGGCTCGGCACGCGGATGGTGTCGACCCCTTCGAATTCGAGGATATGCCGGCCATGGGCGACCACGATGCCGATGCCCTTGGCGCAATCCATCGGGCTGCCGCCGCCGACGGCGACGATCACATCGCACTGCTCGGCCCGATAGCGCTCGGCACCGTCCATCACCTCTTCGACCCGCGGGTTGGGCGAGACCTGGCTGTACAGCACGTAGTCGATGCCCTGGGCTTGCAGGCTGGCTTCCACGTCGGCGACCCAGCCGGCGGCGATGACGCCGGGGTCACTGACCAGCAGGACCTTGCGTGCACCGAAGGTACGGGCGTAGTTGGCGACGTGATGGCGGCAGCCGGCACCAAAGATGATTTCGGGGGAGACGAACTTGCGCAACTGGCTCAGATTCGGGCTCATGCAACGCCTTCTTGTTGTTTTAAGTTAGCGCCAGCCTAAAGCAAACAGGGGGTAAGGCAAAGGCGGCGCCAGCCGTCGGAACAACCGGCCGGCGCCAGGAGGATCAACGGTTGGCGAAGTACATGGTCACTTCGAAACCGATACGCAGATCAGTGAACGCAGGCTTTTTCCACATAGGTCCATCCTCTTCTGGCACCGCAGGTTGGCGGTGCGTTAGTGATACACCGTTTCCGGTGCGGGTCGAATACTACTTTGGCAGCGTTTTCCAGCGTCATCCGGGCAATCAGAAGAAGCCCAGCGGGTTGATGTCGTAGCTGACCAGCAGGTTCTTGGTCTGCTGGTAGTGGTCGAGCATCATCTTGTGGGTCTCGCGACCGACACCGGATTTCTTGTAGCCACCGAACGCGGCATGGGCCGGGTACAGGTGGTAGCAGTTGGTCCACACGCGGCCGGCCTTGATCCCGCGGCCCATGCGGTAGGCGCGGTTGATGTCGCGGGTCCACACGCCGGCCCCCAGGCCGAACTCGGTGTCGTTGGCGATGGCCAGGGCTTCGGCTTCGTCCTTGAAGGTGGTGACGCCGACCACCGGGCCGAAGATCTCTTCCTGGAACACGCGCATGCCGTTGTGGCCCTTGAGCAGGGTCGGCTGGATGTAATAGCCGCTGGACAGGTCGCCGGCCAGTTGCTCGGCGTTGCCCCCGGTGAGGATCTCGGCGCCTTCGTCGCGGGCGATCTGCAGGTAGGAAAGGATCTTGTCGTATTGCTGCTCGGACGCCTGGGCGCCGACCATGGTTTCGGTGTCCAGCGGGTTGCCGCGCTTGATCTGCCGGACCTTCTTCAGCACCTCCTGCATGAACTGCGGGTAGATGGATTCCTGGACCAGGGCGCGGGACGGGCAGGTGCACACTTCGCCCTGGTTGAAGAAGGCCAGGACCAGGCCTTCGGCAGCCTTCTCGATGAACGACGGCTCGGCCTGCATGATGTCTTCGAAAAAGATGTTCGGCGACTTGCCGCCCAGCTCCACGGTGGACGGAATGATGTTCTCCGCGGCGCATTTCATGATGTGCGAGCCCACCGGGGTCGAGCCGGTGAAGGCGATCTTGGCGATGCGCTTGCTGGTGGCCAGGGCCTCGCCGGCTTCCCGGCCGAAGCCCTGGACGATGTTCAGCACGCCTGGCGGCAGCAGGTCGCCGACCAGCTCGATGAACACGGTGATCGACAGCGGAGTCTGCTCGGCCGGCTTGAGCACGATGCAGTTGCCGGCGGCCAGGGCCGGGGCGAGTTTCCAGGCGGCCATCAGCAGCGGGAAGTTCCACGGGATGATCTGCCCGACCACGCCCAGCGGCTCGTGGAAGTGATAGGCGGCGGTGTTGTCGTTGATCTCGGCGGCGCTGCCTTCCTGGGCGCGGATGCAGCCGGCGAAGTAGCGGAAATGGTCGGCGGCGAGCGGCACGTCGGCGTTGAGGGTTTCGCGGATCGCCTTGCCGTTGTCCCAGGTCTCGGCCAGGGCCAGCACTTCGAGGTTCTGTTCGATGCGGTCGGCGATCTTCAGCAGGATGTTGGAGCGGTCCTGGACCGAGGTGCGGCCCCAGGCGTCGGCGGCGGCATGGGCGGCGTCCAGGGCCTTGTCGACGTCCTGGGCGTTGGAGCGGGGGAATTCGGCGATGGGCTGGCCGTTGACCGGCGAGGTGTTGCTGAAGTACTGGCCGCTCAGCGGCTGGACGAACTCGCCGCCGATGTAGTTGCCGTAGCGCGGTTTGAAGGAAACGATGGCATCCGGGCTGCCGGGAGCTGCGTAGATCATGGTTCAGGGCCTCTGCTGAGCGGCGCCCGCCGTGGTTGACGGGCAGTGACTGGATCTTAGTCAGCCGCGGCGAGGCAACGAATCAGCCCTTGGCAGGGATGGGCTAGTTATTTGGTCGTAGGAAAAGAAGGCGCGACGCGGTCCCTGTGGGAGCGCGTCGCGCCAGCACTACAGGCTCAGGAACAGCTTCTGCGCACTGGTCTTGTCGATCCGGCTGCGATACACCTCGATGATCGCCTGGTTGCTCGCCGACGCCACCACCTGCGGCCCCCGGTCATAACGCTGCTCGCGGGTCTTCAGGTGCGCGGCGGTGAAGTCGGCGACCTGGGCATCGGCACTGGCATAGTGGAAATGCGCGTACCACAGCGGCGCGCCGTCCTTGTCGCTGATCACGAACTCCTGCAGGTAGTCCTGGGGCAAGCCCTTGCGCCTGGCCAGCGCGACCCGCTCGCCCTCCCGGGCAATGCCGATTTCCTTCTGTTCCAGCAACCAGGCCACCTGCCCCACCGTCGGCGCCTGCTTCTTGAGGATCTCGATCCGCAAGCGCCGGCCCTCGTCACGCATCAGTTGCGCCTTGGCGGTCAGCGCCGCCGACTGGCGGGCCGCATCGACCCCGTCGACCGAGTCATCGGTGGCGTTTTCCCGGGTCAGCGCTTCCTGGATTTGCTGGACCAGTGCATCCAGGGGCCGGGCTTCCTGGATCAGGATGTCCTCGATATCGGCCCCCACCGTGGCCGTCTTCGCCTGGCTGCGGACCTTGGCAATCCTGCGCTCGGCATTGTTCAGCAACGGCGTCGAACGCTTGATCAGCGTGGCCAGGCTGGCCGGGGTCGGCGCCAGCGCGTCGCCGCGGGCTTCGCTGACCGGCTGCCAGACCCCAGGCTCGGACGTTTCCTCGTAGCGGTCCAGTTCACTGTTGTCGATGGGATCGACCACCACCACGGATTCCGGACGACCGCCCTCGGCCTTGCGCCGCGAGCCGACCACCACGCCGCGGTTGCGGGTGCGGATCAGCACCTGCTTGCGCTTGCCCGGCGTCGGCCGGGGCGCCGCATCGCTGCGCCCCGGCAGCAGTTGCAGGCGCGCGGCCAGTTCCTCCTGGGCCTCGCGGTGCAGGTTTTCCAGGCTGTCGATGAACACCTGGAGCAGGTCCGTGCCACCCGGGCCACGCGGCATGGCCTGGTACAGCCGCGCGGTATCGAGGGCACGGCGAAGGCGACTGACCACGCTGTCGAGCACTTCCACTTCCTCGGCCTCGCTGAAGGAGCCCTTCACATCCAAGGCATCACGCATGCTCAGGCCGGTCCGCGCCGCCAGCAACGCACGGTAGAGCACCTTGTAATCGCTGCTCTTCTCGATATCGAGAATGGTCGCGGCGCGCAGGCTCAGGTCCACCGACCGCCAGGCCAGCAGGCTCGGCTCGGTGGTCAGCAGCTCGAGGGTCTTGTCCGCCAGTGGCGGCCCGCCGGGGAGGATGTCACGCAATTGCTTGCGCATATCGGCGATCACCGCATGGCAGGCGATGATGCCATCGACTTCTTCCTGGGACTTGCGGCACGCCTCCATCATGCGCTGGAGCTTGGCCACATGTTCCGGCGATTGCTCTTCCTGGGGCGAACTGGCCGGGCGCATCTCGCGCATGATCGCGTGGTTGTCGCTGAACCGGGCGTGCAGGACATAGGCCAGTTGCGCCTGGGTACCGGCGCGGTCATAGAGGTTGCGCGCGTGCATGCGCTTGAACTCGGGATGGGGCTTGAGCTGCTGCAACTGGCACAGGTTGTCGTCGAAGGCCACCAGCACGGCGTCCAGTTGCCCGAGGTGCTCGTGATAGGTCTGCAGGTGCTCCTTGGTCGGATACTGCTGGCGCGCCGCTTCGTCCAGGTCCGCCTGGACCTGCTCCGACAGGCTGACCCGTTGCCCGAGCAGGCGTTCGTGGCTGGCCTCCAACTGGACAACGCGCAGGCGGTTGCTCTCGCGCAGTTGCGCAATACGCCGGTTGGCCGGCATGCCGCCGCGCAGGCGCAGGCCGAAATCCAGACGCCAGTGGCCACCGGCATCGCTGCGCACCCAGGGCCCGAGCTTGCCAGCGGCATCGATCAGGCGCGGGCCATCGTCGGTGAAGGACACGGGGTAGATCACCCCATCGATCAGCCCCAGCCACTGTTTCTGGTATTGGTACAGCCCGTAATAAAGCCCCGGCCCCATCGGCGTGCCGAGTTCATCCACGCTGATCTCACTGCGAAAACCGCCCAGGGCCTCGCGCTGGGCCACGGTGAGGTCGGTGCTGCCCCAGCCGAAGCGCGACCAGCGGGGCGCTTGCGGCAGGTCGGTCTTGCTCGGTTCGATGCGCACCGCCTCGCTGTCGCCTTCCGGCGTTGCCGTGCTGTCCCGGGGCAGGCTGGGTTCGCTTTCCGGCAGCAGCAACAGGGCCAGGCTCAGCAGCAATTGCTGCAGGTCACCGGGCTGGCCGGCACCCTTGTCCTCGGCCAGCACTGCGCGCAAGCTGGAAAACAGCGGCAGCATCCAGGCCGCCTTGACCAGCGGGCCATTGAAGAACGGGAGGATGGTGTTGAGCATCAGCCAGCCCAGTTCCTGGTAACCCAGCCAGCGGCTCTCGCTGGTGGACAGGGTTTCCCGTCGGGCCCGGGCGATCAGCTCCTGGGCACAGGACTGGTACAGCTGTTCCGGCACATTGCCTTGCAGCGTCGCCTCGCCCAGCTTGGCCAGCGCCGGGACGCTGATCATGGAGAATTCGTCGCCGGGGAAGAAACGCACGATATGCGGCTCGGCGAAGCCGCCATGGGCGTAGATCGACTGGCGCGCCGCCGGCAGGCGCTCGAGGATGTCGTCCTGCAAGGCTCCCGGGGCGCACAGGGCCTTGAAGAATGCCGCGCGGCTGGCGTACTCGTGCAGCGGCTCGCGGTGCAAGGGGCGATACAGCAGGCAGGGGCCCTCGCCGATCGTCGGTGCTTCGATCAACCAGGCGTTGCCGGCGACATCCGGCGCGGCACCGGAACGGGCGATGAACGCCAGCGGCCGCAGGGCCACCGCCACCCCGGACTGCAGTTCCGGGCGAAACAGGCTGTCCACCCGCAACACGCTCTGTGCACTGAAGGACGCCGGGGCGCGCAGGCGGGTTTCCAGGGCCAGCAACGGCATCTGCTCGCAGATCTGCTGGATGAAGCGCTGCTGGCGCGGGCCGCGCTCAGTGGCATCGTCCAGCAGCATGCGCTGCAGCAACGCCGGATAGTGAGCGCCCACGTCCAGGCGCGTAACCAGGGCCTTGAGGTAGTCCACCGTCAGCCAGTCCGGCAACTGCGCACCGCTGAGGCTGCGCAGGCTCACGGTGCCGGCCTGCAGCACCGCCAGGTTGGCCAGGGCGAATTGCATCGGCGTCAGGCGCACGATCTTCTCCTCACCCTGGGGCACCACGCTGCCGCCGCTGCCACCCGCGACGCCGGTCACCTGCCTGTTGATCAGTTCCAGGTCGTCCAGGTCCGGCAACGGGTCATGGGGATGGTCGCTGCGCATGGCACTGTGCAGTTGCTGCCGGGCGAAGTCGAAGGCATCGGGCACGCCATCGAGGAAAGACCGCGCCTCGCCCTCCCGCTGCAACTGCGCCATGCGCATCAGGCGACCGGCGTAATCACGACGCTGCTCCTCGCTGGCCTTGCTCAGCCAGTCCGGCAACTGCAGCCGGAAGCGCTGGCGCATCTCGCGCTGGTTGGCCTGGCAAATGCCCAGCAGCGCGCTGGCCTCGTCCAGGCGCAGTTGCAGGCTCTGGCCGGCGCTCATCCCCGGCAACAGCGGCAGGCGCGCCAGGGCCGCGACCAGGTCCTGCTGCTGCTCGCGCAACAGCATGGCCTGGGAAACGAACACCGAACCCGGCGCGGTGTACTGGTGCAAGACCTGCGGTCCGTTTCTGTCCGGGCAACGATTGACCAGTGACCCGCGCAGGGCCGTGCGCGATTCGAAGCGATAGATCGCCCCGCTCAGGCTGAAGACCAGGGCCATCTTGCGTTGCAACTGGCCCACCTCGCGTTCCAGCAGGATCGCGCTGGCCAGCTCCGGATCCAGACCCTGCTCGACGCACAGGGCCTGGGCCAGCAGGCTGACCTTGACCTCGACCAGGTTATGCAGCAGCGCCCGGTCCTGGGCCCGCGGGAAGTTGATGATGGTCCGCGCGGTCGCCGCTTCCAGGCTGTCCAGGCCACCGTTGCGGAACAGTTCGTCGACCACTTCGCGGCATTGCTGCTGCAGATGACCGGCCATCCACAACAGCGGGCTGCCCTCGCCGTCGCGGCTGAAGTTCCAGTACTCGTACAGCGCCTGCTGGTAGGTGGACAGCAGGTAGCGCGCGCTTTCGTTGATCAGCGCCTGGATATCGGCCACCGTGACCTTGCTGCGGAACGGGGTCTCCGCGCCCTTGTAGAAGCTCAGGTAATCGCTGTCGGCGTCGAGGCTGAGCCCGTCGCCGCTGCAGAAGCATTCGATCAGCACGTCGGCCAGGTCCTCGACATGCTGCTGGCCCCGGGCATCGGTGCGGTACAGCAGGAGCGCCGAGGGGTCAGGCTCGCTGAGGCCACGCAGGTAGGATTGCTCGAAGATCAGGCACCAGGCCACGTCACGCAATGAGGGACGCCGGGCGAAACGCTGGGCGATGGGGCCGCAAAGGGGAGAGTTCAGGGCCAGTTGGCCGAGAGGTGAAGGGGTTGGGGTCATGTGTGCGCTTCCTTGAAATGATGGAAGCGAGATTTCAATCCCCGCAGGTCAGAGGCTGGCGGTACATCTTTCTCAAGAGCGTCACGAAACCCTGTTGGAGCTGGTTTACCTGCGATGGACCGCGAAGCTGTCCATCGCAGGTAAACCAGCTCCAACAGGGACCGCGGTGGGTCGGCTGTCAACGGTCCTTGAACTGCGCCTCACGCTTGGCAATGAACGCCGCCATGCCTTCCTTCTGGTCTTCGGTAGCGAACGCCGCGTGGAACACCCGGCGCTCGAAGCGCACACCTTCCGAGAGGCTGACTTCGAACGCGCGGTTCACCGATTCCTTGACCATCATCGACACCGGCACCGACTTGCTGGCGATCACCGCCGCTACCTTCAGCGCTTCATCGAGCAGCTCGGCCTGGGGCACGATCCGCGCCACCACGCCGGCACGCTCGGCTTCCTCGGCGCCCATCAAACGGCCGGTCAGGCACAGTTCCATGGCCTTGGCCTTGCCCACCGCACGGGTCAGGCGCTGGGTGCCGCCCATGCCCGGCAATACGCCGAGGTTGATCTCGGGCTGGCCAAACTTGGCGTTGTCCGCCGCAAGGATGAAGTCGCACATCAGCGCCAGCTCGCAACCGCCACCCAGGGCAAAACCGGACACCGCGGCGATGATCGGCTTGCGCCGGTTGGCCACGCGGTCACTGTCGCTGAACAGGTCGTCGATATAGATCTGCGGGTAGCTCAGCTCGGCCATTTCCTTGATGTCCGCGCCAGCCGCAAAGGCCTTGGCCGAACCGGTGAGGACGATGCAGCCGATATTGATATCGGCCTCATAGGCGTCCAGCGCCTGGTTCAGTTCGCCGATGATCTGGCGGTTCAGGGCGTTCAGCGCCTGGGGCCGGTTCAGGGTGATCAGGCCGACCTTGCCACGGGTTTCGACGAGGATGGTTTCGAATGTCATGAGCTGCTCCCTTCAAAGATTGCGCGCAATCACCATGCGCTGAATGTCGCTGGTGCCTTCGTAGATCTGGCAGACCCGCACATCGCGGTAGATCCGCTCCAGCGGAAAGTCGCTCAGATAGCCATATCCGCCGAGGGTCTGCAAGGCATCCGAACAGACCTTTTCGGCCATTTCCGAGGCGAAAAGCTTGGCCATGGACGCCTCGACCAAGGCAGGCCGGCCGGCATCACGCAGGGCCGCCGCGTGATGGACCATCTGCCGCGCCACGGCAATCCGGGTGGCCATGTCGGCCAGGCGGAACGCCACGGCCTGGTGCTCGATCAACGGCTTGCCGAAGCTCTCGCGCTCGCGGGCATAGTCCCGGGCCACCTCGAACGCGGCACGGGCCATGCCCACCGATTGCGCAGCGATGCCGATGCGCCCGCCTTCCAGATTGGCCAGGGCGATCTTGTAACCCTCGCCCTCCTCGCCCAGGCGGTTGGCCAGCGGCACGCGCACCTCATCGAAGACGATCTGGCAGGTGTCCGAAGCGTGCTGGCCAAGCTTGTCCTCAACCCGCGCCACCTGGTAGCCAGGACTGTCGGTGGGCACCAGGAAGGCGGTGATACCGCGCTTGCCCGCCGCCGGGTCGGTGACGGCAAACACGATCACCAGCCCGGCATTGCTGCCGGAGGTGATGAACTGCTTGCAGCCGTTGAGCACATAGTGCTCGCCGTCGCGGCGGGCGCGGGTCTTCAGGCTGCTGGCGTCGGAGCCCGCCTGGGGTTCGGTGAGGGCGAAGGCACCGAGCATGGCGCCCGACGCCAGCGGGGTGAGGAACTGCTCCTTCTGCTGCTCGTTGCCGAACTTGAGGATCGGCACGCAGCCCACCGAGTTGTGCACGCTCATGATGGTGGAACAGGCGCCGTCACCGGCGGCCACTTCCTCCAGGGCCATGGCATAGGCCAGGTAGCCGGTGTCGCAACCGCCCCACTGCTCCGGCACCAGCATGCCGAAGAAGCCCATGTCGGCCATCTCGGCCATGGCCTCCCTGGGGAAGCGATGCTCGCGGCTCCAGGCCTCGGCGAACGGCCGCAGGCGCTCCTGGGCGAACTGCCGGGCGGCATCGGCGATCTGTTGTTGCTCGTCGTTAACCAGCATGCTGCACCTCAGTCCAGAATTTCGACAGCCATGGCCGTGGCCTCGCCACCGCCAATGCAGATCGCCGCCACGCCACGGCGCAGCTTCTTCTGGCGCAGGGCGGACAGCAGGGTGACCAGGATCCGCGCGCCAGACGCGCCGATCGGGTGGCCGAGGGCGCAGGCACCACCGTGGACGTTGACCTTGTCGTGGGGCAGTTCCAGCGCTTTCATGGCCGCCAGGGTGACGACGGCAAAGGCTTCGTTGATCTCGAACAGATCGACCTCGCCGAGGCTCCAGCCGGTACGCTCCAGCAGTTGCTTGATGGCACCGATCGGCGCGGTGGGGAACAGCGCCGGGGTATCGGCGAAGGCCGCGTGACCGTGGATCACAGCCAGTGGCTTGAGGCCCTGCTGCTCGGCACGGGAGCGGCGCATCAGCACCAGCGCCGCGGCGCCATCGGATATCGAGCTGGAGTTGGCGGCGGTCACCGTGCCGCCGTCGCGGAAGGCCGGCTTGAGCTGCGGGATCTTGTCCAGGCGTGCCTTGGGCGGTTGCTCGTCGTCGCGGACCAGCACCTTGTCCTTGCCGACCATCACCTCGACCGGAACGATCTCGGCGGCGAAGCTGCCGTCCTTGATCGCCTGCTGGGCGCGGGTCAGGGAAGCGATGGCGAAGTCGTCCTGGGCCTGGCGGCTGAAGTCGTTGGCCTGGGCGCAGTCCTCGGCGAAGGTGCCCATCAGGCGGCCCTTGTCGTAGGCGTCTTCAAGACCGTCGAAGAACATGTGGTCAATGATCTTTCCATGCCCCATGCGGTAGCCGCTACGGGCCTTGTCCAGCAGGTACGGGGCGTTGGACATGCTTTCCATGCCGCCCGCGACGACCACCTCGGCACTGCCGGCCAGCAGCAGGTCATGGGCCATGATCGCCGCCTGCATGCCGGAGCCGCACATCTTGTTCAGGGTCGTGCAGGTGGTGCCTTTGTCCAGGCCGGCGCCCAGTGCTGCCTGGCGCGCCGGCGCCTGGCCGAGGCCGGCAGGCAGCACGCAACCGAACAGCACCTGCTCGACACTGCCGGGCTGGATGCCAGCGCGCTCGACGGCAGCGCGGATCGCCGCAGCGCCCAGTTGTGGCGCGGTCAGGCTCTTGAGGTCGCCCTGCAGGCCGCCCATCGGGGTGCGCACGGCGCTGACGATAACGATCGGATCGTGGTTCATGGTCGTCTCCTTATTTCGCAGCCATGCGCAGCGCGCCGTCGAGACGGATGGTCTCGCCGTTGAGCATGCTGTTCTCGATGATGTGGCGGGCCAGCGCGGCGTATTCGCTCGGGCGGCCCAGGCGTGGCGGGAACGGCACTCCGGCGGACAGCGAAGCGCGGACCTCCTCGGTCATGCCGGCCATCATCGGGGTTTCGAAAATGCCCGGGGCGATGGTCATCACGCGGATGCCGAAGCGCGCCAGTTCACGGGCGGCGGGCAGGGTCAGGCTGGCAATCGCGCCCTTGGACGCGGCATAGGCGGCCTGGCCGATCTGGCCGTCGAAGGCGGCGATGGACGCGGTATTGATGATCACCCCGCGCTCGCCCTCCTCCGAGGCCGCCCCTTCGGCCATTGCCGCAGCCGCCAGGCGCAGCATGTTGAAGCTGCCGATCAGGTTGACGTTGATCACCCGGGCGAAGCTGTCCAGGCCGTGGGGACCGTTACGCCCCAGGACTTTCTCGGCGCCGACGATCCCGGCGCAGTTGACCAGGCCGTGCAGGCTGCCGAAGGCGGCGACGGCCGCGTCCACTGCGGCCTTGGCCGCTGCTTCCTGGCTGATATCGGCGACGGCATGGCGGGCCTGCTCGCCGAGGCTGGCGGCCTTGGCCGCGACGGCCTCGGCATTGAGATCCACCAGCATCACCCGGGCACCGGCCTGGATGAGCATTTCTGCGGTGGCGGCACCCAGCCCGGAGGCTGCGCCGGTGACGATGAAGTTGTGATTGGCGATGTGCATGCTTGGTTTTCCTCAGGCGCTGGCCTTGTGGGCTTCTTGCGCCGCTTGTTGAAGGGCGATTTCCTGGTTGCGCAGGATGAAACGCTGCAGCTTGCCGCTCGGGGTCTTGGGCAGCTCGCTGACGAATTCGATTTCACGGGGGTAGGCGTGGGCATACAGGCGCTTGCGCACGTGCTGGCGCAGGGTTTCCGCCAGCTCTTCACTGCCCTGCTGGCCGGCGCCGAGGACCACGAAGGCCTTGATCAGCTCGGTGCGCTCCGGATCGGGCTTGCCGATCACCGCCGCCTCGATCACCGCCGGGTGCTCGATCAGTGCGCTTTCCACATCGAAGGGCCCGACGCGGTAGCCCGAGGTAGTGATTACATCGTCGCTGCGCCCGACGAAGCTGATGCTGCCGTCCGGGTTCAGCTCGACGGTGTCGCCACTGAGGTAGTACTTGCCGACGAAGGATCTGGTCGGCAGCCCGTGATAGCCACCGAACCAGCACAGCGGCGATTGCTCGCGGTCCACGGCGAGGATGCCCGGCTGGCCGGCAGGCAGCTCCTCGTGCTGCTCGCCCAGCACGACGATGCGATGGCCGGGAATGGCGTAACCTGCGGAACCCAGGTGCACCGGGTGCTCCAGACCATGGTGGTTGCACAGGACCATGCCCAGTTCGGTCTGGCCGTAATGGTCGTGGATGGTCACCTCCAGCTCATCGCGGAACCAGCGGATCACTTCCGGGTTGAGCGGCTCGCCGGCGCTGCTGACCACCCGCAGGCGGCCCTTGATCGGTGCGGAGAATGCCTGCCCGGCAGCGATCAGCATGCGATAGGCGGTGGGCGATCCGGCCAGGTTGGTGATGCGGTACTTGTCGATCACCCGGCAGGTGCTTTCGACACTGAACGACCCGTCGAAAAAGGTCGTGGCATGGCCCAGGGACAGCGGCCCGGTCACGGCGTAGTACAGGCCGTAGGCCCAGCCCGGGTCGGCGAGGTTCCAGAAAGCATCGTCCGGGCGCAGGTCGATGGCGTCGCGCATATAGCCCTGGAAGGCGACGATGGCGCGCAGCGGCACTTCCAGCGGCTTGGCCGGGCCGGTGGTGCCGGAGGTGAACATCAGCAGGAAGGGCGCATCGCCGGGCAACAGCAGCGGCTCGCAGACGGCGGCGGCAAGACCCGATTCACGGTGGAAATCCAGGTCACCGCTGCTTGCGCCGGCATTCACGCAGACGATGGTCGGACACTGCTCGACCTCATCCAGCTTGGCCCGGTTGTTCGGCTCGGTGACTACCACCTTGGCCCCCGAGGCATGCAGGCGATGCTCGATGGCCTTGGGCCCGAAGGCGGTGAACAGTGGCTGGTAGACCGCACCGAGACGCCAGGTGGCGAACACCGTGACCAGCAGTTCGACGGTCCGCGGCAGCAGGCCGGCGACCCGGTCACCGGGGCCGACCCCTTGCGCCTTGAGGACATTGGCAAAACGCGCAGCACGCTCGCGCAGTTCACTGAAACGGTAGCTGGCGCCCTGGCCGTCACGGCCTTCGCAGTACAGGGCGATGGCCTCGCCGTCGGCATGCCGGTCGCAGCACTCGACACAGGCGTTGAGCCCGTCGAGGTCGCCGGCCAGGGCTGCCCCGGCCGCCTGCTGGTAGTTGAAAGAACGTGCCGCCGCGCTGTACTCACGCATTCGCCAGACTCCCCGTTGTTATTTTTGGAAGGAATTCGAAGGTCTGGAAATAGTCCCCCCGGTGCGGCGGCGCGGCAATGGTCAAAGCTGTCAATCTGGCTGACCGGTTTGGCCATTGCCGGTGCGCCGGCGGCCTGCGGATCAGCGCTGTTCGCCGGCCTCCAGGGCCTGCCCGGTGAAGATCCGGGCTTGCTCGTGGAGGGCCTGCTCACGCTCCGTGCCGAGCTGGTTCATGCGCTCGAGGTAGTCGCCCTCCGGCACCGGCACCTGCGTCTGGGCCTCGCACAGACGTTCGAGGCGCTCCCAGAAACGCGCTTCGATACGCCGGAAATCCGCGGCGTGACGCTCGCGCAAATGCTCGATCCAGAAGTCCTGGCGGGCGATGAAGTCGGCCAGTTCCGGCCCGGCTTCGGCGGATTCGACCGCTGCCCGGGCCGCCTCCAGGTCGGCTTCGGAGACCCCGGCAATATCACCGAACTGCATATGCCGAGGCTGTCCGGGCAACTGCAAGGCCTCGGCCAGGCGCACCCGGAAGGCCAGGCTGACTTCAACCTCGTCCACCAGCTCGCCCGTCAGGCGCCGCCGGCTGATCACCTGCAAGGCATGCTTTTCCACCCGGTCGAGGCGGAACAGCCGGCGGGCGAACGCCAGCAGCGCCTTGTCCTGCTCGCCCTCGGGCGCGCGGGCGGCCGCCTGGCTGACCTGCAGACGCACATCGAGCACGCTGAAGCTGGCTGACACGCTGTCCACACAGGTGGTCGGCGCACTGGCCAGTTCGAACAGCGACTGGCGCAACGCGGTGTTCTCCACCGCCGCGCCGATCATCTGCCAGACCCGCTCGCGCAGATGCTCCGGCGCCAGGCGGTACTCGGCGGTCTCCAGGAGGTTGCCCACCAGGCTGAAGAACGCCGCCGAACCCGGTTCATCGCGCAGGCTTTGCCATTGCTCGTCGCGCTCGCGCAGCAGGTCGTCATGCATGCCGGCCAGCCATTGCTCGCGCAGGCCATCGCTCTCGTCCTGGTCGGCACGCATGCCGTCTTGCTCGCCCGCCGTCCACAAACGCTCGCGCACCTCCCGCCGCAAGGGGTTGCCAAACAGCACGGTGGCGCTGCGAATCCGCGCGGGGGCGGCGAAGAACGTCTCCGGCAGCGCTTCCAGCTCATTGCCACGCAGATCGGCCAGTTCGAGGAACGACCGGCTGACCAGGCCCTCGGGCAAGGCCGCGATGCCCGTACCGCGCAGGCTCAGGCGGCGCAAACGCAACAGCGGACGAATGTCCGGCACCCGGCCGAGCGGGTTACGGTCCAGGGTCAGCACTTCCAGGCGCGGCAGCGCCGACAGGGTGGCCTGAGCGCTATCGGTGAAGCGGATCTGGTTGCCATCCAGGTACAGCTCCTGCAGCCCGGGCATGCTGGCCAGGGCCGGCGGAATCTCGTCGCAGGCGTTCGTGCCGAGATCGAGGCAGCGCAGGCGGGTAAAGCGTTGCAGGAAGCCATTGACCCGGTTGCCCTGGTTGGCTGCGGACAGGTTCAGCTCCAGCACATGGGAAAAGTCCACGGCTTCCGGCAGCTCCGGCAAGTCGCCAGCGAGGGAGCGCGACAGGCGCAGGCGGTAGCCCATGACGCGCCCCTCCACATCCAGCACTGCGGCAGTCTGCCGGCACCAGCAACGGCGGATTTCGTCAGCCACGCGGCGCCGTGCACCGCGGCCCAGCAACGGGGTGTCCTGCACCCAACGGGACAACGCCTGGTCGAGACTGCGCAGGCTTTCCTGGCCACGCAACAGGACGCCCATGGGATCGCCATGCAGCTGCTGGATTTCGTCCAGCCAGATACTCGCTTCCAGCTCACTGAAACCCGGATAGAGCGTGCGCACCATGCTGGTCAGCGTGCTGCTGCCAGGTCGCCCGCGACCACTGAGGGGGTAGCCGCGGCGTCCGTCGGCCAGCCGTTGGGGCGAACGGAAGTACGCGGGCGCCCGGCTGATGCCGAGCAGGCCGGGCAGACGCTGGCGATCGATGTCGGCCTGCTGGCGCAGGAGGATCAGCATGGCGGTCGCATCGTTGCAGCCCAGTGCCGCCCGCTGCCGCGCGTCGAGTCCGTCCACCAGGGCCTGGAACAGGCTGCCGCCCGCCTCGCCCAGGGCCGTGCCATTGGTTTCATACGCGCGGAAATGCCCGTGGGCACCCACCAGCACCCGTACTTCGCGGGCTTCGGCCAGCGGCAGTATGCGCTCCAGCACCGGCCCGTCGACGGTGTTTTCGCGCAGTTCGAAACTCAGGCCGCGGGGCCATTGCGAGAGACTGCGAAACAGCGAAAACGCCATGCGCACGGTATCGCTGGTACAGCGGCTGTCGAGGTAGAGACCTTCCACGGCCTGCAGGACACGCACCTCATGCAGTGTCCGGCGGGCCTTTTCCTGGAGTTCCAGGGGCAGGCGCCGCTCGCCGTCCAGCATCCCGGCCTCGTCCAGCAGGGCCTCGACGAAACGTTCGGGCAGGCCGGGGAACAGTCGCTGGACACGCAGCCCGTCGGCGTCGAGCACCGGGGCCAAGCGCTGCGCCAGGTGTTCGAACAACAGCGGCTGCAAGGTCCGCGCCTCGGCATTCCAGGTCACCCGCTCTTCAGCGCTCCCCGGGCGCAGCGCACGCAGGGCGGCACAGAGTTCGGGATCCAGGCGTTCGAGCGCTGCGCCCTCGGCCAGTTGTTCGAAGAAGTCGGCGATGCGCGCATCCAGGCTGAAATCCGCGACCACCTGGACCAGTTCCACCGGCATGGGCCGACGCTCCACCAACAGGCCACGCAAGCTCGCCTCGTCGTGGCCGCAGATCGCCGCCACCTGTTCGCAGGCCGCCGCCGTCAAGCCGTCGGTGCGCGGCCCGAAACGCCGGAGCAACGCGGCGCTGCCCTGCCATTGCAGCGGATCCTCGCCGGCATGCCACCAGGCGCCGTCGCCGTTGCCGGTGAGCTCTGGCGTCCAGGCGCCCGGGCGCGACGGATGGACGATGCGCCAGCGGGCCTGCGGCGCCGCCTGCTGCACTTCGAACACCTGTTCACCACGACGCCACCAATGCCGGCCCTGGACCCGCACCAGGCCATCGGCATCCGCCGGCCGCGTCAGCGCCAGCGGCACCTGGTGACGGGCGCGCTCCGCCGACCACAGCCGCTGCCGGCCATCGCCATGCAGCACCGGCAGCAGGCCATCGACGAAGCTGCTGCGCTGCAACTCGCGCACGACCACACCGACACCGGCACCGATCAACGCGGTGATCGCCAGGTTGCCGACCACGCCGAGCAGATGATCAAGGGCTTCCTGGCATTGGCCGTGGCTCCAGTCGACCACGCCCTCATAGACTTCGCTCAGGACATCCTTGACCAACCCGACCAGCATGAATTCCCCGACGCCGGGGATGAACGAGGCAAGCAGGCCACCCACGGCGAGGCCGGCGGACTTCAGGGCCTCGATCCGCTGGCGAAACAGGGCCTGGTCGACCGCTGCGGTGGGCACCAGCAACTGCGCCGCATCGGACTTGATCCGGGCGATCTGCCGCTGCGCCTGCCATTCGAACGGCCTTGAGCCGATCGCCACGCCTTGCGCCTGCAGCGCCGGCGAAGGGGCTTGCAGGCAGGACTGCAGCTTGCCAAGGAAGCTCAGGCGGTCGTCCGGTTGCAGTTGCCGGGTGAAGAACTCGGCGTAGGGGGGATGGCGCAGCTGGGACGCCAGTTCATCGTCAAGCAGCGCCAGGGATTCGCACTGGTGCAACGTACGGTTGGGGTCGTTGGGCAGGTAGAGCAGCACCTGGCCTGGCAGGCGCGGATGGGTCGCGGCCATTTCCAGCAGCAACGCACCCTGCACGTCGAAACCCAGCAGTTGCAGATGACCAGGGCTGACATCACGGGATACCGCACGACCGTCGGCCAGGTCCAGCAGCAGGCGTTCGGCGTCCCCGTCGATCTCGCCCTTGAGGCAGGCGCAGCGGGCATGGGCGGCGAGTGCCGCACGCTTGTCGTCGCGCAGACATTCGATGACCTCCTGGCGGCGGTCAAGGTCGTCCGGGGTCAGCACCTCGCGCAGGTGCCTTTGGTACTGGCCGCCCAGGTCCAGCGTGCGGCAACGCGCCGCCACCTCGGCCGGCGCGCAAGCCAGCAGGCGGCCGCCCTCGACGATGCCGGAGCCCGGGTAATGGGCGCCGTCCCGGGCCTCGTCCTCGTTGAAGTTGCGCAGCAGCCGGCCCAGCAGGTCGCTGTCCACAGGGTAGTGATGGAAGCTTGGCAGATCGACATCGGTAATGCGGAACACCGGCATTTCCACGCGCAGGCGGATATCGCGCCACAGCGCCTGGGCGGGTTGCGGCGTGCAGCCGAGTTCGCGCAGTACATCGAGCAAGCGCGGCATGGCAAAGTCTTCCGGCGCCTGGATGCGCGCCAGCAGCTCGCCGACCCGGGCCTGGTGGCGGTGGTGGCTGGACAGGCTCTGGTGCAGTTGCTCAAGCTGCTCGCTGGAGGCGCTGCGCAGCCAGGCGGGGGTGTTGCCGGCTATGAAACGGTCAAGCGCACGGGCGTCGGTAAGCGGGATAGGATCGGTCATGGGTGGCTCCTCGGGATGGGAGCCGGAAGCCTAGGGATGAGGGATCGCTGCCTGACAGTCGGAAAGGCTGCCGCAAGGACGCCTCAGGAACTGGCCAGCACCAGCGTCCGGTAGTGCCCCGGGTTGCTCCCCGACCATTTGCGAAATGCCTTGTGGAACGAACTCACATCGGCAAACCCCAGGCGCTCGGCGATCTCGGCAAAGCTCAGCTCCGGCTGTGCCAGCCAGCCGATCGCCAGCTCCTTGCGCAGGCTGTCCTTGAGCGCCTGGTAGCTCTGCCCCTCGTCCGCCAGGCGGCGGCGCAGGGTCGAGGCGGAGATGCACAGGCTCTGGGCCAGGGCCTCGGTTTCCGGCCATTGCCCGGCAGGCCGCTGGCGCAGGTCATCCTTGATCCGCCACGCGAGGCTCTCGGGATCACGGTACTTGACCAGGATATTGCCCGGCGCCTGGGCCAGGAACCGCTGCAATTCCTCGGCGCTGCGCCTGACCGGCAGGTCGAGGCAATCGGCGGCGAAGATCATCCGCGTGCGCGGCCGCGAGAATTGCAGGTTCTGCGAGAACATCACCCGGTAGTCATCGCAAAAATCCGGCTCGGCGCAGCGCAGCTCGATGGCCAGGATCGGAATCCGCCGCCCCGCCAGCCAGCAGGCGACGCCATGCACGATCATCCAGAAGGTGAAGTAGGTGAAGGGCCGCCGCGCCTCCTGCCGGGGCTCGCCGATGACGATCTCGGCCAGGCTCTGCTGGCGCACCAGCACCGGGTGCAGGTGCTCGAACATCAGGGTGAGGAACTCCAGCCCCGAGGCCAGGGCCGCGCCGACCGTCGGCTGGGCCATGGACGAGCGGCACAGATACGCCAGGCTGCCGCTGCGCAGGCCGCGCGGGTCCATGCAGAAGAATTCATCATTGCAACGCCGCGCCAGCAGGCGCCAGAGCCGCGCATAGGCGCTGGCCGGAACCCGTGCTTGCGGCAGTTCGAGCCGGGACGCATCGATACCCACGCGCTTGAGCACCTCGGCGGTCGCCGCGCCCGGCGGGCAGCTTTGCAGGAGCGCCTCGCGCACCAGTTGCATGGAGATGGTGTCTTTCGCCGTATTCAACAGGGGTTCGCCTTGGTAGTGCCGGGTGCGCGCATCTTAAGCCAGATTCAGGGTTGCGGCGCCAGGCCGAGAAACGCCTGGATCAGACGCAGTTCGCGGCGCCGCTCGAGGCAGCCGAGCATATGCTGGTTGACCAGCCCGCCGCCGGCGATCGGTCGCGCCACCACCCGCGGGTCGTGGCCCAGCTCCGCCGAGGAGACGATGCCGATGCCCAACTCCGCCGCCACGGCCTCGGTCACCGCCTCGCGGCTGTCCAGTTCCAGCACCACCCGCGGCTGCACCCCGGCATCGGCACAGACCTGGTCGAAGGTGCGGCGAGTGATGGAGCTGGGCTCGCGCAGGACCATGATCTGCCGGTCCAGCCCGGCCAGCGGCAGTTCTTCCGCGCTGCCTGCCCAGGCATGCCCGGCCGGGAGCAAGGCGCAGATCCGCGAGGGCTCAAGACCTTGCAGGTACAGGCCCTTGCGCGGCTCGACCTCGGTCAGCACGGCCACGTCGGCATGCTCGGAGAGCAACGCGGCCAGGGTTTCCTGGGCATTGCCCAGGCGCAGGTTGACGGTGATCCCCGGGTAGCGCTCGCGCAACTGCGCCAGCATCGGCATGACCCGGTGCGGCCCGTCCGCCGCCACTTCCAGGCGGCCCGTGAGCAACTGCCGGTTGGCTTCAAGCATGGCCTGGGCCTCCTCGGCCAGGCCGAACAGCGCCCGGGTGATGGCCGCCAGGCGGGTGCCCTCCTCGGTCAGCTCGACCCGACGGGCGGTGCGCCGCAGCAGGGTGATCTGGTAGTGCTCCTCCAGTGCCTTGACGTGCCCGGTCACTGCCGGCTGGCTGATGAACAGGCGCGCGGCGGCGCGGGTGAAGCTGCCTTCACGGGCAACGGCATCGAAAGCGCGGAGCTGGAACAGGTTCATTTCTATCGGCCTGACTTATAGCTGGCATAACAACAAGCAATTTGATTGATGAATCGAGGAATTGCAACCTAGCGCCCATCAGATTGCTGCCATCCGCTGCGAGGAATACCCAATGAGCAACGCCCCGCTCCTGCTGACCCCGGGCCCCCTGACCACCTCCGAGCGCACCCGCCGGGCGATGCTCACCGACTGGGGCTCCTGGGACCGCGACTTCAACCAGCTGACCGCCAGCCTGTGCGAGCAATTGCTGGGTATCGTCAACGGCAGCGCGACTCACCAGTGCGTGCCCCTGCAAGGCAGCGGCACCTTCGCCGTGGAAGCGGCGATCGGCACCCTGGTGCCCCGCGACGGCAAGGTCCTGGTGCTGGTCAATGGCGCCTACGGCCAGCGCCTGGCGAAGATCTGCCAGGTCCTGGGCCGCGAGTTCAGCACCTTCCATACCGCCGAGGACCAGCCGACCACCGCCGCCGACGTCGACCAACTGCTGGCCGCCGACCCGAGCGTGACCCACGTCGCCCTGATCCACTGCGAAACCAGCACCGGCATCCTCAACCCGCTGGCGGAGATCGCCCAGGTCGTGGCCCGCCATGGCAAGCGCCTGATCATCGATGCCATGAGCTCCTTCGGCGCCCTGCCGATCGATGCCGCGCAAGTCCCCTTCACCGCGCTGATCGCCGCCTCCGGCAAGTGCCTGGAAGGCGTGCCGGGGATGGGTTTCGTCTTCGCCGAGAATGCCGCCCTGGCTGGCGCCGCCGGCAACAGCCACTCCCTGGCCATGGACCTGCATGACCAGCACCAGTACATGGCCAGGACCGGGCAGTGGCGCTTCACCCCGCCGACCCATGTGGTCGCCGCCCTGCACGAAGCCCTGCGGCAGTACAACGAGGAAGGCGGCCTGCCCACCCGGCACCAGCGCTACGCCGACAACTGCAAGGCCCTGCTGGAGGCCATGGCCGGACTGGGCTTCAAGAGCTTCCTGCCGGCAGAAATCCAGGCACCGATCATCGTCACCTTCCACGCCCCGCGGGACAGCCGCTACCAGTTCAAGGACTTCTACGAACGGGTCAAGGCCAAGGGCTACATCCTCTACCCGGGCAAGCTGACCCAGGTGGAAACCTTCCGCGTCGGCTGTATCGGTTGTGTCGGCAAAGGCGGCATGCGTGCCGCTGTGGAGGCGGTCGCCCAGGTACTGCACGAAATGAATGTCACTGAAATCTGAAGCCCTTCATCGAATTCGCACAGGACACATTGCAATGAATTACAGCAACCCGAAACAGCTGCAAGCCGCGATTCTCGACTGGGCCGGCACCGTCGTCGACTTCGGCTCCTTCGCCCCGACGCAGATCTTCGTCGAGGCGTTCGCCGAGTTCGACGTGCAGGTCTCGATCGACGAAGCCCGCGGGCCGATGGGCATGGGCAAGTGGGATCATATCCGCACCCTGTGCGACCAACCGCAGATCGCCGAGCGCTACCGCAAGGTGTTTGGCCGGGCACCGAGCGATGACGATGTCACCGCCATCTACAACCGCTTCATGCCGCTGCAGATCGAGAAGATCGGCTCGTGCTCGGGCTATCCGAAGGTGGTGATGGACAAGGTGGTGGAACTGGCCGAGAAGAACGGCTACGTCGCCGACCATGTGGTGGCCACCGACGAAACCCCGAATGGGCGCCCGTGGCCGGCCCAGGCGCTGGCCAACGTGATCGCCCTGGGTATCGACGACGTGGCGGCCTGCGTGAAGGTGGACGACACCGTGCCGGGGATTCTCGAAGGCCGTCGCGCCGGGATGTGGACGGTGGCGCTGGTGTGTTCGGGGAATGCCCTGGGGCTGACCCATGAAGGTTACAAGGCGCTGGATGCCGGGACGCTGGAGCGTGAGCGCAAGCGGATTCACGGCATGTTCGAAGGCTCGCGGCCGCATTACCTGATCGATACGATCAACGAGCTGCCGGAGGTGGTGGCGGATATCAACCGGCGCCTGGCGGCGGGTGAGATGCCACAGTCCGTATAAGACAATCCCTGGCACAAATTGGCCCCTGTGGGAGCTGGCTTGTCAGCGATAGGGCCGGACCTGACAACATCGATGTCAGTGCCGGCCTCATCGCTGGCAAGCCAGCTCCCACAGGGTTTTGTGTTGTTTTCAGGTCAGCCTTGGTGCCTGGCCACCCACTTGGCATAGCTATCGATAAACCCCTGCAGGAACGGCCGCGCCTTCTCCGACAGTTTCCCCTGCTCGTCGAACAGGCTCCCCGCCCCGCCCACATAGGCCTCCGGCTGCTGCATGCACGGCACATCGAGGAACACCAGGGACTGGCGCAGATGATGGTTGGCACCAAAGCCACCTACCGCGCCCGGCGACACACTGACCACCGCCCCCGGCTTGCCGCTGAACACACTTTGCCCATAAGGCCGCGAACCCACGTCGATGGCGTTCTTCAACGCGCCCGGCACCGAGCGGTTGTACTCCGGGGTGACGAACAGCAGACCCTGGGTGCCCTTGATCTGCTCGCGGAAGGTCTTGTACGCCGCCGGTGGATCCACATCGATATCTTCGTTGTACAACGGCAGTTCGCCGATCTCGACGATCTTCAGCTTGAGACTCGACGGCGCCAGCTCGGCAAGCGCCTGGGCCACCTTGCGATTCAAGGACGCCTTGCGCAGACTGCCGACCAGCACCGCGACCGTATAAACCTGGCTCATGACCACCACCACCTGCGTGAAATAGGGAATAGACAGTTATAGATGATGGGCGATGGCCGAAAGGTTTTTTTCCTGGTCCTACAAAACTTCCTACCCGGCGAGACGGTCTATGAACCACGCAGATCATTTTTTCAGAGGTCATAACCGAAATGACAGCAGTACTGGTCGGGCAATTTCATGCCAGGGACGCCGAAGGACGCATCTACCCCGTGCATGAGTTTCAGGAAGCCACCCTGCAGGCCGATGGAAGCGCCGCCTCGATGCCGATTACCACCTATCGCCTGGCCATTGGCGATCGGGTCAACCATATCGGCGAAGATCGTTTCGAACTGGTTCAGAGTGGCGTCGAGCTGATCCGGGTTCCGTGATTTCCCTTTGCGAACGGCCCTTCACGGGCCGTTCCTGTTTTTCCCCGCAGTAAAAAATCCCACGCCACAGCGCGCCATCCGCCGAAGCATCTGAGATCATGCCCGGGCTTTTCGAGCCAGCGGATGACAGACCATGCTCACGGTACAAGACCTGATCGATATCGAACTGCTCAAGCTGGAGGCCGTCGCCGGCCTGGGCGGTACCGGCAGGCTGATCACCTGGGCGCATACCGTCGACCTGCCCGACCCGTGGCGCTGGGTGTCCCCCGGCGACCTGGTGATGACCACCGGCCTCGGCCTGCCCGCTGGCGAAGAAGACCAGGTGGCCTGGCTGGAACAACTGGTGCAGAGCAATCCCAGTGCCTTGGTGATGGCACCCCGCCCCGACGCACCGGCCCTGAGCCAGGCCTTGCTGGCCGCGGCCGACCGCCTGCTGTTCCCGGTCCTGCACGCCAGCTTCGAGCTGGAGTTCGTCAAGCTTTCGCACCATGTGATCGAAAGCGTGCTGCAGGCCCAGCGCGAGCGCTTCAATGCCAGCGAGCGGCTGTTCCAGACCTATGCCGAGGCCCTGCGCAAGGCGCCGGAAATGGCCGGGCGCCTGGCGATCCTCGGCGAGGCGCTGGGGCTGGACCTGGGCATCGAGGATGCGGTCGGCGGCGACACCCTCGTCGCCACCAGCAGCACCGGGGCGGCCCGGCATATCGAACGCATCCCCATTCCCGGCCGCGCCCGGGCCGATCTGCTGATGGCGCGCAAGACCCAGCGCACTGCCGATGATTCGATCCTGGTGCGCTCGCTGGTGGGCCTGCTCGGAGTCGAGCTGGAACGCCTGATGATCCACCGCGACCAGCAGCGCGAGGAAGGCGCGGCGCTATTGCGCAGCCTGCTGGAGAACGAGACGGAGTTCAGCCTGGCGCGGCCGATCCTGGAACGGCGCGGACTGGGCGGCAGCCTGGTGACCCTGGCCATCCAGCCGGGAGAGAACGCCCCGTGGACGGCGGCAGAACTGCATCACGCCCCAGCCCTGCACCAGGCCTGTCCGTTGTTGCTGGAAGACAAACGCATGCTGCTGGCGATCTGTCCGAATGATGGCGAGCTGTTCGACACCCTGCGCCGTCATCTTGGCAGCGGCAGCATCATCGGGGTCAGCGGTGTCATTGCCGCCGCCACCGGCTTTCGCGAAAGCGTGCGCCAGGCCCGGCTGAGCCTGACCCAGGCAAGGGAAATGGATGCAGGTGTATTGCGTTATGGCGAGGCGGAAACCGGGTTGATCATGGCGCCCAAGTCCCTGGCCGAAGCGCGGGCGCTGGTGGGGCGTTATCTCGGGCCGCTGATCGAGCATGACCGGACGCAGGGCGCGGCGTTGCTGGGGACCTTGATCACCTTCCTGGACAACGATGGCAACTGGAAGGCCACGGCGCTGGACCTGGGGATTCACCGGCAGACCTTGGTTTATCGGCTGAAGCTGGTGGAGCAACTGACGGGAATCAAACCCACCACGACCCAAGGGATCGCCCGCTTCTGGATCGCCATCCAGGCCGGACGCAACACCGAGCTCATTGGCTAACGCGAAACCTGTGGGAGCTGGCTTGCCAGCGATGGCGTCGGTGAATTCACTACCGCTATCGCTGGCAAGCCAGCTCCCACAGGGTGGTGTACAGCCTAATGAAAAAGGCCCCGCAGCGAACTGCGGGGCCCCCTGCCGTCAGGCAGCAAACCGCTCGTTACTTGCTGGTCGGCATGGCGAACTCGGCGCCCTTCTCCGTGCCCTGCGGCCAGCGCTGCATGATGCTCTTCTGCTTGGTGTAGAAACGCACGCCCTCTTCACCATAGGCATGCATATCGCCGAACAGGCTCTTCTTCCAGCCACCGAAACCATGCCAGGCCATCGGCACCGGGATCGGGACGTTGATGCCGACCATGCCCACCTGAATGCGGCGGCCAAACTCGCGGGCGATGTGGCCGTCACGGGTGTACAGGCTGACACCATTGCCGAACTCGTGGGCGTTGATCAGCTCCACCGCCTCGGCGAAATCCTTGACCCGCAGGCAGGCCAGTACCGGGCCGAAGATCTCTTCCTTGTAAATCCGCATGTCGGTGGTGACGTTGTCGAACAGCGTGCCGCCCAGCCAGAAGCCATCGCCACAGCCTTCGCCGGCCACTTCGCCGTTGAAGCCACGGCCGTCCACCAGCAGGGTCGCGCCTTCCTTCACGCCTTGCTCGATATAACCGGTGATGCGCTCGTGGGCCGCGCGGGTCACGATCGGGCCCATCTCGGCGTCGAGGTTGGTGCCGTTCAGGACTTTCAGTTCCCGGGTGCGCTGGATCAGCTTCGGCATGACTTTCCCGGCGGTTTCCTCGCCAACGAACACCGCCACACTGATCGCCATGCAACGCTCGCCGGCCGAACCGTAGGCCGCCCCGATCAGCGCATCGACCACCTGGTCGATATCGGCATCGGGCATCACCACCAGATGGTTCTTCGCGCCGCCCAGGGCTTGCACGCGCTTGCCGTGGCGGGCACCGGTTTCATAGATGTAGTTGGCGATCGGGGTCGAGCCGACGAAGGAGATCGCCTGCACATCCGGGTGCTCGATCAGCGCGTTGACTGCGTCCTTGTCACCCTGCACCACGTTGAACACGCCGTCCGGCAGGCCGGCCTGCTTGAGCAGCTCGGCGATGAACAGGCTCGGGCTCGGGTCGATCGGGCTCGGCTTGAGGATGAAGGTGTTGCCGGTGGCCAGGGCCACCGGGAACATCCACATCGGCACCATCACCGGGAAGTTGAACGGGGTGATGCCGGTAACCACGCCCAGGGGCTGGCGCAGGGTCCAGTTGTCGATATTGGTGCTGACCTGGTCGGTGAAGTCGGTCTTGAGCAACTGCGGCGCACCACAGGCGAATTCGACGATCTCGATGCCGCGGGTCACTTCACCCTGGGCGTCGGTGAAGACCTTGCCGTGCTCGGCGGTGATCAGCCGGGCCAGGTCGTCGCGGTGCTCGTTGAGCAGGGCGAGGAATCTGTTGAGGATCCGCGAACGGCGCAGCGGCGGCAGGTTGCTCCAGGCCGGGAACGCGGCCTTGGCCGAAGCGACGGCGGCGTCCACGTCCTTCCGGGCGGACAGTTGCACCTGGGCAGTAACGACGCCAGTGGCCGGGTTGAACACAGGCAGTTGCTGGCCGCTGGTGGTGTCGGCGACGGCGCCGGAAATCCAGTTGCTGATGGTTTGGGTCATTGTTCTTCTCGCATCGAAGGGTGACGGCAGCAGCACGCGGCTGCCGGTGAAATCAGTAGATCGCGTAGACCTTGCGCACGGTTTCCAGCACGTCCCAACGCCCGGTCCAGCCCGGCGGCAGGATGATCAGGTCGCCACCGCTGACCTCGACCACCACGCCGCTGGCGTCGTCGGTCAGGTTGGCGCGGCCGGACAGGATGTAGGTGAACTCGGTGTCAGGACGGTTGACCACCGGCCAGCCGCCCGGCTGGCACTCCCAGACGCCGAGGCTGCCCACGGCCTCCGGGGCCAGGCGCTGGGTGGCGATCTGCGGGTCGCCGTGGTCGGCACCGGCACGCTGACCGGCGGGGTTGAGCGGCATGGCCTGCAGGGTGGTGCCTTTGATGATCGTGAAAGCAGTCACGGGATTCTCCTCTTAGTGCGCGCCGGTGAGCTTTTCCAGCAGCATCGCGGTACGGGATGGTCGATGGGTTACGCGCTCTTCGATATCGCTCAGCGAGGCTGCGGCCAGCCCGCTGTTGACACCCAGCCAGCGCAGCGGCTCGCGCTCCCACAACGGGGAACGGTGGTTGACGAAGGGCAGATGGTTGATCTTCTCGTCGCGTTCGAGGATCAGGTTGCGCAGGATCCGGCCCGCCAGGTTGCTGGTGGCGACGCCGTCTCCCACATAGTTGCCGGCCCAGGCCATGCGGTTTTTGCGGTCGATGCTGACGGTCGGGCACCAGTCGCGGGACACCCCGAGGGCGCCGCCCCAACGATGGGTGACGCGGGTGTCGGCCAGGGCCGGGAAGAATTCCAGCATGGTTTCGTGAATCTTGGCGTGGGTGCTGTCCACCAGGTCGGCCTGCTCGGGCATGCCCGAACCCCACTTGTACGGAGCGCCCCGCCCGCCGAAGACCAGGCGGCCCTCGGCAGTGACCTGGCCGTAGACCCGCAGGTGGCGCATGTCGTTGAAGGCCAGGCGCTGGTCGAGGTTGAGGCGCTGGCGCAGCTCCAACGGCAGTGGTTCGGTGGCCAGGACCAGGGAGTACAGCGGAATCACGAAGCGCGAATGGCCCGGCTGTTGCGAGGTGAACGCCTCGGTGGCGCGCACGGTGATGTCGGCCTTGACCGAACCGTGGGCGGTGCGCAGCAGGCCCGGGGTCAGCTCGGTGACCTCGGAGCCTTCGTAGATCTTCGCGCCCATGCTTTCAACGAGTTTCGCCAGGCCACGCACCAGCTTGCCGGGATGGATCAGCGCGCAATGCTCGGTGTACAGGCCGCCGAGCACATCACGGGCGCCGACCCGGGTGAAGGCTTCGCCGGCCTCCAGGGTGCGCCACTGCTGCGGCAGGCCGAAGCGTGCCGAAGCGTCCACCGCCGCCCGTGCCCGGTTCATCTGTGGCTGGCTGCGGGCCAGGGACAGGAAGCCCTGCTTGGCATAGTCGGCCTCGACGCCTTCGAGGGCCAGCACGCGGCCGATCTCGTCGACCGTATCGTTCATCGCCCCTTGCAGTTCCAGGGCCGCAGCATGGGAGTACATTTCGGCCACGCGGGTCAGGGAAATCGGGAAGATCGCCGAGGCCCAGCCGCCATTGCGGCCCGAGGCGCCGAAGCCGACTTCGCGCTTTTCCACCAGCACCACGCGCAGCGACGGATCGCTCTTGAGCAGGTAGTAGGCGGTCCAGAGCCCGGTGTAGCCGGCACCGACGATGGCGACATCGGCTTCCAGCGCTGCGCCGAGGCGCTCGCGCGATGGCGCCGCTTCGAACCAGAGCGGTTTGTTGGGCAGGTGGGTCAAATCAAGTTTCGCTGACATGCTGTGGGCTTCCCATTGACGGCCCCGGAACCCGGGGCACTGTCCGATACGGCGTGGTTAAGCGTTTTTCGCAGGTTGTACGGTGGCTGCGGGACTGCTCGCGGAGACCCGGAACACCAGGTACGAGGCGGCGATGGCAATGATCGCGATCACGCACTGCAGCAGGCTGATCTGGGTCGAAGGGTCGAAGGCCATGCTCACCAGCACCGCGATGATCGAACCGGTGACCAACAGCGGCAGCACCGGGTGCGCCCACATGGCGAACTTCAGCGAGCCTTCGGCGACCCAGCGGCGGCGCAGCTTGAGCTGGGACAGGCAGATCACCAGGTAGACGAAGAGGAACACGGTGCCCGAGGAGTTGATCAGGAACTGGAACACGGTGTCCGGCCAGACCGCCGCGATGACCACGCAGCCGTAGCCGACCAGGGTCGAGGCGATCACCCCGCGCACCGGCACGCCCTTGCGGCTGGTAGCCGCGATCCAGCGTGGCGCTTCGCCGTTGGAGGCCAGGACGTACAGCAGGCGGGACGAGGTGTAGAGGCCGGCGTTGAGCACCGAGAGCACCGCGACCAGGATCACCAGGGTCAGCATGTCGCCGGCGCCAGGGATGCCGATGCGCTCCAGGGTGGTGACGAACGGCGACTTGCCGGGGACGATGTCGGTCCAGGGCTGGGCGACGACGATGAAGAAGGTGGCCAGGACGAAGAACACCAGGATGCGCATCATCACCGTGTTGACCGCCTTGCGGATGTTGCGCGACGGGTCTTCGGACTCGGCGGCGGCCAGGGTCGCCACTTCCACCCCGGTCATGGAGAAGATCACCACCACCACGCCGGTGAACAGCGAACCGATGTCATGGGGCAGGAAGCCGCCGTGGTCGGTGAGGTTGGCGAAACTGGCGGTGGAGCCCGGCCACAGCTTGAAGGCCCAGGCCCCGGCGACGGCGAGGAAGACCACGATGGCCACCACCTTGATCCCGGCGAACCAGTACTCGGCCTCGCCGAAGGAATGCACCGACATCAGGTTCAGCAGGGTCATGCCGACCATCAGGCCGAGGGCGATGGCCCAGACCGGCAGGTCGGGGAACCAGCCGTTGATGATCTGCCCGCCGACCACGGCTTCGAAGCCGACGACGATCACCCAGAAATACCAGTAGAGCCAGCCGGTCATGTAGCCGGCGGGCCGGCCGAAGGCCATGCGCGCATAGTCGACGAAGGAGCCCCGGGTCGGATGCGCCGCGGCCATCTCGCCGAGCATGCGCATCACCAGCGCAACGATCAGGCCGGTAATGGCGTAGGTAATGAAGGCACCGGGGCCGGTGGAGGCGATTACCGCACTGGAGCCGACGAACAGCCCGGCGCCGATCACGCCGCCGAGGGCCAACATGCTGATGTGTCGCGTCTTGAGTGCACGCTTGAGACGCGGGTCATGCTCGGTTTGTACAGGCATTGGTTGTCTCCTTGTTGTTATTGAATCAACGCTGCCTGGGCGGGAGGTTAGGCAGATGCAAGGAGGCTGAACATCGACAAAATCCGGGCACGGGGCGGCCTGGCTGTACAAATGTATGAAGGCAGGGAAGCTTCAAGCTTTAAGCCGCAAGCCATAAGAAAAAGCCGCCAGCATCGCGCCTGCTTTTACTTGCAGCTTGCGGCTTACAGCTTACCGCTCAAAAAAAGGCGCCTTTGCGGAGGGGCTTTGAAAGACCAAAACAAAAAGGGCGATCCTTTCGGATCGCCCTTTTTGCTGTACCGCCAACAGGAGCGGTGATGTTTGGTAGGCACAATTGGACTCGAACCAACGACCCCCACCATGTCAAGGTGGTGCTCTAACCAACTGAGCTATGTGCCTGCTGTGGGGCGGCATTCTACGCATTTGGCTGGGGCTGTCAACAGCTGGGTTAAAGAAAATCTGCAAAAGAATCAGCGACTTCAAAAAGCGCGTGGCATCCGACATGGAAACGGAGCACACACGACGTCTGGCACGCTCGTTACTTCTTGATCCAGTACAGCACTTGCCCAAGGAAATCGTTTCGGCTGAGTCTCGGCGGCTGGCGATGCCACCCCGGCGCTCGCCAGTAATCAGCCACCATTTGACCAATCCAGGTTGCGCGTTACCCTATCGCAACCTATAAGAATTATAGGTAAATAAATGAGCCGTCAGCCTTTATGGACAAAGCAACAGCTCGAGAAATTTGTTCACTTGCTGGCCAGGGACTCGGCGAGGGTGGTTTTCACCGGGCATTGCCTGGAGCGAATGGAGCAACGTGAGGTCTCCACGATCGAGGTGCTGTCCTGCCTGCGTCGCGGAGTCATCATCCGCGGGCCGATCTACAGCGCAGAGCACCAGAGCTTCGAGTTCCGCATGCGCGAACGGGCGCCACGGGACACCGTCTGCGTCGTGGCAGCGGTGAAACCGGTGGCGATACCTGGTGAGCTTTTCGCCATCACCGTATGGGAGATTTGAAATGTACGAATACACCGGCTGCGGCCTGAACGGGATCTTTCTGAAGAACGGCTACAAGGCCGTCGAGACCCCCTATGGCGATGGCGTAGCCATTGAAGACCTCGACGGCCTGCACCGGGCCATCGCGGGAGATATCCTGAGCCAGACAACCCCGATGTCCGGGCACCAGTTGCGCTTTTTGAGAAAGGAGCAGGACCTGGTCCAGAGCGAATTGGCCGCCCTGCTCCGCGTCGATGTACAGACGGTGGCCAACTGGGAGAAGAAAGGCCTGGAGGCGGTTCCGGGACCGGCGGATGTGGCGATGCGCGCCTGTTACTGCGCGTATGTTCAGGTACGCTTCGGGCCTGTGATTGTCGATCCAGGCGCAAAGACCGATGAATCTGCGGTCTTCGAATGGAGTGATCAGGAGTGGGTCGAGCGAGCCGCCTGAACGCGGGAATTGCGAACCGGGCAAGTGAAAGCAAGAAGGGCGACCCTCTCGGATCGCCCTTCTTGCTTGACCGCCAACAGGAGCGGTGATGTTTGGTAGGCACAATTGGACTCGAACCAACGACCCCCACCATGTCAAGGTGGTGCTCTAACCAACTGAGCTATGTGCCTGCTGTGAGGCGGCATTCTACGCTTTCGGCAAAGTGTGTCAACGATTTTTTCGGCTAAACCACTGAATAATAGAAATTTTTTACCCGAACCCCAGGCCCGGCCCCGGCTTTCAAGGGATTTCGTCAGCCCGGCTGGCGAGTGTTCATTATTGTTGATAGGATTGACGCATCCGTAAAAAATACAAAACACACAACTACAAAGTCACAGATTAGAGGTTCACCGCGCATGGCCACCATCGCCTACCCACAATCGTACTACGCCGCCTCGGCCAATCCGGTACCCCAGCGCCCCGCCTTGCAGGAAGAAGTCCAGACCGACGTGTGCGTGATCGGCGCCGGCTATACCGGCCTGTCCAGCGCCCTGTTCCTGCTGGAGAACGGTTTTAGCGTCACCGTCGTGGAAGCCGCCAAGGTCGGCTTCGGCGCTTCGGGCCGTAACGGCGGGCAGATCGTCAACAGCTACAGCCGCGACATCGATGTCATCGAACGCACCGTCGGCCCGCGCCAGGCGCAGTTGCTGGGCGAAATGGCCTTCGAGGGTGGACGCATCATTCGCGATCGCGTGGCCAAGTACAACATCCAGTGCGACCTGAAGGACGGTGGCGTGTTCGCCGCCCTGACCAGCAAGCAGATGGGTCACCTGGAATCGCAGAAACGCCTGTGGGAACGCTTCGGCCATAAGCAACTGGAGCTGATGGACGCCAAGCGCATCCGTGAAGTGGTGGCCTGCGACAACTACATCGGCGGCATGCTCGACATGAGCGGCGGCCATATCCACCCGCTGAACCTGGCGCTGGGCGAAGCCGCCGCCGTGGAGTCCCTGGGCGGCAAGATCTACGAACAGTCCCCGGCCGTGCGTATCGAGCGCGGTGCCAACCCGGTGGTGCACACCCCGAACGGTCGCGTGCGGGCCAAGTTCATCATCGTTGCCGGCAACGCCTACCTCGGCGGCCTGGTCCCGGAGCTGGCGGCCAAGTCCATGCCGTGCGGTACCCAGGTGATCACCACCGAACCGCTGAGCGATGAACTGGCGCGCACCCTGCTGCCTCAGGACTACTGCGTCGAGGACTGCAACTACCTGCTCGACTACTACCGCCTGACCAGCGACAAGCGCCTGATCTTTGGCGGCGGCGTGGTCTACGGTGCCCGTGACCCGGCGAACATCGAAGCGATCATCCGGCCGAAGATGCTCAAGGCTTTCCCGCAGTTGAAGGACGTGAAGATCGACTTCGCCTGGACCGGCAACTTCCTCCTGACCCTGTCGCGCCTGCCGCAGGTCGGCCGGATCGGCGACAACATCTACTACTCGCAAGGCTGCAGCGGCCATGGCGTGACCTACACCCACCTGGCCGGCAAGGTCCTGGCCGAGGCCCTGCGTGGCCAGGCCGAACGCTTCGACGCCTTCGCCGAACTGCCGCACTACCCATTCCCGGGTGGGCAGATGTTCCGTGTGCCGTTCAGTGCGATCGGGGCCTGGTACTACAGCCTGCGGGATCGTCTGGGGGTTTAAGCAGCAGGTTCATCTCTGCAGCCTGACCCGGCCCTATCGCTGGCAAGCCAGCTCCCACAGGTATGGTGTACACCACTAAACCTGTGGGAGCCGGCGTTGCCGGCGATGAGGCCCTCGAAAGCAACACAAGGCTCAGCGCCCGATCGCCTCCACCGCCTGCCGCGCCGCCTGCTCCTGCCCCGCCTGCGCCAGATCATTGGCCGCCTTCAACCAGCGCTGCCGATCCACTCCGGCCGGCAACTGCTTCGGCTTCTGCACCAGCACCGCCCAATTCCCTTCCTTGCCCCAGGCCGATTCGAACGAGTCGAAGTCCATCAGCATCCGCCGACTGTTCCCCGCCCGCAGCAGCACCCGTTGCTTATAACGATCAAAGCCCACCAGCAGCCCGTAACGCGGCTCGCTCCAGAATGCCGAACCTTCCTGGAAACGCATCAGCACCGGGTTCCCCGCCGACACCTGGGTCAGCAATGCCGCCAGGCTGTGATCAAGCGGGTACACCACCATCCCGTACTGCCGCGCCGAGTTTTCCACCGCGGCCTGCAGTTTCTCCGGCTGCCTGGGCAACCCCAGCATCCCCGGCGTTACCCGCACGCCCTGCTGCGACAGCAAGGCCGCCAGCGCCATAGGCGCGCTCTGGTCGGCATTGCCCCGGTAAAACGGCACGGCCGTGAGCTCGACCCGTTGCGGCAATTGCTTGAGATCGCCAGACGGCTGGCTGGCACAACCGGCCAGTCCGGCGGCGAGAAGACAGGCCACCAACAGGCGGCGCGGGGTGATGGAAAGGATCGGCATGAGTCCTCGCTCGAAGGGGGCAAAGGTCCGATCATAGGCCGACGGACGGCATCGGTATAGCCCGCGCCGGGCTTGGAACAAAGCGGTCTAGCACTTGGACCTTCGGTCAATAGCCTGAAATAACTGACCGTCTAGACTAAAGGGGTGTCTGAACTACAGGTATCGCCTGTATTGAAGAAGGAGGCACCCATGAGCCTGACCATGGCTATCTTCATGATGATCGCAGCCTGGCTGAGCATCGCCGTTGCCATGCTGTGGGGCGTGCTGCGCATCGCCCGTCGCCATCACCTGCACCACCAGGCCCCGCAAGCGCCGGCCAAACCTGCTGCCCTGACGCATCACCGGGCCCCGCGTCGCCACGCCAACGCGCACTGACCCCAATAAAAAAGGGGCTCCACAAGGAGCCCCCAAACTACAGCACGCAACAGATCCGGTTGATCAGGCCTCGCTGGCCTCACGGCGCTGGCGAGCCCTGCGCGACATGATGTTCAGCACCTCGATCGCAGTGGAGAAGGCCATTGCCGCGTAGACGTAGCCTTTCGGTACGTGGGCGCCGAAGCCTTCGGCGATCAGGGTCATGCCGATCATGATGAGGAAGCCCAGGGCCAGCATCACCACGGTCGGGTTGTCGTTGATGAACTTCGCCAGCGGGTCGGCGGCGACCAGCATCACGATCACGGCACTGATCACGGCGATGATCATGATCGGCAGGTGTTCGGTCATGCCCACGGCGGTGATGATGCTGTCCACCGAGAAGACGATGTCGAGGATCAGGATCTGGCCAATGGCCGCCGCGAAGCCCAGGGTAATGGTAGACGACGCTGCGGATTCTTCCTTGGCCCGTGGGTCCACGCTTTCATGGATTTCCTTGGTGGCTTTCCAGAGCAGGAACAGACCACCGGCGATCAGGATCATGTCCTTCCACGAGAAGCTGTGACCGAGGATATCGATCACCGGTTCCGTGAGCTGGACGATCCAGGCGACGGTGCTGAGCAGCGCCAGGCGCATCACCAGGGCCATGGAGATACCGATGCGACGGGCTTTGGAGCGGAATTGCTCGGGCAGCTTGTTGGTCAGGATCGAGATGAAGATCAGGTTGTCGATACCGAGGACGATCTCCATGGCCACCAGGGTGGCCAGGGCGACCCAGGCGGTCGGGCTTGCAGCGAGTTCCAGCAGGTATTCCATGAATCAGGTCCTGATAGGGGGTTATTGGAAAAAATAGATCAGATTTTCTGACCGTCAGCGTCCTTGCTCTCTTCTTTCTCCGCTTTCTCCGTGCCGGTGGCTTCGCTCAGCGCCTGCTGGGCCGCTTCGTTGGTCTTGTCGATCGCTTCCTTGGCCGACTCGGCGGCCTGGTTGAGCGCCTGCTGGGCGGATTTCTCGACCTGGTCGCAACCGCTCATGGCGAACAGGGCCATGACCAGCACCAGCGGTGTACCTATGGATTTGAGATAGAGCATGTCGTCCTCACTGGAAATACGTCAGCGCCGGAAAAAGTGACGCCGCAATGGAGAGGCATTCTATGGATGCTGAAACATCAGGAAAATTCGTATTTTCAGCGGTTATACTTCGGTTTTTCCGAATCGGGGCTTGCCATGCTCAATTACCGGCAACTGCACTACTTCTGGGTCGTGGCCAAGACCGGCAGCATCGTCCGCGCCTGCGAGCAACTGAACCTGACCCCGCAAACCATCAGCGGGCAGATCAGCCTGCTGGAGCAAACCTATGGTATCGAGCTGTTCAAGCGGGTCGGCCGCCAGCTGGAACTGACCGAAACCGGGCGCCAGGCGCTGTCCTACGCCGAGCCGATGTTCCAGATCGGCGGCGAGCTGGAAGCCATGCTGCGGGCGCAGCCCAACGAGCAGCAGGTGCTGTTCCGGGTCGGGGTCGCGGATGTGGTGCCAAAGTCCATCGTCTACCGCCTGATCGCGCCGACCATGGAACTGGCCGAACCGCTGCGCATCAGCTGCCGCGAGGACAAGCTGGAACGCCTGCTCGCCGACCTGGCGATCCAGCGCCTGGACCTGGTGATCTCCGACAGCCCCATGCCCGGCCACCTGGATATCAAGGGCTACAGCCAGAAGCTCGGCGAATGCGGTATCAGCTTCCTCGCCACGCCAGAACTGGCAGCGCGCCAGGCCCTGCCCTTCCCCGCCTGCCTGCACCACGCGCCGCTGCTGATCCCCGGTCAGGAAACCATGGTGCGCAACCGCCTGCTGCGCTGGTTCGCCGAGCAGCAATTGCAGCCGCGGATCGTCGGCGAATTCGATGACAGCGCCTTGATGCAGGCTTTCGGCAAGTCCGGCAGCGGCATCTTCATCGCCCCCAGCGTGATCGCCGAAGAGGTCTGCCGGCAGTATGACGTCGAGCTGATCGGCCAGACCGACGCGGTCACCGAGTCGTTCTACGCCATTTCGGTGGAGCGCAAGGTCAAGCACCCTGGCATCGTCGCCATCACCGAGGGCGCCCGCCGCGAGCTGTTCAACTGGCCACTGGCTTGAAGCGGCTCAGCCACAGGGCCAGGGCCACCGCCAGGCCGATCAGCAGTGCCGCGACATAACCGACGCTGCCCAGCCCCAGATGGTCGATCACCTGGCCGCCGATCACCGCGCCCAGGCCGATGCCCAGGTTGCCCCCGGCGATGTTCAGCGAGGCGCCGAAGGCCGCCGCCGAGGGCGCGGCCTTGATCACCCGCACATGGCTGACCAGGAACAGCGCCGCCTGGCTCAGGCCCCACAGGGCCAGGGCAAGGATCAACCCGAGCGGCGACTGAATCGCCGGCACCACCACCAGCAGGGCGATCACCAGCAGCGAGCTGAACCCCGCCGACGCCAGCAGCGGATGACGATCCACCGCCCGGCCGCCGAGGCTGTTGCCGATCAGCCCCACCGCACCGAAGCCCATCAGGTACCAGCCGACCAGCTTGCCGTCGAAACCGGCCAGGCGCTCCAGCAGGTCTGCCAGGTAGGTGTAGGCGGTGAACATGCCGCTGAACACCAGCACCGACAACAGCACATGGCCTTGCAGCAGGCGCCCGCGCAGTACGCTGAACTGGCTGCGCAGCGAGGTCGATTCGCTCTTGCGCGGCGTGTGTGGCAGAAAGCCCCAGAGCAGCAGGGCCTTGGCCAGAGCCAGCAGAGCCAGAAGGCCGAATGCTACGCGCCAGCCCCAGGCATCGCCCAGCAGCGTGCCCAAGGGAATGCCGAAGACCATGGCGCAGACCACACCAAAGCTGATCTTGCTGATCGCCCGCCCGGCGTAGGCCGGCCCGACGATATCCACCGCCGTCTCGCTGGCCAGGGACCAGAACACCGGCAGACCAAGGGCCGGGATCAACCGCGCCAACGCCATCACCCAGTAGTTGGGCGCCAGCGCGGCCAGCAGGTTGGAGGCGGCAAAGAGCAGCAAGACCCCGACAAACAGCCGCTTGCGCTCGAACCGTGCGCACCAGGCGGTGAGGAACGGCCCGAAGGCGGCCACGGTAAAGGCGAACAGGGTTACCAGCAGCCCCGCCTGGGGGATGCTCACGTCAAGGTCGCGGGCGATTCCCGGCAGCAGGCCGACGATCAGGAATTCGGTGGTCAGTACGGTGAAGCCGGCTGCGGCCAGCAACAGAATGGGCAGGAACATCCAGACTCCAACAGTGAGCGCGTCGGCTCGAAACGGCCGCGCATGGTAACAGTGGTGCCGCCCGCGGACCTACCGGCGGACGGCACCTTGGGTTGCGGCAAGCACTCTGTGCTAGAGTTCCGCCCTTTTTTCCGGCCGGTCTGCGGCCTGCACACGCCCGAGAAGCACTTTTATGCTGCCCGTTCTGAACCTGATCAACCGCACCAGCCTGGTGCTGCAAATCATCATCGGCCTGGTCGCCGGTATCGCCCTGGCCCTGCTCGCCCCGGAGCTGGCTGCCAACCTGGCGTTTATCGGCAAGGTCTTCGTCAGCGCCCTGAAAGCAGTGGCGCCGATCCTGGTATTCGTCCTGGTGATGGCCTCGATCGCCAACCACAAGCAGGGCCAGCAAACCCATATCCGCCCGATTCTCGCGCTCTATCTGTGGGGCACCTTCGGCGCGGCGGTGGTCGCGGTGGCGGCGAGCATGCTGTTCCCCTCGACCCTGGTGCTGAATACCGGCGAAGCGCAGATGAGCGCGCCCGGCGGCATCACCGAGGTGCTCCAGGGCCTGCTGCTCAGTGCCGTGGACAACCCGGTCAATGCCCTGGTCACCGGCAACTTCATCGGCATCCTGGTCTGGGCCATCGGCCTGGGCATCGCCGTGCGGCATTCCGGCGACACCACCCGCACCGTGCTGGATGACCTGTCCAACGGCGTGACGATGATCGTGCGCGTGGTCATCCGCTTCGCCCCGCTGGGCATCTTCGGCCTGGTCGCCTCGACCCTGGCCCAGTCCGGCCTCGACGCCCTGCTTGGCTACCTGCACCTGCTGGCGGTGCTGATCGGCTGCATGCTGTTCGTGGCCCTGGTGATGAACCCGCTGATCGTCTGGTGGAAGATACGCCGCAACCCGTTCCCGCTGACCCTGCTGTGTCTGCGCGAGAGCGGCATCACCGCGTTCTTCACCCGCAGCTCGGCGGCGAACATCCCGGTCAACCTGGCCCTCAGCGAAAAGCTCGGCCTGCATGAAGACACCTACTCGGTCTCGATCCCCCTCGGCGCCACCATCAACATGGCCGGCGCGGCGATCACCATCACCGTGCTGACCCTGGCCGCCGTGCATACCCTGGGCATCAGCATCGACCTGCCGACCGCCATCCTGCTCAGCGTGGTCGCGGCGGTCTGCGCCTGTGGCGCCTCGGGCGTGGCCGGCGGCTCGCTGCTGCTGATCCCGCTGGCCTGCAGCCTGTTCGGCATTCCCAACGAGGTGGCGATGCAGGTGGTGGCGGTGGGCTTTATCATCGGCGTGCTCCAGGACTCGGCGGAAACCGCGCTGAACTCGTCCACCGACGTGCTGTTCACTGCGGCGGCCTGCGAAGCCGAAGCCCGGCGCGGCTGATCCCCGTCAAGACCGATGGCCCCGCGCCATCGGTCGCTTGTGTTTTACCCGCCTGCGCCCCTAGGCTAGGACCCTTTTCCCGCAAAGAGACAGGGCCATGTCCGACGAGCACGATACTTCCGCCACTGCCCGCTTCACTCCCGCCGAAGTGCGCATCCTCGGCTCGCTGATCGAGAAACAGGCGAGCAATCCGGAAACCTATCCCCTGACCCTCAACGCGCTGATGCTGGCCTGCAACCAGAAGACCAGCCGCGAACCGGTGATGAACCTGACCCAGGGCCAGGTCGGCCAGAGCCTGCGCAACCTCGAAGGCCAGGGCCTGGTGCGCCTGCAGATGGGCAGCCGCGCCGACCGCTGGGAGCAGCGGGTGGACAAGGCGCTGGAGCTGGTGCCGGCGCAGTTGATCCTGATGGGCCTGATGTTCCTGCGTGGGCCTCAGACCTTGAACGAGCTGCTGAGCCGCAGCCAGCGCCTGCATGAGTTCGGCGATACCGAGGAAGTCCAGCACCAGCTGGAGCGCCTGATCGCCCGGGATCTGGCCTTGCACCTGCCGAAGCAGGCGGGGCAACGGGAGGACCGCTATACCCATGCGCTGGGGGATCCGGAGGAGATCGAGGCGATTCTGGCGGCGCGGCAGCAAGGGCCGGAACGGGTGGCCAGTGGGGTGTCGGCGGAGCGGATCGAGGCGCTGGAGGCGCGGATTGCGGCGCTGGAAGAACGATTGGCGCGGCTTGAGTGATAAATTGAACTTGAGGGCCCTATCGCTGGCAAGCCAGCTCCCACAGGTTCGGCGGCGCACGCGGTCACTGTGGGAGCTGGCTTGCCAGCGATGAGGCCCGAAAGATCAGCCTCTAACCCCGGGCGTAAGCCACCGCCAATTCCACCTGCTCCCGCGTCGGCCGCACCCCGGTATAAAGAACGAACTGCTCCAGCGCCTGCAACGCAATCACTTCCAGCCCGGTAATCACCCGCTTGCCCCGCGCTTCGGCAGCGAGGATCAGCGGCGTTCGCGCCGGCATCGCCACCACATCGAAGACCACCTGCGCCGCATCGATCAACGCCTCGGCGAACGACAACTGCTGCGCCTCCACCCCACCGGCCATGCCGATGGGCGTGACATTCACCAGCAGCGCCGCCCGCAGATCCCCGACCTCGGCCCGCCATTCATAGCCACAGTTCGCCGCCAGGCGCCGCCCCGCCTCTTCATTGCGAGCAACGATGACCCCGTCAGTGAACCCGGCATCGCGAAACGCACAGGCCACCGCCTTGGCCATGCCGCCGCTACCGCGCAACACCAGCGCAAGCCGCGGATCCAGCCCGTGCTCGTCAATCAGCTGGCGCACCGCGATGTAGTCGGTGTTATAGGCCTTCAGATGCCCGCCGTCGTTGACGATGGTATTCAACGAATCGATGGCCGCCACCGACGGATCCAGCTCGTCCACCAGGGCGATACTGGCTTCCTTGTACGGCATCGACACCCCGCAGCCGCGAATCCCCAGGGCGCGGATCCCGCCAATGGCACCCGGCAGGTCCGCCGTGCTCATGGCCTTGTAGTAGTAATCGAGCCCCAACTGCGCATACAGGTGATTGTGAAAGCGCACGCCGAAGGTGCCGGGGCGGCCGGCCAAGGACATGCACAGGACGGTGTCTTTGCTGGGGGTCATGACGAACTCCGGAAAACCACGAAAGCCGACAGTATGCCCAATACCGCTGATCGGCCCTTACAAAACCTTTACCCAGCACCCCGGCGAAACCTTTCGAAATACTGGTCATAGTGGTATCCCCGACCCGTTGTACGGGCGGTGTTATGCCCTGCGAGGAATCATCATGAACCGTCATATCCCCGGTATCGCCCTGCTGATCGGTGCCCTGGCCCTGTCCGGACAAGCCTCCGCCCATGGCGGCGGCGGTTGGGGTGCAGGCCCGGTCATCGGCGCAGCCGTTGTGGGTGCCGTGGTCGGTGCTGCCGTTTCCGGCGGCCGCGACCGTACCGTGGTCGTCGAACAACCGGCCTACTACCCACCGCCGCCACCGCCGCCGGTGTACTACCAGCCACCGCCCGCCCCGGTGGTGTATTACCAGCCCTATCCCGTGGTCGAGCGTTATGTACCGGCACCGCCGCCGCACTATCGCCGCTACTACGGCCCGCCGCCGGTCTATTACGGCCCGCCGCGCTGGTAGTGGATTTCATCAATGAACACTATTGAGAACACTGATTTCACCGCAGCCGAGGCGCGACGTAAGGTAGCAGCCATGACCCCAGAGGGAACACTCACCATGGCCACTATCAGCATCATGTCCGTCGTCGGCAGCGCCGTTCCACCCGCCTTGAGGGATGTCGGACTGCTGGTCTGCTGGTACCTGGTACGTGACGGCGAAAAGATCGGCGGCCCGATCCTTTCGCTCCCCGACGCCGAAGCGAAAGCCCGCGATATTGCCGAGCAGTCGTTCGAAGCCTAGGTCCACCGACTTTCCCTTGTGCGTTGCTCCGCACACCTCCCCTTGCCCCGCCTCCATGGCGGGGCTTTTTATTTGGCTTGCCGCCTACAGCCTCGCGGTGTCCTCCAGCAGTTGTTCGACCACCAGGCGCAATGCCTGCGCCTGGCTGGCACCGCTCTGCCGGGCCAGGGCGAAGGTGGTCAGTTGCCGATCGGCGCTGGTGCCGAACAGCAGGATCGAGGCGGCCCGGGTGAACGCCTGGCGCGCTTCGTCGGACGCCGGCTGCAGGATGTTCAGGGTTTCCTCCAGCCACTGCTGTGCCGTGCGCGAGCCACCGCCCTGGTCGAGGTACTGCCCGCGTCGTCCCAGGCGCATGGCCCGCCAGTAATTTTCCTGCTCGCGCCAGAGCGCACGCGGGTCCGGCGCCGGGCAGGGACCGGGCTGACGCACCGCCCACTCGACCATTTGCCGGAACAGCGCCGCGATGCACAAGGCGTCCTCCAGCCGCGGGCAGGCATCGCTGATGCGCAGTTCCAGGGTCGGAAACCGCGATGACGGCCGCAGCGCCCACCAGCAATCGGCATCCGCGCGCAGCGAACCGCTGTCATGCAGGAACCCCAGGTATTCTTCGTACGCGGCCCAGTCCGGCAAAGGCTCCGGCAGGCCCATGCGCGGCCATTCACCGCAGAGCACCCGTCGATAACTGCAATAGCCGCTGTCCTGGCCCTCCCAGAACGGCGACGAAGCGCTGAGCAGCAACAACAGCGGTAACCACTGGCGCACCCGGTTGCTCACCGCAATGCGATCGACCTCCGGCGGCACCGCGACGTGCACGTGCAGCCCGCACACCACACTGCGCCGGGCCACCTGTCGATAGTCCTCGAACAGTTGCCGATAATGCGCTTCGGCGGTCGGTCGTTGCTGGTTCCAGCCACCGGGCGGGTGGCTGCCGGCGTTGAGCAAGCCCACGCCTTCGCCAGACAAGCGCAACGCCAGGTGTTCCCGCCGTGCCGCAAGGAAATCCCGGGCCTGGGCGGTGCTGTCGAACACCGGCGACACCAGCTCGATCTGGCTGCGAAACATCTCCGGGGCGAAATGTTCGCCGAACACCTCGCGACACAGCGCCAGGACCTGCGGCGACGGTTCGTCCAGCAGGCGCCCGCTGTCCAGGTCCAGCAGCAGGTACTCTTCCTCGATACCGAAGGTGCAGCCCATGTTCAGGCCCGCCGGGTCACGGTCAGGGCCACCGCGGCAATGCGCTCGACCCCTTCGTAGCCCGGCTCCTGCAACTGTTCGCCGAACACGTCCGGGTCCACTTCCTCGTAGAACCACGCCCATTGCGGCGAGTCGAGGAGGTCGCGCAGCGCCTCGAGAAACGGGTCCTGCCCGTCGACCATGGCAACCCCGGTATACAGCAGCAGGCTGCCGCCGGGCGCCAGGCGTTCCAGCGACTCGCGGACCATGCGCAGCGATAGTCCTTCGCCCAGGCACCCGCCGCCATGCCGGTAGGTGCGCTGCCGGGCATCGAGCATATAGGGCGGGTTGGCGACGATCAGGTCGAACTGGCCAGTGATGCCCTCCAGCACATCGCTGTACTCCACCGAGACATTGGCCAGCTCGGCCAGGGCCACGTTCACCGCCGAGTAGCGCAGCGCCAGGGGATTGATATCCAGCGCGCTGACCTGGGCATGAGGCCGCGCCCGGGCGATCAGCAGCGCACCGACCCCGGTGCCGCAGCCGATCTCCACGGCGTGCTGGATCGGCGCCGGGTCATGTTGCAGCCAGGCCTCGATGACCCGGGCGAAGCGATAGCTATCCGGGCCGAAGAACACCGCATCGGCGGTATCGGTAGGAAAACTCGAATGCACCAGCAGCAGGTCATGCACGCTGGACCAGCGCACCTGACTGCGCAGCAGCCCGTCATGGGGCCTGACGATCCCGGCCTGGCGCATGTGCTGGAGCTCGTCCGGCGACAACAGCGATTCGCCGAAGGGCAGGTTCCAGCCGAATACATCGCGCAGGGTCGGCGCCGCGCGCGTGCCGGCGCGTTGCTGATAATGCTGCTGGGTCAACGGCGTGACGCAGGTAAAGCGATAGCCATCGGCATGCAGGCGCCGGCCCAGGTGCAGCAGGGCCTCGTCGCTCTGGCGCTGCTCATCGGTCAGTTGCATGGCTATGTCCTCCTTTCAGGCCGGTCAGTTGAATATAGCGGCGGGTCGCGGCGAGGCCTTGCGGCGTAGCATGCCGATCGCCGGCCATCTGCTCGATCAGGCGGTCGATCGGCAGATCGGCGGCGAGCTCCGGCAGCGCCACCTCCGGGAACAGCACCGGGATGGAGGGGGTTTTCGGCGGCGTCCAGGCGCCGGCGATCCAGTCGTGCAGCAACTGCTTTTCATAGGGACTGAAGACCCCGAACATCGCCGCCTGCGGGCCTTCGACCAGATGCCAGAAGCGGCTTTCGGCGGGATCGCGATCGCGCAGGATCCAGCGCTGGCGTTGCAGCACCTCGAGAAAAGCCGGGAAGCTGCCGGCTGCCGACAGCCACTCGTTCACCGTGCGCCCGTCGAAACGGCAGCGATCCGAGTGCAGGTGCTGGGCAAAGCTGCGCTTGCGCTCCAGCGCCGCCAGCAGTTCGCTTTCCAGATCGAAGCCGGCGGCCACGTCCATCGAGCCCGCCCCAAGGTCGTTGAGGCGATAACCTCGGGCGAGGCGCTTGTAGAAGGCCTCGCCCCCCTGCTCGGGCCAGAACTGCTGTACTGCTTCCAGCGCCTTGTTGGCGTGGCCGGTGCTGGCGTTGTCGATGGTCACGTGCAGGCGGAAATAATGCGGGTCGATACCCAACTCTTGCAGTTCATGACTGCTGATCAGCAAGTGCAGGGGCAGTTGTTCATAGCCGAGGTTGTAACCCAGCACTTCCGGCAGGAAGGCTTCGCTGTTCGCCCCCAGCGCCAGTTGCAGGGCGCCTTGCAGGTAGCGGTCGTCGGCCAGGGGTACGGGTTCGTGACAGCCCTGTTCGGTGAGCAAGCGACGATAGATCACCACATGATTGCAGGCCGGATCGCCATCGCCCAGTTCCTCCAGGTAGATGCGGATCAGCCCGTGGTAACGCGGGTCACCCCAGTGCTGCAGTACCCCATGCAGCCAGGCGCCATCGACCGCCTTGGTCGGGCTCACCTGCTGAAGGAAATACAAGGCCTGGGCGCGGTTGGCGAACATCTGCCGGGGCGCACCGGCACGGCGTTGCTGCAAGTACTCGGCGTAAAGCCGGGCAACCTGCGCATTGCGCTCTGCAATCCAGGGGCCGAGCTGGTCGGGAGTGGCCGGCAGATCATCGCCGAGGGTTTCGGTACGACGCAGTTGCTGCGCCAGCCACTGCTCGCTACCTGCAACGTCTCCGCGCAACAACGCAAAATAGCGTGATTCAACAGTCTCCCCCTGTACTGCGGGACGGACCTCGACTCCGCTCAGTTCTGGCATTCGAACCATGAGATATTCCCCTGCACAAGCTGTTGGCTGGTTATGCAAGGGAGGAGTAACACGCAGGACAAGTTCAGAATGATTGCACCGCCGCAGGATAGGAGGTTTAGCGCTTTTTAGGCGTGGCGAGGCCGGCGGCGATTAAAGTTTATTCATATTCGGACTAAGCCACGGACGGCAATCGACAGCCTCTAAGCCATACTCCACAATGTCACGCTTAGAAAAATAAAAAACCTTGCATAGCCAACGACATACCTTCTTTTAGTGAGCACCTACGTGAAAACCTCCCTTTCGATTCTCAGTCTGCTGCTGTTGCTCACTGGTACCGTCGGCGTCACCGCCAACGCCGTCGCCCAACCCGCTGCCGCCGAAGCGCAGCGTGACCCGTCCAAGCTGCACCTGGCCTCCGGCAGCGCCATGCTGGTCGACCTGCAGACCAACAAGGTGCTCTATTCCAGCCATCCCGACATGGTCCGGCCGATTGCCTCGGTGACCAAGCTGATGACCGCCATGGTGGTGCTCGACGCCAAGCAGCCGATGGACGAGATGCTGACCATGACCATTGCCCAGACCAAGGAAATGAAGGGTGTGTACTCGCGGGTACGCCTGGGTAGCGAGCTGAGCCGTCGCGAGACCTTGCTGATCACTCTGATGTCCTCGGAGAACCGCGCGGCGGCGACCCTGGCCCACCACTACCCGGGTGGTTATGGCGCGTTCATCAAGGCGATGAACGCCAAGGCCAAGGCCCTGGGCATGAGCAGCACCCGCTATGTCGAGCCGACCGGCCTGTCGCCGAGCAACGTCTCCACCGCCCGCGACCTGACCAAGCTGCTGCTGGCTGCGCGCAACTACCCACTGCTGAGCGAGCTGAGCACCACCCGCGAGAAAACCGTGGCCTTCCGCAAGCCCAACTACACCCTGGGCTTCCGCAATACCGATCATCTGGTGAACAAATCGAACTGGGACATCAAGCTGACCAAGACCGGCTTTACCAACGATGCCGGCCACTGCCTGGTGCTGCTGACGAAGATGGACAACCGTCCGGTTGCGATGGTGATTCTCGATGCCTTCGGCAAATATACCCACTTCGCCGATGCCAGCCGCATGCGCCAGTGGCTGGAAACCGGCGCGACCAAGCCGGCGCCGGCGGTGGCGGTGCGCTACAAGGCCGAGCGCAGCCAGAATCGGCCGCAGGTGGATTGAACCTCTGAATCCGGGGCCGGCACGTCCCCTGTGGGAGCTGGCTTGCCAGCGATTTGGCCCGACCTGACCACATCACTGCCCATGCCGGCCTCATCGCTGGCAAGCCAGCTCCCACAGGTTTTTTGTGTCAACCGTGAGTGCTGGCGTCAGGCAGTGGTATTGACACTATTCCCCGCCGTGCTGTCACCCGAGTCGGTCAACGCCGCCAGCAGCGCGGCATTGGCCTGCAACAGCTGACCGGTAGTCGCCGCCACTGCCGCCTGGGCTGCGGCGATGCGGGTCTGCTTGATGGTGTCTTCCTGGTCGCTGGCCATGGCTTCCTGCAGTTCTTTCTGCTGCTGGGCCAGTTGCTTCTGCAACTCCTTCACCTGCTCACGGAGCATCTTGACTTCAGCCGACTCGCTGGAGCTGTCCGCTGCCGTTTCCGACGCGGTCGGCGCCGCGGCACCACCCGCACGCACGCTGGACAGATCGCCACGCACCGTCCCTTCAGGCACCGCCGACGGGTCGGAGGCGACATTGGTCTTGTTGGTCACGTTGCTGAGAGTGCCGTTGATCGACAGGTTCGATGCCAAGGCGTTGAGGTAATCGGCCATGAGAAATAACGTCCTGAAATAAGGGATCTGGACAGGACATCGGCCGTTACAAATAAACCTTTAGCCCCTTCTCCCCGCGTAAATTTCCCCGCCCCTTCTTCGTCCTTCCCCTGACACCTGAATCGCGACCGAGAAGGCAATGACCAAACCCCGCTCCCGCAAAGCCCTGTTCATCGGCCTGCCGCTGGCCCTGGCGCTCGGCCTCGGCGCCGCTGCCGCCGGCTGGCTGTACTGGAAAAACGACGCCGGTTACCCGCGCAAGATCGTCGAGCAGGCCAACGCCCTGCATGAGCACATGATTTCCTTCGACAGCCATATCACCGTGCCCCTGGACTTCGGCAGTGCCGGGCGCGAGGCGGACAAGGACGGCCCGGGCCAGTTCGACCTGGTCAAGGCCGGGCGCGGGCGGCTCTCCGGTGCGGCGCTGACGATCTTCGGCTGGCCCGAACTGTGGAACGGCCCCAACGCCCCACACCGGCCGAACCCCGGCTTCGTCGACGCGGCCCGCAATGAGCAGGAAGTGCGTTACAAGATCATCACCGGCATGGTCCGCGACTTCCCCAACCAGGTCGGCATCGCCTACACCCCCGACGACTTCCGCCGCCTGCACGGCGAAGGCAAGTTCGCCATCTTCATCAGCATGCTCAACGCCTACCCGCTGGGCAACGACCTGAGCCAGCTGGACCTGTGGACCGCCCGCGGCATGCGCATGTTCGGCTTCAACTACGTGGGCAACAACGACTGGTCCGACTCGTCGCGGCCGCTGCCGTTCTTCAACGATACTGCCGATGCCCTTGGCGGCCTGGCACCGATCGGCAAGCAGGCGGTGACCCGGCTCAACGACCTCGGGGTGATCATCGACGTGTCGCAGATGTCGACCCTGGCCCTGGAGCAGGTCGCCCAGCTCAGCCGCGCCCCGCTGGTGGCCTCGCACTCGGCGCCGCGGGCGCTGGTGGATATCCCGCGCAACCTGAGCGACAAGGAACTGCAACTGATCAAGGGCAGCGGCGGCGTGGTGCAGATCGTCGGTTTTCCGACCTATATCAAGCCACTGAGCAAGCCGACCCTGGACAAGCTCGAGGCGCTGCGCGCGCGCTTCGACCTGCAACCCCTGCAAGGCCTGGCCAACGCGCTGATGCCCGGCGACGCGGTGATCGCCATCTGGCCCGAGGCGCGCTTCGGCGACTACGCCAGCAACCTCTATGGCATCGTCGACAAGGAACCCAAGGCCGGGCTCAAGGAGTTCGGCGACGCCATCGACTACGCGGTGAAGAAGATCGGTATCGACCACGTCGGCATCGCCTCGGACTTCAACGACGGCGGCGGCCTGGCCGGCTGGAAGGATGTCAGCGAGATCCGCAACATCACCGCCGAGCTGCTGACCCGCGGCTACAGCGAGGCGGATATCGCCAAGCTGTGGGGCGGCAACTTCCTGCGGGTGTGGGAACAGGTGCAGAAAAGCGCCCGCCCCGTCGCCGCCCTTGCGCCTTGAACCGGACTGCCCCGACATGACCGACCGCCGTACCTTTCTCAAGCAGGCCGCCATCCTCAGTGCCGGCCTGCCGCTGGCCAGCTCGCTGGTCAATGCTGCCGAAAAACCTGCCAGCACGCCGCTGCTCCAGGGGCCGGACAAATGGCGCCAGTTGCGCGCCCTGTTCCCCCTCGACCCGGACACCGCGCACTTCGCCAACTTCCTGATCACCGCCCATCCGCGTCCGGTGCAGGAGGCCATCGACTACTACCGCCGCGAAATCGACCGCAATCCCGCTGTCCTGATGGACTGGGAAAGCCAGTACGAATGGAAGCGCGAAGGCGAGGTCCGCGACTGGGCCGCGCGCTACCTGGAAGTGCGCCCGCGGCAGATCGCCCTGACCGGCAGCACCACCGAGGGCCTGGGCATGATCTACGGCGGCCTGCAGGTGGGCGCCGACCAGGAAATCCTCACCACCGAACACGAGCACTACTCCACCCACAAAAGCCTGGCCTTCCGTACCCAGCGCCAGGGCACCAAGGTGCGCAAGCTGCGCCTGTTCAAGGACCCGTGGGAGATCTCCAAAGACCAGGTGCTGACTACCGTCGACCAGGCTATCCGCCCGGAAACCCGCGTGCTCGGCATGACCTGGGTACACTCCGGCAGCGGCGTGAAGCTGCCGGTGGGCGAGATCGGCGAGATTGTCCGCCGGCACAACCGCGACCGCGACGAAAGCCGGCGGATCATCTACGTGGTGGACGGCGTGCACGGCTTCGGCGTGGACAACCAGCGCTTCGCCGACTTCAACTGCGACTACTTCATCTCCGGCGTGCACAAATGGATGTTCGGCCCACGGGGTACCGGGCTGATCTGCGCCGCCTCGGAGAAGATGGACGCGCTGACCCCGACCTTTGCCACCTTCTCCCAGGAAGAAGACTTCGCCACCATCATGACCCCGGGCGGCTACCACGCCTTCGAGCACCGCTGGGCCATGGGCAAGGCCTTCGAACTGCACCTGCAACTGGGCAAGGCCGACGTGCAGGCGCGCATCCACCAGCTCAACGACCGCCTCAAGGAACGCCTGCTCGAGCACAAGCAGATCCAACTGGTGACCCCGCGCAGCAACCAATTCTCCGCCGGGTTCACCTTCTTCCGCATCAAGGATCGCGACCCGGATGCCATCGCCGCCTACCTCGCGGACAACAAGGTGATGTCCGACGCGGTGTACCGCGATGTCGGCCCGGTGATCCGCCTGGCCCCGGGCCTGCTCAACAACGAGCAGGAAATCGATCGGGCCATGGCCCTGCTGATCAAGAAACTCTGAAAGAAGGCCTTGCGATGACGTTCAACCTTACCCGCCTGACCCTCGCCGCCCTGCTCGGCGCCGCCAGCCTGCCCGCCCTGGCGGCGGGCGACAAACCCGGCACGGTGTTCCGTGACTGCAAGACCAGTTGCCCGGAAATGGTCGTGCTGCCTGCCGGCACTTTCACCATGGGCACCCCGGAGGAGGAACTGGGGCGCCAGCCGGATGAAGGCCCGCTGCATGAGGTGACCTTCGCCAAGCCGTTCGCCATCAGCCGTTTCCAGGTCACGGCCGGGGAATGGGATGCCTATATCCGTGAGTCCGGGGTAAAGATCGCCGATGGCGACACCCGCCCGGGCCGCGAGTGCAAGGCCAGCAAACCGCGCTACAAGCAGGGGCCGCGGCAGCCGGCGGTGTGCATGGACTACCACGATATCGAGGCCTATGTGGCCTGGCTGTCGAAGAAGACCGGCAAGCACTACCGCATGGTCAGCGAAGCCGAGCGCGAATACGCCGCCCGCGGCGGTAGCACCGGGCCCTTCCCGTTCCCGCTGGATCCGGATGCGGAATACGAGATCAGCCGGCATGCCAACGTCTACGGGCCCAAGGACGGCTACAGTTACACCTCGCCGGTGGGCAGCTACCCGCCCAATGCTTTCGGCATGTACGACATGCACGGCAATGTCTACGAGCTGGTTGCCGACTGCTACCACGACAGCTATGTCGGCGCGCCGAGCGACGGCAGCGCGTGGAAGGAGCCTGGCTGCAAGCTGGTGCAGATCCGTGGCAACGACTGGGGCGAGGCGCCGATCTTCTCGCGCTCGGGCAATCGCAACAATGTGTACATCACCACGCGCGGGGACTGGATCGGGTTCCGGGTGATCCGCGAACTCTAAGGTTTCCACCGCTCCCACAGGGCCCGCGTAGCCCATCCGATCAGGAGGCTTGCAGTCAGCACATCAGTCCCCCGGGAGCTGCCCGGAAATCCGTCTTTGAATTATTTACTTACATTTTCCCTGACGGGTTTCCGATTCTCATCCGTCCTTACTAATGCAGCCCCTCGGTTGAGCATCAGCTCGACCTCACTTTTTACAAAAAAGACTGATGCAATGGCCCAACAATCGAAAAAGTCCAAATCCAGGTTGTGGTTCCTGGTTCACAGCTGGCTTGCCCTGCCGATCTGGTTCTTCGTGCTGATCGTCTGTGTCACCGGCACCCTGGCCGTGGTCAGCCAGGAAATCGTCTGGCTGGCCAACCCGGATGTACGCGCCAGCAAGCCGAATGACGATGCCGAGCGCCTGAGCTTCCAGCAGGTCCTCGACGCCCTGCAGAAGGCCGAGCCGGACATGGCGGTGCGCTTCATCAGCCAGCCGGACGGCTCGCACTTCGCCCTCAACGCCGCGGTGACCTTCCCCGACGGCACGGCACCCACCCTGTACGTGAACCCCTACACCGGGGCGATCCAGGGCAAGAGCCCGGACTTCAACTTCGAGGGCTTCACCCGTGCCCTGCATGGCTGGTGGCTGGTGCCCTTCACCAATGGCTACAGCTGGGGCTGGTACCTGGTGTCGCTGCTGGGCCTGCCGATGCTCGCTTCGCTGGTCACCGGGCTGGTGGTCTACAAGCGTTTCTGGAAGGGCTTTTTCAAACCGACCCTGCGTTTCAACCACGGCGCACGGATCTTCTGGGGCGATTTCCATCGCCTGAGTGGCATCTGGTCGATCTGGTTCATCGCGGTGATCTCCATCACCGGTACCTGGTTCCTGATCCAGGCGATCCTCGCCGACAACCACATCACTATCTCCACCGAGCCAATCACCCCGGTGATTGCCCGCGAGGACGTGCCGCTCTCGGACAGCAGGGCGCCAGTGCCGCGCATCGACCTGGACGAAGCCACACGCATCGCCACCAGCCAGATCCCCGGCCTGGACGTGAGCTTCGCCCAGTTGCCTTCCAACGCCTACGGGCACATTTACCTGGGCGGGCGCGGCTGGTACCCGCTGATGTTCCAGACCGCCAACGTCAACCCCTATACGCGCAACGTCGATGCCTCGTTCCTGGTCGGCGACCGCTCGGCCCTGGAGTTCGTCACCGAGTCCATGCGCCCATTGCACACCGGTGACTTCGGCGGCCTGGCGATCAAGCTGATCTGGGCCTTCTTCGGCCTGCTGCTGTCGATGATGGTGCTCAGCGGCCTGCTGATCTGGACCAAGCGCACCGCCCAGGCCACCGCCGCCGCCCTCAAGCGCGCGGACAAGCAACCGCGCGCCCGCAAGGCCGCTGCGCAAACCACTACGGAGGTACAACCATGAGCCAGGCCAGCCACGCCATCGCCACGCCAGGCCCCGTGAAACAGTGGTGGCTGAAATGGCGTTTCCACCTGAACATCCTGCTGCTGCTCGTGCCCCTGGGCTTCATGCCCAAGTACTTCGCCGACGTGAAGCTGTTCCGCGGCGACAGCGGCCTGGGCGCCAACCCGATCGAGAACATCGCGGTCGGCCCGTGGAGCATCAGCCTCGCCGAACTGCGTGACGAAGCCCCGCGCCCCGACGGCCCGGCCGGCTACTTCAAGGCCTTCAACGCCTCCCTGTGCAGCACCTGCGGCAGCGAGGTCAAGGCCAGCTACTTGCGTATCGGCAAACCCCGCAGCCTGCGCGCCGCCGGCACCATCTTCTTCGGCAACCCGCACCGCATGAGCACCAGCCTGCCGGTGCCGGAGCGCACCCGCGCCGACGCCGAACTGTGGATCACCCTCGAAGGCTGGGACGGCAGCATGCACCAGGCCTCGGTCCCCCTGGCCAAGGCATCCCCCGCCACCCTCGCCTGGCTCAACAAACAAGGAGGCAAACCATGATTCTCAACGCCGGCAGGCTCGCCCTGCCCTTGTTGCTGCTGGCCTGCGCCGGCCCCGCCCTGGCGCACAACCCGATGTGCCAATGCGAGCCGGTCGCCGGCGAGCAGATCAAATGCACCGGCGGCTTTTCCGACGGCAGCGGCGCACCGGGGGTGACCCTCGATGTGATCGGCTACGACGAGACGGTGCTGGTCCCGGGCAAGCTCGGCGAAGACTCGACCCTGACCTTCAAGCGCCCGACCGGCGAGTTCTATGTACTGTTCGACGCAGGTCCCGGGCACGTGGTGGAAATCGACTACGCCGACATCGGTGAGCCATGAGCCGGGTCCAGGTGGTGCGCCCGGCCGGCGCCGGGCATGAAACCCTGTACGTGGCGCTGGTCGCGCTGCTGATCCTGGTGCTGGCCGCCACGGTGGTCGGCCTGCGCGGCGAGCGCGAGGAGCAGACCCGGGTCGAGGCCCACCAACTGGATGCGCGGCTCGACCTGAATGCCGCCGAACAGGGCATCTATACCGACCTGCGGGTGGCCTTCGACGAGATCCAGGCACGCCGCGCGGAAGAGCCCGGCCTGGTCAGTGTCGAACTGCTGGCCGAGGAAGGCTTCGCCCCCTTCGTCGCCGATGCCAGCAGCGTCACCCGCGGTGCGCACCAGTGGCGCCAGGTCAACGCCGCCTATGTCGGCCTGAGCCCGAAGCCGGACACCGCCGGCAGCTTCGTCCTGCTGGTGCCCGAGGCCCATGACGGCGCAGCCGATGTCTGGCTCAGCCGCGAGGCCGCACCCAGTCTGCCCGCCGACCTGAGCGCCAGCACCCTGCAGGGCGCCGGCTGGAAACAGATCGCCACCCACTACGACGCCGGTGTCACCCGCCAGCATCAGCACTGACCCGCAAGGAATGCCCATGCTCCGTTCCGTTGTTCTCCGAGTCCTCAGCCTGTTCGTCGCCCTGGCCCTGCCCGCCCTGGCCCTCGCCGAAAATGGCAAGCCGCTGCGGATCGGCATCACCCTGCATCCGTACTACAGCTACGTCAGCAATATCGTCGGCGACCGCGCCGAGGTGGTGCCGCTGATTCCGGCCGGCTTCAACCCCCACGCCTACGAGCCACGGGCCGATGACATCAAGCGCATCGGCAGCCTCGATGTGATCGTGCTCAACGGGGTCGGCCACGACGACTTCGCCGACCGCATGATCGCCGCCAGCGAAAAGCCCGGCATCGCCACCATCGAATCCAATGCCAACGTGCCGCTGCTGGCTGCCACCGGCATCGCCGCCCGGGGTGCCGGCAAGGTAGTCAACCCGCACACCTTCCTGTCGATCAGCGCCAGCATCGCCCAGGTCAACAACATCGCCCGCGAGCTGGGCAAGCTGGACCCGGACAACGCGAAGTTCTACAGCCAGAACGCCCGCGACTACGCCAAGCGCCTGCGCAAGCTGCGCGCCGACGCCCTGGCTCAGCTGACCGAGGCGCCGAACCCGTCGTTCCGCGTGGCGACCATCCATGCCGCCTACGACTACCTGGTGCGCGAGTTCGGCCTGGAAGTCACCGCCGTGGTGGAACCGGCCCACGGTATCGAGCCGAGCCCGGCGCAACTGAAGAAGACCATCGACCAGTTGCATGCCCTGGACGTCAAGGTGATCTTCTCCGAGATGGATTTCCCGTCCGCCTATGTCGAGACCATCCAGCGTGAAGCCGGGGTCAAGCTGTACCCGCTGACCCATATCTCCTACGGCGAGTACACCAAGGAGAAATACGAGGTGGAGATGGAGCGCAACCTCGACACCGTGGTCCGGGCGATCAAGGAGAACCAGGCATGACCGTGGCCGAACCCGTCGTCGCCGCGCCGTGCGGGCCGTCCATCGCGTTCGACGGCATCGACCTGACCCTCGGCCGCACGCACATCCTCGACCAGGTGCGTTTCCAGGTCGCGGCCGGCAGCGTGCATGCCATCGTCGGCCCGAATGGCGGCGGCAAGAGCTCGCTGATCAAGACCCTGCTCGGCCAGATGCCGCACCAGGGCCGCCTGACCCTGACCTGGCCGGACGACGCCCAGGTCATCGGCTACGTCCCGCAAGCCCTGGAATTCGACCGCGGCCTGCCGATGACCGTGGACGATTTCATGGCCGCCATGTGCCAGCGCACGCCGGCCTTCCTCGGCCTGTCGAAACGGGTTGCGCCGGCCATCGACGCCGCGCTGGCCCGGGTCGGCATGCAAGACAAGCGCAAGCGGCGCATGGGCGCCCTGTCCGGTGGCGAGCGCCAGCGCGTGCTGCTGGCCCAGGGCCTGATTCCGGCGCCGCAACTGCTGGTGCTCGACGAACCCATGTCAGCGTTGGACGAAGCCGGGATCCAGGTGTTCGAGCGCCTGCTCGGCGAATGGCGCCAGGCCGGAACCACGGTGTTGTGGATCGAGCACGACCTGCAAGCCGTGACCCGCCTCGCCGACCGCGTGACCGGCCTGAGCCGTCGGGTGCTGTTCGATGCGCCGCCCAAGGAAGCCCTCACGCCAGAGCGCCTGCTCGGCCTGTTCTCCATCCACCCGCGCAGCGAGGGCAGCGTCTGATGAACTACGAAGAATTCCGCCTGCTGATCCAGGGCTGGGCCAGTTCCGGCTATCTGCCCGAGGCCCTGGCCTACGGCTTCGTGGTCAATGCCCTGCTCGCCGGGCTGATGATCGGCCCGGTGCTGGGCGGCCTCGGCACCCTGGTGGTGGTCAAGCGCTTCGCCTTCTTCTCCGAAGCCGTGGGCCACGCGGCGCTGACCGGCGTGGCCATCGGCATCCTCCTCGGCGAACCCTACACCGGGCCCTATGGCAGCCTGTTCGGCTACTGCCTGCTGTTCGGCATCCTGCTCAACTACCTGCGCAACCGCACCGGCCTGTCGCCGGACACCCTGATCGGCGTGTTCCTCTCGGTGTCCCTGGCCCTGGGCGCGAGCCTGCTGCTGATGCTGGCGGGCAAGATCAACGTGCACATCCTCGAGAACGTCCTGTTCGGCTCGGTGCTGACGGTCAGCGGGCATGACCTGGTGGTCCTGGGCATCGTCGGCAGCCTGGTCCTGGCCCTGGCCCTGCCGCTGTACAACCGCATCATGCTGGCCAGCTTCAACCCGCAGCTTGCGGCGGTGCGCGGGGTGGCGGTGAAGCGCCTGGACTACCTGTTCGTGGTCCTGGTGACCCTGGTCACGGTGGCCGCAGTGAAGGTGATTGGCGCGATCCTGGTCGGTGCCCTGCTGGTGATCCCGGCGGCGGCGGCGCGGCTGGTCAGCCAGTCGCTCAAGGGCTTCTTCTTCACCTCGGTGCTGATCGCCACGTTCAGTACGCTGATCGGCATCCTGTTGCCCATCGTCTTCGACCTGCCGGTGCCTTCGGGCGCAGCGATCATCCTGGTCGCCGGCAGCTTCTTCGCCCTCGCCGCGCTGGCCCGCGGCCTGGTTCCACGCCTGCAAGGAAACCCGGCATGACTCCTACCCTCAAGCACCTGAGCCTGGCCCTGCTGCTGGCTGGCCTGCCCCTCGCCGTCCAGGCGCAGAGCCCGGCGAAACCTGCCGCGCAACAGCAGGCCGGCGTCACCGTGCTCGCCTCGCTGCCGGTGACCTACGGCCTTGGCGCCCTGCTGCTGGACGGCACCTCGGTGAAGCTGGTGCGCGCCGCACCGGAGAACATCCCGGCCACGCGCCAGCCGTCGTACTTCAGCGGCCGTGGCGGCGCCAGCCTGCACAAAGCCGCAGGCAAGGCCGATGCGGTGATCGGCCTGCGCTCGATCTGGAGCGACGATCCGCTGTACCCGGTAGCCCGTCGCAGCAATATCCGTATCGTCGAGATCGATGCGGCGCGCCCGGTGGACGGCGCCCTGCCGGGTATCGCGGTGCAGGGCGACAACGTCCTTGCCGCTTATCCCTGGCTGAGCCCGACCAATATGGGGCGCATGGCCGACGTGCTGGCCAATGACCTCGGGCGCCTGTCGCCGGCCGACCACGAGAAGATCCAGGCCAACCTGGCCGGGCTCAAGCGCCAGTTGCTCGACCTCAGCGCCAGCAGCGAGGCGAAGCTGGCCGAGGCGGACAACCTGAGCGTGGTCAACCTGTCGGATCGGCTGGGGTATCTGGTGGGCGGCCTGAACCTGGACCTGATCGATCATCCCCAGGTGGCAGATGAGCAGTGGACGCCGGAGCAGCTCAAGCAGCTGGGTGAGGAACTGAAGGGGCAGGATGTGGCGCTGGTGCTGCATCACAAGCAGCCGGTGCAGGCCGTGGTGGAGGTGATCGCGGCGTCGGGGGCGAAGCTGGTGGTGGTGGAGACCGATAGCGCCGACAGCGTGGCCGGGTTGAAGGCCGGGGTAGAGCAGGTGGTGGGGGCTTTGGCTACCCCGGGAGCCTAACGCAATCAGGTAGGAGCGTGGCTTGCCCGCGAAGGACCGCGCAGCGGTCCCAAACGGGTGTGGTCAGTGAGAATTTGGGACCGCTGCGCGGTCCTTCGCGGGCAAGCCACGCTCCTACAAGGGCATGGCCGCAACGCTAACGTTTCATGCAGCGCTGATACCGCTCATCCACCCGCCCCGCAAACCACGCCGTGGTCAGTTGCCGGGTGATCTTCGGGCTTTCCAGCCGGATCCCCGGCAGCACTTCCCGGGCCACGCGCTTGCCGGCAGCCTTGTCCGCCAGAGCGAACACCTGCTGGTACAGACGGGTTTCCTCGAAGTCCTGGCTATCGCCCTTCTCCAGTTGCTGGCGAATCGTCGGATTGCGCATGCCGAAGCGCTCGCCCAGCGTGCGCGCGGCCTTCTCGGTACTGCCCGGCAGCAGCGCGCCGTGGGCGATCAGGTCACCATCGAGCGCCAGCTTTACCCCGGTCACCCGGCTCAGCGCCGCCTGGAACGCCGCATTGCGGCTCGCATACCAGCCCGCGTTGAAGTCGGCGAAGCGGTACAGCGGTCGCGGGTAATTGGCTGGGTAGCCGAGCAAATGGGCAGTGCCGAAATACATGCCGCCGCGCCGGGTGAAGACTTCCTGGCGCACGCTGCCGTCGTGGCGGTAGGGATAGCCACGGGCCTGCCGCTCGGCGAAATCGATGCTGACCTGCATCGGCCCGCCGGTACGCACCGGGTTGAAACCGCCAAGCAGGGTCCGACCCAGTGGCAGCGAGCCGGTCAGTTCGTCGTACAAACCGCTCAGTTCACGCTCGCTCCGCACGGCGGCAAGGCGCTGGTTCCAGGTCTTGCCGTTGGGCGAACGGGTATCCAGCGCGGCATTGACCAATGCCTTCGGAACGAATGCCTTGGCCGCACGACGATCGATTTCCTCGCGGGCGATACGGCCGAGGTTGGGCACCTGCGGATCGGCGCTGAAGGTGGACTCCTGTTCGGTCACGGCCAGAACGGCACAGATATTCGACTGGCTGGGATCGAGCTTCTGGCTGGTCAGGGCGACCTGGATATCCCGCGCCCAGCCCTGGCGGTCACTGACATTGGCCGGCAGGAGCGCGGCGACCTTGTCGCGAACCTGTGCGTCCGACAGCCTGGGCTCCTGGCTGGTGCGCGTGCCGACGCAACCGGCCAGCAGCGCCAGGAAGGCGAACGGCAGCCAGCGAACCGGGGCTTTCAGGGTTGCTCCCCGACCAGGAAGGTCTTGCTGATCACACGGAATTGCTCGTGGCTGGAGCTGCGCATCAGCTCGAACAGGACCATTTCGCGAGTAACGATCTGCGCCCCGGCGCCACGCATGCGCTCAAGGCCGGCGGCCTTGCTGGCGGCGCTGCGGCTGTCGCAGGCATCGGCGACGACGAACACCTGCTTGCCGCTGTCCAGCAGCTCGATCACCGTCTGCAGCACGCAGACATGGGTTTCCATGCCGCAGACGATCACCTGCTCGCGGGCCAGCAGCGCGGCCGGCAGGCACTCGCCGGCGACACAGGAGAAATGCAGTTTTTCCACCACCTGCGCAGCCGGTGCGGCCTCCAGCAGGCTGGCCACGGTCGGGCCGAGGCCTTTCGGGTACTGCTCGGAGATCACCGTCGGCAGGTCCAGCGCGGCCGTGGCCGCGAGCAGCCAGCGGGTCCGCGCCAGGGTCCCGGCGGGGTCGCTGACCGCGCCGATGAGTTTCTCCTGGACATCGATGACCAGCAGCGTGGCCCGGGAAGCGTCGATCAGCATGGTACGGGGTTCCTTGCAGGGGGAAATGGGTTCGACTATGCGACGGCGGGTGGGTTATGGCAACCGCAGGCGGATTGCTCGGGGCTTGATGTGGTTGCTACTGGCCTCATCGCTGGCAAGCCAGCTCCCACAGGGTCAGCGGCGCTGCAGAACCCTGTGGGAGCTGGCTTGCCAGCGATGAGGCCGGTAGCAACACAGAGACTCTTAACTGAAGCGAATCACATAACTCACCGGCAAATGATCCGAAGGCCCGGGCACATCCACCACCCCGGGCGTGATCGGCTCGGTACTGCCGTTGACCACCGCGTAATCAAGCATGGTCAACGCCCCGGTGCTCGGGTGGGTGTTGTCGCCGGCCGGCTCGATCCGCGCCAGGTCCTGCGGCGAGATCCAGTTGCCTTGCGCCGGGTCGCGATTGAAGTCTCCCAGCAGTACATAGGGCGTGTCGGTGTGCCAGCTGACTTCGCGCAACATCCGCGGGGCATTCGATCCACCGCCGGACAGGGCATGGAAGTTGTACACCGTGACCTCCTCGCCGGCCGTCGCCCCCGCCGCGCGCCGGCGCAAGCGCACGCCCAGGGCCGGGCGGGCCACCGGCAGGCTGCCGGATTCGACCACGCCATCAGCGATGACCAGCACCTCGCGGACATCCACACGCACGTCGGCACGCAGCACCAGCGCGAGGTTGACCCGCAAACGCTGTACATCGAGGAAATACACCTGGTACGCCTCCGGCCGCGCCAGGGTGCCGGCCTGCCACAGGTACTGCTCCACCACCTGCACGGTGCCGAACTGGTCCGGCACATCCAGGCGCGTCACCAGTTGCGCCGAGGCCGGAGGCGTGCCGGCCTCCTGCACCGCGACCAGGTCGTTGACCCGGGCCAGTTGCAGCAGGCGCGTGCGCCATTTGCTCTCGGACGTGGCCGAGGTGCCCTGCATGTTCCAGGTGGCCAGGCGCAATTCCAGCCCCGCCAGCGCTCCGCGGAAGCGGCCGATCTCCATCTGCGGCGAACCGGCATGCTCGCGGATCCGGCAGTGGTAGTAGTCGCGCAGCCCGCCCTGCAGGCGGATATGCGCGTGCCACGGGCCATAGACCGAACCGACGATGATCTGCAGCACGCGCAACGGCTCGCCGGCATCCAGCCGCAACGGCGCGCCCTCCGCCAGCAGGCCGTTCATGGTCAGCACGTAGTGCACCCGGTACAGCACCAGCAACAGGGCGAAACCGTCCCGCGCCGGGGCCCGGCCCAGCGGCGCGATAAAGGCCGGCTCGTGGTACAGGCGCCGTAACAGCTCGCCCATGCGCTGGGCAAAACGGCTCTGCTGGCCATGATTGCCGCTGCGCATGTACTGCCGGGAAATCACGTAGGCCAGGTAGGACGCGCTGTCCCGGGCATTGCCTGGCGCCGTGGGCAGCAGCTCGAAGATGTCGCCAAGGATGACTTCGAGCTCGTTGAAGAACAGGTCGTCGGCAAGGCCGACGATCAGATGGCTGTCGATATAACTGCGGATCGAATTATCAACCGGCATGGAACACACCTCCGCACTCAGGGCTGGCCGCGATAGAGCACATGCAGGACCCCGTCGAGCACCGCCGCGCCGACGCTTTTCGCCGCGCCCAGTTCGGTGCTGATGGTCGCCGGGCCGAGGACGTTGCCGTCGTAGGCGTACTGGTGGATGTCATAGGTGGGGTAGCCGACCTTGTCACTGAACAGCAGCTTGAGCAGGCCGTTGTGCACTACTCCTGCCGGCGAATGGTGGAAGTTGTCCGCAAGCAGGCGGCTGCCCCGGGTCCAGTGGCTATCGCCGTCGAAGCGGATCAAACGGAAGTCGCCGTCGACCTCCTTGTAGACCAGATGGATCAACCCCTGATAGGTAATCGCCAACGGGCTGATCCAGCTGCGCGCGGTGTTCTTGCCGTCGCTCTTCACGTAGACGGGCTTGGTCCACACTTTCAGGTCGGTGGTCGAGCGGTGCAGCAGGTTGCTGCCGTCCGGTGTCTGGTAGAACAGGTGCAGGCGCCCGGAAAGCACCGCCGCCGACGCGGTCTCGGAGATGTTCATGTCGGTCCAGTGGTCCAGCTCGAATTGCCCGCTGGCCGGGTTCAGGGTCATCAGCAGGGTTTTGCCGAATACCCCGGCGATCAGCAGATGAAGGCGCTCGTTGAACACGAAGATCGAGGGAGGGAACTTGCTGTGCACCTCGCCGATGGTCTTCGGCTCGCCCCAGTCCGCGATGGACGTGCGGGTGATGCACTTGATCGGCCCGGGATTGCCCGGCCCGTCGATATAGACGCAGTACAGGGTGCCCTGGTGGCTGACCATCCGGCACGAGCCGTCGGTGACCGCCGAGGTGGCACAGGTGTTGTCGAGAATCCCGTGGGGGCTGACGCTGGCCCAGAGCTTGTGCATGGGGTGAATCCTTGGGTGGATGAAGGAGCCGCCATTGCAGCAGCTGCCCCCGCCCCGGTCAGTCGGCAGCACGCCCGCCGGCCCACGGGAAAAGGCTCCGCGCCACGCCGACAAACGCCCGCTGCCGGCCCCGGCATTCCGACTGAGTCGTCGCGGGCGTGGCGCTGTCTACACTCAGCCCACCTTCGAGACGAGCACCCGCCCATGAAACGCCTGGCCCTGCTGTTCTGCTCCGCCCTGCTCTCCCTTGGCGCCCTGGCCGCACCACGCGCGCCGATCCATTTCGGCGAGATCACCTGGGAAAGCGGCAGCTTCACCACCGAGGTGCTGCGCCTGATCGTCGAGCACGGCTACGGCTACCCCACCGATACCCTGCCCGGCAGTACGGTGAGCATGGAGGTGGCCCTGGCGCGCAACGATATCCAGGTGATCGGCGAAGAATGGGCCGGCCGCAGCCCGGCCTGGGTCAAGGCCGAACAGGCCGGCCAGGTGTTCGCCCTGGGCGACACGGTGAAGCACGCCGACGAAGGCTGGTACGTGCCGGAGTTCGTGATCAAGGGCGACCCGACCAGGGGCATCGAGCCCCTGGCGCCGGACCTGCGCTCGGTCACCGACCTGCAACGCTACGCCAAGGTCTTCGCCGACCCGGAGGCGCCGGGCAAGGGGCGCTTCCTCAACAGCCCGGCCGGCTGGACCTCGGAAACGGTCAACAGCCAGAAACTCAAGGCCTATGGCCTGGACGGCCTGTACAGCAATTTCCGCAGTGGCTCCGGCGCGGCGCTGGATGCGGAGGTCACCTCGTCGATCCGCCGCGGCAAGCCGGTGCTGTTCTACTACTGGTCACCGACCCCGCTGATGGGCCGTTTCAAGCTGGTGCGCCTTGAGGAACCGGCGTTCGACCCAGCGGCCTGGGCGACCCTCACCGATGCCGGCAACAAGGCGCCGATAGGCAGTCGTTCGTTGCCGGCCAAACTGTCCATCGGCGTATCGAAGACCTTCCATGAGCAATACCCGGACCTGGTAGCCCTGTTCAGCAAGGTCGACCTGCCCATCGACACCCTCAACGCCGTGCTCGCGCGCATGAGCGAGGAGCGCCAGGACCCGGCCGTGGCGGCCCGGGCCTTCCTCAAGGACAACCCGCAGATCTGGCGGCAGTGGCTGCCGGAGGAACAACGCAGCAAGGTCGAAGCCTGGCTCGCCAGCCACTGAACCGGCCCGCGGCCGGCGCTACACCGGCCCGGCCTCCAGCCCTTCACGGTGGGTCAGCTCGCCGACCAGCGCCGCCTCGTCCAGCTTGCGCTGGTCGATCAGTTGCTGGATGCGCGCGCTGGTCTGCACCGGGGTATCGTCGGGATACAGGTCGTCGAGCGTTAGCACGTGGTCCTCGAAGTCCTCGCGAATGGCAGTGAAGCGCGCGGCATACACCTCCTGCAGATAGCCCAGCCAGAAATCCCGCTGCGCCGCGTAGTCCAGCAGGCCCTGGCCGCTCTCGCCCTGGCGCACCCGCGCCGCCACCCGCTCCAGCTCACCGGGATGCAGGTTGGCGGAGCCGGAGTAGAGCATCTGCTCCGGAGCCAGCGGCAGGTCGAGCTGGTTGGCCAGGTTGAGGCGATAGGCCAGGCGCACTTCCGCCTCGTCGCGGCTGCCGGCCTCGCTGCGGGCAATGCCGTCCAGTTCGTGCAGGCGGTACAGGCGCCGCATCAACCGGTACAGCGCCGGCCCGCGCTGGGCGGCACTGACCGAGCGCAGGGCCAGGGCGGTGTAGACCAGAATTTCCATCTGGTTGAACTCCAGGCGGATACCGTCCGGACAGGTATCGTATTCGCGCAACTGGCGCAGCGGCTCCTCGGCCATGCCGTTGAGGGTCAGGCGCAGTTCGGTGTCCTGAGCGCAGATGGTCAGCACCTGCCAGACCCGCTCGATCAGGTCGGGGCGGGTCGTGGTGTTGCGGTACTCGGCGGTGTGACGCAAACGGCCCACCAGGTGCAACAGGTCTTCGGCATCGTCGCCGGTTTCCAGTTGCCGCCACAGCTGGCGACGGACGTCGCTGTTGGCGTCGGCGCGGTCCAGCCAGACATCCACGCTGATCAGGTCCATTTGCGAGGTGCCGCCGGAACTGCCACCGCCCGAGCTCGAACCGCGCCAACTGCCGTCCAGCCGGCGGATATGCTCGGGCAGGTCCATGCGGAAGGTGTAGGGCCGGGTCAGGCCTTCGGAGAGGTGGGCCGAGTGCATGGTTTCCTCGCTCAGCGGATTGCCTTCCAGGGAAATCTCGGTGCTGCCGCTGGCGGTCTCACGGTTTTCCAGCAGGTAGGCCGGCAAGCTGCCCAGGCGGTTATTGTTCAGGTTCAGCCACTGCACGCGCTCCGGCAGCAGGCTGTCGAGCCAGGCCGGCCAGCGGCTGATGTCCATGCGTTCGAGGGCCAGCAGGCTGAACGACAGGCGGGCGAACCCGGATACATCGCTGACCTCGCCCAGGCGGTTGCCGCTCAACTCCAGTGAAGTCAATCCGGGCAGCCGGGCCAGGCGGTCGAGCAGCGCCTGGTCGACCTGCAGGCCTGCGTCGGTCAGTGCCAGATGATGCAACTGCGCCAGATCGCCGAGGGCCTCGGGCAACCCATCCAGCGCGACGCCGCCAATCACCAGGTGCTGGAGATTGGGGAAACGCCGCAACAGTGCGTCGAGTGGCTGCGCGCCACCCAGTGGGCGCACCAGTTCCAGGCGATTGATCCGCTCCAGGTAGAACGCCGGCAACGGATCGGGAAAGTCATCCAGGCGCACATCCTCCAGCGCCAGCGAGCGCAGTACCGAGCCCTCGGCCTGGGCCGACCAGTCGGCCAGCAAGGCGTCGCCAAACGAACGCCGGGCGATGATCCGCGTGCCCTCCAGCGTGGCGTCGCGCCGCGAGATATCCAGCCAGCGCTCGATGGCGGTGGACAGTTGCTCGCGCTCGAACATGCGGTTGGCGACGATGTTTTCCACGCTCTGCGGGTAATGCAGGTCGAAGTGAAACCGCCGGCCGCTCCAGGCACTGCTGCGGATAGCGATCAAGGTCTGCAGGGAAAACAGGTTGCCGCGCAGGGAGATCCAGGTGGAGCGCGCGGCTTGCGGCGGATTGTCGCGCAGGTGCGGCGGCAGGCCGGTCAGGCGGTTGTCGCGCAGGGAAATCCGTTCGATACCGTCGAGCAGGTCTCTGTCCAGCCATTCCGGCCAGTCTTCCAGGCCGAGGCGATCGAGGCCAAGGAATTCCAGCTGCGGCCCGTTGCTCAGGTGCACCGGCAGGTGGCTCGGGCGGTTACCGCTGAGATCCAGGTGGCGCAACTCGCCGAGGCGGCAGAGTTCGTCCAGCAGTTCCTGACCGAGGGGCAGGTGCAGGTTGAGCAGGCGCAATTCGCTCAGGCGCGGATAGGCGCCGACGATGGTGCGCGGCAGGTCGTACAGCGAGCGCCCTTCGCCGCCGTCGATCTCCAGCCGGGTGACCCGGGGAAAGCCGCGCAGCAACTGTTGCAGGCGGTCTTCGAAACGCAGCACGCCATCCGCGCCCGGGGTCATGATCGCCGGCGGCACTGCTACGCGGGACAGCTCCAGCGCCTGTACCCGATCGCGAAAGAACGCCGGCAACTGCTCGGGAAAGGATTCCAGCGAGACCGCGAACAGACGCAGCGGCACGTTGCTGCGGCCGATCTCCGGCAGCAGGTTGTCCCGCCAATGCTGCCACAGCGCCAGTTCGATCAACTGGCGGTCGCTCAGGGCCGGCTCGCTGTCGCCGGCCTGGTGCGGCGCCTCCCCCGCCGGCAGCAACTGGCGCATCTGCTCGCGCTCTTCGAGCAGGGCGACCAGGCGCGCATCAATCACCGCGTCGTCCAGGCCGATGCCGCGCAGTTGCTGCAACAGGTCATGGGCGAAGATATCCGGCAGTTCCAGCAGGCGAATACGGTCCAGCAGGGTGTTTTCGCTGACCACCGCGGGCAGTTGCGGATGCCCGCTCAGGGGATAGCCAGGGCGGCCGTTGGCCAGGCGCATGGGCGAGCGCATGCCCGGGCGGATCGGCTGCATCTGCAGGACCTTACGCAACGCCGGGCGTTGCAAGGGACGCTGCAAGACCCTGGCGCGCAAGGCCGACGCGGTGTCGGAGGCAGTTAGTCCCAAGGCTTGGCGCTGCACCGAGGTCAGGGTGCGCAGGACCACGGCGAACAGGTCCGCGGCTGCCACTTCCGGCTCTTCGGCGGTCCGGTAGCCCTCGGCGGTCTTCACCAGCACCCGCCGGTGCACCGCAGGCGACGGTCCGATCCCGTCGAGCAACGGCCCGTTGTCGCGCAGGGCGCGGATCTCCAGGCGGAACTCCTCGGGCCAGCCCGGCAGGCCAGCCAGGCTGTGCAGGACCAGGCGGGTGCAGTCATTGTTCTCCAGCACGGGCAGAAACAGCCCTTCATAGGCCCGTGCCAGGCGCACGTTCTGCAGATGGAAACGGGCCTCGTCGGCCAGGCGCGGCGGCACCCGTTGCTGCGCTTCGATCAGGGTCAGCTCTGCGTGGCTGGCATGCGCCAGCAACTCGTCCACCAGCCGTCGCGGCAGGCCACCGAAGTCGCGCAGGATCACGCTCTGCGCCGGGTTGGCCGGAGCGAAGGAGGCCTGATAGCGCCTGTCGAACAGGCGCGAGAATGTGTTCCGTTCCTGCGCCTCACCGCTCTCCTCCACCTCACGATGGATCCTCTGCCGCTCCAGCGTTTCGGTCAGCAGCGCCGGTGCCGGCTGGCCGTCCATCAGCGCGCGGCGCAGCTCGGACTCGTGGCAGCCACTGATCAGCAGCGACTCCCCGGCCCGGGTGGCGTCCAGCCTCCGTGCTGCCGGCCCAAGGCGCTCGAACAGCGCCAGCCCCGACCATTGCTGCGGCTGGTCCACCTCGTGCAGCCAGCCGCCACCAGGATGCTGGAACAGCGCCGGCTGACAGGCATCGACACGCGACGGATGCTCGATGAACGAGGTGCCGTCCTGGCGAAACAACACCGAATAATGCTGGCCACCGAGGGCCAGCCACTGTTTGCCCTGATACTCGTACAGCCCGCGGGCGTTGGGAAGCAGGTCAGCGGGCAGGATGATGTCGTGGGCGAACGGTTTGAGGTCACGGTTCCACAGGCGCGTCCCGCCGTCGGCCAGGCGCACCGGATGCAGGCCCTCGGGCAACACCGGCAACTCGCGGGCGGCGGTGCCGGGCCGGGGCGCACCGCTGCCGGCCAGGGCGGCGACCAGCGCGACGTTCTCCAGCACATCGAACAGGTAGGCCCAGGCCTGCTCGCGCTCGTCGCGGCTCCATTCACCGATGCCTTCGTAGACCTCATGGACCAGTTGCACCGTGCTGAACAGCATCATCGCCGCGCCCACCACCGGCACCGCGAAGGCCAGGGCGTTCAGGGCGGTCAGCCCGGCGTCGGCGAAGTAGCGCAGTTTGTCCTCGAGGCTCTTGTGGTTCTCCACCGCCGTCGGCACCACCAGGTACAAGCCGTCGGCCTTGAGCGCAGCGATACGGCGGCGCAGCAGGGTCGGCATCAGCAGGCCGTCGAGGGTGGTTTCACGAAACGGCAGCCAGGCCTGGGGATCCAGGCTTTCCTCGTACCAGCCACCCGGGTTCCAGACCTTGGGGTGGAAGGCCTGGCGCAGTTTTTCCAGGACCGAGGCGCGATGCCGCAGCGGGATGAAGCGCTGGAAGAACTGCTGGTAATCCGGCTGCAGCAGGCGATCACGCAGGTGACTGGCGAAGTCGAGAAAGGACTCGTACTGGCGCAGCGGCTCGACGGGGTCGTCGGGGATATGCACGATGATCCGGTCCGGCCCATCGCGGCGGCTGCGGTCCGCGCCGAACAGCAGGATGCCATTGAGTTCGACCTGCCACAGGCTCAGGCAGGAGCAAGTCACCGCCACGCCGTCGATGCTCGCTTCGCGGTTGTGCAGGACCCGCACCGCCGCGCGATACAGCGCCGGGTCGAGACGGTCGCGCATCCGCGCCAGATGCAGGTGCAGCAGCAGGCCGGACTGTTCATGACGCTTGAAGGCTTCCTGGCGCCGGACCCGGGCGGCGGGGTCGTCTGCGCCGGGCAGGCGCGGATCGAAGGCCTGGGCGATATGGGTCTGGAACAGGCTGCCCAGGTCCAGTTCACGGCACACCTGGGCGAAGCGTTGCGGGGCGATGTCCAGGGTCTGGCCTTCCCACAGCGCCTGGCCGGGAGTGACGCTGAAGATCCGCGCCTTGGTCACCGGCAGGTCCATGCCGCCGGGTTCGCACTCCCAGGCTTCGAAATTCTGCAGGGCAACGCTGAGCAGCGGCCGACAGGCCAGGCGATAGGCCTTGAAATTCTCCACTGCCCAGTCGCGCGACGCGGTGATGAAGGAATCGTCGTGCTGCATGCGCCGGGGGTGGAACAGCCAGGTATTGCGCACATCCAGGTCGAGGCCGAAGGCGCCGTGCAGGGCGGACCTGAGCAAGGGCTCGGCGAAGGCCTCGGGGTCGTCGAGGCTGCCCAGCCACTGCCCGACCTGTGTGGCCAGGGCGCTGTGCTCGCGGTAATCGTCCTGCAGGCGGGCGACCACGTCGGGCATATCGGCGAGCGCGCGGGTGTACCAGGGGATGGCCGCCAGGCCTTGCGTGCGCCCGACCTGGCGCGCCTCGGCCGACAGCAGCCACGGCGGGGTCTGCTGCTCGATGACGGCGTAGGCTTGCTGTTGCCGGGAGTGTTCCGATGGGGACATATGAACCACCTTCCTTGCTGATTGGGCGCTCCAGCCTAGCCAGCATGGGGGTGGGGTTCGGGGCATATAGATAACACCTGTCGGGCCTCATCGCTGCAGTACGGCGGTCCACAAGATCTGTGGTCGACGCGGACACTGTGGGAGCTGGCTTGCCAGCGATGAGGCCCGCAAGGGCACCTCAGTTGCCAAGCATCGCCTGCTCCAGGGTCAGCCGTTCCAGCAACGCCCGTTCATCACGCTTGAACCTGTCCTCCAACGCGCGAATCCTTGTCGCGATCTGCCCGGGCTCGTCATCCGGATACAGGTCGGTGACCTCCAGCACCGCCTGTTCGTACTGGTCCTTGAGCAGCCGGAAGCGATCGGCGAACACCTCCCTCAAGTAGGCCACCCAGAAGTCGCAGTCGGCAGCGAAGGCCGTGAGGCCCGGCCCGCGCTCTTCCTGGAGCAACTGGTTCAGGGCCTGCTCCAGTTCACCCGGGGCGATATCCGCCTCGCTGCGATAGAGCATGGCCCGCGGCGGCAATGGCAGGTCCAGGTGCTCGCCCCAGCGCAGCCGGTAGGCCAGGCGCACCTCCGCTTCATCGCGGCCGTGGGCGCGCTCGCGGGCGATGCGGTCAAGGGTCTGCGCCCGGTAGATCCCGCGCATCAGGCGGAACAGCGCCGGGCCGCGGTTGGTCGCGGGGATATCGCGCAAGGCCTGGCGGGTATGCACCAGCAGTTCCATCTGGTTGAACTCCAGGCGAATGCCATCGGAGCAGGTGTCCTGGTTGTGCAGCTGCTGCAGCGGTTCTTCGGCCATGCCGTTGAGGGTCAGGCGCAACTCGGCATCCTGCTCGGCCGCCGCCAGTACCGTCCAGACCCGGGTGATCAGTTCGCCCCGGGTGTTCGGCGCGCGGTAGTCGGCACTGCGCCGCAAGCGTGTGACCAGGCGCAGCAGGGCCTCGGCATCGGCCTGGGTGGCGAGGCTGATCCAGGTCAGTTGGTTGGGCGCGTCGATTTCAGCATCGCCGGTAAGCCAGGCCAGCGCCGGGTCGTCGTCCGACAGGTTGGTCTCGTCCGATGGCAGGTCGGACACCTCGGAATCCGAGGAGTGAATCCGCGCATCCATGGCGGCGATATCCTCGGGCACGTCCATGGTCAGGGAGTAAGGCCGGTTGGCATGCTGCGAGGTGTAGGCGTCGATCAGGGTCTGCCGGCTCAGCGGGTTGTTGCGCAGGGAGATGTCCACCGAGCCGTCGGCGACGTAGCGGTTCTCGGTCAGCTGGATCGGCAGTTCGGTGAGCTGGTTGTCGTCCAGGCCGAGCAGTTCGATATGGCGCGGCAGCAACCCGTTGAGCCACGCCGGCCAGACGGCTATGCCCATGTTGGCCAGGCCGAGGTAGTCGAAAAACCGCGCCTGGAACATCGACACATCATGGATATCACCCAGGCGGTTGCCATCGAGCTGCAACGAGGTCAGGCGAGGCATGCGGGAGAAGGCATCCATCGCCGCCTGGTCGATGGTCATGCCCATGCGCACCAGGGCCAGCTCGCTCAGCCCCGGCAGGTTCACCAGGAATTCGGGAACGGCGGCCAGGGCGGGCTGTCCGCTCACCAGCGACACTTCGGTAAGGTTGGCGAACGGCCGGAGGAACGCTTCAAGGCTGCCGCCCCGCGCATCGAAGCGGGTCAGCTCGATGCGCCGTACACGCTCCACGAGGAACGCCGGCAGGTTGTCGGGAAAGTCGGCGAGGACCACATCCTCCAGATAGAGCAGCGCCGCACTCGGCGAATACAGGTTTTCCCGCCAGTAGCCGATCAGCAACCGGGCGATCCGCGAGCGATAGCCCGCTACCGTGCTCGGCGCGGGATTATCGCTCCAGGTCTGCAGCGCCATCTGCAATTGAGCGCGCTCGCTGATGCGCTGGTTCAGTTCGGCCATCAGCGCGCGCGGCAAACCCAGATCGAAGGCGAAGCGACTGCGGAAATACTCGGCCACCCGCAGGTCGAGCAGCGCCTGGCAACAGAAGGGGTTGTCGCGCAGCACGATGCGGGTCAGGCGCCCGGACGCTGAACCCACCTCATCGAGGATGGCGGCAGGGACTTCAGTGAGCTGGTTGCCGGCCATCGACAGATTGCCGATCCGCGACAGGGTGGCGCTGTCCAGCCAGCGCGGCCATTCGCGCAGGTCCATCCAGTCCATGCCCAGGTATTCCAGGTTGACCCCGTCCATGACCGGCAACGACATGTCGAGCAAACGGCTGCCGCGCAGTTCCAGCCAGCGCAGGCGCGGCAGGCGCGACAGCGTGCGCAGGTCGGTGTAGCCCGGGTTCGCCATGAGCTCGCGCAAGCCCAAGGACACCAGGTTCGGCCAGACCCGCGCGACGTTCTGGACCATGCTCGGGCCCCAGATCCCGCCGCGGATGTCCAGGGTGGTCAGCGCCGGGAACTGCCGGGCCAGGCCTTGCAGGGTCCGCTCGCCGATGAGCCGCTCGTGGCTGTTGCCCTCCTGCTGCATGACTTCGCTGAGCAACAGCGCCGAGACCCGCTGGCGGATGAACAACGGCAGTTGCGCCGGCAGATCCGCCAACTGGACCTGATGCAGGATCAGCGCCACGGGCGGACGCCCCAGCTCCGGCAGCAGGTTGCCGCGCCAGTGCGCCCACAGCGCCTCGCCGATGCGCGCGCGGCTGCGCTGGCGCCCTTCGCCCAACGTCTGCTGGGCGGACTCCAGGGCCCAGCGGTCGAGGAATTCGCCCAGGGCCTGCCTCTCGTCCAGCACCTGGTGCAGCCGCGCGGCGATGGCCGGGCGCTGCAGACCGGCGCGATAAAGAGCTTGCAGGGCATCCTCGGGATACAGATCGTCCAGCTCCAGGAGGCGCAGCTTGTCGAGCAATTCGTCCTCGGTGAAGAACGGCTCGCCGCGCCCGCTGAGGGGATAACCGATGCGCCCGTCGGCCAGGCGCAATGGCGAGCGAAAGCCCGGCTTGACCGCCTGCATCTCCAGCCACTGGCGCAGGCGCTGGCGCGGCGGCAGCGGTTGTTCCTGCAACTTGCCGCGCAGGGTCGCGGCGTCGGTCAGGCCAAGCTGCTCACGGGTTGCCTGGGGGATGGCGTCGAACAGCGTACGGCAGAAATCGCGAGGGACCTGCTGACGCCAGGGCACGGCGATTTCAGCGGCCTCACCGCTGCCGATCCGGGCCAGGCACCGGCCTTCGAGGGCGTCTTCGTGGACACTCATGCGCAGGTCGGCGGGCCAGCCCGGCAGTTGCGCCAAGGCATGCAACAGCAGCCTGGCGCCATCGGGATTGGCCTCGATATCCATGTACAGCGCTTCGCAGGCCCGGGCCATGCGCACCTGTTGCTGGTACAGGCGCGCTTCCTCGGCAACGGGCAAGGGCAGGCGGCCGGTACTGGCGATTTCCTGGATCTGCGGCGCGGTCGCGGCACCGATGATTTCCTCGATGACCCGCGGCGGCAAGCGTTCGAACTGCTGCTGCACCACCTTGCCCGCAGGCGACAGCTCAGGCAGGCGGCTGCGATAGGCATGGGCGAACAATTCGCCGTCCAGGGTATCGGGCAGGCTGGCGATATCCCCCAGGCCGAACTTGCCCAGGGCATCGGCCATGGCCAGGCGCAGCAGACTGTCACTGAGCAGCGCAGGCGGACTGCGGCTATCCATCAGGCTGCGGCGCAGCTCGGCTTCGCTGACCCCGCTGACACGCAAGGCGCGTTGCGCCATCTGCGCGGTGACCTCCGCCTCCAGCACCCCGGCCCGGCGGAACAGCTCTTCGCCGCGCCAGTGCTGCGGGGCATCCAGCTCGTGCAGCCAGCCGCCATTGCCGTTATGCCGCAACGGCAACCGCCAGGCGTCGGGTCGTGTCGGGTGCTCGAGCACATAACCCGTTTCGCTGCCGAGCAGGCTGCGCACCGAGTAATAGCGCCCGTCCAGTTGCAACCACTGGCGCCCTTCCCACGGGTACAGGCCGTTGTCGCCGGGCTGCAGGCCGGCCGGCAATTCGACGTCGTAGGCAAACGGCCGCAGGTCGGGCTTCCACAGGCGCACGCTGCCGTCAGCCAGGGTGACCGGGCGCATGCTGCGTACCGCCAGCGGCAGGTTGCCCTCGAAGCGATGGGCGATGGCCCCCGCCGCACCCAGGGCGGCCATGACCGCAAGGTTTTCCGCGACATCCATGAAATAGCCCCAGGCCTCCTCGCGCTCGCCCTTGGCGAGGCTGTCGAAGCCTTCGTAGACCTCGTAGCCGAGCAGCGCGGCATTGACCCCGAGCATCACCAGCCCCAGGCCCGGGACCACGAAGGCCGCGACATTGAGCACGTTCAGGCCGACGCTCAGGAAGTAGCTGACCTTGTCTTCCAGCGACTTGTGGTCCTCGGCGGCCGTGGGCACCGCATGGAACAGCCCGTCGTCCTTGAGCGCGGCGATCTTGCGCTGCAGGAGAAAGTCGAACAGCGGCCTGTCCATGGCCTTGCTGCCCAGGCCGAGGGACGCCCTGGCGTCGAACTGCTCCTCGTACCAGCCGCCGGCATTCCATACCTTGGGGTACAGGTGGCTGTGGATGCGTTGCAACAGATGGGTCCGCTCGCGGGCCGGGACGAAACGCAGGAAGTAATCGCGCCAGGCGCTGTCCTTCAGGCGCTCGCGCAACGAGGCATGGAAAGCGTCCAGGGACTGGAAGACCTGCAGCGGCTGCTGCGGCTCGTCCGGCATATAGACCACCAAGGCCTCGCCACGGCGGAACAGGACCACGCCATTGAGCTGCACTTCCCAGAGAAACAGGGCGCTGGCCGGCGCTTCGTCCTTGACCGCGGCCAGCAGGTCCTCGTACAGCGCCTGGTCGATCCACGAACGCAGGCGGGCCAGGTGCAGGGTCAGGCGCAGGCTGGATTGCTCGAACCGGCGGAACACCTCGCGGCGCTCGCGGGTTGCGCTTTCCACGGTCTGCCCTTCCCCGGGCCGCGGCTGGAACACCGCCTCGATCAGGCGCTGGTAGCGCTCGCCCAAGTCCAGGCGGCGACACAGGCCGGCGAAGCGCTCCGGCAGCAGGTCGATATCCCGGCTCGGCGCCAGCACCTCGCCGCTGTCGCTGGCGAAGATGCTCGACGGCCGGCGGTCGTCGCGCATCCCGTCCGGTTCGGCCTCGAAGGCTTCGAAATTCTGCAGGGCCGCCAGTAACAGGGGCTGGGTCGCCGCCTTCACCACCTGGAAGGCGCGGACCACCGGGTCGCTGCCGCTCAGGCGCGCCTCGTCGACCCGCGCCCGCGCGGCATTGAAGAGAAAGGTATGGCGCACATCCAGGTCGAGGCCGAAGGTACTGTTCAAGGCGTCGCGCAGCAGCGGTTCGGCGAATGCCCGGGCGTCGGGCAGTTGGGCGAGGAAGCCGTCTACCGAAGCGGCCAGGGCCTGGTGACGTTGCTGTTCGTCCTGCAGGGCGGCGAGCACCTCGGGTTGCCCGTGCAGCCAGGGCATGGGTTTCGGCACGCTGGCGCGCAGGGCCAGGCGGTACTGCGCCGGGCTGTCCACCAGGTGCTGCGGAACGCGCCGGCTGACGGTCTGGTAATGGATATCGGGTGTGGCTGTATCGGCCATGGTGAAGCCCTCTCGTCCTTGAAATCGGGCGTTCAGGCTAATGACCGGGGCGCGGGTTTTGAAAAGGGCCAGGGTTCCCGGAGGAAGTGCGAACGACGTGGACTCTGCCACAGAGCCCACGCCGGACATCGGATGGATCAATGCTGCGCCAGCGACTGCTCGAAGGTCAGGCTCTCCAGCAAGGCCTTTTCATCGGCCTTGTACTTGTCTTCGAGCACCCTGATCCGCGCCGCCGAGTGCTCGGCCGATTCATCCACGCCCGTATCGGTCACGTCCAGCACCGCCGCCTCGAAGGTGTCCTTGAGCGCCTTGAAGCGCTCGGGGAAGGCTTCGCGCAGGTAGGCGGCCCAGAAATCGCACTGCGCAGCAAACTGCAGGAAACCCGGCCCGGCCTCTTCCGCCTGCATCCAGGCCAGTACCAGGTTCAATTCGCCCGGGGCGATATCGGCATCGCTGCGGTACAGCATGCCCCGCGGCGGCAGGGGAAGTTCAAGCTGCTCGGCCCAGCGCAAGCGATAGGCCAGGCGCACCTCGGCTTCGTCCCGGCCGGCGGCGCGCTCCCGCGCCAGGCGGTCGAGGGTCTGCGCACGGAACACACTGCGCATCAGGCGGAACAGCACCGGCCCGCGGTTGGCCTCGGGAATGTCGCGCAGGGCCTGGTGGGTGTAGACCTGCAGTTCCATCTGGTTGAACTCCAGGCGAATCCCGTCGGGACAGGTGTCGTGGCGCTGCACCTGGCGCAGCGGCTCCTCGGCCATGCCATTGAGGGCCAGGCGCAGTTCCGTATCGGCCTGCGCCGCCGCCAGCACCTTCCACACCCGCTCCACCAGCTCCGTGCGGGTGTTGAGGGTCCGGTAATCGGCGCTGTGGCGCAGGCGCATGATCAGGCCGAGCAAGGATCCGGCGTCTTCGCCGCCACGCAGGCCTTCCCAGATCGCCTGGTTGCGTTCGTCCTGCCCGGCATCATCGGTGCGCCAGACCTCGGCCGGATTGTCCTGCACCGGATCGGCATCCTCCGGGGAAAAGGCCCCTTCGGAGTCCGAGGAGTGCATATCCGGCCCCATCTCGGCGATGTCCGCCGGCAGGTCCATGGTGAAGGAGTAGGGACGGTTGTAGCGCTGCGAGGTGTGCGCACGGATCATGGTGTCGCGGCTCAGCGGGTTGTTGTGCAGGACGATTTCCGTGGCGCCGTCCACCATGCGGTGGTTGTCCAGCAGTTGCGCCGGCAGTTCGGTCAGCAGATTGTCATCCAGGTTCAGTTGTTCGATGCCATGGGGCAGCAGTTCGCTGAGCCACTCCGGCCAGGCGGCGATCTGCATCTGCCCAAGGCCGAGGAAGGTCAGGTAGCGCTGGTTGAACATCGACACATCGGTGATTTCGCCAAGGCGGTTGCCATCCAGTTGCAGCGAGGACAGCACCGGCATGCGGGCGAAGCGCTCCATGGCCGCCTGATCGACCGTCAGGCCCATGCGCACCAGGGCCAGCTCGCGCAGGTTGGTGAACCCTTCCAGGCTTTCCGGCACCCGCCGCAAGGCCGGTTCGCCGGTGATCAACGACAGCTCCGCCAATTGCGGGAACTGCCGGATAAAGCGCTCGAGCACCGTTTCCAAGGCGGTGAAACGGGTCAGGTCGAGGCGCCGCACGCGGTCGTAGAAATACGCCGGCAGCGCTTCGGGGAAGTGGTCCAGGGCCACGTCTTCCAGGGACAACAGGGCAACGCCTTCGCCGCGCAGGCTGTCGCGCCAGTATTCGAGCAACGCCATGCTGATCCGGTTGCGATAGGCCAGGCGTTCGGGCGCCACCACCGTATCGCCTTCGGCCGGCGCATCGACCCAGGCCTCCAGCACATCGCACAATTGCGTGCGCTCCTGGATACGCCGGTTCAGCTCGTATTCCATGGTCATGGTCAGGCCCAGTTCGAAGGTGAAGCGTTGCAGGAAGCGCTGGGCCAGGCGCAGGTCGAGCAGGGCCTGGAAGGCGAAGCGGTTGCCCAACAGGATCACCCGCGTAGGGTGCTCCACCGCCTCGGCGTTGCGCAGGATCGCCGAGGGCAGTTCGCTAAGGTGATTGCCCAGCAGCGACAGCTCGCCGATCCGCGCCAGGGCCCCGTTGTGCAGCCAGCGCGGCCAGGTCTGCAGGCCCATCCAGTCGAGGCCCAGGTAGTCCAGGGTCAGGCCATCGAGAGCCGTGTCGGGCATATCGACCAATTGCATGCCGCGCAGGTCGAGCCAGCGCAGTTGCTTCAGGGCAGACAGCGCCTTGAAGTCCTGCTCGGCGAGAAAAATGAAGATCTCGCGCAGGCCCAGGGCCGAGAGCTTTGGCCAGGCCCGGGTGAGCATCTGCGGCAGGCCCATGTTCCAGTGACCACGGCGGATATCCAGGGCGGTCAGCTCGGGGAAGTGGGCGGCGAAGGCTTGCAACTGGCTGTCGCCGATCATCTGTTCGTGGGACAGCCCGTCGGTATGGATCACCTCATCCAGCAGCATCGAGCGCACCCGCTGGCGGAAGAACGCCGGCAGGTCGGTCGGGAAGTCCGCCAGCGAGACCTGGAACAGGATCAGGCGCGAGGCCGGCTGGCCGAGTTCGGGCAGGATGCTGCGCCGCCAGTGCTCCCACACCGCCAGGCCGATGCGCTCGCGGCCACGCTGGCGGCGCAGGGTCATGTGTTCGCTGGCCGACCCCAGGGCCCAGCGGTCCAGGGCGTCGCGCAACTCCAGCAACTCGCCGAGCAGGGTGTTCAGGCGCGTATTGATCGCCACACGGTCCATGCCGCTGCGGTACAGCGCCTGCAGGGCATCCTCGACATGCACCTCTTCCAGTTCCAGCATGCGCAGCTTGTCGAGCAGTTCGTCCTCGGTGAAGAAGGCCTGGCCGCGGCCGCTGAGCGGATGGCCGAGACGGCCGTCGGCCAGGCGCATGGGCGAGCGAAACGCCGGCTTGATTTCAGCCAGGCCCAGCCACTGGCGCAGCCGCTGACGCGACGGGCGCAGCTCGCGCAGCTTGCGCCACAGCGTGCCGGCATCGGCCAGGCCGAGGCGCTCGCGGTAGACGCCGGGGATGTTGTCGAACAGCGCACGGCAGAAATCTCCCGGCAACTGGCGGTTCCAGATCACCCCCAGTTCCGGCTCATCGCCCTCGCCGATGCCGGCCAGCCGCGGGCCTTCGATCCAGCCGTCGTAGAGGCCGATGCGCAGCTTCGCCGGCCAGTGCGGCAGGCTTTGCAGTGAGTGGAGCATCAGGCGCGCGCTGTCCAGGCTGATTTCCCGGTCCAGGTACAGGCCCTCGCAGGCCCGGGCGATGCGCACCTGTTGCTGGTAGATCCGTGCTTCATCGGCAAGGCGCAGGGGCACGCGCCCGGAGGTGGTCATTTCGCCGGTTTCGGCGGCGCTCGCGGCGCCGACGATTTCTTCGAGGATGACATGGGGCAGGCTGCGGAATTGCCGTTGCAAGGCCATTGCCGGCAATGACAGCGGGGCTTGCGCGGCCTTGTAGTCGGCGGCGAAGGTGTCGGCGCCGGAGGTTTCCGCCAAAGCCAGGCGGCGCAGGGTGTCGGTGAGCAGCGCCGGCGGGCGATGGCGGTCCACCAGGGTCTGGCGCAGTTCCGATTCGGTCACGCCGCTGATGCGCAGGGCATTGCCGGCCATTTCCTCGGAGACCCTGGCTTCCAGCGGGCCCTGGCGGCGGAACAGCTCCATCCCGCGCCATTGCTCCGGGGTATCCAGCTCGCTCAGCCAGCCGCCGTTGCCGTTGTGCTGCACCCTGGGCGCGTAGGCCCCGGCGCGGCGCGGGTGCTCCAGGCCATGGCCCTCCTCGCCCAGCAACGCACGTACCGAGTAATACTGGCCGTCGAGGTTCAGCCACTGGCGCCCCTGGAAGCTGTACAGCCCGTCGGCATCGGCCTTCAGCCCGGCCGGCAGGCGGATCTCGTAGGCAAAGGGCGACAGGTCGGGCTGCCACAGGCGCACGCTGCCGTCGGCCAGGGTCACCGGGCGCATGCTGCGCACGGCCAGCGGCAGGTTGCCCTTGAAGCGATGGGCCGCTGCTCCGGCGGCACCGAGGGCGGCGATGATCGCGAGGTTCTCCCCGACATCCATGAAATAGCCCCAGGCCGCCTCGCGGTCGCCCCTGGCCAGGCTGTCGAAGCCCTCGTAGACCTCGTAGCCGAGCAGCGCCGCATTGACTGCGAGCATCACCTCACCCAGCCCCGGCACGACAAAGGCCGCCACATTGAGCACGTTGAAACCGACGCCGAGGTAGTAGTCGATCTTGTCCTGGGTCGACTTGTGGTCCTCCACCGCCGTGGGCACGGCGTGGAACAGGCCATCGTCGCGCAGGGCGAGCATCTTGCGTTGCAGCAGGACGTTGAACAGCGGCGCGCTGAACGCCTGCTTGTCCAGGCCCAGCACGGCCTCGGGATCGTAGCGTTCCTCGTACCAGCCGCCGGCATTCCACACCTTGGGAAACAGGGTGCGCTGGATCCTGGCGAGCAGCGGGTCGCGCTGGCGGGCGGGGATGAAGCGCAGGAAATAGTTGCGCCAGGCAGGGTCCTTCAGGCGCTCGCGCAACGAGGCATGGAATGCCTGCAGGTGAGGGAAGGTTTGCAGCGGCTGCTGCGGCTCGTCGGGCATGTACACCCCCAGGCGCCCCGGGCGGAAGAACAGGACGATGCCGGTCAACTCCACGTCCCACAGGCGCAGGACGCTGCGCTCCAGATCCCCCTCGGCCTTGCCGTTCTTCGCCACCTCCAGCAGTTCTTCGTAGCAGGCCTGGTCGATCTGCCCGCGCAGGCGCGCCAGATGCAGCTCCAGGCGCAGGCTTGACTGCTCCAGCAGCTTGAAGCGGGCCTGGCGATTGCTGGCGGCGGCCTCGGCGCTTTCGTCCCCGACCGGTTCGGGACTGAATGCCTGGTCGATCAGGCGTTGATAGCGCGCGCCCAGGTCCAGGCTGCGACACAGCGCGGCGAAGCGTTCGGGAACCAGATCGACATCCCGGCTCGGCTCGGCAGCCAGTCCGTTGTCGCTGAAGAAAATCCTCGCGGGCCGGCGATCGGCCTGCATACCACCCTCCTCCGCTTCGAAGGCCTCGAAGTTCTGCAGCGCGCTGCGCAGCAGCGACTGGGTTGCCGCTTTCACCGCCTGGAAGGCCCGTACCACCGGGTCGGCAGTGCTCAGGTGGGACTCGGCGATGCGCGCACGGCCAGCATTGAACAGGAAGGTGCGGTGGACATCGAGGTCGAGGCCGAAGGTATTTTTCAAGGCTTCGCGCAGCAAGGGTTCGGCGAACGCCTCGGCATTGGGCAACTGTTCCAGCACCGTAGCCACGGCCTGGGCGTGCCGTTGGTGGCGCGGGTACTCCTCGTCCAGCGCGGCAATCACCTGGAGCAGGTTGCCGCTGGCCTCTTCCAGCCAGGGCATCGCTGGCGGAACCTTGTTGCGCAGGGCCTGGCGCTGTTCGGCGGAACTGTCGACCAGGCGCTGGGGCACGCGCTGGCTGACAGTCTGGTAGTGGATATCGTCCATGGTGAAACCTTTTCGTCCGTGAATGGGGCGTTCAGGCTAAAGAGAGGCTGACAGGTTTTAAAAAGGGTCGGGGTTCCCGGAGGGACTGGTTGCCCTTTCGGGCCTCATCGCTGGCTTGCCAGCGATGAGGCTCGAAACAACGACTCAGTTCCCGGCCAGCGCCTGCTCCAGCGTCAAGCGCTCCAGCAGTTCCCGCTCATCGCGCTTGAATTTGTCCTCCAGCGCACGGATCCGCGCCGCCGACTGTTCCGCCGTGTCATTCGGATAGACGTCGATGGTGCCGAGCACTGCGGCCTCGTAGCCATCCTTGAGGGCCTTGAACCGCTCGGCATAGGTCTCGCGCAGCCAGGCCACCCAGAAGTCGCAGTCCGCGGCAAAGGCCTGCAGGCCCGCCCCGGCTTCCTCCATCTGCAACTGGATCAGGGCCTGGTCCAGCTCGCCCGGCGCGATATCCGCCACCCGCCGGTACAGCATGCCCCGAGGCGGCAACGGCAGCTCCAACTGCTCGGCCCAGCGCAGGCGATAGGCCAGGCGCACTTCGGCTTCGTCGCGCCCGCCAGCCCGGAGCCGGGCGATCTGGTCCAGACGCTGGGCACGGAAGATCCCGCGCATCAGGCGGAACAGCGCCGGCCCGCGATTGTCCTCGGGGATCTCGCGCAGGGCCTGGCGGGTATGCACCAGCAGCTCCATCTGGTTGAACTCCATGCGGATGCCGTCAGGGCAGGTGTCGTGATTGTGCACCTGCTCCACCGGCTCCTGGGCCATGCCGTTCAGGGTCGCCCGCAGCTCTTCGTCGGCGCCGGCAGCCTCCAGCACGCTCCACACCCGCTCCACCAGCTCCTCGCGGGTATTGCCGGTGCGGTAGTCGGCGCTGAAACGCAGGCGCGAGACCAGCGCCAGCAACGACGTCGCGTCGCCCCGCGCCGCGAGCGTGGTCCACAGCGTCTCGTGCCGGGCATCCTCGGCGACGTCGCCGGTCTCCCAGGTGGCGGCGGGGTCCTCGTCCGACATCCAGGTCTGTTCGGTGCCCGGCGAACCGCTGTCGTCTTCGGAGTCGGACGCGTGCACCTCCCGCGGCATCGCCTCGATATCCTCCGGCAAGGTCATGGTGAAGTTGTACGGCCGGTTGAAGTGCTGCGAGGTATGCGCCGCGATCATGGTCGCCCGGGTCAGTGGATTGTTGTGCAGCGAGATTTCCACCACACCGGCCTCGGTGCGGCGGTTTTCGAGGATCTGCGCCGGCAGTTCGGTGAGCAGGTTGTCGTCCAGGCCGAGCAGTTCGATGCCATGGGGCAGCAGGTTGTTCAGCCAGGCCGGCCAGGCCGCGATGTCCATCTGCGCCAGGCCGAGGAAGCCGAGGAAACGCTGGTCGAACATCGACACATCATTAATCTCGCCCAGGCGGTTGCCGTCCAGTTGCAGCGACGACAGCATCGGCATGCGGGCAAAGACTTCCATGGCCGCCTGGTCGATGGTCATGCCCATGCGCACCAGGCCCAGCTCGCGCAGGTTGGGGAAGCCGGTGAGGAATTCCGGCACCGCCTGCAAGGCCGGCAGGCCACCGACCAGCGACAGTTCGATGAGGTTCGGGAACTGGCTGACGAAGCGCTGCAACACCGCCGGCTCGGCGTCGAAGCGGGTCAGGTCGAGACGGTCGACCCGCGCCGTGAGAAAGTCCGGCAGCGCCTCCGGAAAGTCCGCCAGCACCGCATCCACCAGGTTCAGGCGCGCCGCGCCGAGACCGCGCAAGGTGTCACGCCAGTACTCCATCAACACCGCCGCGATACGATGCCGGTAGGCCTGGTGCAGCGGCGTCAACGCCTCGTCGGCAGAGACGGGATTGACCCAGGCGTCCAGCGTTTCCTGCAACTGCACCCGCTCGTTAACCCGGCGGTTCAACTCGTCGGCCATGGCCGGCGAGAGGTCCAGGTCGAAGCTGTAGCGACCGCGGAAACGCTCGGCCATGATCATGTCGAAACAGGCCTGGTAACCGAACTGATTGCCGCGCGCGGCGATGCGCAAGGTCCGGACGGCCGGCTCGGGGTCCTCGAGGATCAATCGCGGGACCTCGGTCAGTTGGTTGCCGACCAGTGACAGCGAGGCGATCCGTTCCAGCGCCAGGGCGTCCAGCCAGTTCGGCCAGACCCGCAGGTCGAGCCAGTCGAGCCCGAGGTAATCCAGGGTCATGCCATTCAGCGCGGAGGCCGGCAGGTCGAGCACGCGGCTGCCGCGCAGCTCCAGCCAGCGCAGGCGCGGCAGGCTGGCCAGGGCCCTGAAGTCCTGGGCGCTGAGCAGGTGGCCGAGTTCACGCAGGGCCACGGCGTTCAACTGCGGCCAGGCCCGCACTGCGGTCTGCGCCAGCCCCGGCTCCCATTGCCCGGCGCGAATGTCCAGGGTGCGCAGATTGGGGAATTCCTCGGCAAAGGCCAGCAGCGGCGCTTCGCCGATGGTCTGCTGGAAACCTTCGCCCTCACGCAGGATCACCTCGTCCAGCAGCAGCGCGCGCACCCGCTCGGTGAAGAACGCCGGCAAGCCGATCGGCAGGTCCGCCAGTTGCACTTGCCACAACACCAGCGGCGCCACCGGCCGGCCCAGTTCCGGCAGGGTGTTGCGTCGCCAGTGGTCCCACAGGCCGTTGCCGATCCGCTCGCGGCTGCGCTGGCGGGACGGGCTGAGCACTTCATGGGCGGAGTCCAGCACCCAGCGGTCCAGGTGCTGGCGCAGCGCGAGCATTTCGTCGAGGGCGCGGTTCAACCGCTGGTTGATCGCCGTGCGGTCCAGGCCGCTGCGGTGGAGGGCGAAGAGCGCGTCTTCGGGATACAGGTCGTCCAGTTCCAGCAGGCGCAGCTTGTCGAGCAGTTCGTCCTCGGTGAAGAACGGCGGGGCATCGCCGCTGAGCGGGTAGCCGATACGCCCGTCGGCCAGGCGCATCGGCGAGCGGAAGCCCGGCCGCAGCGCCTGCATGCCCAACCAGCGGCGCAGTTGCTGACGCGGCGGCAAGGCTTGCGCCTGCAGGGTCTGGCGCAGGCTGGCGGCGTCCGGCACGCCGAGCTGGCTGCGGGCGCTTTCGGGCAGGACGTCGAACAGGGCGCTGTTGAACACCGCTGGCGGCTGTGCGCGCCAGACCAGGACGCTCGGCGCCGCGTCGCCCGTGCCCACGCTGTCCAGGGTTTGCCCGGCAGCATCGTGCAGGGCGATGCGCAGCGACTGCGGCCAGCCCGGCAGCGTGCTCAGTTGGTGCAGGGCCAGGCGCGCGCTGTCGAGATTGACCACGCCGTCCAGGTACAACCCCTCGCAGGCCCGGGCCATGCGCACCTGCTGCTGGTAGAGCCGCGCTTCTTCGGCCAGGCGCAGGGGCACGCGTTCGGCGCTGGCCATTTCGCTGAGTTCATGGCCGTCCGCGTGGCCGATGATCTCCTCGACGACCCGATTAGGCAGGCCGCTGAACTGGCGCTGCAACAGTTGGCCCTGGGCGGACAGCGACGGCTGCTGCGCGGCATCCGCCGCAGCGAAGGATTCGCCGTGGCGTTCGGCGAGGGACAGGCGACGCAGGGTGTCGGTCAACAGCGCCGGCGGCCGATGGTTGTTGACCAGGGTATGACGCAGCTGCCCTTCGGAGATGCCGCTGATGCGCAGGGCGCGCTGGGCCATGGCCTCGCTGACCACTGCCTCGCGATGCCCCTGGCGGCCGAACAGTTCCTGCCCGCGCCATTGCTGCGGGGTATCCAGCTCATGCAGCCAGCCGCCGTTGCCGTTGTGGCGCAGCGGCGGTTCGTAGGCCCAGGGCCGTTCGGGATGTTCCAGGCTGTAGCCCGGCTCGCTGCCAAGCAGGGTGCGCACCGAGTAATAGCGCCCGTCGAGGGCCAGCCAATCACGGCCCTGGTAGCTGTAAAGACCGTTTTCGCCGGGCTTGAGATCCGCCGGCAGCCTGATCTCGTAGGCGAAGGGGGCCAGGTCCGGCTTCCACAGGCGCACGCTGCCATCGGCGAGGGTCACCGGACGCATGCTGCGCACCGCCAGCGGCAGGTTGCCGGTAAAACGGTGGGCCGCCGCCGCTGCCGCACTCATGGCAGCCATCAGCACCAGGTTCTCCGCGACATCCATGAAATAGGCCCAGGCCTGCTCGCGCTCGCCCTTGGCCAGGCTGTCGATGCCCTCGTAGACCTCGTAGCCGAGCATGGCGGTATTGACTACCAGCATCAGTTCGCCGAGGCCGGGCACCACGAAGGCGGCGACGTTGAGCACGTTGAAGCCCAGCGCCAGGGCGTGGTCGATCTTGTCCTGCGCCGACTTGTGGTCCTCGGCTGCCGTCGGCACGGCGTGGAACAGGCCGTCGTCCTTGAGCACGGCGATCTTGCGTTGCAGCAGGGTGTCGAACAGGCGTGCGGAGAACTCGCGTCTGCCCAGGTGCAGCACCGGCTTGTCGGCGGGCACCTCTTCATACCAGCCACCCGGGTTCCACACCCTCGGGTTGAGCGTGCGGTGGATCTTCTGCAGCAACGGGTCACGCTGGCGAGCCGGGATGAAGCGCAGGAAATACCTGCGCCACTCGGCATCGCCCAGGCGCTTGCACATCCAGCGGTTCAGCGCCGGCAGCGAGCGGAACAGGCGAAACGGCTGCTCGGGCTCGTCGGGCATGTACAGCAGCACGTCACGCACCGGCTGTTCCTCCGGCTGCGGACGGAAGAACACCACCACGCCGTTGAGTTCCACATCCCACAATTTCAGCATGGCGCGGCTGAGCGTGGCGCTGGCCCGGGTGTTGTTGGCCACCTCCAGCAACTGCTCGTACTGGCCCTGGCCGATCCACGACCGCAGGTACGCCAGATGCAGTTCGAGGCGGAAGCTGGATTGCTCGAAGGCCTTGAACGTGGCCCGGCGCCTGAGCATCGCCGCTTCGGCGGCTTCCTGGCCGGTCGGCGGCGGGGCGAATGTGCGCTCGATCAGGCGCTGGTATTGCCCGCCCAGGTCGAGCGTGCGGCACAGCGCCGCGAAGCGTTCGGGCGCCAGGTCCACAGGGGTGCCGGGCTCCAGTGCCTGACCGCTGGCGCTGGCAAAGACACTCGAAGGCCGGCGCTCGTCGTGCATGCCCCCCGCCTGCGCTTCGAACGCTTCGAAATTCTGCAAGGCCGCCGTCAGCAACGAGCCGGTCGCGGCCTTGACCGCCTGGAAGGCCTTGACCACCGGATCGCTGCCGCCCAGATGCTCCTCGGCAAGCCGCGCCCGGGCGGCATTGAAGAGAAAGGTATGGCGCACATCCAGATCCATACCCAAGGTATTTTTCAGCGCCGTGCGCAGCAGCGGCTCGGCGAAGGCCTCGACCTCGGGCAGGTCCTTGAGAAAGCCCTCGACCTTGCCGGCCAGGCGTCGATGGCGACGGTGTTCCTCGCGCAAGGTCTGCAGCACGTCGGCCCGGGTGGCGCTGGCATGGGCCAGCCACGGCAGCGGCTGCGGCGACCTCGCGCGCAGGGCCTTGCGCTCCTCCGCGCTGCTGTCGAGCAGGTACTGCGGCACGCGGTTGCTGACTGTCTGGTAGTGAATATCGTCCATGATGAAGCCCTCTCGTCCTTGAATGGGGCATTCAGGCTAAAGCCGGCTTCGGCTTTTAAAAACGGCAAATTCCTTATGGAAAGCAGGCGACTCCGATCGGAACTTCGAACCTGAAAAATGCCTGGCTACCACCCCGGCAGGAAAATCCGACCGCAGGTCGGCACCTGCGAATGGACGACGAATTGTCCCGGCGAATCTGCCGACAGGCGTTTCCGATCTGCACGGGATGTATTATCGTGACCGCCTTGCGCGCGAAGCGCCGCCTGACCTACAGGCGATTGCCAAACAGATCGAGGGTGCCATGAGCAACGAAAGCATTAACTGGGACAAGCTGGGCTTCGACTACATCAAGACCGACAAGCGCTACCTCTCCGTATGGCGCGACGGCGCGTGGGACGCGGGCACCCTGACCGAAGACAACGTCCTGCACATCAGCGAAGGCTCCACTGCCCTGCACTACGGCCAGCAATGCTTCGAGGGCCTCAAGGCCTACCGTTGCCAGGACGGTTCGATCAACCTGTTCCGCCCTGACCAGAACGCCGCGCGCATGGCCCGCAGCTGTGCCCGCCTGCTGATGCCGCAAGTGCCGACCGAAGCCTTCATCGAGGCGTGCAAGCAAGTGGTCAAGGCCAACGAGCGCTTCGTCCCGCCGTACGGCAAGGGCGCCCTGTACCTGCGTCCGTTCGTGATCGGCGTGGGTGACAACATCGGCGTGCGCACCGCGCCGCAGTTCATCTTCTCGGTCTTCGCCATCCCGGTCGGCTCGTACTTCAAGGGCGGCATGACCCCGCACAACTTCGTCATCTCCGGCTTCGACCGTGCCGCGCCACAAGGCACCGGCGCGGCCAAGGTCGGCGGCAACTACGCTGCCAGCCTGATGCCGGGCGCCGAAGCCAAGAAGCAAGGCTTCGCCGACGCCATCTACCTCGACCCGCTGACCCACAGCAAGATCGAGGAAGTGGGTTCGGCCAACTTCTTCGGCATCACCGCCGACAACCAGTTCATCACCCCGAAATCCGCCTCCGTGCTGCCGGGCATCACCCGCCTGTCGCTGATGGAACTGGCCGCCTCGCGCCTGGGCCTGACCGTGGTCGAAGGCGACGTGCTGATCGACGAGATCGGCAAGTTCAAGGAAGCCGGCGCCTGCGGTACCGCTGCGGTGATCACCCCGATCGGCGGCATCCAGTACAACGGCAAGCTGCATGTATTCCACAGCGAGACCGAAGTCGGTCCGGTGACCAAGAAGCTGTATGCCGAACTGACCGGCATCCAGAGCGGTGACGTGGAAGCGCCGGCTGGCTGGATCGTCAAGGTCGCTCTCTAAAGCGGCAAGCCACAAGCTCCAAGCTGCAAGAAAATGCCGGTTCGCCGCGTCCCGCTTTTCTCTTACAACTTGGAGCTTGAAGCTTGAAGCTCCCCCAAACATAAATTTCCTTTAACCCGGGCGTTGCCTATTCTTTGGCACAATCGAATTTCCAACCTTCGCCCAGGTAAAAGCATGCCCCGCGTACTGACAATCGAAGACGATGCCGTCACCGGCCAGGAAATCGTCGCCGAACTTTCCAGCCATGGCCTCGACGTCGACTGGATCGACAACGGCCGCGAAGGCCTGGCCCGCGCCATTGCCGGGGGCTACGACCTGATCACCGTCGACCGCATGCTGCCGGAAGTCGACGGCCTGACCATCGTCACCACCCTGCGCAACCTGAAGATCACCACGCCGATCCTGATGATCAGTGCCCTCTCCGATGTCGACGAGCGGGTCCGCGGCCTGCGCGCCGGCGGTGACGACTACCTGACCAAACCCTTCGCCTCCGACGAGATGGCGGCCCGGGTCGAGGTTCTGCTGCGGCGCAACAGCGTGCCCATGACCCAGACCCGCCTGCAGGTCGCCGACCTGGAACTGGACCTGATCAGCCACGAAGCCCGGCGCGGCGAGCAGGCCCTGAACCTGCTGCCCACCGAGTACAAGCTGCTGGAATTCCTGATGCGCCATTCCGGCCAGGTGATCACCCGGATGATGATCTTCGAGGAGGTCTGGGGGTATCACTTCGACCCAGGCACCAACCTGATCGATGTGCATATCGGTCGCCTGCGCAAGAAGATCGACGCGCCCGGCCAGACCCCGCTGATTCGCACCGTGCGGGGCTCCGGCTATGCCATTGCCGAACCCGCATAAGGGCTGGAGCTCGTCCACCAGCCGTTTGCTGGCGCTGTACAGTTTCCTGTTCGTGGCCTGGAGCAGCATCCTCATGGGGGTGCTGTACCTTGAGGTGTCCAGCTACCTGAACAAGCTGACCCGGCACTCCCTGACCCAGCGCCAGCACCTGTTCGCCCATATGAGCGGCAAGCAGCTGGACGATGCGCTGATCGCCAGCCAGGCCTTCGAGGAGCGCAGCTTCGACGCCTACGGCCTGTTCGACCCGCAGTTCAATGCCCTCGGCGGCCAGATCCGCCAGATGCCCGCCGGGCTTGGCCTGGACGGACGCATCCACGAACTCAAGCGCTGCCTGGACGCCGACGATCCGCGCCTGCCGGCGGACAGTTGCGATGGCGTGGCGCTGAAGGTGCCGGACGGGCGCTGGCTGGTGCTGGTGCGCGACAACGGTTCGCTGTTCGTGGTCACCCGGATCATCCTGCATGCCCTGCTCTGGGGCCTGTCGCTGACCATCATTCCCGGAATCGCCGGCTGGTACTGGCTGCGCCGGCGGCCGCTGAAGCGCATCCGGGCGATCCAGGCCACCGCCGAGCAGATCGTCGCCGGCGACCTGACCCGGCGCCTGCCGCTGTCGCAACGGCGTGACGAGCTGGACATGCTGGCAGCCATCGTCAATGCCATGCTCGACCGTATCGAACGGCTGATGCACGAGGTCAAGGGCGTCTGCGACAACATCGCCCATGACCTGCGCACCCCGCTGACCCGCCTGCGCGCCCAGCTTTACCGGATTCGCCAGCAGGCCGGGGACGATGCGCCCCAGGCCGAGGCGATGGAGCAGGCGATTGCCGAGACCGACACCTTGATGGCGCGCTTTCGCGGGCTGTTGCGGATCAGCGAGCTGGAGGACCGACAGCGGCGTGCCGGCTTCGTCGAGCTGAAGCCCGAGGCACTGCTGGTTGAGTTGCACGATTTCTACCTGCCGCTGGCCGAGGATGGCGAGATCAGCCTGAGCCTGGAGATGCGTGAGCCCTTGCCCGCGTTGTTCGGTGATCATGAGCTGCTGTTCGAGGCCCTGGCCAACCTGATGGGCAATGCGATCAAGTTCACCCCGGCCGGCGGCCAGGTGCGGATCAGCGCCCTGGGTGACGAGGATGGCGTGCATATCGCGGTGGAAGACAGTGGGCCGGGGATTCCGGCGGAGGAGCGCGAGACGGTGTTGAAACGCTTCTATCGCAGTGAAGAAGGCCACAAGCACACGGGGTTCGGGCTGGGATTGTCGATCGTCGCGGCGATCGTCGACCTGCATGGGTTCGGGCTGGAGGTGGGGGAAAGCGACCTCGGCGGGGCCCGGCTGGTGATGCATTGCAGGGGGCAGGTGTGAAAGGCTGATGGCCCTATCGCTGGCAAGCCAGCTCCCACAGGGTCAGCACAGTTCTTGAGGTCTGTGCAGTACCTGTGGGAGCTGGCTTGCCAGCGATGAGGCCATCACTGGCAACACAAGGCTTCAGTCAGCCAGACGCCAGGTAGTCCCACCCTTGCCATCTTCCAGCACCACACCCATGGCGGTGATCTGGTCGCGGATCCGGTCGGACTCTGCCCAGTTCTTGTCGGCACGGGCCTGCAGACGGGCCTGGATCAGCGCCTCCACTTCAGCCGCATCGACCTTGCCTTCCGCCCCCGCACGCAGGAACTCGTCGGCATCCAGCTGCAGCACGCCCAGCAACCCACCCAGCTCACGCAGACGCGCCGCCAGACCGGCCGCCGCCTGCGCATCGCTCTCACGCAGACGGTTGATCTCGCGCACCAGGTCGAACAACACGGCGCACGCTTCCGGAGTCCCGAAGTCGTCGTTCATCGCCGCGGCAAAGCGCTCGACGAACGCCTCGCCACCCTGCGGCGCCACCAGCGGCAGACCGCGCAGCGCGTGGTAGAAGCGCTCCAGGGCGCCCTTCGAGTCGCGCAGGCTGTCCTCGGAGTAGTTGATCGCGCTGCGGTAGTGACTGGACACCAGCAGGTAGCGCACCACCTCCGGGTGATACTTGTCGAGCACGTCGCGGATAGTGAAGAAGTTGTTCAGCGACTTCGACATCTTCTCGCCGTTGATCCGGATCATCCCGCAGTGCATCCACGACGCAGCGTACGGCTTGCCGGTGGCCGCTTCGCTCTGGGCGATCTCGTTCTCGTGGTGCGGGAACTCCAGGTCGCTGCCGCCACCGTGGATGTCGAAGCTCTCGCCCAGGCAGCAGGTGGACATCACCGAGCATTCGATGTGCCAGCCCGGACGACCCGGGCCCCATGGCGACTCCCAGCTCGGCTCGCCCGGCTTGACGCCTTTCCACAGGACGAAGTCCAGCGGGTCCTGCTTGGCCTCGTCCACCTCGATCCGCGCACCGATGCGCAGGTCTTCGATCTTCTTGCGCGACAGCTTGCCGTAGCCGACGAACTTGCCGACCCGGTAGTACACGTCGCCGTTGCCCGGGGCGTAGGCGTAGCCCTTGTCGATCAGGGTCTGGATCATCGCGTGCATGCCGGGGATATGGTCGGTGGCACGCGGCTCCAGGTCCGGCTTGAGGATGTTCAGGCGGCGCTCGTCCTCGTGCATCGCATCGATCATGCGCGCGGTCAGGGCGTCGAACGACTCGCCGTTCTCGTTGGCGCGGTTGATGATCTTGTCATCGATGTCGGTGATGTTGCGCACGTAGGTCAGGTCGTAGCCACTGTAGCGCAACCAGCGGGTGACCAGGTCGAAGGCAACCATGCTGCGGCCGTGGCCCAGGTGGCAGAAGTCGTACACGGTCATGCCGCAGACGTACATCCGCACCTTGTTGCCTTCCAGCGGTTTGAATACTTCCTTGGTCTTGCTCAGGGTGTTGTAGATGGTAAGCACGAAATTTCCTCAGCTGCCCCAGGAGTCACGCAGGGACACGGTGCGGTTGAATACCGGTTGGCCTGGACGGGAGTCTTTCAGGTCGGCGCAGAAGTAGCCTTCGCGCTCGAACTGGAAGCGGTCCTCTGGCTGGGCGTTACCCAGCGATGGCTCGGCACGACAACCACGCAGCACCTGCAGCGAATCCGGGTTGATGTTGTCGAGGAAGGTGCCGCCCTCTTCGGCCTTCTCCGGGTTCGCCGCGCGGAACAGGCGATCGTACAGACGCACTTCGCACTCGACGCTGGCCTCGGCCGGGACCCAGTGGATCACGCCCTTGACCTTGCGGCCCTCGGGGTTCTTGCCCAGGGTGTCCGGGTCGTAGGAGCAGCGCAGCTCGACGATAGTGCCGTCGGCATCCTTGATCGCCTCGTCGGCGCGGATCACGTAGCTGCCGCGCAGGCGCACTTCACCGGCCGGCTCCAGGCGCTTGTAGCCCTTCGGCGGCTCTTCCATGAAGTCGTCGCGGTCGATGTACAGCTCGCGGGCGAACGGCAGGACGCGCACGCCCATGTCTTCCTTCGGATGGCGCGGCAGTTCCAGTTGCTCGACCTGGCCTTCCGGGTAGTTGGTGATCACCACCTTCAGCGGACGCAGCACGCACATGGCGCGCGGTGCGTTGCGGTCGAGGTCGTCACGGATGCTGAACTCGAGCATCGACATGTCGACCACGCCGTCGGAGCGGTTGGTGCCGATCATCTCGCAGAAGTTGCGGATCGACGCCGGGGTGTAGCCACGGCGACGGAAGCCGGACAGGGTCGACATGCGCGGGTCGTCCCAGCCGTTGACGTGTTTCTCGTCGACGAGCTGCTTGAGCTTGCGCTTGCTGGTGATGGTGTAGTTCAGGTTGAGGCGGCTGAACTCGTACTGGCGCGGCTTGGCCGGCACAGGCAGGTTGTCGAGGAACCACTCGTACAGCGGACGATGGCCTTCGAACTCCAGGGTGCAGATGGAGTGGGTGATGCCTTCGATGGCGTCCGACTGACCATGGGTGAAGTCATAGTTCGGGTAGATGCACCACTTGTCACCGGTCTGGTGATGGTGGGCATGGCGGATCCGGTAGAGGATCGGGTCGCGCAGGTTCATGTTCGGCGAAGCCATGTCGATCTTCGCCCGCAGCACGCGCTCGCCGTCCTTGAACTCGCCGGCCTTCATGCGCGCGAACAGGTCGAGGTTCTCTTCGACGCTGCGCTCGCGGAACGGGCTGTTCTTGCCCGGCTCGGTCAGGTTGCCACGGTATTCCTTGGCCTGCTCGGGGGTCAGGTCGCAGACATAGGCGTTGCCCGACTTGATCAGGTCCACGGCCCAGTCGTGCAACTGGTCGAAGTATTCCGAGGCGTAGCGCACCGGACCGGTCCACTCGAAGCCCAGCCACTTGACGTCTTCCTGGATGGCGTCGATGTACTCCTGGTCTTCCTTGGCCGGGTTGGTGTCATCGAAGCGCAGGTGGCAGGCACCGCCGAATTCCTTGGCCAGGCCGAAGTTCACGCAGATCGACTTGGCATGGCCGATATGCAGGTAACCGTTGGGCTCTGGGGGGAAACGGGTGACGATGCTGCTGTGCTTGCCCGAATCCAGGTCGGCCTGCACGATCGGGCGCAGGAAATTCACGGGAACGGCGGGCGCGCCTTTGGCGGCATTGGGAGCGGTGTCGGTGGGCTTGCTCATAGGATCCTTCGAAGTCCGGTCTGCGGCGCGGGTAGGCCGCGTGAAACAAAGCCCGTATCATAGCCGAAGCCGTCGCGCCGCCGACAGCACCACGCCGACAAACCGGCTGGATAATCACGGCGCATGGTAAAAAAATCGATTTCATCGCAGCCATAAGCTTCAAGCGGCAAGCCACAAGCGAAAACCGATGCGCTTTTTCTTGCAGCTTACGGCTTGAAGCTTGAAGCTACGCCCCCTCAAAATGCCTTCGAAAGAGCGAATCCACATATGGCCAAAGTCAAACTGAGCACCAACCACGGCGTCATCGTCCTGCAACTGGACAGCGAAAAAGCCCCGAAAACCGTGGAAAACTTCGTCCAGTACGTGCAAGACGGCCACTACGACGGCACCATCTTCCACCGCGTGATCAAGGGCTTCATGATCCAGGGTGGCGGTTTCGATGCGAGCATGGGCCAAAAGAAAACCCGCGCCAGCATCCAGAACGAAGCTGACAACGGCCTGAAGAACGACAAGTACACCATCGCCATGGCCCGTACCATGGAGCCGCATTCGGCTTCGGCGCAGTTCTTCATCAACGCCAGCAACAACGACTTCCTCAACCACAGCGGCAAGAACGTGCAGGGCTGGGGCTACGCGGTATTCGGTGCAGTGACCGAAGGCCAGGAAATCGTCGACGCCATCGAGAAGGTCGCCACCGGTTCCAAGGCTGGCCACCAGGACGTCCCGAAGGAAGACGTGATCATCGAGAAAGCCGAGATCATTGAGTGATACTGCTGATCTCCGATCTGCATCTGCAAGAAGAACGCCCGGACATTACCCGGGCGTTTCTTGATCTGCTGGCGACCCGCGCCCGGGATGCACAGGCCCTGTACATCCTTGGCGACTTTTTCGAGGCCTGGATCGGCGACGACGGCATGACGCCGTTCCAGCAGTCGATCTGCCAGGCCCTGCGTGAACTGAGCGATGCCGGCACCCGGGTGTTCCTGATGCACGGCAACCGTGATTTCCTGATCGGCCAGGCCTTCTGCAAGGCGGCTGGCTGCACCCTGCTCAAGGACCCCAGCGTGGTCGAGATGGGCGGCGAGCCGGTGCTGCTGATGCATGGCGACAGCCTGTGCACCCGCGACGAAGCCTACATGAAGCTGCGCCGCTACCTGCGCAACCCGCTGAGCCTGTGGATCCTCCGTCATCTTCCGCTGTCGACCCGGCACAAGCTGGCGCGCAAGCTGCGCAGCGAAAGCAAGGCGCAGACGCGGATGAAGGCCAACGACATCGTCGATGTCACCGCCGAGGACATACCACGCCTGATGCAACGCCATGGCGTGCACACCCTGATCCACGGCCACACCCACCGGCCGGCCATCCACAAGCTCACCCTCGACGATGGCAGTGCCGGACGGCGCATCGTGCTGGGCGACTGGGACAGGCAAGGCTGGGCGCTGCAGGTGGATGAACAGGGTTTCCAGCTGAGCCCGTTCGACTTCGCCTGATCCTCCGCCCCTCTCCAAGGATCGACCTGCCCCCTGTGGGAGCTGGCTTGCCAGCTCCCACAGGGTTCCTCGTATGCCCCCGATCGGCATTCTCATGACACTTCCGTGAATAGCCAATCACTTACAGATCAAATGGTTTCTTACCGACAGACGCGGCTTTTGCGAGTGATATCGTATAGCCACTATGTGAACCAGTTCACATCTTTGACACCGCGAACATGGATGCCGGAAACCATTGAAATAGACGGGGCGTAGTCCGAAAAGCCAGACGAGTAGGAACTTTATATGGAGATAAAACGCATGACCGAGCAAAGCATCGTTGGTGGCTGGACCCCTCTTCACACGCCGACTGCCCAGGAGAAGGAAATCTTCGCCGAAGCCACCTCGCGACTGATTGGCGCGGAATACCAACCGCTGCAAGTCCGTTCCCAGCAAGTCAACGGCGTCAACTATCAGTACGCAGCCGACCAGACCATTCCTGGCCAAAACGGCCATCGCCATGTGGCTGTGGAAATCTATGTGCCGATCGGTGGCGAACCGACCATCACTGCGATCAAGCCGCTGCTGGGCTAAGTGAGAGAACCCTCGGGCGCATGGATCGCGTGCCCGAGGGTTTCATGACGCCCCTCAATGCCCGCCCGACGCCGGCCCCGCCTTCGCCGCAAACGGCGGTTTCGCCAGCCACACCAGCAGAATCAACCCCGCGAACACCCAGCCCATCAACGTGAAGTAATCCACCGTCGACATCATGTACGCCTGACTGCTGAGCATCTGCTCCAGCTGGCGATACGCCGTGCCCCCTGCCCCGCCCATTTGGTGCAAGGCATCCCGGGTCGCCGGGTCGTAGGTGCTGATGCTTTCGCTGAGATAGGCATGGTGCTGGTCCGCCCGGCGAATCCAGATCCAGGTGGTCAGCGACGCCGCGAAGCTGCCGCCCAGGGTGCGCAGGAAGGTCGCCAGGCCCGAGCCGTCGGCGATCTGGTGCGGCGGCAGGTCCGAGAGCAGGATGCTCAGGGTCGGCATGAAGAACAGCGCCACGCCGATACCCATGAACAACTGCACCAGGGCGACATGCTGGAAGTCCACCTCGTGGGTGAATTCAGCGCGCATGAAGCAGCTCAGGCCGATCGCCAGGAACGCCAGCCCGGCCAGCAGGCGCAGGTCGAAGCGGTGCGCGTACTTGCCCACGAACGGCGACATCAAGACCGGCAGCAAGCCGATCGGCGCCACCGCCAGCCCCGCCCAGGTCGCGGTATAGCCCATCTGCGTCTGCAACCATTGCGGCAGGATCAGGTTGATGCCAAAGAACCCGGCATACCCGCCCACCAGCACGATGGTGCCGATGCGGAAGTTGCGGTGGACGAACAGCCGCAAGTTGACCACCGGGTGCTTGTCGGTCAGCTCCCAGATGATGAACACGGCGATGAACACCACCGAGATCAGGCTGCCGACCACGATGAAGTTCGATTCGAACCAGTCCAGGTCGTTGCCCTTGTCGAGGACGATCTGCAAGGCGCCGACGCCGATGATCAGGCTCAGCAGGCCGATATAGTCCATCGGCTGGCGGCTGGTCTGCACCGGCCGCGCGCGCATCTGCTGGCGGACCACGGCGGCAGCGAACAGGCCGATGGGGATATTGATGAAGAAGATCCACGGCCAGCTGTAGCTGTCGGTGATCCAGCCACCGAGGATCGGCCCGGCAATCGGCGCCACTACCGTGACCATGGCCAATAGCGCCAGGGCCATCCCCCGTTTCGCTGGCGGATAGACCGCGATCAGCAGGGTCTGGGTCATCGGGTACAGCGGCCCGGCGACAACGCCCTGCAAGACCCGGAAGCCCACCAGCTCCGGCATCGACTGGGAAATCCCGCAGAGGAACGAAGCCAGCACGAACAGCAGGGTCGCCCAGATGAACAGCTTGACCTCACCGAAGCGCCGGCTCAGCCAGCCGGTCAGCGGCAAGGCGATGGCGTTGCTCACAGCAAACGAGGTGATCACCCAGGTGCCCTGCTCCGAACTCACCCCGAGGTTGCCGGAGATGGTCGGCAGCGCCACGTTGGCGATGGTGGTGTCGAGCACCTGCATGAAGGTCGCCAGGGACAGGCCGATGGTGGTCAGCAGCAGGCTCGGCGGGGTGAACGAGGCCTGGTTGCTCATCGCTGGGCCGTCTTGTCGCTGGCGCTGTTGTCGTGGATCAGCCGGGCGATCAGGGTGTCGGCCTCGGCCAGCTGACGGTCATAGACCTGGGTGGCGAAGCTGGCCTTCTGTGGCGGCTGCTGGGCCAGGACCGGGCCGCTCTGATCGTGCAGGTCGACATCGACCATGGTCGACAAACCGATGCGCAGCGGATGCTGGGCCAGTTGCTCGGGGTTGATATGCACCCGCACCGGCACGCGCTGGACGATCTTGATCCAGTTGCCGGTGGCGTTCTGCGCCGGCAGCAGGGCGAAGGCGCTGCCGGTACCGGCGCCGAGGCTGTCGATGGTGCCGCTGTATTTCACCTCGCTGCCGTACAGGTCGGTGGTGATATCCACCGGCTGGCCGATGCGCATGTTGCGCAGCTGGGTTTCCTTGAAGTTGGCGTCGATCCACAGCTGGTCGAGGGGGATCACCGCCATGGTCGCGGTGCCCGGTTCGAGGCGCTGGCCCAGTTGCACGGTGCGCTTGGCCACATAGCCGGTGACCGGTGCCACCAGGGTGGTGCGGGCATTGCTCAGGTAGGCCTGGCGCAGCTCGGCGGCGGCAGCCTGGACTTCCGGATGGGAGGAAATCACGGTGTCATCCACCAGGGCGGTGGTGGTGTTGAGTTGCTGCTGGGCATTGCTCAGGGCGCTCTGCGCCGAGGCCAGGTCGTCACGGGCGTGGGACAGCTCTTCCTGGGAGATCGCCCCGCCGGCGGCAAGGGTCTTGCGTCGGTTGTAGTTTTCCTGGGCTTTCTGCAATTCGGCCTTGCGCGCCGCAACCTGGGCCTTCTGCCCGTCGACATTGCTGTACAGCCCGCGCACCTGGCGCACCGCCCGAGCCAGCTTGGCCTCGGCAGCCTGCAGGCCAACCTCGGCATCGCTCGGGTCGAAGCGGATCAGTTCCTGGCCAGCATGCACCAGGTCGCCATCGTCGGCGCCGATGCTGACCACGGTGCCGGAGACCAGCGGGGTGATTTCCACCACGTTGCCGTTGACGTAGGCGTCGTCGGTGCTTTCGCTCCAGCGCCCGTACAGCTCGTGCCAGGCCCAGGTGCCGACGCCGAGGGCGACGACGACAAGCGCCAGGCCGATCAGCCAGGTCTTGCGCTTGCGCTGGTTGTTGACGTCCTGCTCGTTGACGGCAGTGTCCGTTTGATTAGCCATGACGAATACCTTATGGATGAGCCGGCGATGTGCTCGCCGCCTGTTGCTGCGGTGGGTTCTGGAAGCCACCGCCGAGGGCCTGCATCAGCAGGATCGAGCGGTCGATGCGCTCGGCGTTGAGTTCGGCCAGTTGGCGCTGGGCCTGGAGCAGTTGCTGTTCGATGCTCAGCACATCGAGGAAGTTGCCGATGCCCGAGCCGTAGCGCTGCATCACCGTGTCGTAGGACTGCCGGGCGATATCGGCGGCACGCTGCTTGGCCGCGACCTGTTCGCCGAGGGCGTGCAACTGGTCGATGCTGTCGCTGACTTCGCCGAGGGCGTTGACCAGGCTTTTGTTGTACTGCGCCACCGCGAGGTCGTAATCGGCGTCGCGGGCATCGAGGTCGGCGCGCAGGCGGCCGCCGTCGAAGATCGGCAGCGAGATCGTCGGGGCGATATTGAAGAAGCGGCTCGGCGCGCCGAAGATCGCGTCCCCCAGCAGGGCCTGGGTACCGGCGGCGGCGCTCAGGTTGAGGTTGGGGTAGAAGCGGGTCTTGCCGGCATCGATGGACTTGCTCGCCGCCTCCACCCGCCAGCGCGCGGCCACCAGGTCAGGGCGGCGGCCCAGCAGTTCGGCCGGGAGCACCGATGGCAGCGCCACGGCACCGGGCTTGAGCACCGCCGGGCGGGCGATGTCGCGGGCGCGGTCCGGGCCCTTGCCGAGCAACACGGCCAGGGCGACCTGCGCGCTGCGCAGTTGCTTGGCGGCGTTGATCGCCTGCTCTTCCGAACTGGCGGCAAGGCTTTCGGTCTGCTGCAACTGGTAGTCGCTGTCGATCCCGGCGCTCAGGCGGCGCTTGCCCAGGTCGAGCATCTGCCGGGTGCGCTTGAGGTCTTCCTGGGTCAGGTCGTTGACGATATAGGCCTGGCCCAGCTGGCTGTAGGCCCGGGCCACGTCGGCGGCCAGGGTCAGGCTGGCGGCCTGGCGGTCCACTTCGGCGGCACGGGCCTGGCCGAGGGCGGCTTCCCAGGCGTCACGCTGCCCGCCCCAGAGGTCGAAGCTGTAGTTGAAATCGAGGCTGAGGCTGCGCAGGGTCGAATAGCGCCCGCCCTGCCCGGCCGGGTCCTGGTCACGGGCCAGCCGCGAGCGGCTGACGCTGGCATTGGCATCCAGGGTCGGCATGCGTTCGGCATCGGCAGCCAGGGCCGCGGCGCTGGCCTGGTGGGCGCGGGCGCTGGCGATCTGCATGTCCGGGCTGTCGCGCAGGGCTTCGCCGATCAGACCGTCCAGTTGTGGATCGCCGAGGTCGCGCCACCAGTCGCTTTTCGGCCAGGCGGCCGGCGACAGGGTCACGCCTTCGAGGGTCTTGCCGGCTTTCAGCTCGGCAGCGGACAGGCGCTTGCCGGAGGTCGACAGGCCTTCATAACTGGCGCAACCGGCCAGGCTCAGGGCAAGCACCAGCAGGCTCAGGCCGGTACGCAAGGTGGAGGTCTTCATTTATGGCCCACCCGCAGCAAGGTCAGGGCATCGCCGGCATTGACCAGGACCTTGGTCAGGATCGCAGTCAGGGTCGCCAGTTCGTCCGGGTCGAGGGTGCCGACCAGCTCGTTCATCGCTGCGGCGCCGATGTGCGGCAGGCGGTCGGCCAGCTTGCGGCCCTCGTCGGTCAGGCCGACGCGGACCTGGCGGCGATCTTCCGGGCAACGGCTACGGGCGATCAGGGCCTTCTGTTCGAGGCGGTCGAGCATGCGGGTCATGGCACCACTGTCGAGGCCGAGGTAACGGCACAGGTCGGCCGGGGTATCCACGGCGAACTGGGCAATGATGATCAGCACCTTGAACTGCGCGGCGGTAACGTCGTGGTCCTGCAGATGGGTGTCGAGAATGCGGTCCTTGACCAGCGCGGCGCGGCCGAGGAGCAAGCCGATGGTGCAGGTCTGGAAATTTTCCGGGGTGAAATGCTGCATGTGGGGAGAACCCTGCTTAGGCAGTGATGTAAGCAAATATGTCTGCTTAGGCAATAATTGTCCAGGCATTTATTAGCTTGCTTGGTATTTTGCCGATAAAAGGTTGACTGAAAAAATCGGGATTGGGCAGGAGAGTAGAGATCAGGAAAGCAACACGGACCCTGTGGGAGCTGGCTTGCCAGCGATTGGACCCGAGCTGACAACTTCATTGCCCCGGCTGGCCTCATCGCTGGCAAGCCAGCTCCCACAGGGTCCGCGTCAGTTCAAATCAAGCGGGCACGCCGCTATGGAAACGGAATTCCTCGTCCGGCGAGAGAATCAGCTCCATTTCCACCTCGCGCACCTTGTCCACGGTGCGCTGGATATCCTCGGCATCGCCGTATTGCAAGGCCAGCTTCAAATACCCTTGATAATGCCGCGCCTCGCTCTTGAGCAGGCCGTGATAGAACTTGCCCAGTTCCTCGTCCAGGTGCGGCACCAGCGCGGCGAAGCGCTCGCAACTGCGCGCTTCGATAAAGGCACCGATCACCAGCGTGTCCACCAGCTTGGCCGGCTCATGCGCCCGGGCCACGCGGCGCAGTCCCGAGGCGTAGCGCCCGGCGGACACCGGGCGCAGGGCAATCTTGCGGCGCTTCATCAGGCGCAGCACCTGCTCGTGGTGGACCAGTTCCTCCCGGGCCAGACGCGACATCATGTTGATCAGGTCGATATGCGCGTTGTACTTGGCAATCAGGCTCAGGGCGGTGCTGGCGGCCTTGAACTCGCAGTTCTTGTGGTCGATCAGCATCGTCTCCTGGTCGGCCAGCGCCGCTTGAACCCAGGCATCAGGGGTGCGGCAACCGAGGAAGGCTTCGATTTCGGGGATAGGTTCCATGATTCACGAACGGCAGGTGGACGACAGGGCCGGCGATTATACCGGCGCCGCCACCGATCACCAGTGACCCGGGGTTGATATGCGTCAAGCTGCGCCGCGGCGAACGCCGACTATAGTCAGGCATTGGTTGTCATTTCCCTGGGAGTTCCCGCTCATGCAAGCCGTTCGCAGCATTCTGGTAGTCCTCGACCCCGAGCACGCCCATAGCCGCGCCCTGACCCGGGCCAAACTCATCGCCACGGCCACCGGCGCCCGCCTGCACCTGCTGATGTGCGACCGCAAGCACGATCACAGCGCCCTGCTCAGCCTGCTGTGCAGCCAGTTGCATGACGATGGTTATGACAACGTCACCTTCGAGCAGGCCTGGCACGACACCCTGCACGAGTCGATCATCGATGTGCAGCAGGCCGAGGGCTGCGAACTGGTGATCAAGGAACATCGCCCGGACAACCCGCTGAAGAAGGCCCTGCTCACCCCGTCGGACTGGAAACTGCTGCGCCTGTGCCCGGCGGCGGTGCTGATGGTCAAGACCGAGCGGCCGTGGACCGGCGGGGTGATCCTGGCGGCAGTGGATGTCGGCAACCATGACCAGGACCACCGCGTCCTGCACGGCGACATCATCGACCACGGCTACGCCATCGCCGGACTGGCCAAGGGCGAACTGCACGTGATCGCCGCCCATCCGTCGCCGATGCTCTCGGCGGCGGACCCGGTGTACCAGTTGAAGGAAACCATCGAGCAGCGCTATCGCGAGGAGTGCGCGGCGTTCCAGGCTGAATTCGACATTGCCGACGAGCGCCTGCATGTCGCCGAAGGGCCGGCGGATGTGCTCATCCCCCATACCGCGCACAAACTGGATGCGGTGGTGACGGTGATTGGCACCGTGGCCCGGACCGGGATCACCGGGGCACTGATCGGCAATACGGCGGAGGTGGTGCTGGACTCGCTGGAGAGCGACGTGCTGGTGCTGAAGACGGCCGAGGTGGTGGCGCATTTGAACGAGCTGGCGCAGGGCTGACTTTTCCAGAGCACTCGAGGGCCTCATCGCCGGCAACGCCGGCTCCCACAAGGCTCCGCGCCGCGCGCAGTACCTGTGGGAGCCGGCGTTGCCGGCGATGAGGCCCTCAGGAACAGCACATTAACCCAGGGCATCCTTGAGAAACCCCGGCGCGATATAACGCTGGTAATGGGCCTCGGAGAGCAGGAAGAACTCGGTATCGATGGCATCGCGCAGTTCCGGCAGCTCCCACTCGCGGAACTCCGGCAACAGCGCCAGCCCGTAGGCCTCCAGCTCACGAATCACCCGCGCCCCGCGGGCGATCAGCTGGTAGGCCCAGCAATATTCCGACTGGTGGGCCACGTAGCGGATCTTGCGCTGCTCCAGCTGCTGGCGCAGGCGATCGACGTCGAACACTTCCAGCTTGGCGGTCATCACCTGCACCAGCAGTTGCTCCAGGCGCAGCCAGACGGCGCGTTTCTCGTCGTCGTTGTAGCCGTTCCAGTGGATCACTTCGTGGTGGAAACGCTTGCAGCCGCGGCACACCGTATCCCCGTAAACCGTGGAGCAGAGGCCGACGCAAGGCGTCTTGATGGACTGATTGGACATGGGCGGATCGACGGCATGGCAGTGAAACAGGCGGCCATGTTAGCCCTTTGTCTAACGGGGGTCACTCGTTAAAGTCTTCGTCGTCGCCTTACCTTTATCCGGAAATTGCCGTAGAATCACACCGCCTTTTTAGGCACCAATGTCCGTTAGAAGCTGTTTTCAAAGCGTCACGAGCACAGTCATCCGGTAGAACGGCGTTGGTTCGGAAGATTCACCAGTGAATGTTCCGGGCCAGCCCTCATCAGCCTTCCGTTCTACAGGCGTAAAACTTTGAAAGCAGCTTCTGTAAGGATTTCCTGCAACTCTGGCTACGCGGCTCAAAAAGCCGTATGTGCGCATGAGTGCGGATTTTCTGGATGAGCGTCCCGGACACCCATTTGGGACCACTGATGAGGGTAATAACTGTGCTTGAAGCCTACCGCAAACATATCGAAGAGCGCGCAGCTCTGGGTATCGTTCCCCAGCCGCTTAACGCCGAACAAACCGCAGGCCTGGTCGAGCTGCTGAAAAACCCGCCGGCCGGCGAAGAAGCCTTCCTCGTTGACCTGATCACCAATCGCGTCCCGCCAGGAGTCGACGAAGCCGCCTACGTCAAGGCCGCTTTCCTCTCCGCCATCGCCAAAGGCGAAGCCAAATCCCCCTTGATCGACCGCAAGCGTGCCGCAGAACTGCTGGGCACCATGCAGGGCGGCTACAACATCGCCACCCTGGTCGAGCTGCTGGACGACGCCGAGCTGGGCGCCGTCGCTGCCGAACAGCTGAAAGGCACCCTGCTGATGTTCGATGCCTTCCACGACGTGGCCGAAAAAGCCAAGGCGGGCAACGTCCACGCCAAGGCCGTGCTGGAATCCTGGGCTGCCGGCGAGTGGTTCACCTCGCGTCCGGCCATCGCCGAGAAGTACACCCTGACCGTGTTCAAGGTGCCTGGCGAAACCAACACCGACGACCTGTCCCCTGCCCCGGACGCCTGGTCGCGCCCTGACATCCCGCTGCACGCGCTGGCCATGCTGAAAATGGCCCGCGACGGCATCGAGCCTTCGCAGCCAGGTTCGGTCGGCCCGCTGGCCCAGATCGAAGCCGTGAAAGCCAAGGGCTTCCCGGTCGCCTACGTCGGTGACGTGGTCGGTACCGGTTCTTCCCGTAAATCGGCAACCAACTCGGTCCTGTGGTTCTTCGGCGACGACATCCCGTACGTGCCGAACAAGCGCGCCGGTGGTTTCTGCTTCGGTACCAAGATCGCCCCGATCTTCTACAACACCATGGAAGACGCCGGCGCCCTGCCGATCGAATTCGACTGCACCAACCTGGCCATGGGCGACGTCATCGACGTCTACCCGTTCAAGGGTGAAGTCCGTCGTCACGGCAGCGACGAGCTGGTCACCAGCTTCGAGCTGAAGACCGAAGTGCTGCTGGACGAAGTCCGCGCTGGCGGCCGTATCCCGCTGATCGTCGGCCGTGGCCTGACCGAGAAAGCCCGTGCCGAACTGGGCCTGGGCGCCTCCGACCTGTTCAAGAAGCCAGAGCAGCCTGCCGACACCGGCAAGGGCTACACCCTGGCACAGAAGATGGTCGGCAAGGCCTGCGGCGTGACCGGCGTTCGCCCAGGCACCTACTGCGAGCCGAAGATGACCACCGTCGGCTCCCAGGACACCACTGGCCCGATGACCCGCGACGAGCTGAAGGACCTGGCGTGCCTGGGCTTCTCCGCCGACCTGGTCATGCAGTCGTTCTGCCACACCGCGGCCTATCCGAAGCCGATCGACGTCACCACCCACCACACCCTGCCGGACTTCATCCGCACCCGCGGCGGCGTGTCCCTGCGTCCTGGCGACGGCATCATCCACAGCTGGCTGAACCGCATGCTGATGCCTGACACCGTCGGCACCGGCGGCGACTCGCACACCCGCTTCCCGATCGGCATCTCGTTCCCGGCCGGTTCCGGCCTGGTGGCCTTCGCCGCCGCCACCGGCGTCATGCCGCTGGACATGCCAGAGTCGATCCTGGTTCGCTTCAAGGGCAAGCTGCAACCTGGCATCACCCTGCGTGACCTGGTGCATGCCATCCCTTACTACGCGATCCAGAAAGGCCTGCTGACCGTCGAGAAGAAAGGCAAGAAAAACGCCTTCTCCGGCCGCATCCTGGAGATCGAAGGCCTGAACGACCTGACCGTCGAGCAAGCGTTCGAACTGTCCGACGCCTCGGCCGAGCGTTCCGCTGCCGGTTGCACCATCAAGCTGCCAGAGAAGGCGATCGCCGAGTACCTGCAGTCCAACATCACCCTGCTGCGCTGGATGATCGGCGAAGGCTACGGTGATCCGCGCACCCTGGAGCGCCGTGCACAAGCGATGGAAGCCTGGCTGGCCAACCCTGAGCTGCTGTCTGCCGACGCCGACGCCGAATACGCCGAGATCATCGAAATCGACCTGGCCGACGTCAAGGAGCCTGTGCTCTGCGCGCCGAACGACCCGGACGATGCCCGCCTGCTGTCTTCGGTACAGGGCGAGAAGATCGACGAAGTGTTCATCGGTTCGTGCATGACCAACATCGGTCACTTCCGTGCTGCCGGCAAGCTGCTGGACAAGGTCAAGGGTGGCATTCCGACCCGTCTGTGGCTGGCTCCGCCGACCAAGATGGATGCTCACCAACTGACCGAAGAAGGCTACTACGGCATCTACGGCAAGGCTGGCGCGCGCATGGAAATGCCAGGCTGCTCGCTGTGCATGGGTAACCAGGCACGTGTGCAGACCGGTTCGACCGTGGTCTCCACTTCGACCCGTAACTTCCCGAACCGTCTGGGCGACGCTACCAACGTGTACCTGGCTTCGGCCGAACTGGCTGCGGTCGCCTCGATCATCGGCAAGCTGCCGACCGTCGAGGAGTACATGGAGTACGCGAAGAACATCGACGCCATGGCGGCCGACGTTTACCGCTACCTGAGCTTCGACCAGATCGCCGAGTTCCGTGAGGCGGCTGCGAACGCCAAGATCCCGGCTGTTCAGGTCTGAAGCTAGACCCGTGTGAATGAAAAAGCCCCGTCAGTCTGACGGGGCTTTTTCGTTTCTGAGGGCCTCATCGCTGGCAAGCCAGCTCCCACAGGGATCGCATGCACCGCGGACCCTGTGGGAGCTGGCTTGCCAGCGATGAGGCCCGGGAGAACACCAAAAGATCAGAAACAAAAAAGCGGTGCCCGCCTCATGACGACCACCGCCTCTCCAGCAGAAGAAAGCGCGCTAGAACGAATCCCCCGGCACCCTCACCCACCCTTCCATCAACACCCGCGCACTACGGCTCATGATCGCCTTGGTCACGGTCCATTCACCGTTCACCTGCTGCGCCTGCGCCCCGACCCGCAGGGTCCCGGACGGATGCCCGAAACGCACGGCCTCGCGCTCGCCACCACCAGCCGCCAGGTTCACCAGGGTCCCCGGAATCGCCGCCGCCGTGCCGATCGCCACCGCCGCCGTGCCCATCATCGCGTGGTGCAGCTTGCCCATGGACAGCGCGCGCACCAGCAGGTCGATCTCACCCGCCTTGACCGCCTTGCCGCTGGACGACAGGTAATCCGCCGGCGCCGCAACGAAGGCCACCTTCGGCGTATGCTGGCGCCCCGCCGCTTCGTCGAGGTGCTTGATCAGCCCCATGCGTACCGCACCATGGGCGCGGATGGTTTCAAAACGCGCCAGTGCCTCGACATCGCCATTGATCGCGTCCTGCAGCTCGGTCCCGGCGTAGCCAATGGCCTCGGCCTTGACGAAGATGGTCGGGATCCCGGCGTTGATCATGGTCACTTCGAGGGTGCCTACGCCCGGTACTTCGAGCTGATCCACCAGGTTGCCGGTGGGGAACATCGAGCCACCAGCGCCGTCTTCATCGGCGGCCGGATCGAGGAATTCCAGTTGCACCTCGGCCGCCGGGAAGGTCACCCCGTCCAGCTCGAAGTCGCCGGTTTCCTGGACCTCGCCGTTGGTGATCGGTACATGGGCGATGATGGTCTTGCCGATATTGGCCTGCCAGATACGCACAGTGGCGATACCGTTCTGCGGGATACGGCCGGCATCGACCAGCCCGGCGCTGATGGCGAAGGAACCCACCGCCGCCGAGAGGTTGCCGCAGTTGCCGCTCCAGTCGACGAAGGCCTTGTCGATGGAGACCTGGCCGAACAGGTAGTCGACGTCGTGTTCCGGCTTGATGCTGCGCGACAGGATCACCGTCTTGCTGGTGCTGGACGTGGCTCCGCCCATGCCGTCGATCTGCTTGCCGTAGGGATCGGGGCTGCCGATCACCCGCAGCAGCAGGGCATCGCGGGCGGCGCCAGGGAGTTGCGCGGCTTCGGGCAGGTCCTTGAGGTTGAAGAACACACCCTTGCTGGTGCCGCCGCGGATGTAGGTGGCGGGGATCTTGATTTGCGGTATGTGCGGCATGAATAGGTCCTGTCAGTTCAATTGGTGAAACCCCAATCGCTGGCAAGCCAGCTCCCACAGGGATCGCGTGACCTGTGGGAGCTGGCTTGCCAGCGATGAGGCCCTGATGGGCCTCGCCGATATCAGGCAGTGCCTTCCAGGAAGTCCTGGGCAAAGCGCTGCAACACACCGCCCGCCTCGTAGATCGACACCTCTTCCGCAGTATCCAGGCGGCAGGTCACCGGCACTTCGACACGCTCGCCATTACGCCGGGTGACCACCAGGGTCAAGGTCGCCCGCGGCGTGCGCTGGCCGACCACGTCGTACAGCTCGCTGCCATCCAGCCCCAGGGTGTTGCGATTCACGCCCGCCTTGAACTCCAGCGGCAACACGCCCATGCCCACCAGGTTGGTGCGGTGGATACGCTCGAAGCCCTCGGCCACGATCGCTTCAACGCCCGCCAGACGCACGCCCTTGGCCGCCCAGTCCCGCGACGAGCCCTGGCCGTAGTCGGCGCCGGCGACGATGATCAGCGGCTGCTTGCGCTCCATGTAGGTCTCGATGGCTTCCCACATGCGGGTGACCTTGCCTTCCGGCTCGATCCGCGCCAGCGAACCCTGCTTGACCTTGCCGTTTTCCTGGACCATTTCGTTGAACAGTTTCGGGTTGGCGAAGGTGGCACGCTGGGCGGTGAGGTGGTCGCCGCGGTGGGTCGCGTAGGAGTTGAAGTCCTCTTCCGGCAGGCCCATTTTCGCCAGGTACTCACCGGCGGCACTGTCGAGCATGATGGCGTTGGACGGCGACAGGTGGTCGGTGGTGATGTTGTCCGGCAGCACCGCCAGCGGACGCATGCCCTTGAGCGTGCGCTCGCCGGCCAGGGCGCCTTCCCAGTACGGCGGACGGCGGATATAGGTGCTCATCGGGCGCCATTCGTACAGCGGCGCGACTTTCGGCCCCTTGTCCTCCTCGATGGCGAACATCGGGATATAGACCTGGCGGAACTGCTCCGGCTTGACCGAAGCCCGCACCACCGCGTCGATTTCCTCGTCGCTCGGCCAGATGTCCTTGAGGCGGATTTCCTTGCCATCGACCACGCCCAGCACATCCTTCTCGATATCGAAGCGGATGGTCCCGGCGATGGCATAGGCCACCACCAGCGGCGGCGAGGCGAGGAACGCCTGCTTGGCGTACGGGTGGATACGCCCGTCGAAGTTGCGGTTGCCCGAGAGCACGGCGGTGGCGTAAAGGTCACGGTCGATGATTTCCTGCTGGATCTGCGGATCCAGCGCACCGGACATGCCGTTGCAGGTAGTACAGGCGAACGCGACGATACCGAAGCCCAGTTGCTCCAGTTCGTCGGTCAGGCCGGCTTCATCGAGGTACAGGGCCACGGTTTTCGAACCCGGCGCCAGGGACGACTTGACCCACGGCTTGCGCACCAGGCCGGCCTTGTTGGCATTGCGCGCCAGCAGGCCGGCGGCGATCACGTTGCGCGGGTTGCTGGTGTTGGTGCAGCTGGTGATGGCGGCGATGATCACCGCGCCATCCGGCATCTGCCCCGGGACTTCTTCCCAGGCACCGGCGATACCCTTGGCAGCCAGGTCGCTGGTGGCGACACGGGCGTGCGGGTTGGACGGGCCGGCCATGTTGCGCACGACGCTGGACAGATCGAAGCGCAGCACGCGCTCGTATTCGGCATTGACCAGGCTGTCGGCCCACAGGCCGGCTTCCCTGGCGTAGGTTTCCACCAGCTTGACCTGCTGCTCGTCGCGACCGGTCAGGCGCAGGTAGTCGATGGTCTGGCCGTCGATGGCGAACATCGCGGCGGTGGCACCGTATTCCGGGGCCATGTTGGAGATGGTCGCGCGGTCGCCGAGGGTCAGGGCGCGGGCACCTTCACCGTGGAATTCCAGGTAGGCGCCGACCACTTTCTGCTTGCGCAGGAATTCGGTCAGGGCCAGCACCACGTCGGTGGCGGTGATGCCCGGCTGCGGCTTGCCGGACAACTCGACACCGACGATTTCCGGCAGGCGCATCCAGGAGGCGCGGCCAAGCATCACGTTCTCGGCTTCCAGGCCGCCGACACCGATGGCGATCACGCCCAGGGCATCGACGTGCGGGGTGTGGCTGTCGGTGCCGACGCAGGTATCGGGATAGGCCACGCCGCGCTCGGCATGGATCACCGGCGACATCTTCTCCAGGTTGATCTGGTGCATGATGCCGTTGCCGGGCTGGATCACATCAACGTTCTTGAAGGCTTTCTTGGTCCAGTTGATGAAGTGGAAACGGTCTTCATTGCGGCGGTCCTCGATGGCGCGGTTCTTCTCGAACGCCTGCGGGTCGTAGCCGCCGCATTCCACGGCCAGGGAGTGGTCGACGATCAGCTGGACCGGCACCACCGGGTTGACCTGGGCCGGGTCACCGCCCTTGTCGGCGATGGCATCACGCAGGCCGGCGAGGTCGACCAGGGCGGTCTGGCCGAGGATGTCGTGGCAGACCACGCGGGCCGGGAACCAGGGGAAGTCGAGGTCGCGCTTGCGCTCGATCAGCTGGCCCAGGGAGGCGTTCAAGGTCGCCGGATCACAGCGCCGCACCAGGTTCTCGGCGAGGACGCGGGAAGTGTACGGCAGGCGGTCGTAGGCGCCCGGGGCGATCGCATCGACCGCCGCGCGGGCATCGAAATAGTCCAGGCCGGTGCCTGGCAGGGACTTGCGGAATTCGGTGTTCATTTCAGGTCGGCTCGGTCACGGGTTCGGTTTTGTGTCGATCATTATTCTCAAGAGCCCCACTGCCCCCTGTGGGAGCTGGCTTGCCAGCGATAGGGCCAGGCCTGGCAACAAGGGTGTTCCTGCCGGCCTCATCGCTGGCAAGCCAGCTCCCACAGGTTTCAGCGGTGGACTCAAAGTCTGCTTCAGCGTTTCTCGATCGGCACGTACGCACGCTGCTCGACGCCGGTGTACTCGGCGCTCGGGCGGATGATGCGGTTGTTGGCGCGCTGCTCGAAGACGTGCGCCGCCCAGCCGGTCAGGCGCGAGCAGACGAAGATCGGGGTGAACAGCTTGGTCGGGATGCCCATGAAGTGGTACGCCGAGGCATGGTAGAAGTCGGCGTTGGGGAACAGCTTCTTCTGTTCCCACATGGTCTTGTCGATGGCTTCCGACACCGGGTACAGGACCTTGTCGCCCACCTCGTCAGCCAGCTGCTTGGCCCAGCCCTTGATCACTTCGTTGCGCGGGTCGGACTCTTTGTAGATGGCATGGCCGAAGCCCATGATCTTGTCCTTGCGCTCCAGCATCTTCAGCAGTTCGGTCACCGCTTCCTGCGGGCTCTGGAAGCGCTCGATCAGCTCCATCGCCGCTTCGTTGGCGCCGCCGTGCAGCGGGCCGCGCAGCGAGCCGATGGCTGCGGTGACGCAGGAGTACAGGTCGGACAGGGTCGAGGCGCAGACCCGGGCGGTGAAGGTCGAGGCGTTGAATTCGTGTTCCGCGTAGAGGATCAGCGAGACGTTCATCACCTTGACGTGCAGCTCGCTCGGCTTCTTGCCGTGCAGCAGATAGAGGAAATGGCCACCAATGGTGTCTTCGTCGCTGGTGCACTCGATGCGCACGCCGTGGTGGCTGAAGCGGTACCAGTAGCACATCACCGCCGGGAACAGGGCGAGCAGGCGATCGGTCCGGTCGCGCTGCTGGTCGAAGTTCAGCTCCTGCTCCAGGGCGCCGAGCACCGAGCAGCCGGTGCGCATGACATCCATCGGGTGGGCGTTGGCCGGGATGCGTTCGAGCACTTCCTTCAGGGCCTGCGGCAGGTCGCGCATGGTTTTCAGGCGGGCCTGGTATTCGTCCAGTTGCGCCTGGTTCGGCAGTTCTCCGTAGAGCAGCAGGTAGGCGACTTCCTCGAACAGGGCGTTGGCCGCCAGGTCGCGCACGTCATAGCCGCGGTAGGTCAGCCCGGCACCGGCCTGACCGACTGTCGACAGTGCGGTCTGCCCGGCCACCTGGCCACGCAGGCCGGCTCCGCTGAGTACTTTTGCTTCGGCCATGGGATCTCTCCTTTCTTGAACTTGTTATGGAAGCTATTTGGCTAATCAGGGGCCTTTGGCTCAGGCCTTTTTCTGCGCGAACAGGGCGTCGAGGCTCTGCTCGAACGCGTGGTAGTTGATGGCGTCGTACAGCTCCATGCGGGTCTGCATGGTGTCGATCACGTTCTTCTGGGTGCCGTCGCGGCGCAGGGCGGTGTAGACGTTTTCCGCGGCCTTGTTCATGGCACGGAAGGCCGACAGCGGGTACAGGGCCAGGGACACGTCGGCCGAGGCCAGTTCCTCGGTGGTGTACAGCGGCGTGGCGCCGAATTCGGTGATGTTGGCCAGGATCGGCGCGCGCACGCGCTCGGCGAAGGTCTTGTACATCGACAGTTCGGTGATGGCTTCCGGGAAGATCATGTCGGCGCCGGCTTCGATGCAGGCGGCAGCGCGGTCCAGCGCGGCTTCCAGGCCTTCGACGGCCAGGGCGTCGGTGCGCGCCATGATCACGAAGCTGTCATCGGTACGGGCATCGACGGCGGCCTTGATGCGGTCGACCATCTCCTGCTGGGAGACGATTTCCTTGTTCGGACGGTGGCCGCAGCGCTTGGCGCCGACCTGGTCCTCGATATGGATGGCCGCAGCGCCGAACTTGATCATCGACTTGACGGTACGCGCCACGTTGAACGCAGAGGAACCGAAACCGGTGTCGACATCCACCAGCAGCGGCAGGTCGCAGACGTCGGTGATGCGGCGCACGTCGGTGAGCACGTCGTCCAGGCCGGTGATGCCCAGGTCCGGCAGGCCGAGGGAGCCGGCGGCGACACCGCCACCGGAGAGGTAGATGGCCTTGAACCCGGCGCGCTTGGCCAGCAGGGCGTGGTTGGCATTGATGGTACCGACGACCTGCAGCGGGTGCTCGGCAGCGACCGCATCGCGGAAGCGCTGGCCGGGACTGCTTTTCTGACTCATGACTCACCTCGTGGGCTAGTGGCGTCCAGGTAGTGACGCTCGATGTTGCGTTTGGATGCGCCGATGTGACGGCGCATCAGGAGTTCCGCCAGTTCGCCGTCACGGTCGGCGATGGCATCGAGAATCCGGTGGTGTTCGGCAAAGGCCTGGCGCGGCCGGTTGGGCGTGGCCGAGAACTGGATGCGGTACATGCGCACCAGTTGATAGAGATCGTCGCAGAGCATCTTGACCAGGGTCTTGTTGCCGCTGCCCTGGAGGATCCGGTAGTGGAAGTCGTAGTCGCCTTCCTGCTGGTAGTAGCCGAGGCCGGCCTGGAACGCGGCATCCCGCTCATGGGTGTCCAGCACCCGGCGCAGCTCGTCGATCTCGGCTACGCTCATACGCTCGGCAGCCAGGCGGCAGGCCATGCCTTCGAGGGATTCGCGGATTTCGTAGAGTTCGATCAGCTCGGCATGGGACAACGACACCACCCGTGCCCCGACATGCGGCACCCGCACCAGCAGGCGCTGGCCTTCCAGGCGGTGGATGGCCTCGCGCAGCGGACCGCGGCTGATGCCGTAGGTGCGCGCCAGCTCAGGCTCGGAGATCTTGCTGCCCGGGGCGATCTCGCCCTTGACGATGGCGGCCTGGATACGCCGGAAGACGTTCTCGGAAAGGGTTTCCGACTCGTCCTGGACGATTCCGGGTGCTTGGGCTGCGTCCAGCATGATTGTCGACACCTTGAAAGATCAATGCGCCAAAACTAGCCAATTCAGCCATCGCAGTCAAAGACAAAATCAATATTGTCGACAATCGTCTAAGAACGAACTAAGGCGCCGCCAGCGTTGTCTCATTCGCGCTGCTGGCGTGCCACCATCCCCGTGATAGAATGCCGCCGCCCCGTTTTTTGTGGCATGGATAGTGTGTCTGTCATCTTCTTGTGTCAGACGAACGAGGAGCTTGCGCAGAATTGCCAGTGGCCTTGACCCGAATACCCCACAGCATTGCGCCAGGATCTATGAGACTTTCGCCACTTCTATTGTTGCTCGGCCTTTGTTGGTTGCCGCTCATCGCCCAGGCAACCGGCAAGACCGTGTACGGCCTCAACGAATACGCCCGGCTCGGCGACATCGACCTGGAAGTCGCGGCCAAGCTCGACACCGGCGCCAAGACCGCCTCCCTCAGTGCCCGCGATATCAAGCGCTTCAAGCGCAACGGCGAGTCCTGGGTGCGCTTCTACCTGGCCATCGACGCCGCCCACAGCCATCCCATCGAACGCCCGCTGGCGCGGGTCAGCAAGATCAAGCGCCGCGCCGGCGACTACGACCCCGAGGAAGGCAAGGCCTACACCGCCCGCCCGGTGATCGCCCTGAACATTTGCATGGGCACGGCCCTGCGCGAAATCGAAGTGAACCTGACCGACCGCAGCGCCTTCCAGTTCCCGCTGCTGATCGGTTCCGAGGCGCTCAAGCACTTCGACGCGCTGGTCGACCCCAGCCTAAAATACGCGGCCGGCAAACCTGCCTGCGCCACTGAAGCTCACACCGCAGAGTAATTCCGATGCGCTCTCTTACCCTTCATCTGAAAGTCCTGATCACCGTCCTGGTGCTGCTGGGCGTGCTGATCACGGCCTATCAGATCTTCTTCCTCGGCATCCCGGTGACCGAGGACGAGACCGACGACCTGTGGAACATCGACGCCAAGGTCGAGTTCGTCGCCACCCCGAAGGACCCGGTCAAGGTGCAGATGTTCGTGCCACCGCTGAACCAGGACTACGTCAGCCTCAACGAGAGTTTCATCTCCAATAACTACGGGGTCAGCGTCAACCGCGTCGACGGCAACCGCAAGGTGACCTGGTCGGCGCGCCGCGCCAGCGGCAACCAGACCCTGTATTACCGCCTGGTGCTGACCAAGCGCTACAGCAGCGAGAAGCCCAAGATCAAGGGCCCGACCTTCCGCGACAGCCTGCCGGTGGACGGCCCCGAGAAGATCGCCGCCGAAGCCCTGCTGGCGCCGATCCGCCAGCACTCCGCCGACGTCGAGACCTTCGTCAGCGAGACCATCAAGCGTGTCAACAATCTCAACGACGACAACGTCAAGCTGCTGCTGGCCGGCGACACCTCGGTACAGAAGAAGGCCAAGGTCATCGACCTGCTGCTGTCCATCGCCCATGTGCCGCTGGAGCGCGTGCAGACCATCCGCCTGGTGGCCGACCAGCCGCAAACCCCTGAACTGTGGCTGCGCAGCTTCAACGGCAACGACTGGCTGTACTTCAACCCGGACAACGGTGAGCAGGGCCTGCCCAGCGACCGCCTGCTGTGGTGGACCGGCGACGACAACCTGGTCACCGTCGACGGCGGCAAGAAGGTCAACGTCAGCTTCAGCCTGAACAACAGCGAGATGAACGCCATCCGCCTGGCCAAGCTGACCGACGAGAACACCGACGCCGACTTCCTCGAATACTCGCTCTACGGCCTGCCGCTGCAGACCCAGCAGACCTTCATGATCATGGTGATGATCCCGATCGGCGTGCTGGTGATCCTGATCCTGCGCAACCTGATCGGCCTGCAGACCCTGGGTACCTTCACCCCGGTGCTGATCGCCCTGGCCTTCCGCGAGACCCAGCTGGGCTTCGGCATCGTGCTGTTCACGGTGATCACCGCCCTCGGCCTGTCGCTGCGCTCGTACCTGGAACACCTGAAGCTGCAGATGCTGCCGCGCCTGTCGGTGGTGCTGACCTTCGTCGTGGTGCTGATCGCCGCGATCAGCCTGTTCAGCCACAAGCTGGGCCTGGAACGCGGCCTGTCGGTGGCGCTGTTCCCGATGGTGATCCTGACCATGACCATCGAACGCCTGTCCATCACCTGGGAAGAGCGCGGCGGCGGCCACGCCATGAAAGTCGCCATCGGCACCCTGTTCGCTGCGTCCATCGCGCACCTGCTGATGAGCGTGCCGGAGCTGGTGTACTTCGTCTTCACCTTCCCGGCGGTACTGTTGATCCTGGTGGGCTTCATGCTGGCGATGGGTCGCTACCGCGGCTACCGCCTGACGGAGCTGGTTCGCTTCAAGGCTTTCGTAAAGGCTGACGCTTGATGTTCGGACTCTGGAAAACCTGGAAGGCCCTGGAAGCCCGGGGCATCATGGGGATCAACCGGCGCAACGCGGACTATGTCCTGAAGTACAACAAGCGCCATCTGTACCCCATCGTCGACGACAAGATCATCACCAAGGAACGGGCGATCCAGGCCGGCATCCATGTGCCGGAGATGTACGGGATCATCTCCACCGAGAAAGAGATCGAGAAGCTCGACGAGATCATCGGCGGGCGCAGCGACTTCGTCATCAAGCCGGCCCAGGGTGCCGGCGGTGACGGTATCCTGGTCATCGCCGACCGCTTCGAGGACCGCTACCGCACGGTCTCGGGCAAGATCATCAGCCACGAGGAAATCGAGCACCAGATTTCCAGCATCCTCACCGGCCTCTACTCCCTCGGCGGGCACCGCGACCGCGCGCTGATCGAGTACCGGGTGACCCCGGACCAGATCTTCAAGAGCATCAGCTACGAAGGCGTGCCGGACATCCGCATCATCGTGCTGATGGGCTACCCGGTGATGGCCATGCTGCGCCTGCCGACCCGCCAGTCCGGGGGCAAGGCCAACCTGCACCAGGGCGCCATCGGCGTCGGTGTAGACCTCGCCACCGGCGTGACCCTGCGCGGCACCTGGCTGAACAACATCATCAGCAAGCACCCGGACACCACCAACGCGGTGGACGGCGTGCAACTGCCGAACTGGGACGGCTTCATGAAGCTTGCCGCCGGCTGCTACGAGCTGTGTGGCCTGGGCTACATCGGTGTGGACATGGTGCTGGACCAGGAAAAGGGTCCGTTGATCCTCGAACTCAACGCCCGCCCCGGCCTGAATATCCAGATCGCCAACGACTGCGGCCTGACCCAGCGCACCCACGCCATCGAGGCCCATCTCGAAGAACTGGCGAAGGACGGCAGGCAGGAAACCGCCGAGGAGCGCGTGCGCTTCGCCCAGCAACTGTTCGGGCACGTTCCTTCGCAGCAGTAAAAGACGTCCGCCCCGGACACGGGGCGGTCGCTCAAACCCCTAGGAGCAATTCCTTTGGGGGTCTACAATGCCTCCCCCGCCTCGCCAACCGTTCAGACGAATGCCGACCTGCACCCTGGTTCCCCTGCCCTATCAGCCCGACCCGGCCCTTTATTTCGCCCGTGTGCGCCATGCGCCCGGCGCCGTGCTGCTGGACAGCGCCCGCCCTGGTGCCGAGCGCGGCCGCTTCGACCTGCTCAGCGCCTGGCCGCTGCGCAGCCTGGTGGCGGAGGATGGTGAACGCGGCACGGCGTACCTGCAGCGGCTGCGGGACAGCCTTGCCGAGCTGGGCGAGGCGCAGTTGCCTGATGGCGTGGAACTGCCGTTTGCCGGCGGCCTGATCGGTTACCTGAGCTACGACTTTGGCCGGCGTCTGGAACTATTGCCGGAGCTGGCCCGGGACGATCTCGGCCTGCCCGATGCCACCCTCGGGCTGTATGGCTGGGCGGTGATCAGCGATCACCGACTGATGACCAGTCAGTTGCTGTTCCACCCTGCCCTGCCTGCCGAGGAATGCCAGCGCCTGGTCGAGCTGTTCAGTCAGCCAGCAGAAGCGGACCCGGGCAGCGGTTTCCGCCTCGAAGCACCGATGCGCGGCGACCTCAGCGCCGAGGACTATCGCCAGGCGTTCGACCGCGTGCAGCAGTACATCCAGGCCGGCGACTGCTACCAGATCAACCTGACCCAGCGCTTCCGGGCGCCGTGCCAGGGCGATCCGTGGAGCGCCTACCAGGCGCTGCGCGCGGCCTGCCCGACGCCGTTTTCCGGGTTCCAGGTGCTGGAGGACGGCAGCGCGCTGCTCAGCCTGTCGCCAGAGCGCTTTATCCAGGTCAGCAAGGGTCAGGTGGAAACCCGTCCGATCAAGGGCACCCGGCCGCGCAGTGCCGATCCCGAGCAGGACCGCGCCAATAGCGAAGAACTGCTGGCCAGCAGCAAGGACCGCTCCGAGAACCTGATGATCGTCGACCTGCTGCGCAACGACCTGGGTCGTACCTGCGAGATCGGTTCGGTGCGGGTGCCGGAGCTGTTCAGCCTGGAGAGTTATCCCAACGTCCACCATATGGTCAGCAGCGTGACCGGGCGCCTGGCGGCCGACAAGGATGCGCTGGACCTGATTGCCGGAAGTTTCCCGGGCGGGTCGATCACTGGCGCACCGAAGATCCGCGCGATGGCGATCATCGACGAGCTGGAGCCGAGTCGGCGGGCGCTGTATTGCGGATCGTTGCTGTACCTGGACGTGCGCGGGGAGATGGACAGTTCCATCGCCATCCGCAGCCTGCTGGTGAAGGATGGGCAGGTGTGCTGCTGGGGCGGCGGCGCCGTAGTGGCGGACTCGGAGTGGGAGGCCGAGTATCAGGAGTCGATTACCAAGGTGCGGGTGCTTCTGGAGACTCTTCAGGGTCTTTGAGGGCCTCATCGCCGGCAAGCCAGCTCCCACAGGTTCGGCGGCGCACGCGGTCACTGTGGGAGCTGGCTTGCCAGCGATAGGGCCCTCACAGGCCCTGCATGACTTACAGGCTCAACACCCGGTTCGAAGCCTTGATGAATTCCTCCTTCAACGCCTCGAAATCATGCACCGCCGGGAACTGCGGGAATTCGCGGATCACATTCTCCGGCGCATGGAACAGGATCCCCGCATCCGCCTCACCGAGCATGGTGGTGTCGTTGTACGAATCCCCCGCCGCGATCACCCGGTAGTACAGGCTCTTGAAGGCCAGCACCGACTGACGCTTCGGATCCTTCTGGCGCAACTGATAGCTCACCACCCGATCATTCTCGTCGGTGATCAGGCGATGGCACAGCAGGGTCGGGAAACCCAGTTGGCGCATCAGCGGCTGGGAGAATTCATAGAAGGTGTCGGAGAGAATCACCACCTGGAAGCGCTCGCGCAGCCAGTTGACGAAATCGATGGCGCCATCCAGCGGCTTGAGGGTGGCGATGACCTCCTGGATATCGGCCAGCTTCAGGCCATGCTCGTCGAGGATGCGCAGGCGCTGCTTCATCAGTACGTCGTAGTCCGGAATGTCACGGGTGGTGGCCCGCAGCGATTCGATTCCGGTTTTTTCCGCGAAGGCGATCCAGATTTCCGGGACCAGTACGCCTTCCAGATCGAGACAGGCAATTTCCACAGCTCACTCCTCGAACAACGCCAAAATTGGGAAGCCGCACTCTACGGCCAGCAATGCGACCCGTCTACCCGGCATTTTTTGGTAACATCTGCCGACTACGAGCGCCCAGCGCCATTCAATGACCGGAAGCCGCCTGATGAGCCAACCCTTCGACGTCGCCGCCCTCGCCGCGACCTACGCCAACAAATCCCCGCAGGACATCCTCAAGCTTGCCTTCGAGCATTTCGGCGACGACCTGTGGATTTCCTTCAGCGGCGCCGAAGACGTGGTGCTGGTGGACATGGCCTGGAAGCTGAACAAGCAGGTCAAGGTGTTCAGCCTCGACACCGGTCGCCTGCATCCGGAGACCTACCGGTTCATCGATCAGGTGCGCGAGCAGTACAAGCTGCCGATCGAGATCCTTTCGCCGGACCGCGACAAGCTCGACCCCTTCGTCAAGGAAAAGGGCCTGTTCAGCTTCTACAAGGACGGCCACGGCGAATGCTGCGGCGTGCGCAAGATCGAACCGCTGCGCCGCAAACTGAGCACCGTCAGCGCCTGGGCCACCGGCCAGCGCCGCGACCAGAGCCCGGGCACCCGCAGCCAGGTGGCCGCGCTGGAAATCGACAGCGCCTTCTCCACCCCGGAGCGCACCCTGTACAAGTTCAACCCGCTGGCGCAGATGAGCAGCGAGGAAGTCTGGGGCTATATCCGCATGCTCGAGCTGCCGTACAACAGCCTGCACGAACGCGGCTTCATCAGCATCGGCTGCGAGCCGTGCACCCGTCCGGTACTGCCGAACCAGCACGAACGCGAAGGCCGCTGGTGGTGGGAGGAGTCGACCCAGAAGGAATGCGGGCTGCATGCCGGCAACCTGATCAGCAAAGCCTGACCCGCAGAAACGAAAAAACCGGCCAAGGCCGGTTTTTTTTCATGGGTGCCTGAAACTCAGTGCACCGGCAGTTCGACACCTTCGAACAGCTCTTCCAGTTCCTGCTTGTTGTGGCACTGGATCGCCTTGGCCATCACTTCGCGGGTCAGGTGCGGGGCGAATTTTTCGATGAAGTCGCACATGAAGCCACGTAGGAAGGTACCGCGACGGAAGCCAATCTTGGTGATGCTCGACTCGAACAGCTCGCTGGCATCGAGGACCACCAGGTCGCTGTCGAGCTTCGGGTCCACCGCCATCTTGGCGACGATGCCGACGCCCAGGCCGAGGCGTACGTAAGTCTTGATCACGTCGGCGTCGGCCGCGGTGAACACCACTTTCGGGGTCAGGCCGCGATGGCTGAAGGCTTCGTCCAGCTTGGAACGGCCGGTGAAACCGAACACGTAGGTGACGATCGGGTATTCGGCCAGCACTTCCAGGGTCAGCTTCGGCAGCTTGGTCAGCGGGTGGCCCTGGGGCACGACCACGCAACGGTTCCAGCGGTAGCACGGCATCATCACCAGGTCACCGAACAGCTCCAGGGCCTCGGTGGCGATGGCGAAGTCGACGGTGCCGTCGGCGGCCATCTCGGCGATCTGCATCGGCGAGCCCTGGTGCATGTGCAAGGCCACTTCCGGGTACTGCTTGATGAACGAGCTGATCACCGGCGGCAGCGCATAGCGCGCCTGGGTGTGGGTGGTGGCGATGGACAGGGTGCCCTTCTTCTCGTTGGAGAATTCCTGGGCAATCTGCTTGATGCTCTCGACCTTGCGCAGGATCTCGCCTGCGGTGTTGATGATCCGCTCACCCGCCGGGGTGACGCGGGTCAGGTGCTTGCCGCTGCGGGCAAACACTTCCACGCCCAGCTCGTCTTCCAACAGGCGGATCTGCTTGCTGATCCCGGGCTGGGACGTGTACAGGCTCTGCGCTGTCGCGGAAACGTTGAGGTCGTGGTGCGCCACTTCCCAGATGTAGCGCAATTGTTGAAGCTTCATAGGTATCCCTCAGAGGCTGGGCGTCACCGGCAACAGCGACGAGTTATAACTATATTAGCGGTCAGGAGAATAAATCTAGAACAATTTCACCAGTTTTCTTACGCGGGGCACGGAAAAGTCCTTCAGGTTTTCCGCCGCCCCAGTTGTTGCGCGAGGGGCACCATGTACACCGGCACCGCTGCCAGTTGCAGGATGCGCACGGCAGTGCGACCGATCGGAATCTCCGCCCCGGCGCCCTGGCTGTGGCTGCCGACGATCAGCAGATCGACATTCAGGCGCTGGGCCTGCTCGAGAATCACCTCCGCCGGATCCCCCTGGCGCACCCGTACCGCACGAATCAGCGCCAGGTCCTCCTGGTCCCCCAGCTCATCGCGAAAGCTCTCCAGCACCCGCTGTTCGATATTCGACAACACGGTGTTCACGCCCTGGCTGTGCAACTGGTCCAGGGTCTGTGCATCCAGGTAACTCTGCAGCAGCGATTCAGCGAATTGCCCCATGGGCTCGACGGCGTGGATCACGTAGAGCTCCGCGTTGAAATTGCGCGCCAGGGCCAGCGCGTGTTGCATGACATAAGGCGAGTAAACACCGAGGTCCGTGGCGTACAACATCGAACGGATCATTTGACCTCCTCGACTGCCAAAGCGGCAGGGCAAGGTTCAGCTTAGCAGCGCCAAACCGATGCGCAGGCCCCGTCCGGCGGGGCTCAGACCGGGTCCGACTGGTTGCTGATGCCATGCGGCACATGGCCGGTGGCGACCACCCTGCCCGCCCGTTCGCAGTGGCCGGTCTGGTCGTCGAAAAACACGTCGGCGGCGAAGGCTTCGAGGAACGCCGACTTGTCCAGGCCGCCGAGGAACAGCGATTCGTCGAGGCGGATATCCCACTCGCGCAGGGTACGGATTACCCGCTCATGGGCCGGTGCCGAACGGGCGGTGACCAGCGCCGTGCGGATCGGGCAGGCGGTACTGGGGAATTCGCCCTGCAACTGGTTGAGCGCGGCGAGGAAGGGTTTGAACGGACCGCCGCGCAGGGCCTGGCGGGCGGACTGGCGCTCGTTGGCCTGGAAGGCTTCCAGCCCGCCCATCTGGTAGACCCGTTCGGACTCGTCGGAAAACAGCACGGCGTCACCGTCGAAGGCGATGCGCAGCTCCTCGGTGGCCTCGCGGTGGATGCCGCCGGAGAGAATGGTCGCGGCAGCGAAACCGGCATCCAGGGCGCTGCGCACGTCATCGGCGTCGGTGGAAAGGAACAGGTGGCAGCCAAACGCGGCCAGATAAGGATAGGGGCTGCGGCCACCGACGAAGGCGGCGCGGGAGATGTTCAAGCCATAGTGCTCGATGGAATTGAACGCGCGCAGGCCAGTGTCGGCACTGTTGCGCGAGACCAGCACCACCTCGACCCGCTGCTGGCCGAGCAGGCTGTTGAGGCCCAGCAGTTTCTGCACCAGAAGGAAGGCGTCGCCGGGTTGCAGGGGTTCATCTTCATGCTCGATCTGGTACTGGCGATAGGCCTCGACGCCTTCGGCGAGGAACAGCCGGTGGCTCTCGCCCAGGTCGAACAGGGCCCGGGAAGAGATCGCCACTACCAGTTTGTCGTTCAGGCCTTTGCTCATTGTTCACTCCATTTCCATGTCGCTCCCATCGCTGGCAAGCCAGCTCCCACAGGGCCCTGTGTCGCCTCGGACATTGTGGGAGCTGGCTTGCCAGCGATGAGGCCCTCAAAAGCATCAAATCTATCCCGGCCAGGTCCCCCCAGCTACTTTAGTTGCAAAAACCCGGTATCCGGGCCCCGAACCGCACCGTTATCAGGCACTTGCCCATTGTCGTGGCAAGGGATTACGCGCTAAGGTTCCGCTCCCCGCTGAGCTCAATCATGCTGCTCCGCCGCACGGGGCTGGCGGCCGGCATCCGTGACCTGACGAGTAACACGATGGCTGATTTACCGATCGACGACCTTAACGTTGCCTCCAACGAGACCCTGATCACCCCCGATCAGCTCAAGAAGGAGCTCCCACTCAGCGCCTCCGCGCTTCAGACCGTCACCGCCGGCCGTGAAGTGGTGCGCAATATCCTCGACGGCAAGGATCACCGCCTGTTCGTCGTGGTCGGCCCCTGCTCCATCCATGACGTCAAGGCCGCCCATGAATACGCCGAGCGCCTGAAGGTGCTGGCTGCGGAAGTCTCCGACACCCTTTATCTGGTGATGCGCGTCTACTTCGAGAAACCGCGTACCACCGTCGGCTGGAAAGGCCTGATCAACGACCCGTACCTGGATGACTCGTTCAAGATCCAGGACGGCCTGCACATCGGCCGCAAGCTGCTGCTGGACCTCGCGGAAATGGGCCTGCCCACCGCCACCGAAGCCCTCGACCCGATCTCCCCGCAATACCTGCAGGACCTGATCAGCTGGTCGGCCATCGGCGCCCGTACCACCGAATCCCAGACCCACCGCGAAATGGCGTCCGGCCTGTCCTCGGCGGTCGGCTTCAAGAACGGCACCGACGGCGGCCTGACCGTGGCGATCAACGCCCTGCAATCGGTCTCCAGCCCGCACCGCTTCCTCGGCATCAACCAGGAAGGTGGCGTGTCCATCGTCACCACCAAGGGCAACGCCTACGGTCACGTGGTCCTGCGCGGCGGCAACGGCAAGCCGAACTATGACTCGGTCAGCGTTGCCCTGTGCGAGCAGGCCCTGAACAAGGCCAAGATCAAGCCGAACATCATGGTCGACTGCAGCCACGCCAACTCCAACAAGGACCCGGCCCTGCAGCCGCTGGTCATGGAGAACGTCGCCAACCAGATCCTCGAAGGCAACCAGTCGATCATCGGCCTGATGGTCGAAAGCCATCTGAACTGGGGCGCCCAGGCGATTCCCAAGGACCTCGACCAGCTGCAGTACGGCGTGTCGATCACCGATGCCTGCATCGACTGGGACGCCACCGCCACTACCCTGCGCAATATGCGCACCAAGCTCAAGGACGTGCTGCCGAAACGCCGCGCCTGAACGGCATGAACGAAAACGCCGGGCAATGCCCGGCGTTTTCGTGTGTGGAATATGAAGAAGAAGCCGTCAGACCTTGGACGAATGCTTCTGGTGCCGCTCCATGTAGCGCTCGACATAGGAGCAGGACGGGATCACCGTGTAGCCACGCTCTTCGGCGAAGGCCAGGGCCCGTTCGGTCAGTGCCGCAGCAATGCCGCGACCGCGCAGGGCGTTGGGCACGAAGGTGCGGTAGATGTCCAGCGTCTGCTTGCCCAGGTCCATGTAGGTCAGGTAGGCACGATGACCGTCCACATTGGTCTCGAATTGATGACCGGCCTGGTCATGGTGGATGGTCAACGCCTCGCTCATCACTACTCCTCGCGGGTCTTGTAATAAAACCCAACCTTAACCGATGTTTGTCCGGCGAAGGAACCTCTACGCCACCCCGTGCCCGTTCGACAGCGGGAGCGGCCTGCTCGTTCTCCAGGCCACGGGCACCCTTTGAATAGTAGGCGGCCCCTGACCGGATGCTCAAGGTACTGGTCGGAAAAAATTCCACGTCGCGCAACGCGGGAATCCCGCGCCCGGTAACGTCCTCAACTGCAAACCGGATGATCCGCATGTTATGACGCAAGATGACACTAAAAGTCACCATTAGTTCAAGAAAAAGTACTTTTACAAGAACGCCTTACACTAGCAGAGCCGGGAAATGCACGGTTTTCGTACACTCCCGGCGTCAAGCCCCCTGGCGAGACAATTTTTTTCCAATTCTTGCGCTCAGTCAGTTTACTTACTACAAGTAATGGGTACTATGTACGCCGGCCAGTTTCTCTTTGTTGAGAGATGGCTATTTAATAGAAAGTCCTTGAAGGGGAACACGATGAACAACGTTCTGAAATTCTCTGCTCTGGCTCTGGCCGCAGTTCTGGCTACCGGTTGCAGCAGCGTATCCAAAGAAACCGAAGCTCGTCTGACTGCTACCGAAGACGCAGCAGCTCGTGCACAAGCTCGTGCTGACGAAGCGTATCGCAAAGCCGACGACGCTCTGGCAGCCGCTCAGAAAGCTCAGCAAACCGCTGACGAAGCTAACGAGCGCGCTCTGCGTATGCTGGAAAAAGCCAGCCGCAAGTAATAATCCCTCGGGATTGTTATTCGAAGCCGACCCACTTGTGGGTCGGCTTTTTTATTGCCCGCTTTCTCAGCTACAAGCCGCAAGCTGCAAGCCATAAGAAAAAGCGGCCCGGTCGCCCCGGACGCTTTTTCGCCAACTCAAACAAAAAGAGCAGCCCTACCCGGACTGCTCTTTCTTACAGCTTGAAGCTTAAAGCTTGAAGCTTATTGCTGCTGATACGGATTGCTCGAGATGATTGGCACATTGCCATCCGGCGCGGTCGGTACGGCGATCTCCACCGGCATGCCATCTTCGGCCGCGACCACATCGCGGACCATGTCCCAGTTCATCTGCACGTTCTTCGCCAGGTCTTCACGCTTGAGCAGCGCGTTGATCACTGCGGTGTGCTTGTCCACTACCGACGGATCGCCCTTGTCGTCCAGCGGGGTGTGCGCCTCGAGGTAGACCTTGCCGCCACTCATGCCGAACTTGTACGGCTCGTTGATGATCCGTACCGGCGTGCCGACCGGCGCCATCTTCGCCAGCTCCAGCACGTTGTTGTTGAACATGCGGAAGCAGCCATGGCTGGTGCGCATGCCGATCCCGAACTTCTTGTTGGAGCCGTGGATCAGGTAGCCCGGCACGCCCAGGGTGAACTTGAACGGGCCCAGCGGGTTGTCGGGACCGGCCGGCACCACGTTCGGCAGCGGATCGCCATCGGCGGCGTGCTCGGCCTTGATCGAGGCCGGCGGGGTCCAGGTCGGGTTCGGCGTCTTGGCGGTAACCTTGGTCTGGGCAATCGGCGAACCCCAACCTTCACGACCAATACCCAGCGGGTAGGTGTGCACCACGTTCTCGCCTTTCGGGAAGTAGTACATGCGGTACTCGGCGAGGTTGATGACGATGCCCTCGCGCGGCCCCGGCGGCAGGATGAAGCGGGTCGGCAGGATAATCTCGGTGCCGGCGCCCGGCAGCCAGGGGTCGACGCCCGGATTGGCCGCGACCATTTCCAGATAGCCGAGGTCACCGGCGGTGCCGATGTCGGCGAAGGTGTCTTCGTACTTGGCCTTGATCACCTGGACCTGACCGATGATGTCTTCGCCTGGCGGTGGCAGGGGAAACTCCAGCGCGGAAACGGGACCGGCCGCCAGCAAGGCGGCCAGGGACAGGCAACGGGTGACGGCGGGAAAGCGCGGCAACATCCGGGAAATCCTTCGAAAAATTCGGGAGTCAAGGAAGCGATTGTACACCGCTGTAGGAATTTTCGGCATCCAGGCCCGCTGGATGGAAAAGCGCCGTCAGAGCTCCGGCCAGACTGGCCTTGTGCCTTTACGCTGGGCGTCGAGGATGGCCCGGCACAACGGGCACAGGCGGCGGTCGCGGTACACCGTGCTGGGCACCCCGGACCAGCGCGGCTGCGCCGGCAGCAAGTTGCCGCACAGCGTGCGGTCGGCCGAGCCGCCCAGCTCCAGTTGACGGGCCACCAGGTGCACGCGGATCTCCTGGCAGGCGAACAGGTCAAGCTGTTCGTCAGGCTCGATCAATTGATAGGCATACAGGGACCAGGCGGGACGCGGCATCGGGGGCTCCAAATCGGGGGCGCAACATTAGCCGAAAGCCGGTCACTATAAAAGCGTCAAAGCAGCGGTTTTATTGCCGGCCAGGCATTTTCCAGCAACTGGCCCTGGGCGCCCTGGGCCGGATGGATGCCATCGGCCTGCATCAGCTCCGGATGACCACCGATGCCTTCGAGAAAGAACGGCACCAGGGGAACGTTCTTCTGCGTGGCGAGATCGGAATAGACCTGAGCGAAGGCTTTGGTATAGCGCGCGCCGTAGTTCGGCGGCAGTTGCATGCCGAGCAACAGCACCTTGGCCCCGGCCGCCCGCGACTTGTCGATCATCGAGGCAAGATTTTGTTGCAATTGCGTAGGAAGCTGCCCACGCAGCCCGTCATTGCCGCCCAGCTCCAGCACCACCAGGCTCGGCTTGTGCTCGGAAAGCAGCGCCGGCAGCCGCGCCTGGCCGCCTGCACTGGTGTCGCCACTGACCGAGGCGTTGACCACCTTGTCGTCGAAACCCTCGGTCTTGAGCCGCTGTTCCAGCAAGGCGACCCAGCCCTGACGGGTATCCAGGCCAAAAGCGGCGCTGATACTATCGCCAACGATCAACACCGTACCTGCCGCTGCGTTCTGCGCCATGCACAGCAAGGCCAGACCAGCACTCAATAACCACACTCGCATCGGATTCTCCATGGGCCCCAGCATTCTCATTGCGCGGAACCTTAGCAAAGTGGTTCCCAGCGCGGAAGGCAACCTCACCATCCTCCACGAACTGTCCCTGGAACTGACGGAAGGCGATAGTTTGGCCATTATCGGCGCCTCGGGTTCCGGCAAATCCACCCTCCTCGGCCTGCTCGCCGGGCTCGACCAGCCCAGCGCCGGCTCGGTGACCCTGGCCGGCCACGACCTCGGCCCGCTGGATGAAGACCAGCGCGCCAAGGTGCGCGCCGAGCATGTCGGTTTCGTGTTCCAGTCGTTCCAGTTGCTCGACAGCCTCAACGCCCTTGAGAACGTCATGCTGCCGCTGGAGCTGGATGGCCGCCGCGACGCCCGTGAGCACGCACGCACCCTGCTCGAGCGGGTCGGCCTGGGCCAGCGCCTGAGCCATTCGCCACGCCAGTTGTCCGGTGGCGAGCAGCAACGCGTCGCCATCGCCCGCGCCTTTGCCGCCGAGCCGGATGTGCTGTTCGCCGACGAACCCACCGGCAACCTCGACAGCCACACCGGCGAGCGCATCAGCGACCTGCTGTTCGAGCTGAACAACGAGCGCGGCACCACCCTGGTCCTGGTCACCCACGACGAACGCCTGGCTCGCCGCTGCCACCGGCAGATCCGCCTGGATGCCGGCCATATGGTCAGCCCGATGGAGCCCTAGATGGCACACCTGTCCCTGTTTCGCCTGTTCGCCCTGGCCGTGCGCCAGTTGCTTCGCGATGCCCGTGCCGGTGAGTTGCGGGTGCTGTTCTTCGGCCTGCTGATCGCCGTGGCGGCGAGTACCGCCATCGGCTATTTCGGTGCCCGCCTTAACGGCGCCATGCTTTTGCGCGCCACTGAGTTCCTCGGTGCCGACCTGGTCCTGCAGGGCAGTTCGCCGGCCAGTGCCGAGCAGATCGAGCGCGGTACCGGCCTTGGCCTGGCCCACGCCAGGGTGGTCGAGTTCTCCAGCGTGATCGCCACCGACAATGGCATCCAGCTCTCCAGCGTCAAGGCCGCCAACGAGGCCTATCCGCTGCGCGGCGAACTGCGCAGCGCGCCGGAGCCCTATGGTGCGGAAGCCAGCGGCGGCGGCCCGGCGCCTGGTGAAGCCTGGGTCGAACCGCGCCTGCTGGCCGCGCTCAACCTGAAGATCGGCGACAGCGTCGACGTCGGCATGAAGACCCTGCGCCTGAGCCGGGTACTGACCTACGAGCCAGACCGCGCCGGCAACTTCTACAGCCTCACCCCGCGGGTCATGATCAACCTCGCCGACCTCGACGCCACCGGCGTGGTCCAGCCCGGCAGCCGGGTGACCTACCGCGAACTATGGCGCGGCGACACCCTGGTCCTCGCCGACTACCGCCAGTTCCTCGACGCCAGCCTCGCACCGAACCAGCGTATCCGCGATGCCCGCGACGGCAACCAGCAGATCGGCGGCGCCCTGGGCAAGGCCGAGCGCTACCTGAACATGGCCAGCCTGGTGGCGGTGCTGCTGGCCGGCGTGGCGGTGGCACTCTCGGCCAGCCGCTTTGCCGTGCGCCGCTTCGATGCCAGCGCCCTGCTGCGTTGCCTGGGGCTGTCACGGCGCCAGGCGCTGAGCCTGTTCTGCCTGCAACTGGCGATTCTTGGCAGCCTCGCCGCCCTGGCCGGCGCCCTGCTCGGCTGGCTGGCGCAGCTCGGCCTGTTCGCCCTGCTTGACGGCCTGCTGCCGGCGGAAATTCCCGATGGCGGCGTGGCCCCGGCGCTGGCCGGGATCGCCACCGGGCTGGTGGCCCTGGCCGGCTTCGCCCTGCCGCCACTGGCCGCGCTGGGCCGGGTACCGCCATTGCGGGTACTGCGCCGCGACCTGCTGCCGGTGCCACCGAGCAGCTGGCTGGTGTACGGCGCGGCGATCCTTGCCCTCGGCCTGATCATGTGGCGCCTGAGCCTCGACCTGCTGCTGACCTTCGCCCTGCTCGGCGGCGGCCTGATCGCCGCCTTGCTGCTCGGCGGCCTGCTGCTGCTCGGGCTGCGCAGCCTGCGCCGGATGCTGGCCGGTGCGCCACTGCCGTGGCGTCTGGGCCTGGGTCAGCTGTTGCGTCATCCGCTGGCCGCCGCCGGACAATCCCTGGCCTTCGGCCTGATCCTCCTGGCCATGGGGCTGATCACCCTGCTGCGCGTGGAATTGCTGGATACCTGGCATAACCAGTTGCCGGCCGATGCGCCCAACTATTTCGCGCTGAACATCCTCGAAGACGACAAGGCGGCCTTCAGCAAGGAACTGGCCGGGTTCTCCAGCCATGCCGCGCCGTTGTATCCGGTGGTCCCGGGGCGTCTTACCCAGATCAATGGCGAGGCGGTGCAGCAGATCGTCAGCAAGGACTCCGCCGGCGACCGTGCCGTGCAGCGCGACCTGAGCCTGACCTGGGCCGCCGAGCTGCCGGACGACAACACCCTGAGCGCCGGCCAGTGGTGGCAGGGTCAACCGCAAGCGGATGCCGTTCCCGGCGTCTCGGTGGAAGCCAAGCTGGCGGAAAGCCTCAAGCTCAAGCTGGGCGACCACCTGACCTTCGTCATTGGCGGGGAAACCCGCGAAGCCGTGGTCAGCAGCCTGCGTGAAGTCAACTGGGACACCTTCCAGCCGAACTTCTACATGATCTTCCAGCCCGGCACCCTGCAGGGCCTGCCGGCCACCTACCTGACCAGCTTCTACCTGGCGCCGGGCAACGACCAGCAGATCGTCGCCCTGTCCCGGGCCTTCCCGGCGGCGACCATCCTGCAGGTCGATGCCCTGCTGGAACAGCTGCGCAGCATCCTCGCCCAGGTCACCCTGGCGGTGCAGTACGTGTTGCTGTTCGTCCTCGCGGCGGGCCTGGCGGTGCTGTTCGCCGGGCTGCAGGCGACCCTCGACGAACGCATCCGCCAGGGCGCCCTGCTCCGTGCCCTCGGCGCCGGACGGGCGCTGCTGGTCAAGGCGCGGCGCATCGAGTTCGGCCTGCTTGGCGCCGCCAGCGGGCTGCTCGCCGCCATCGGCTGCGAGATGATCACCTGGGTGCTCTACCGCTACGCCTTCGACCTGCACTGGAGCCCGCATCCGTCGCTGCTGCTGTTGCCGCTGGTGGGCGCGGTGCTGGTGGGGGGCGCCGGCGTGGTCGGCACCCGACGCGCGCTGAATGCCAGCCCGCTGACCGTGCTGCGCGAAGGCTGAACAACCGCGAGCCGGCGACCTGTACCGTCGCCGGCTCGCCGGTTACTCTTCGCCCCTGACGTAACGCCCGCCCAGGAGACGGCATTGGCTACCAACATCATCACCCGCGAAGGTCACGAAGCCCTCAAGGCCGAGCTGGATCACCTGTGGCGCGTGTACCGCCCGGAAATCACCCAGAAAGTCGCCTGGGCCGCCTCCCTCGGCGACCGCAGCGAAAACGCCGACTACCAGTACAACAAGAAGCTCCTGCGCGAGATCGACCGCCGCGTGCGCTACCTGCGCAAGCGTCTGGAAGACGTGAAGGTGGTGGACTACGGTGCCGAGCAGGAAGGCCGGGTGTTCTTCGGCGCCTGGGTGGAGATCGAGAACGAGGATGGCGAGATCATGAAGTTTCGCATCGTCGGCTATGACGAGATCTACGGGCGCAACGACTACATCTCGGTGGACTCGCCCATGGCCCGGGCGCTGCTGAAGAAGGAGAAGGATGACGAGGTGACAGTGCAGACGCCTGGGGGTGAGGCGGTCTGGTATGTGAACAGCATCAGTTATCCGCGGTGATCTTTCGGGCCCTATCGCTGGCAAGCCAGCTCCCACAGGTGTGGCGGTGCACTCGATACCTGTGGGAGCTGGCTTGCCAGCGATGAGGCCCTGAAGAGCAAAGAAGATTTCAGCCCCGAGTGATCAAACCCTGCCGCGCAATCCGGGTCAGTTGCCCGATCACCTCAGCCGCCCGCTCCTTGCTCGGCGCCTGTACGACAGCCAGGTCAAAGCGGTCATCGGCAAACTCGGCCAGCGACATTTCAAGATCGACGAATTGAATCAACAGGGCTGTAGCGCGGCCCTTGCGGCGCGGCCAGCCATCGAGGAAGCGAACCAGGGTCGGTTGGTGCGGACCACTCAGCAATACCCGCGGGGTACGCGCCGACTGGCTGGAAGAAAGGGGGGTCAGACAGACACTGGAACGTGGGCAACTCATGGAGTCATATTCTCCGCCTCGCAGATCCCGCTGGGCTGCGGTGGGAGGCATCACCGAACCAGCGCTTTAGCGGTATTCGGATCACCTGAAGGGCTCTCCCGCGCCCCGCAAGTAGCTGTTTAAATCGGCGCAGGTGGGCATCCTAGAGGGGCTGCCAACGGACTGTCAACACGAGCAATGACAAAGGGCCTGCATCGCAGGCCCTTTTGCCGTCTTCAACTTTTCGAAATCGCCGCGTCCAGCGAGGCCCGGCCAGCGCCCTCGAACAACACCGCCACTGCACCGCCCAGCAGGGCCAGGGCGAACTCATAGCCGTTGTTGGACATGAACAGGCCGTTGTTGATGTGCACCGAGAGGATCGCCACCACCAGCAGGCCGATCAACGCCACCGCCGCCGGCCGCGCCAGCAGGCCGATGACCAGGGCCAGGCCGCCGAAGAATTCCGCACCGCCGGAGAGCAGCGCCATCGGCATGGCTGGGGTCAGGCCAAGACTTTCCATGAATTGCGCAGTCCCCGCCAGGCCGCCGCCGCCGAACAGGCCGAAGAGCTTCTGCGAACCGTGGGCCATGAAGATGATGCCGACGATGATGCGCAGGACGGTCATGCCCCAGCCAGCGCGGGTAGTCATTACGGAGTGGATGGCGTTCATTGCGGTGTTCCTTAGCAAGGTGTTTGTGTTTGGATGCCGCCATAATAATCATATTCTTCAATATGAAAATCGCAATTAATCCATGATAAAGATCGAACAAATAGATTATTTGCGACCCTTCACCTTGTCATTCCGGGAGGACTCCAGGGTCTCCCGCTCCCGGTCGAAGGCCAGGAAATACTTGTTGACGCTATTAACATAGCTGACCGGCCCCATTCCCACCTGCTCCAGGGCCACGCGCTCGACCTGGAAGAACCATTGGTTCTGGTTCAGCCCGCGGCGCCGGGCCTCGGCGCGCATCGCCTGGACCCGCTCCGGCCCGAGGTTGTAGGCCGCCAGGACGAAGGCCATGCGCTCGCGCTCGTTGAGCTGGTTGCTGGAGAAGAACTTGCGGCGGATCAGCGACATGTAGCGGGCACTGGCCTGGACATTGCCCTCGACGCTGCTGATATCGCTGACGCCGACCCGCTGCGCCGCGCTCGGGGTGATCTGCATCAACCCGTGGGCACCGCCGGCACCGCGGGCCCCGGGGTTGAGCGAAGACTCCTTGAAAGCCACGGCGGCCAGGTTGAGCCAGTCGAGGTTCTGCGCCTCGGCGTGCTTCTGCAGGACCGGGCGCAAGTTGTTCAGGCGCTGGCGATTGGCCTTGGCCAGCGGGTAATGCACCTTGTACAGGCGCCGGTAGATGCGCTCGAAGTTCGCATCCTGGTCGGCGGGCGGGCGATAGTCCTTGAGGAAGCGATCGACACTGGCATGCAGCATCACCGCGTCGCGGCGCATGAACCAGTGGGTCGACTCCGGCGCGGTCAGGCTGACCTTGCGCTGGATATTCAGCTTGGGCATGACCTTGCTCCAGCGCTCGGCGATCGGCTGCTCGACCACGGTCAGCGGCAGGATCCCGCCCTGGACCATCTCCAGCACGTCTTCGGTCGCCAGGCTCGGGTCGACCCACTCGATCCTGATCGGCGCATGCTTGCGCAGGGCCAGGCGCTGGTTGATTTCGTGGAGGGTATCGCCGGCCGCGCTGCCGGCCGGCAGTACCAGGGTGCGCCCGGACAACTGCTCGATGCGGCTGTAGCTGCGCTCGCCCCGGCGCCCCACCAGCACCAGCGGCACATGGGCCAGCACCGGATCGCTGGCGCTGACGCCGCGGGTGGAGACCGGGTCGAGCAGCTCGCCGGGCGCCACCAGGTCGCCCTCGCCGCGCTGCAGGGCCGGGACCAGCTGCTCCTTGGCCTTGGGGATCAGCTTCAAGCGGATTTCCTGGCCGTCCCGGGCGCGGGCATTGAGGTAGTGCTCGAAGGCGCGCAAGCGGTAATACTCGACGCCGTACGGCTGGCCCTTCACTTCCCCGGAACTGTTGCGGCTCTGGTTGACCAATACCCGCAGCTCGCGGCTGGCGCGGATCTGCGCCAGGTCGCGGTCCTTGTTGCCGCTGCTGGCCACCTGGGGCGGACCGGCCACCCGCGCGTGCGCCGGCCCTGCCAACAGCAGCCCGGCGAACAGCAGGATCATCAGCAAAGCTCGGGACATCCGGACTCCAGGAACAGGCCGTGATGGCGTGCGTGGCGGCATACTATGCAGCGGCCTTATGACAATTGACCGCAAAAGACCACGACAACTCATTGAAGTTCTTGTGTTTATTGTTATTTTTCGAGCTTTTGCGCGGGTATCAGCCGCGAAATTCGAGGTAGCACCATGCAACTCATCGACATCGGCGTCAATCTGACCAACGCCAGTTTTGCCGGCATCCATCAGGAAGTACTGGACCGCGCCGAGGCCGCCGGGGTGCGGCAGATGCTCCTGACCGGCACCAGCCTGGCGGGCAGCGAAGAGGCCCTGGAGCTGTGCCAGCGCCTCGACGAACGCGGCCAGCGCCTGTTCTCTACTGCGGGTGTACACCCGCATGACGCCAGCCACTGGACCGCCGAAAGCCCGCGCCAGTTGCGCCACCTGCTGGAGCAGCCACGGGTGCAGGCGGTCGGCGAATGCGGCCTGGACTTCAACCGCGACTTCTCCCCGCGCCCGCAGCAGGAAAAGGCCCTGGAAGACCAACTGGCCCTGGCCGTGGAACTGCAGATGCCGGTGTTCCTCCACGAGCGCGACGCCAGCGAGCGCCTGCTGCATATCCTCAAGGACTACCGCGACCACCTCAGCGCCGCCGTGGTGCACTGCTTCACCGGCGAGCGCGAGGCGCTGTTCGCCTACCTCGACCTGGACCTGCATATCGGCATCACCGGCTGGATCTGCGACGAGCGCCGCGGCACCCACCTGCACGGCCTGGTCGGCAACATTCCCGAAGGCCGGCTGATGCTGGAAAGCGACGCCCCCTACCTGCTGCCACGCAGCCTGCGGCCAAAACCGAAGAACGGTCGCAATGAGCCGGCATACTTGCCGGAGGTATTGCGCGAAGTGGCCCGGCATCGCGGCGAGTCCGAGGCCCATCTGGCGGCACATACAACCCTGTGTGCCCGACGCTTCTTCAGCCTCCCGGAGCTGGCTTGACACATATCAAGATTTATTGCTGATTACTCGACCAGAATGCTGGCACCTTGCCAAAAAACTTTCCGCTCAAACGCTTAACTCAGAGAAGACCTACCATGGGTGCCTGGCTTAGCAACATCTCCCTGAAGTACAAGTTCTGGGCTGTCAACGCGGTCGCCTTCGTCACCACCCTGTTCCTGGTGCTGTACGCGGTGTTCCTCGAACAGCAGGCCCGGGTCGACGAAGCCCATGAGCGCGCCGTGGCCGAAGCCCGGTTGCTCGCCGCCTGGCCGGCCGGGCAGGCCCTGCCCCAGGCGCCGCATATCCTCGCCTTCGCCCCCGGGCAGACGCCCAGCTACCAGGGCCAGCCCGTCGCCGCCCTGGCCAATGCCAGCGGCTGGGTCAGCCTCGAGCCTTACGCGCTGTTCGGCGAAGCGCCGCTGGCCGGCGCCCAGGTGATCAGCCGTGACGGCCAGCGGGTCGCCGTGCTGGCGCCGTCGCCGAGCCTGATGCAGGTCTACAGCGATCGCTTCGGCAATTACGCGGTGTGCGTGCTGATCCTGATGCTGGCGATGCTCTGTGCCTCGCAGTTGCTGATCCGCTTCCTGCTGGCCCAGCTCAACACCCTCAAGGACGTGATCCTGCATGTCGAGAAGACCGGCGACCTGTCGGCCCGGGTACCGCTGTCCTGCGGTGACGAGGTCGGGCAGATGGCCAGTGCCTTCAACGCCATGCAGACCACCTATCACCGGGTGGTCAACACCGTGGCCGTGACGGCCGCGCAACTGGACTCCGGCGCCGCGCGCCTGGCCTCGAGCATGAGCGACGTGCGCCACGGCATGCTCGGCCAGCAGAGCGAGACCGATCAGGCGGCGACGGCGATCAACGAAATGACCGCCACCGTCTACCACATCGCCCAGCACGCCGGCGCCACCCGCGACCTGTCGCAGACCGCCGACACCCTCGCCGGCAGCGGCAAGGACGTGGTCAACCGGGTACAGACTTCCATCGCCGGGCTGTCCAGCGGCGTGCAGCAGACTGCCGAGATGATTCGCCAACTGGCCGAGGACAGCCAGAAGATCAACGGCGTGGTCAATGTGATCCACAGCATTGCCGAGCAGACCAACCTCCTCGCCCTGAACGCCGCCATCGAAGCGGCCCGGGCCGGTGACCTGGGACGTGGTTTCGCCGTGGTTGCCGATGAAGTGCGCAACCTGGCCAAGCGGGTGCAGACCTCCACCGACGAAATCACCGAGATGGTCTCTGCTTTGCAGGCCGGGACCAAGGATGCGGTGGAGTTCATGACCGAGAGTTCGTTCAAGGCCGACGACTGCGTGAAACAGGCTCAGGAAGCGGGCGAAGCGCTGGCGGAAATCACTGCTGCGGTGGCGCAGATGCGCGAGAGCAACACGCAGATCGCCGTGGCCGCGGAGCAGCAGAGCCAGGTGGCGGAAGAGATGAACCGGGCGGTGGTGAGCATTCGTGATGTGACCGAGGATACGGTGCAGCAGACGGTGTCTTCGGCGACGACCAGCAGTGAGTTGGCGACCTTGGCCGGGGAGCTGAACAAGGTGATCGGGCAGTTGAAGTTGTAGGGAATTCAAGGGCCCCATCGCTGGCAAGCCAGCTCCCACAGGGATCGCGTGCACCGCTGGACCTGTGGGAGCTGGCTTGCCAGCGATGAGGCCCTCAAGAGCACAGCTATCCCTCCGATCAATCCCCTCAATTGGCCTCACCCACCACCCACAACTACTCTTCTGACAAGCCCCACCGAAAAGTCAGAGGAGTCCCCCATGAACACCCACCTGCCGCATTACCTCATCGCCGCGCCGCTGTTCATCATCGGCGCGCTGCTGGTGTTGTCCGGGGTGTTCAGTCTGGATCTGGGCCAGATCGCCGTCGGTGTGATCATGTTGCTGGCAGGCCTGGCCCTGTATCGCCAGGGCCATCGCCTGGAGGCCGGACAGTCGAAACCGTTCAGCCACCGCCATCACTGAACATCAGGCGAACACCGTCACCGTCTGCCGGCTGATCGCCAGCAACTCCCCCGCCGCATTCCACATCGCCGCCGAGGTGTGCCCGTAGCCATCCCGGGAATGCTCGATATCAGCGCAGTACTGGCACCAGTCCAGGGTACTCAGGCTGGCCACCGGCTGGACGAATTCGATGGTCCAGGTCAGGGTGCTGCCCGCCGCCGGCTTGCTCAGGTACGGCAAGGTCGCCGGCGGCCAGGCATCGCACAGGGCCAGCAGATGGGCCTCGGTCACCGGCTCTTCCACCGCATCGCGCAAACGCACCCAGCCGCCCATCTGGCGACACGGCTTGTTGCTGAACGGCAGATTGCCGATGCCCCAGCGCATGGCCAGGAAGCGGATGTATTCCGGGGTCACGCCGGGGATGTAAGGCATCTCCGGACTGGAATCGGCCAGGCTCTTCATCTCCACCGCCGGCACTGCCGGGATATCGATCACCGAACTGCGCCCGGCGCCGAAGCTGCCCTGCACCAGGGTCACGGTCTGGCCGTTCTGGATCGCCCTACCCAGCAGCGAACTGACCGCCTTGCCCTCGCGCAGCACCTCGACCTCGAAGCTGATCGGCACATTGGGTTCGGCGGGCCCGACAAAGGTGATCGCCAGCGAGCGCACCGGACGCTCCGGCGAGACCCGGGCATGCATAGCCTCGTACACCAGCGCCGCCATCAGGCCGCCAAAACAGGCACGGCCCTGGGCCCATTCAGCGGGGATCACCACTTCTTGCGGGCGCTGGCGAACGGCGGTGAGCAGTTGGGAAAAATTCATGCGGACCTCGTCCTGCGGAAAAGTCCTACGATCTTAAGAGCAGAACCGGACAGCAGGCAGGCCGCATAACTGCCAAATAAGCGGCCTATCGCTCGTCGATATGCTTGAGCAGACGGGCCAGGGTCTTGTCCGCCTTGCGCTCGGCCGCCACCAGCTCCTCGCGCCATTGCGGGACCAGGGTCGCCAGGTCGGCCTGTTTTTCGGCCTGGGTCAGCCATTGCAGAAGGTCGTGCCAATGGCCGAGATCATCCTGGGCGTTCTTCAATTCGGCGCGCATCGACTTGCCGATGCGGCTGAGCTTCGGATAGGCCTCGGCGCCGTAGCGCGAGCGCTTGATCAACAAGCGCAGGCGGTGTCGATCGTGGGCCGGGTCATGCATGGCCTCGACGATCTTCTTCCACTGTTTGTCCAGGCGCTTTTCGATGCGCTTGCCCAGGTCCGGGACCAGTTCCTGCTGTTCGATGGCGCGGAGGAAGTTGGGGAAGGCGTCGATCACCGTCAGCAGCCGGTGCATCTGCGTGCTGGACGCCACCGAGGCGAAGATCACGCCCTCCCCGGCGAGGCGGCGTTGCGCCGCCGCGCCCATGTCACGTTCGAAGAGCTGTTCGGCCAGCACCTCGCGGTCACGCAGCGGCGTGGTCAGGTCACCGATGGCCTTGGCCGCGGCTTCCAGGTGATCCACCCCGGGCAAGCCGCGCAGGGGCCGCAACAGGCTGCGCAACCGGCGCACCGTGGTGCGCAGGTCATGCAGCGCCTCGCTGTCGGTGTTCTCGGCCAGGCGCGCCTGGCAAGCCATCAGACGCACCTGCAGTCCCAGGATCTCTGCGACAACGTGATCGAACATCTTCGACATGCCAAAACCTCACGACTGGTTAGCGTCCGGCGCGGGACTCGCGAATGTAGAAACGGGCTTTCTCGGCTTTTTTCGAGCACCCCTCGAAGGCTTCGAATTGCTGCTGGGTCTTGGCGCCGGTCAGCAGCGACAGGGCCTTGGAATAGCTGACGGTGCCGGCGAAACCTTCGGCCTTGGCCAGGTCGAGCTCTTTCCAGGCGGCGTCGAGCTGGGAGCCGCAACTGTCACGATAGGCCGTCTTGCCCGCGCAGCCAGCCAGGGCCAGAACGATCAGGGGCAGGGTTATCCAGGCTTTCATGGGGTGTTACCTCGAGGGAAATAATCAATCAGGTTGGCCTGTTCGACGGCAGCGCCGGCAAAAAGTGCCATCACCAGCGTAGCCCAGCGTTGCCGGTGATTGAAGCGCAGCGCTGAACAGGCGCATTGTTACGTCATATGACAGGGGATCGGACCATGAAAAAGCGCGTGGCACTGGTGTTGGGCTCGGGTGGTGCCCGGGGGTATGCGCATATCGGCGTGATCGAGGAAATCGAGCGCCGCGGCTACGAGATTGCCTGTATCGCCGGCTGCTCCATGGGCGCGGTGGTCGGGGGGATCTATGCCGCCGGCAAGCTGGAGGAATATCGTAACTGGATCGAAAGCCTCGACTACCTGGATGTGCTGCGTCTGGTCGACGTGAGTTTTCGCCTGGGTGCCATTCGCGGCGACAAGGTCTTCGGGCAGATCCGCAAGATCGTTGGCGAGATGAATATCGAGCAGTTGCGCATTCCCTACACAGCGGTGGCTACCGACCTGACCAACCAGCAGGAAATCTGGTTCCAGGAAGGCTGCCTGCACCAGGCCATGCGCGCGTCGGCGGCGATTCCCAGCCTGTTCACCCCGGTGGTCCAGGGCAATCGCACGCTGGTGGACGGCGGGATTCTCAATCCGCTGCCGATCATCCCGGTGGTGTCCAGCCACTGCGACCTGATCATCGCGGTCAACCTCAACTCCACCAACCAGAAGCAGTATGTGTTGCCGGTGATCGAACGGCCGGCGGCGTTCAAGTTGCGTTTCGACAGTTTGATCAGTTCGCTGGGCTCGCATCTGCCGTTCCGGCGCAAGCAGGCGGAGGCGTTGCTGGGGCTGGAAAAGGAGCTGGAGCAGGAAATGGCGGCGGAGGCGGCGCAGATGCCCAACCCGTGGCTGGCCGACGCGGCCAGCCCCAAGGCTCAGCAGCCGTCGGCGGCGCCGGAAAGTGATGGGGCACCGAAGTCGGCGACCGGGTCGTTCATCGTCGATAACGTTGGGCCGGCGTCGTTGCTGGATTTGATCAACCAGAGTTTCGAGGTGATGCAGACGTCGTTGGCGCAGTACAAGATCGCCGGCTATCCGCCGGATGTGCTGGTCAACGTGCCGAAGCGGGTGTGCCGGTTCTTCGAGTTCTACAAGGCGCCGGAGCTGATCGCGCTGGGGCGGGAGATTGCGCGGGATACGCTGGATAACTATGAGGCGGAAAAGCGCTGACTGATCCGGATTTTCCGCTGTCAGTACTGGCCCTATCGCTGGCAAGCCAGCTCCCACAGGTATCGCGTACACCGCGGACCCTGTGGGAGCTGGCTTGCCAGCGATAGGGCCCTGAAGGTCACATCGAATCCTGCCCGATCAACCGATACCCCACTCCCGGCTCGGTCACGATAAACCGCGGCGCCGTCGGATCATCCCCCAGCTTCTGCCGCACATGCGCCACCACGATCCGCAGGTAGTGGCTGTCCTCCACATGGGTCGGCCCCCAGATGTCCTTGAGCAACTGCTGCTGGGTGATCACCCGCCCCGGATGCCGGGCCAACTGTGCCAGCAGCGCATACTCCTTGCGGGTCAGCGCCACCTCTTCGCCGTCCAGGGTCACCCGCCGGTACGCCAGGTCCACGGTCAACGGCCCGAAGCTCAAGGCCGCTTCCGGCGCACTGGCCTGCGGCACCTGGCGCAGCAACGCACGCACCCGGGCGAGAAACTCCTGGATGCCGAACGGCTTGGTCACATAGTCATTGGCCCCGCCATCCAGCGCCTGGACCTTCTGCGCCTCGCTGGCGCGTACCGACAACACCATCACCGGCACCGCACTCCATTCACGCATTTCGCGCAACACCTGCTGCCCGTCCATATCCGGCAGGCCGAGGTCGAGTACAACGAGGTCCGGCCGCGACAAGGCGGCATGGCGCAAGCCCTCGGCGCCGGTCCCCGCCTCCAGCACCTTGTAGCCCTGGGACACCAGGCTGATACGCAGGAACTTGCGGATCTGCGGTTCGTCGTCGATGACCAGCAGGGTCGCGGTCTGGCTCATGGGGTCTCGCTGTCCAGTGGGGGTTGGGCCGGAAGCGGCAAGCATAGTGTGATGCAGGTACCGCGGCCAGCCAGGCCGTCCTCGACGCGGATATGCCCGCCATGGGCGCCGATCATGCCGCGACAGATCGCCAGGCCGAGCCCGGTGCCCTGCCCGCCCCGGTCACCCCGGGCAGCGGTGTAGAACATGTCGAAGATCCGCTCGCGGTCCGCCTCGGCGATGCCCGGCCCCTCGTCCGCCACGGCGAAGCACAGCAACTCGTCCTCGACCGTCACGCGCAGTTCCAGATGCCCCTGGACCGGCGAGAAACGCGCCGCGTTCTCCAGCACATTGATCAGCGCCTGCTCGATCAGCGCCGCATGCACGTACAACAGCGGCAGTTCGGCCGGTACTTCGGTGTGCAGTTGCAGGGGCGCCAGCACCACCCGCAGGCGGTTCAGGGCGCTGCCGACGATATCCGCCGGCGCCACCCAGTCCCGCGCCAGCTTGAGGCCGCCGTGGCCGAGACGGGTCATGTCCAGCAGGTTCTGGATATAGCGGTCGAGGCGCTCGGCTTCGTCGCGGGTGCCTTCGAGCAGTTCGCGACGGTCCTCGGCGGGGATCGCATCGCCCAGGGCCAGCAGGCTGTCGATGCTGCCGCGCATGGCGGTCAGCGGTGTGCGCAGGTCATGGGAGACCGAGGCGAGCAAGGCACTGCGCAGTTGTTCGGTCTCGCCATGCAGGCGCGCCGCTTCCAGTTGCTCGGCCAGCTTCGCCCGGGCCAGGGCCTGGGCCAGCGGCTGGCTTAGGGACTTGAGCAAACGTCGGCGCTGGGCAGGCAGTCGCTCATCGTCGCGGGCACGTACCCCCAGTAGCGCCAGCGGCCCCTCATCCACCGACAACGGCCACCACCACCAGCGTCCGTTCGGCAGGGTATCGCTGCCCTGCCCCGCTTCCTGCTCGTGCTGCCAGGCCCACTCGGCGGCGGCGCGTTCGTTGTCACTGAATTGCAGCTCGCCGCCGAAGGCCACCTGCAGGCGCCCTTCGCTATCACGTTCCAGCAGGCACGCCTGCACGTCCGGCCAGTTTTCCAGATGCTGGCCGGCAGCGCTGAACACCGCCTGGCGGTCGGTGGCGGCAGTGAGCCGGCGGGTCAGTTCGAGCAGTTGCCCGGTCTGTTCCTGGGTTTCGCGCAGGGCCTTGAGTTGCCGACGCTGGCGCGCGGCGAGATTGCCGGTGAGCACCGCCATCAGCAGGAAGAACAGCGAGGTCAGTACGTCTTCCTCGCGCTGGATGGCGAGGGAGAAGTTCGGCGGGATGAACAAAAAGTCATAGGCCAGGAACGACAGCACCGCGCAGGCCAGCGCCGGCCCGATGCTGCTGCGTACCGCCACCAGCAACACGGCGGCGAGGAACACCAGGGAGATATTCGGCAGGTCCATGACCTTCGCCACCGCCGAGGCCAGCCCGGTGGCCAGCAAGGTGGCGGCCAGGGCCAGGGCGTAATGCCGCCAGACCCACTCGCCGCTGCGCACGGCACGGGCCGGCTCCGGCTGCCCGTCGCGGTCGAGGACGTTGATTTCCAGCCCGTGGGCTTCACGCAGCAAGCGCGTCGCCACCCCCGCGCCGAACACACGCCGGCGCCAGCGATCCCGCGACTGCCCGACCAGCACCAGGCTCGCCCGGCGCTCGGCAGCATGCTGGATCAGCGTGCGCGCCACTTCCCCGGCCCGCAGCACCACCACTTCGCCACCGAGCCGCTCGGCCAGTTGCTGGGCTGCCTGCAGGCGCTGGCGGGCGGTTTCGTCGCGCAGCTTGCCGTTGTCCACATGCACCAGGCTCCACGGCAGATGACGACGCTGCGCGACCCGGCTGGCATGCCGCACCAGCCGTTCGGCCTGGGCATCGCCATCCACCCCGACCAGCAAGCGCCCGCGCAAGGCCGGGGCGTCCTGGCCGAGACGGCGGTAACCGTGGGCCAGATCGGCATCCACCTGGGCCGCCGCCGTCTGCATCGCCAGCTCGCGCAAGGCAGTGAGATTGGTCTGGGTGAAGAAGGCATCGATGGCCGCCCGCGCCTGCTCCGGCACATAGACCTTGCCGTCACGCAGACGCTCCAGCAGCTCCCGCGGCGGCAGGTCGATCAGCACCAGCTCGAAGGCTTCCTGCAACACCCAGTCCGGCAGGGTCTCGCGTACCTGCACGCCGGTGATGCCACGCACATGATCGTTGAGGCTTTCCAGGTGCTGGACGTTGACCGTGGTGTAGACGTCGATGCCCGCCGCCAGCAGTTCCTGGACATCCTGCCAGCGCTTGGCGTGACGACTGCCGGGGGCGTTGCTGTGGGCCAGCTCGTCCACCAGCACCAGTTCCGGCGCGGCCTTGAGCAGGCCGTCGAGGTCCATCTCCTCCAGCATCACCCCACGGTACCCCGAGCGCAGCAACGGCTGCTGCGGGATACCGCCGAGCAAGGCCTCGGTCTCGCTGCGGCCGTGGGTCTCCACCACCCCGGCCAGCACCCGCACGCCATGGCGCAGGCGGGTGTGGGCGGCCTGGAGCATGGCGTAGGTCTTGCCCACTCCCGGCGCCGCGCCGAGAAACACCTTGAGCCGGCCGCGCCCCTGGCGCGGCAGCTCGGCCAACAACGCATCGGCGCGCTGGGAATCACTCATGGTCGGGTCAGGTCCTTATTTCGGCAGTGGCGCAAGGCGGTCGAGGGCGGCGTTGAGGGCGAGGATATTCACCACCGGCGGGCCGACCAGAGGTTGCAGGGTGGCTTGCTCCACCAGTCCTTGCAATGTCTGTTGCGGGATTTGTCGGGCAGCAGCTACCCGGGGCAGTTGATAGGCCACGGCCGCTGGCGGCAGATGGGGGTCGAGCCCGCTGCCGGAGGTGGTCAGCAGCGCCTGGGGCACCGGGCCCTGGGCTGGGCTGAACAGCGTACCGGCGCTGTCGCCGATACGCTTGGCCAGGGCCGGGTTGCTCGGTGCCAGATTGCTTGCGCCGCTGGACACGGTGGCGTAGTCCGCTGCCGAGGGCCGCGCCTGGAACCAGGCCTCGCCGCTGAACGGCTGGGCCAGCAGGCGCGAACCGCGCACCTGGCCCTGGTCATCGCGCAACAGGCTGCCATTGGCCTGATCGGGGAAGGCCACCTGGGCGATGCCGGTGACCGCCAGCGGGTAGACCACGCCGGTCACCAGGGTCATCAGCAACAGCAGGCTCAGGGCCGGACGAAAATGGGTGGTCATGTTCATGTCCTCGAATTCACACCAGTTGCAGGGCATTGAGCAGCAGGTCGATCAGCTTGATCCCGGCGAAGGGCACCAGCAGGCCGCCCAGGCCGTAGATCAGCAGGTTGCGCCGCAGCAGGTGGGCAGCGCTGGCCGCCTTGACCCGCACCCCGCGCAGCGCCAGTGGAATCAGCACGACGATGATCAGTGCGTTGAACACGATCGCCGAGACGATGGCGCTCTGCGGGCTGGCCAGTTGCATCAGGTTGAGCACGCCGAGCTGCGGATATATCGCCGCGAACAGCGCCGGGAGGATGGCGAAGTACTTGGCCACGTCGTTGGCAATGGAGAAGGTGGTCAGGGCGCCACGGGTCACCAGCAGTTCCTTGCCGACCTGGACCACGTCCAGCAGCTTGGTCGGATCGCTGTCGAGATCGACCATGTTGGCCGCCTCGCGGGCCGCCTGGGTGCCGTCGTTCATGGCCATGCCGACATCGGCCTGGGCCAGGGCCGGGGCGTCGTTGGCGCCGTCGCCGCACATGGCGACCAGGCGGCCTTCGTCCTGCTCCTGGCGGATGCGCGCCAGCTTCTTCTCCGGGGTGGCTTCGGCGAGCACGTCATCCACGCCCGCTTCGGCGGCGATGGCGGCGGCGGTCAGCGGGTTGTCGCCGGTGACCATCACGGTGCGGATGCCCAGCTTGCGCAGCTCGGCGAAACGCTCGCGGATCCCGGGCTTGACCACGTCCTTGAGGTGGATCACGCCAAGCAGGCGCTTGTCGACGCAGACCAGCAGCGGGGTGCCGCCACTCTGGGCGATCTTGTCCACTTCCCGGGCCAGGGCCGGCGGCAGGTCGAGGCGCTGCATGCCGACGAAGGCCAGTACCGAATCCACCGCACCCTTGCGGTAGCGACGGGGGCCGAAGTCGACACCCGAAAGGCGGGTCTCGGCGCTGAAGGCCACCGGCTCGAACTGCCCGGCAACCGGTTCGACGAAGTCATGCAACTGGCGCAGGAACTCGACGATGGACTTGCCTTCGGCCGTGTCGTCGGCCAGCGACGCCAGCAAGGCGCCCTCCCCCAGCTCCCTGGCGGTCACGCCTGGCGCGGCGAATACTGCGCTGCAACGGCGGTTGCCGAAGGTGATGGTGCCGGTCTTGTCGAGCATCAGCACGTGCACATCACCGGCCGCTTCCACGGCGCGGCCGGAACGGGCGATCACATTGAGGCGCACCAGGCGGTCCATGCCGGCGATGCCAATGGCCGAAAGCAGACCGCCGATGGTGGTGGGGATCAGGGTCACCAGCAGCGCCACGAGGAACACCGTGGGGATCGCGCCACCAGCAAAGTGGGCGAACGGCTGCAGGGTCACGACCACGATCAGGAAGATCAGGGTCAGGCCGATCAGCAGGATATCCAGGGCGATCTCGTTGGGGGTTTTCTGCCGTTTGGCGCCTTCCACCAGGGCGATCATGCGGTCCAGGGTCGACTCGCCGGGGTTGGTGCTGATGCGCACCAGCAGCCAGTCCGACACCAGCCGCGTGCTGCCGGTGACCGCCGAGCGATCGCCGCCGGACTCGCGGATCACCGGCGCGGATTCACCGGTAATCGCCGCCTCGTTGACCGCGGCGATGCCTTCGATCACCTCGCCGTCGCCGGGGATCATTTCGCCGGCCTCGACCCGCACCACATCGCCCTTGCGCAGGGCGGTGGCGGCGACCACTTCGAAGCTGCCGGCGGCAGTGCGACGCCGTGCGGTCAGGCCCTGGTTACCGGCCTTGAGGCTGTCGGCGCGGGCCTTGCCACGGCCCTCGGCCAGGGCTTCGGCGAAGTTGGCGAAGAGCACGGTGAACCACAGCCACAGGGCGATCTGTACCGCCACGCCGGTGGGTACCTGCTCATCGGGCAGCAGGCACAGCAGCGTGGTGAAGATCGCCGTCAGTTCCACCACCAGCATTACCGGGGCGCGCTTGAGCTGACGCGGGTCGAGCTTGACGAAGGCTTGCACCAGCGCTGGCCGCCACAGGGCGGCGAACGAGGTTTGCGCGCGGGTGGTTGGTGCCGTTTTCACGTCGCGAATCGGCATGTTCATGGGGTGACTCCTTGCAGGGCCAGGCTCAGGTGTTCGGCGACCGGGCCAAGGGCCAGGGCCGGAAGGAAGGTCAGGCCGCCAACCAGCAGGATGGTGACCACCAGCAGGGTGACGAACAGCGGGCCGTGGGTCGGGAAGCTGGCTTGCCCTACCGGTGCGGTCTTCTTCAGCGCCAGGCTGCCGGCCAGGGCAAGCACCGGGAGGATGTAGCCGAAGCGCCCGATCAGCATGCCGAGGCCGATCATCAGGTTATGGAAGGTGGTGTTGGCGCCCAGGCCGGCGAAGGCCGAGCCGTTGTTCGCCGCCGCCGAGGTGTAGGCGTAGAGCAACTGGCTGAAACCGTGGGGGCCGGGGTTGCTGATGCTCGCTGCCGGGCCCGGCAGCGCGGTGGCCAGGGCGCCGAGGATCAGCACGCCGACCGGCATCACCACCAGGGTCGCCACCAGCAGTTGCACCTCCCGCGCCTGGAGCTTCTTGCCGAGGTATTCCGGGGTGCGGCCGATCATCAGGCCGGCGAGGAACACCGCGATCAATACGTTCAGGAGCATGCCGTAGAGCCCGGCACCGACGCCGCCGAAGATCACCTCGCCGACCATCATGTTGACCAGCGCGACCATCCCGGTGAGCGGGTTGAGGCTGTCGTGCATGGCGTTGACCGAGCCGTTGGAGGCGGCTGTGGTGGTCACCGTCCAGAGCACGCTGCCGGTGGTGCCGAAGCGGCTTTCCTTGCCTTCCAGCGGCGCGCTCCGTTCCACCTGCGGATTGCTCAGCGCCGGGTTGGGCTGGTACTCGGCCCACAGCGCGGTGGCGCCGCCGACCAGGAACAGCGCGAGCATGCCGGCGATGATCGCCCGGCTCTGGCGCAGGTCCTTGACGTAATGGCCGAAGGTGAAGACCAGGGCCACCGGGATCAGGATGATCGACACCACTTCGAACAGGTTCGACCAGGCCGTCGGGTTCTCGAACGGATGGGCCGAGTTCACCCCGAAGAAGCCGCCGCCGTTGGTGCCCAGTTGCTTGATGGCGATCTGGCTGGCGGCCGGGCCGAGGGGGATGACCTGGTCGGCGCCTTGCAGGGTCACGGCGTGCACGTAGTCGCTGAAGGTCTGCGGTACGCCCTGCCACACCAGGATCAGCGCCAGTACCAGGCACAGCGGCAGCAGGCCGTAGAGGGTGGCCCGGGTCATGTCGACCCAGAAATTGCCCAGGGTGCCGGCGCTACGGCGGGCGATGCCGCGGCACAGCGCGACCAGCACGGCCAGGCCGGTGGCGGCGCTGACGAAGTTCTGCACGGTCAGGCCGATCATCTGGCTCAGGTAGCTGAGGGAGGCTTCGCCGCTGTAGGACTGCCAGTTGGTGTTGGTCATGAAGCTGATGGCGGTATTGAACGCCAGCGACCACTCCTGGCCGGGCAGCTGTTGCGGGTTCAGCGGCAGGAAGCCCTGCAGACGCAGCACGGCGAAGAGGAACAGGAAGCCAGCGAGGTTGAACACCAGCAGGGCCAGGGCGTACTGCTTCCAGTTCTGTTCCTGCTGGGTGTCGACCCCGGCGATGCGGTAGCAACCGCGCTCGACCGGCCCGAGCACCGGGCTCAGCCAGGTGCGCTGGCCTTCCATGACCTTGTAGTAGAAGCGCCCGAGCCAGGGTGCCGGCAGCAGCACCAGGGCGAAGAAGGCCAGGAGCAATGCGTAATCGTAACTGTGCATGGCCGCTCCCTAGCCGCGATCGGCGCGCAGCAGCGCGGCCATCAGGTACACCAACAACGCCACTGCCAGCAGCAGTGACACCCCGTCCAGAATGCTCATGAGAAATCTCCGTTCGGCGGCGGTTGCCGCGTAGGAAAATTCTCTGGCTTAGGGGCGTAAAGGGACGAGACAGATGTAGGGCTTGAGGCATAAAGATTGCGTAAAAAGCCTGGGATTCGCGGCGCTCTTTAAGGCCTCATCGCCGGCAAGCCAGCTCCCACAGGTCCAGCGGTGCACGCGATACCTGTGGGAGCTGGCTTGCCAGCGATGAGGCCCTCAAAGGCAACAAAAATGCACCTGACACATATCCAGGCCAGCTTCAGTGCATAGACCGAATCGATATCGGTTATAAGCTAATTCGATACAAATATATTTGGGCATAAAAACATCCGTTATGCTGCGCCGGCCCCGTCGATCAAGAGCGTGTCAGGTAGCGTATGGATGTAGGTTCGTTTGGTTTCACCATTGCAGGTCTGGTAGTAGGTTTCATCGTCGGCATGACCGGCGTCGGCGGCGGTTCGCTGATGACCCCGATCCTGCTCTGGTTCGGCATCAACCCGGCCACGGCGGTCGGCACCGACCTGCTCTACGCGGCCATCACCAAGGCCAGTGGCGTCTGGGTCCATGGCAAGCAGAAGAACATCGACTGGGCCATCACCGGCTGGCTGGCCTTGGGCAGCGTGCCAGCGGCGGCAGCGACCCTGTGGTTCCTCAGCACCCTGCACACCGACACGGCGGCGCTGAACGCCGTCATCAAGCAGGGCCTGGCGGTGGTGCTGATCCTCACGGCGCTGGCGATCCTGTTCAAATCCAAACTCCAGGCCTTCGCCAGCAAGCATGCCGGTGACCGCTATCACCTGAGCGGGCGCAGCCTCAACATCCTGACCGTGATCACTGGTGTGGTGCTGGGGGTGATGGTTTCGCTCACTTCCATCGGCGCTGGCGCGCTGGGCACCGTGGCGTTGTTCCTGCTCTATCCGTACCTGGTCACCCGCCGCCTGGTCGGCACCGAGATCGCCCACGCCGTGCCGCTGACCCTGGTCGCCGGGTTGGGGCATGCGAGCATGGGCAACATGGACTGGTCGCTGCTGGGGTATCTGCTGCTGGGCTCGCTGCCGGGGATCTATATCGGCAGCCATCTGACCGGGAAGATTTCGGACTCGGTGCTGCGGCCTTGTCTGGCGGGGATGTTGTTGTTGATTGGGTATAAGTTGGCGTTTTGATTGGGCGCTGGCTGGATGAGAAAGGCCGCTGGAGGGATCCAGCGGCCTTTTTTATTTCAGTGTCTAACGTGCGATGCTCACACAGGAGCCGCGTGGTATAGATCTGACGCTAGCCAAGATAAAGATACGAAAGCAGCACAACGATCAGAAACCAGAAAATACTAACCTTCTGAAAAATGCTGTCCCTGGACAGGATGCGTCTAAAGTGCCTCGGAAATGACTTAACATCACCATTCGAAATAAACCCGATCGAAAGAAACCTAGGTTCTGATACTGCACCATGCAGAAGTCCTGGAATGAGCATTTTCTTGAAAAACCCCAATGAAGCATACACTTTCATCGTAGAGCTCAGATCAGGACTGCTTTTTATCTCCATCATCATTTCGTCCAGATACTTTCTTGTTATGTACACCCTATAGGAAAACGAAACCGCGAAGGTAACCGGCACCCCTAAAATAGAGATAAACATTAGTATGGATGACCAGACATACCAATCAGTCATACAGATAAAGGTCATGAATGACCTCTCCAGTCTGTACAGCAGCCTCACCAACCGCTGCCCCCGCAATCGCCCCAAGCTCGGCTCCGGCGTAGGAGGAGCCCGCGACAACCGCGATATTGCAGACTGCAAACCTCCTCGGATCCTTGGATAATTTCCAGCACACATACGCGCTTTCTTTCACTGCTATCTTCGCGGCCTGCATTCCTCCCCAAGACATCCCCGCAAACTTTGAAGTTTCAGTTATTGCAATCCTTGCACATGTTCCTGACGAGCCTGCCTCACAAGCCTCCTTGATTATGAGTGCGGAGGAGACATCACCAACACCGATAGCAAGGTAACCACCCCCCTTCATGTAGGAAGTCGCTCTTTCCATAGTCCTTACGTACTTAGAATAGCCTGGAATTGGCCCCACCCCACCAGACTTTTTCCAATGATGCACCAAGCTCTTGCTCGAGACACCCAAGGATTTCTGCAAGGTTGGATGACTCCCTAAAGAAAGGAAACTGCGAATTTTGGAGGAGTTGAATAGCTTGCCATCAAGCTCCGTCAGAATGTCTTTCCGCCTGGCAAAAAATTCTGGAACGTTGAGACGGCCATACCTACGGTAAGTGTCACCATACAATTCTTCCAGCTTCACCAAAGAGCGAGTGATATCGCCCATGTGTTTTTCCATTCCCGCAGCGGTCACCCCTGCCCAAGTCGAAACGCTTCCGAGAATCGCCGCAATTTGAGCTTGATGCTCAGTCATGAAATCAGCATCTTCCGGCGACAGATCCTTCAATGCCTCAGCCACCTCCTCCGCCGCCTCCATCAGATGCGCTTCTTCCTGCGTGCACATGTAGTTGCGGGGATCGCTGAGCACAACCAACTGCCCAGCCTTGACGATGTCCTGACCAAGACTGCCGTTCATTGCGTTGAACTTGCGCATCACCTCGGGAGAAGGCCCCCCCCGAACAGTTCGGCTTCCAGTGAGCGGCGACCAATGGATTTCGGAACGATGTAGAAGCCGGGCTCGGCCAGTTCGTTGTCTTCAGTTGGTGTCGAAGACCGAGCAGCAGGCACTGGCGGAGCAGCCCGCGTGGCAGCAGCAGGTTGAGAATAGGGTTGTGGCTGAGCCGGGCTTGAGCTAGCTGCCGCCCCGGTAGCCGGCTCTGCTACCCCCGTAGGCATTCCATCCTTCGCTATGAGTCGATTGCTGCCTGCTGGGCAACCACACTGAATACGCGCCCCGTCTACTGCTGTAGGCTGCCCCATCCATTTGAAGGCATCCAGGCCTTCAGCGATGGTGCCGACTTCACCACATCGAGGACATCGCGTGGTCTTGTCGCCCAGCCGCAGGACACCGCGTCCATCCTGCGCCATGTTGGGCAAGCTGCTGAAGCAGACCGCGCCCGTAGTAGTCTGGTCACCATGGAGACCTTGACCCAGGCCGAAGAGTATTGAGCGGGCCATGATTCAAACGTCCTTCTCGAAGCAGGACAGCTCCTGGGTGACGGACAACACAGGCGAAACTTCAGTGGTAAAACGTGAGGTGCTGATATCCATGGCATTGCTCCTTGCTTGTGAGCCCCGGCCTTGTCTTCGAGATGAAAGGACAGCGGTGCGTGTCGGTTGGGAGGCTGCAACCGTGAAGGTTCGGAGAGACTGGATAAATCAGACGTTTCTGACGGATTTGTAGGACTTTTTTGAAGTTGCTTGGAAAGACTGCCGTGCAGACCCGGCAGCCTATTTGTTCAGCGCTCAACTCAGGAAATGGGTTTCTGACCCGATTTCATAAACGACTCCACCAACACCTGGCAGATCTCCAGCGAATGCTGGGTCGCCCACGCCAGGCTTTACATCGGCTTGCTCGCCGACTCGCAGACCTGGTAGTTGGTCTTATAGGCGGTGGAAACCATCATCAAGAACGTGACCAAACGATTGGGTGACGACTGTACGTGGATTGGTCAACCGGCATTCTGGAACACACTCCGGCGCACCCAAAGGTGCTCCGCGCACAGCCGCCATGACAGCAGCGACCGGCGAAGACTAGATGTGCGATTCCAGGAGTGCCATGTCAAACGAGGCGCGAAAGGGTTATCAGGAAGTTGCCTACATGGGAGGCGGAAATCCCTCTACGTCCGACAATCTCAACCAACCCAGAACCTGTGACTGTTCGACGTACCACCGCCCCTCACGCGCCATCAGGCGCAATGTCTCTCTTGAGCCAGCGAAGGGTCCAGGATTTTGCTGGGCAATCTCCAAGCTGCCCTCGCCAACATTGGCGATCACTGCGACATGGCCATAGCGATTGAGCAACGTGGGCGCGAAGACCAGCAAATCTTCCGCCTGGGGCCGCACGGAACTGCCGTTGCGAAATTGCAGCATGGCCCGCTGGGGATTCACCTCACCATCGATCAACCTCGGATCGAAGAAATCCTTCGCATGGCCATATGAGTCAGGCATGCGATGGTCATAACGCTCGAAGTAATAGCGTTTAACGAACTCTACGCATTGGTAACGGAGGCCCAGGTTGTAACCGTCTGGACTCAGGTTCCGACCCAGCACCGTATTGACCCCACCGTTGTAGTAGATGGCGACGCCGTTCAGTTCATCCAGTTGCTCGCCCACGGTATGACGGGGGTTGGGATCGATGCGAGTGATCATGGCGTGTGCCGTGAACACAACGAGCAGCAACGCCGCGCAGGTAGCGAGCAGGATGAGGATTCGTTTGTTGCTGATTGTCATGTATCCACGCCCATGGTTTCCCGAGGGCGCAGATGCTTACTGGATCAGATGGATTAGTCAGTAGGACTATTCCTGTCATCACACAGGAATTGTCTGATCATGCCGCAGTTGTACTTATGCGCAACGCGCCATACCTGAAAACACCCAAGAAAAAGGCCCCAATGGGGCCTTTTGGAAAGAGTGACTGCACAATCAATAGAAGATGCCCAGGAGCTCACCGTGGTCTACGAATTGACGCGAGTCGCGTAGAACTTGCTCCAGAAGGAGGGGTCGCGCGCAGCTTTTCTGGCGTACAAGGGATCGGAGCAGTATGCATCTCTTAAACGTAGTGATCCCAGCGCTCGCCTTTCCGCTTCTTGCAAGCTGATGACCCCAGCTTCCCAGAACTGGCTCCAATAGCTGTCTGCCTTCAGAATTGCAGAAGGCTCTTGCGTGGAAGTCGTAATGGGCATGGGCCACCTCCGGCACAACGTTTTCTAGGGATACGATTACGGTTTCAATCATGCGCTGGATGTTGCCTGGAGTCCCTCCCCTGACCCAAGTCAGAGGAGGAACGCCTAAGCTCTCGTTACCGCTGATCTGATCAGGATGAGGAGCTATATGATCTGTGCTGCCGTGCTTGATTGCCGAGCATAGCATGTTGTCAAGTCGTCTACGCAGCGCCAGGTCGGACAGCCCCCCAGGATCCCCGACAAAGGTACGTCGCGTGTTGAAGGCGAAGCTGGCTACGCCCGCATAGATCGCAGATCCACCGAGGCCTGGGCTGCTTTCCGAAACATCAAGCCAGGTCTCCAAGGCATTCACGTAGACGTTAAAAAATATGTCTCGTTGAGAGGTCGTGTAGGCAAAATCAAATCGATGGGTATCTGGTCTGTCATCCAGATCATAGACACCTTCGAGGGTTGACCCAGGCATGAAGCGCTCCATGATCACCTTGATGTTCTTGTCCTCTGATCTGGGGTTGAAGAACAAGCCCTCATCCTTCGCCAGCGCCAAAAGCCACTCGACTGCAAACGTATCGCCTTCATCATCAATCATCTCCAACACGCTTACCCGACCAGGGCAGTTTTTCGCCCCCGATATGTCGGGGACTGGGAGAGATGCGAGTGATCATGGCGAGTGCCGTGAACAGCGCGAACAGCAGTACGGCACAAGCCGAGAGCAGCGCCTTGTTTCGGGCGGTCATGTGTCTGCGTCCTTTATTTCCTGAGGACGCAAATGCTTGCTAGATGTAGTGGGTTAGTCAGCCGGATGACTCCGACTGTCAGGTGGGAACTGTCTGAGCAAGTAGTCAGTGATGAGGCCATCAATATGAAATGGCCTTGGAAGGATCATTCTTTTCCCTGCTTCCGCTCTGCCGTCTTAAGCAACGACTCCACCAACGCCTGACAAATCTCCAGCGAATGCTGGGTCGCCCAGGCAAGGCTCTGCATCGGCTTGCTCGCCAATTCGCAGACCTGATAGTTGGTTTCGTAGGCCGAGGACCCTCAGGGACGCTCCACAATGCTAATACCAGCAGTGACCTCATCGCCTTTCTCGTCACCCAAAAACTGCTCGCTCATCGCCGCCCCCCCCCTGATCCCGGTCTTCTTTGGCTTTTTATGGCTGGGAGGGCGACAAATCAGAACGCTCAACTACACTCCATCGTCTTTCAAGCAAGGAGCACTGGAACAATGGATAGACTGCACTATTACTGCCTGACCTTCTTCGACAACCATGGTGGGCACACTGCCTACGCCTCGACGTATTACGGATTCCCTGAACCGCACGTGACCTTGCGCGATATTCAGACTGCAAAGCAGGGGGCCGAAGTCAGCAGCACTGCCACGCTATTGGCATGCTCCTACCTCGGGCAAATGACTGCTCAGGAATTCAAAGCCGGTACCTGATGACATCTGTTACGACAGACACCCCCTACTTAGCGGCCCCCAGTTCAGAACCGAACTGGGGGCTTTTACCCTGCTCCATAGCGAACGATGAGGCCACCAGCGTGAGATGGCCTCGAATGGATCAGAGGCCTCCCCGCTTCCCGTCTGCCTTCTTAAGCAACGACTCCACCAACGCCTGACAAATCTCCAGCGAATGCTGGGTCGCCCAGGCAAGGCTCTGCATCGGCTTGCTCGCCGATTCGCAGACCTGGTAGTTGGTTTCATAAGCCGAGGACAGGGACATGGTCAGGTGCACAAGGACATCTTCCATGCTGGCGCCTTCGCAGACGCTGAACAACGGCGGATGGGTGCCGTTGCAGGTGGCGAAGTGAGTGTGGGCGGTGCGGGGTGGATCGGGTACGGGTTTGATCATGGTGGCACTCCGGAAGTCTGAGAGAATCGCCATCCATAACGTGACCAAACAATTGGGTGGCGACTGTACGCGGATTGGTCAACCGGGACTTCAGGAGCATTATCCGGCGCACCCGAGGGTGCTCCGCGCACAGCCGCCATGACAGCAGCCAACGCGCTCAACGTTGAAGATGAGCGACTCCAAAAAAGTCGACAGGTGACCAAACCTGATCGCCAAACCGCAGCGACCGGCGAAGACTAGGCAGCCATTTCCAGGAGTGCAACGTCAAACTAGGCGCGGAAGTATGATTGGGAAATTGCCTACAGAAAAGTCGGACATAGCGGGAATTTCGTAGCTATATGCGACACCTTTACAGACCTCACGAGCACCGCTAACCCTGTGGGAGCTGGCTTGCCAGCGATAGCGATGGTGAATTCACTATTGCAATCGCTGGCAAGCCAGCTCCCACATGGTCCGTGTTGTCAGCCTACAAGTACTTCAACCAGGCAATATCCCGCCGCCGCGCCTTCAACCGGGCAAACCAGCGCACCGGCAGATACAACGCCAGCGCCAGCACCACCGCCCCGGCCCACACCGCGGCCATCGAATCAAACCCGAAATACTGCCCATGATTGGTCCCGAACAGCCCCACCGCCAGCACATACAGCACCTTCAACACATACAGGTGCAGCAGGTAGAAGAACATCGGCGCCGCCCCGAACACCGCCAGCCAACGGACCACCCTGCCCTCGTTCCGCCGCTCGAACACCACCAGCAGCAACAGCCCGATTCCCAGGGTCAACGCCAGGAACAGCAGCGAAGGCGGATACTTGGTGATATTGAAAAAGCTCATGACCGTCTGCACCGCGGTCTCGCCACCTGCCCACGGTTTCTCGCCATACCCATTGAGCAAGCGCAGCACGAAGAACACCCCCAACGCCGAACCCGCCGCCAGCAACAACCGCCGACGCCGCACCAGCGCCTCGCTGCCCCGGGCAAACCACGGCCCCATCGCATACCCGAGTGCAATGACCCCGATCCACGGCAGCAACGGATAAGACGTGCGCAAACGCAGCCCCTCGGACACCTCGATCCAGCCCCGGTCATGCAGCACCGCCCACGGCACGTGCATCGCCGACTCCACCGGGAAGTGCACGCCATCCAGCAGGTTATGCCCCGCCACCAGCACCACACCCAGCCCGGTCAGCACCGCCCGCGGCAGCCAGATCAGCGCACTCAAGGCCAGCATGCTCAGACCGATGGCCCAGATCACCTGGAGATAGATCACGCTCGGCGGCAACTGGAAGGTCCAGGCGAAGTTGACCAGGGTGAATTCCAGCACCACCAGGAACAAACCACGCTTGAACAGGAAGCTCGACACCGCCGCCTTGCCCTGCTGCTTCTCGCCATAGAGAAATGCGGAAAGACCGGTCAGCAGAATGAACACCGGCGCACACAGGTGCGCCAGGGTGCGGCTGAAGAACAACGTCGGATCAGTCTGGCCCACGTCCATGGGATCGCTGACCTGCAGATGCAGGTAGAAAGTCTCGCGGACGTGATCCAGCAACATGAAGAGAATGACCAAGCCACGCAGGGCATCGATCGAGTGAAGACGGGTGGAAGGCGGGGCAGACATGCGCAATCGATACTCATTGAAATAACGTAATGTTATTACATGATGTCATGTAGTCCACCGTCTTTGCCAGCCCTCACCTCAGCGCTGGCTCATCCACGCCAGTACGGCCAGCCAGATCACCGCAGTTCCGTAGTTGAGGCGTTGGTACAGGCCAAAGCCATGTCCGCTTTCCATAGCCCCGGCCATCAACCCGACAGTGACCAGCGCCAGCACCGTGCACAGCAGCGAGAACCGGGAAAAGGCCACCGAGCCGAGCAGGCGTTTGCCCTGGAAGATCCACAGCGTGCTGGCCAGGGTCAGGGTGAGGAACATCACCAGCCCCGACAGGTTGTGCATGCGCTGGGAGAACGAGGGCTCTGCCGGCACACAGCCCTGGTCGCAGGGGAAATACCCGGCACTCATGCTGGCCAGCCCATGCACCACCACCAGCAGCGCCCCGACCCACGCCAGCCGCGCGCCCTCGAAACGCCGGAACAAGCCCACCCCGCACAACACGAACAACAGCCCCAGCGGCAGGTTGTTCACCCAGGGCGAAAGCTCATGGGTCGGCGCCCCCACCGCGCCCAACTGACTCATGGCCAACTCCACATGGCTGTACCCCGGGAACTGGCTGGCCGTGATCAGCACCCCGAAAAACAGCCAGAACGGCACCAGCAGCCCGGCGCCCAGCAATACCCGATCGATCGTCCTCATAGCCCTCATGGCTCCGTTGTTGTTGGATGAGGAATGCTAGTGATCCCGACGACGAAATCGTTACCGAATTTTTTGCAAGGCAGCTTGCCCATGCGTCATCCTGTCGCCCCCTTGCAAGGACTGCATCTCCCGTGACACGACGTCTCCCCGGCACCACCGCCCTGCTCGCGCTCGAAGCCGCTGCCCGCCATCAGAGTTTTGCCCGCGCCGCGCAGGAACTGTCACTCACCGAAGGCGCCATCAGCCGACAGATCGCCAAGCTGGAAGACCAGGTCGGCGTACGTCTTTTCCACAGGGTCGGTAATCGCGTCGAACTGTCCGACCTGGGCGCGCGCTACGCCGCCGAGATGCGCGAGGCGCTGGACCTGATTGAGCGCCGCACCCGCCAGTTGCAGGCCGATGCCCGGGTCGATGCGCCGCTGGAAATCGGCGTGATCCCGACCCTCGCCAGCCGCTGGCTGATTCCGCGCATGGCAGATTTTCACCAGCGCCACCCGCAGGTGCGGATCAATCTTCGTGAACGCACCGAGCCATTCAACCTGGCCGACAGCGGGCTGCATGCGGCGATCAATATCGAGCACCCGGCCTGGAGCGGGATGCAGGTGCAGGCGTTGTTCCAGGCGCCGCTGCTTGCGGTGTGCCATCCGGGTCTGGCCGAGCGTGCGCCCGCTGAGCTGCCGTTGCTGCACAAGCACGAGGATGGCGAACAATGGGCGGCCTATGCACGGCACAGCGGCATCGCGCTTCCCCAGCATGAAAGCGGCCCACGTTATGACCGTTTCTCCCTGCTGATCGACGCCGCCCGTGCCGGCATGGGCATGGCGCTGGTGCCGCGCCTGTATGTCGAGGAGGATCTGGCGCAGGATCGGCTGCGTGCACCCTGGCCGGAAGTGGCACAACTGAGCGAACGCTATGTGCTGGTCAGCCGGCCGGGAGAAGCGCCGGTGGCGCTGGAGGTATTCCGGGAATGGCTGTTCGGGGAAATCGAGAAAGGCCAGCCGTCCGGATGAACCTCACCCGGACCGCTGGTGAAGATGGCCTCACAAGATCCCGCCTCGGCGCGCGCCTTGAGCGCCTGACGCCGCCTGGCCTCCTTGTCCCGGTCGATACGCAGGATGTGCGTCCTGCCCAAGTGCTGGTAATCGATCACGCTGTGTACGCTGACGCCGGATTGCCTGGCGAGAAAATCGGGATTCATGGGGGTGCCTCCTGAAGAGTGCGATGCGCCTGCAAAGCCGGCGGCCAGCCCCCAGGGCCTGGCCGCCAGCCACGCAGCGTTACCAGGTGCCGACAAGCTGGTAATGGCCACCCAGCTCCACGGTGAACTCACGGTCCGGCGCCTGCGGGAACACATCGCGGCAGTTGGGCATGGTGAAATGCACCTTCGCGAACGCACCGTTCAGGTCCATGCGGTTTTCGCCAGCCGCGTCATGGTTAACTTCTATAAAGCCCGAAGTCGGCGCGAACGAGATGTAATACATGTAGACGTCAGGGTTCGGCAAATAGCCCAGGCCGTAGCGCATCCAGGGCCGGCTCCCGTCGTGCGGCGTGGAGAGATCATAGGTCGTGGAGCCGCTGTGTTTATCGAAGACCCAGAAGCCGACGAACTCAACGAGCGCGCCATACAGACTGTTGGGCGCGTAGTTTTCCGCCCTCAGGAACCAGGCGGGAATGGGTCTATGGTCCGGACCAATGAAGTTGTAGTTGCGCTCCTTCCCCATATGCTCGGCAACGTACCCGGGGTCGCGCTCCACACCGTCGAGCAGGAACCCGGTGTTGAAGATATCGCCATCGGGCAACTGGATACCGCCAGCGGAACGCTGCTGCGCAGCACGACGCAGCTCAGGCGCCTTGCTCAGATCGATACGGAAGATATCCGCGCCCTTGACGTGCTTGTGTTCCACCACGCTCTCCGGTCTCAGGCCCGCCTGCAAAGCAAGTTGTTTGACATCCATGATGTCGTCTCCTCGTAGCGCTGCAATGAACAGGATGCTTCGTCCCGACGGGGTTCGAAGAAAACCGCGCGCGGCAGCGACACGTGCGGTGTTCATCGGCGAGGTCGCCGAACTGCGCGAGGCCAGTCTATGACCGGCAGAGGTTTCCCCCACCTGACAGAAATACCAGGTACCCCGCCCGGCCATGCGTTAGCTGATCCCGCGCATGGCCCTGGTGCCGCGGCTCCATGTCGAGAGGATCTGCGCAACGGCGAGCTTCGCGCGCCATGACCCGAGGCGGCGGCGATGGGTGAACGCAATGTACAGGTCAACCGGCGGGGAAGCCGTTCATGACCAGACAGATACACAAAATATTTGCGCACTGACATTTTCTTCCCTGGCCTGGACCATACCCTCATCCGGCCCACACGGGATCATCTATGCTCCTCCCGGCAACCGGCCATCATTCTGCCACCCATCAAGTTCCAGGAAGGAAGTACGCGCATGACAACAACACTTAAAGCCCTGTCGGCAAGCCTCGCCATGTGCAGTGCGCTGGCGGGCTGTGCCGTGCCCTACAAAAACGTCGACAATCATCAGCTGACACCCACCACGAACGAGTTCGTTTCGGTGCATCCGGGCAACTCGGACTGGGTAGAAAGGCAAACGGGCAACGGGATCAAGCGGCAATACTGGTCGGAACTGAACAACCAGGAAATCAATGACCTGCTGCCGCTGGAAAAGAACTTTGTATCGATCCTGAAGACCGACCACGAAGTGGGCGTCGGCTACATGGGAGCGAAGTTTTCCGGCAATGCCGGTAACTACACGGTGATCTTCGATTACTCCAAGTACCGAGACGAGCTCACCGACAATGGAAACCTGCCCTGCCTGGTGGGAGTCGGGATCCGGATCAAAGCGTCGATCACTACCAAGAAGGCCAACCTCGACCTTGGAAGCCTCATCGCCATCGGCTTCGCGGCCAAGGCCGGCAACCTGACCGGCACCATGGAAATCACCAAGATCGGGATCAACTCGCCAAAGCTGGGTTCGATGCCAAACTTTGCGGAAATCAGCGAGAGCTCGATTCAATCTGCCATCCAGGTGGTCGGCGCCATTCAGAACAGGATGTACGACGAGAGCACCAAGCTCACCCCCCACGTCCTGGCCGTGCAACTGGCTCGTATCGACCCAGCGCAGCAACCAACGGCGCGGCCCTGAGCCGCTCCTCGCCAGACTGTAGCCCGGACAATACCCCATCCGGACTACCGTTGGCCTCGAGTGCGCCGGCATTTGCGTAACGCTTCGTCCCGGCGGGGTTCGAAGAAGACCGGCACGTGCCAGCGGCACGCCCGGCCTTCATTGGCGAGGTCGCCGAAATGCGCAAGGCCAGTCCATGGCGATGGCCTTCCCTGCACACCTGACAGAAATATCAGGTCGCTGCGCCGTTACCAGGTGCCGTTCAACCGATAGAAACCGGACGGCAGGTACACCAGGAATCCGCGGTCAGGCGCTTGCGGGAAGTGCTCATGGAGATTGGGCATGTCGAACTGCACCCGGGCGAATGTGCCGCTCAGCTCCTGGGCATTCTCGCCGGTGTCGATATGGTTGACCTCGATATTGCCCTTGCTGGGGTTGACCCCCAGCATCACCAGTTTGTCACCTTCGTCCAGATACCCCAGGCTGTATCTCGCCCAAGGCCGGGTGAGGTGCTCGTTGGGCTGGGAAAAATCATAGGTCGTGCTGCCACTGTGCCGGTCGAACGTATAGAACCCAAGACGTTCGACGACCGCACCATGAAGGGCACGTGGCCCATAGACTTCGGCTACCAGGCGCCAGCCCGGGATACGCGGCTCACCGGGCAAACCGGGATCGACAAAATTGAGCTGCCGCGCCTTGAGAAGGTGATCAGGCGTGAACCGCACTGCCGTGCCATCCACCGTCCGGTCCGTGTCGAAAATATCCTGGTCGCGCGCGCGCGTTTCGATTGCACGGCGCAGTTCAGGTTCGTTTTTCAGGTCGATACGCAGGATGTCCGCGCCGTCGACTTCCTGATGATCCACCACGCTTTGCGCTTTGACACCGTGCAACTGGGCAAGAATCTTGACATCCATGATGTCCTCTCCTGATAACGCTGCAATCGTTGGGATGCTTCGTTCCCGCGGGGTTCGAAGAAGATCGGCACGTGGCAGCGGCATAGCCGGCCTTCATCGGCGAAGTCGCCGAACTGCGCAGTGCCAGTCTATGACCGGCAGACATTTCCCACACCTGACAGAAATATCAGGTACCCCGCCTGGCCACCTGCTAGCCTGCGTCACCGCCATCGCTTGCAAAGGAATGACTATGAGCGCCCTGCTGTCCGTGTATGCCTTGTGTGTCGTGATCCTGTTCCTGAAGATGCTGGGCATCTCCTGCTATCAGGGCTACTACCGCATCAGTCGCCTGACCTTCCAGAATGCCGAAGACGCCCGCTTCGTCGGTCGCCAGGCGAGCCCCGAGGAGTTGCCCCAGGTCACGCGGGCAGCCAGGGCCTGGGCCAACGATCTGGAAAATATCCCGCTGTTCTTCGTGCTCGGCGGCCTGTGCGTGGCGCTGGACACTGCCGCCGGCGCCAGCCTGGCGCTATTCTGCGTATTCACGGCCGCGCGCATCGCCCATACCCTGTGCTACCTGCGGCAATGGCAACCGTGGCGAACCCTCGCCTATGCCATCGCCCTCGCCTGCCTCCTGGGCTTGGCCGGGATGGTGGTGAGCCGGGCGCTGGCACTGCAGTGAGGGTTGCAATCAACCCGCCATCAACGCTACTGTCGGCTTCATGAACCTTTTCCACAGCACCTCGACCACGACCACCACCGCCAACGGCGGGGTGCACGGGTGTTCCTGAGCTGCTGACAGCCAGACCCGAAAGGCCCCGCCAGCGATGGACGGGGCCTTTTTCGTTGGGGTTCCGGTATCGCTGGCTTATCACAAGGAGCGATACCCATGGATGCACTCTTGATTCTTGATCTGCAGGTCGGCCTGGTTCATGGCCCGGATAAACCGTGGCGCGGCGAGGCGATGATCGAAGTGGTCAATAGCCTGCTGGACAAGGCGCATGCCGCTGGTGCGCCGGTGTTTCTGGCCCGGCATGTGGGGCCTGAAGGCTCGCCGTTGGCGCCGGACAGTGCGCTGACCCGGTTGATCCCCGAGCTGCGCCTGGACGGCAGCGAGCAGGTGTTCGAGAAGCGCCGGCCGAATGCGTTCGTCGGCACCGGGTTGGTGGAAATGCTCAGGGACTGTGGCGCTACGGGCGTGGTGATCGCCGGAATGAAGACGCAGTACTGCGTGGACAGCACCTGTCGTGCTGCGGGGGACCTGGGGTTTGCGGCGGTGCTGGTGGCGGATGGGCACAGCTGTTCGGATACGCCGGGGTTGAGCGCGCAGGCGATCGTGGCGCATCACAACGGGACGTTGGCGGGGGCGTTTTGTCGGGTGGTGATGGCTCAGGAGTTCGAGTTCTGATCCTGACCTTGTGGTGCTGCTGATGGCCCTATCGCTGGCAAGCCAGCTCCCACAGGGATTGCACCGGTCTCAAGGGCAGAGGTGAACCTGTGGGAGCTGGCTTGCCAGCGATGAGGCCATCAGCAGCAATGAAGATCCTGAATTACAGCCCCTGCTCCAGCGCCAGCAGATCAGCCAGCGGCTGCGCCCGACGGATCAGCCTCACCTCGGCCCCGTCCAGCAATACCTCGGCCAGCAGCGGCCGGCTGTTGTAGTTCGACGACATCGACGCGCCATAGGCCCCGGTGTCATGCATCACCAGCAGATCACCGACCTGCGGCTGCGGCAGCAAGCGCGGGACCAGGCCCTGGTCGTCCTGGGTGAAAACATCGCCGGACTCGCACAGCGGCCCGCCCACCACGCATTCCACTTCGGCACGGTCCGCCGCGTCGACCACGCTCATATGGTGATAGGCGCCGTACATGGCCGGACGCATCAGGTCGTTGAAACCGGCATCCACCAGCACGAACTGACGGCTGCCCGCACGCTTGACCGCACGCACTTCAGTCACCAGGCGACCCGACTCGGCGACGAGGAAACGCCCCGGCTCGATCTCCATGCGCACCGGGTGGGCAAGGAACGCCTCGATCTCTTCCCGGGCCTGCTGCCAGGTGCTGGCGTAGCGCTGCACATCCACCGCCACGTCGCCTTCGCGGTACGGCGTGGACAGACCACCACCAATGGAAAACGCCTCGATATCGTGGTCCAGCGATTTGATGGTGGCGACCATCGCCCCGCCGACCTGGGCCAGGTGGCCGTAGTCCACACCCGAACCGATATGCATGTGGATGCCCACAAGGTGCAGGCCGTACTGACGGATCACCACCAGGGCATCGCCGATTTCGTCATGCCAGATGCCGTGCTTGCTGTTCTCGCCGCCGGTGTTGGTCTTGCGGCTGTGGCCGTAGCCGAAGCCCGGGTTGATGCGCAGCCAGACGCGATGGCCCGGGGAGTGTTCACCCAGTTGGCGCAGCATGTCGATAGAGCCGCAGTTGACCTCGACCTTGAGCTCGACCACGCGGGCCAGGGTCGGCTTGTCCAGCAGGTCGCAGGTCAGTACCACGCCGGCCGGATCGCCTTCCGGGCTGTAGCCGGCCAGCAGGGCGCGCTCCAGTTCACCGAGGGACACCGCATCGACGCGCACGCCGTGCTCGCGCATCAGACGCAGGATATGCAGGTTGGAGCAGGCCTTCTGGGCGAAGCGGACCACGTCGAAGCAGTCCAGCCGCGCGATGCGCTCGCGGATCACCGCAGCATCGTAGGTCCAGAACGGCGTGGGGAATTGCAGCGCGGCGGCGGCCAGGGCGGAAGGCGTGGTCATTGCGGGAAACATCCTGCGGGGATTGGGAAGATCGCCATGATGCCGAACGACAGCCATTCAGAAAAATATCTATTCTTTGTCAGATCATTCAGTTCTGATATGCATCCTCTCCAGCAACAGGCCTGCCGCCATGTCCCTGTCCGTCCGCCATATCGAAGTCTTCCGCGCCATCATGCTGGCCGGCAGCGTCACCGGCGCGGCGCGCCTGCTGTTTACCTCGCAGCCGACCGTGAGCCGGGAGCTGGCGCGCCTGGAAAGCCTCAGTGGCCTGACATTGTTCGATCGCCAGGGCGGACGCCTGCTGCCCACCGCCCAGGCGCTGATGCTGCTGGAGGAAGTGGAACGTTCCTATGTGGGACTGGAACGGATCAACAGCCTGGTGGAGTCGATCCGCCGTTTCGAGCATGGCCAGTTGGACCTGACCTGCCTGCCGCTGTTTTCCCAGACCCTGCTGCCTCGGGTGTGCAAGCAGTTCCAGCGCCAGCATGCCGGGGTCGGGCTGTGCATCAGTGCCCAGGAATCGCCGTTGCTGGAGGAATCCCTCAGTGCCCAGCGGCATGACCTGGGGCTGACCGAGGGTGAACAGGTACCACGGGGCACGCGGGGCGAGTTGCTGTTCAGCGCCGACATGCTCTGCGTGCTGCCCGACGGACATGCGTTGCTGCAACGCGAGCGCCTGGCGGTGGCGGACTTCCAGGGCGTGGCCTTTATCAACCTGGCCGGGCGGGATATCTATCGCCAGCAACTCGACGAGCAGTTCCGCCAGGCCGGTGTCGAGCGGCATACGGTGATCGAGACCACCAACGCGGCGTCGGTGTGCGCCATGGTGCGTGAAGGGCTGGGGGTAGCAATCATCAATCCGCTGAGCGCGCTGCGCGAGGCCGGGCGAGGGTTGCAGGTGCGGCGGCTGGAGGTATCGATTCCGTATCGGGTGATGCTGGTGCAGCCGGAGTTTCGGCCGTCTTCGGGGTTCGTCGAAGCGTTTTGCGGGGCGTTGAGGGCTGAGGCCGGGGAATTGATGGAGAGTCTTGAAGAGATTCGCTGACCATCTGGTAACTAATCCATTAAGCAGCCTCGCTTCAGCCAGAAACCTCAATAAAAACCAAGTTTAATATAGTATAAATACTATATATTGCAGGTATTACTTCCATATAAACTCAGGACTGTTATATAACTCCCCCCGAGCCATCTGCGCCGCCTCTCCTCGACAGGGAAGCGGCAAACATCAAGAGCTAACAATCAGCCGCCGGGTGCCACACATGTCGATATTCAGTCCTGTTCTCTGCCGTCACCTCTTCGTCTTCCGAACACCTATCCCCGGCGCGTAAACGCGCCAGCCGCATTTCACCTCCGCATCCGGTGACGGGCCCAGGCCCGCCGCCACGACCACCTGCACCCTGAAAAAAGTGCCGGACAAAAAACCATAAGAAAAACCAAGGAGCCCCACCCCATGAGCAGCACCGACCTGTCCCATGCCCAACGTTGTGCGCGGATCCGCGCCAATCCGAAATTCCAGCAACTGGTACGCAATCGCTCGCGCCTGTCCTGGTCCCTCAGCGCTGCCGTGCTGGGCGCCTATTACCTGTTCATGGCGGTGGTGGCCTTCCAGCCGCACTGGCTGCATGCACCCTTGGCCGAGGGGCGCCAACTGACCCTGGGCATTCCCGTGGCAGCGGCGCTGATCGTGCTGTCCTGGCTGCTCACCGGCTGGTACGTACGCAGCGCCAATACCCGCTTCGACGCCATGAGCAGCGAACTGCTGGAGGAACTGAAATGAGCCGTCACCTGCTCTGCCTCGGCGCCCTGCTGCTGGCCCCGACACTCGCCCTCGCCGCGCCGATCGTCGCGGAAAAACAGCCGGTCAACCTGCATGCCATCGGCATGTTCTTCGTCTTCGTCCTCGGCACCCTGGCAATCACCTGGTGGGCCGCCCGTCAGACCCAGTCGACCTCGGACTTCTACACCGCCGGCGGCGGTATCAGCGGTTTCCAGAACGGCCTGGCGATCGCCGGCGACTACATGTCCGCTGCCACCCTGCTGGGCTTGTCCAGCCTGGTCTTCGCCAAGGGCTACGACGGCTTCATCTACACCGTGGCGTTCTTCGTCGGCTGGCCGATCATCACCTTCCTGATGGCCGAGCGCCTGCGCAACCTGGGGCGCTTCACCTTCGCCGATATCGTCTCCTACCGCCTCGACCAGACCCGCATCCGCACCTTCGCCGCCTTCGGCTCGCTGACCGTGGTGTGCTGCTACCTGGTGGTGCAGATGGTCGGTGCCGGGCAACTGATCAAGCTGCTGTTCGGCCTCGACTACCGCACCGCGGTGATGGTGGTCGGCGCACTGATGCTGGTCTATGTGATCTTCGGCGGGATGATCGCCACCACCTGGGTGCAGATCATCAAGGCGGTACTGCTGCTCGTCGGCGGCAGCACCCTGGCCCTGCTGGCCATGGCCGAGTTCGGTTTCAGCTTCGAAACCCTCGCCGCCCGCGCCGTCGAGGCCCATGCCACGGGCTGGAACATCATGGGCCCCGGCGCGATGCTGGCCGACCCGATCAACGCGGCGTCGCTGTCCCTCGGCCTGGTATTCGGCATCGCCGGGCTGCCGCATATCCTGATGCGCTTCTTCACCGTGCCCAACGCCAAGGAAGCCCGCAAGTCGGTGTTCTACGCCACCGGTTTCATCGGTTTCTTCTTCCTGGTGGTGATGATCCTCGGCTATGCCGCCATCGTGATCGTCGGCACCGATCCGCAGTTCTTCGTCGGTGGTGACCTGAAAGCGGGGCTGATCGGCGGCGGCAACATGGTTGCCATGCACCTGGCCAAGGCGGTGGGCGGCAACCTGTTCCTCGGTTTCCTCTCGGCGGTAGCTTTCGCCACCATCCTGGCGGTGGTGTCCGGCCTGGCCCTGGCCGGGGCCTCGGCGATTTCACACGACCTGTACGCCACGGTGCTGAAGAAAGGCACGGCCAGCGAACAACAGGAAATGCGCGTGACCCGCTTCGCCACCGTGGGCCTGGGCCTGGTCGCGATCTGCCTGGGCTTGCTGTTCGAAAACCAGAACATCGCCTTCCTCGTCGGCCTGACCTTCGGCATAGCCGCCTCGACCAACTTCCCCGTGCTGATCATGGCCATGTACTGGAAAGGCCTGACCACCCGCGGCGCCCTGGCCGGCGGTTTCGCCGGGCTGGTCAGCGCCCTGGTGCTGGTGATCCTGTCGCCGGCGGTGTGGGTCGCGGTGCTGGGCAATGCCCAGGCCATCTACCCCTACGACCACCCGGCGCTGTTCTCCATGCCCCTGGCGTTCCTGGTCACGGTGGTGGTCTCGCTGCTCGACCACAGCGCCCGCGCCGCCCGTGAACGCGAGGCCTTCGACGACCAGTTCGTCCGCGCCCAGACCGGCCTTGGCGCCGCTGCCGCTTCCAGTCACTGATCCCAAAACAACAACAAGAGATCCCCCCATGTACCGCACTCTTACCCCGCTGGCCCTCGCCCTCCTCTGCAGCCAGGTCCAGGCCGCCTTCCTCGACGACAGCAAGGCCAGCCTGGAACTGCGCAACTTCTACTTCAACCGCGACTTCCGCCAGGACGGCGCGGCCCAGTCGAAGATCGATGAATGGGCCCAGGGCTTCCTGCTGCGCTACGAATCCGGCTTCACCGAAGGCACCCTGGGTTTCGGCGTGGATGCCATCGGCCTGCTCGGGCTCAAGCTCGACTCCAGCCCGGACCGCGCCGGCAGCGGCCTGCTGCAGCGTGACCGCGAAGCCCCCAAGCGGGCCCGGGACAGCTACGGCGACCTCGGCCTGACGGCCAAGGTCCGCGCCTCCCACAGCGTGCTCAAGCTCGGTACGCTGATCCCCAAGTTGCCGGTATTGATGCCCAACGATTCACGCCTGCTGCCCCAGGTCTTCCAAGGCGGGCAGGTCACGGTGCAGGAAATCAACAACCTGAGCCTCGACCTCGGCCAGTTGCGCCAGGTCAACCAGCGCGACTCCCAGGACTACGAGGACATCAGCCTTACCACCGGGGCGGCGAAAGGCATCGTCACCCGCAGCAACGCCAGCGACCGTTTCAACTTCGGCCATCTCAACTACAAGTGGACCGACAGCCTGAGCAGCAGCTACAGCTACGGCGAACTCGAGCACCTGTACCGCCAGCACCTGCTCGGTCTCGGCCACACCTGGGCGCTGGGCGGCGGGCAGACGCTGAAAAGCGACCTGCGCTTCGCCCGCTCGCTGGATGACGGCGGCAGCAATGTCGACAACAAGGCACTGGGGGCGATGTTCACCTACGGCGTCGGCGGGCATGCCTTCGGCCTGGGTTACCAGCGCATGAGCGGCGACACCGGCTTCGCCTACATCAATGGCGCCGATGCGTACCTGGTGAACTTCGTGCAGATCGGCGACTTCGCCAACAAGGACGAACGCTCCTGGCAGGCGCGCTATGACTTCAACTTCGCCAGCGTGGGGATCCCGGGGCTGACCTTCATGACCCGCTATCTGAGCGGCGACGAAATCGATCTGGGGGCCGGACGGCCGGAGGGCAAGGAGTGGGAACGGGATATGGATATCGGCTATGTGATCCAGAGCGGGCCGCTGAAGAACCTGGGGGTGAAGTGGAGGAATGCGACGGTGCGTTCCAGCCACTTCGGCAATGATCTGGATGAGAACCGCTTGATCGTGAGTTACACCCTGGCGCTCTGGTGATCCTCAGGGCCTCATCGCTGGCAAGCCAGCTCCCACAGGTATCGCGTGCACCGCTGAACCTGTGGGAGCTGGCTTGCCAGCGATAGGGCCCTCAAGGTCACCCCAAAACCTCAGCCTCCCCCAACACCACCACCCGCTCCTCCAGCCAGCGGGCCAGGGCATCCGGCGCCAGCGGCGGCGAGAACAGGTAGCCCTGGGCCACCGGATACCCCTGCTCTTCCAGCCAGACGCTCTGCGATTCGGTCTCGATGCCCTCCGCCACCACCGTCAGGTGCAGGCTGCGGCCGATCCCCAGGATCGCATTGCTCAAGGCCCGCGCCGCTTCGTCGGTCTCGATGTCGGCAACGAAGCTGCGGTCCAGCTTCAACTCCGACACCGGCAAGCGCCGCAGGTAACTCAGACTGGAATAGCCGGTGCCGAAATCGTCCATCGACAGGCGCACGCCCTGGGCATGCACTTCGTCGATGGTCTTCATGGTGCTCGGGTTGGTGTCCAGCAGGATGTTCTCGGTCAGCTCCAGTGTCAGGTCCGCCGGCGCCAGGTCATGGGTGCGCAGGGTGTCGGCGATCATCCGCGGCAGGTCGAGGTTATGGAAACTGGTCGGCGAGAGGTTCACCGCCACCGCCGGCACCGCCAGGCCACTGGCCCGCCATTCGGACAACTGCCGGCAGGCCTCACGCAATGCCCAGCGCCCCAGTTCGGCGACCAGGCCGCACTCCTCCGCCAACGGAATGAAGCGCGCCGGGGAGATCTCGCCCAACTGCGGATGCGTCCAGCGCGCCAGGGCTTCGACCCCGTACAAGCGTCCGGTGGCCATCTCCACCTGCGGCTGGTAATGCAGGCGCAACTGGCCTTTCTGCAAGGCTTCGCGCAGGGCATTTTCCAGGGCCAGGCGTTCCTGGGCGAGCTTGTTCAACTCGCTGCTGAAGAAGCTGAAGCAGCCGCGACCGCTGCTTTTGGCCTGGTACATGGCCATGTCGGCACGGTGCAACAGCGTGTCCACATCGCAGCCGTCGGACGGGTACATGGCCACGCCGACACTGGCGGAAATCGCCAGGTGGGTGTCGGCGATGGTCAGGGGTTCACTGAGCAGAACCTGGATACGCTCCACCGCATCAGCCGCATGGTCAGCATCGCACTGCGGCAGGATCACCACGAACTCGTCGCCGGACAAACGCCCGGCGATATCAGAGGCACGCAGTTCACTGCGCATGCGCGCAGCCACCTGGCGCAGCAGCTCGTCACCGGCCGGATGCCCGAGGGAATCGTTGACCTGCTTGAAGCGGTCAAGGTCGATGAACAGCACCGCAACCTGCTCGTTGTTGCGGTCGGCGCTGGCGATCGCCTGGTCGGCCTTGGCCTGTAGCAGGCTGCGGTTGGGCAGCCCGGTCAGGGCGTCGTAATAGGCCAGTTGGCGGATCCGCTGGCGCGAGTTTTCCCGCTCCAGGGCCAGGGCGCAGAGGTGCGCGCAGGCATCCACCAGACGCTGGTGGAACAGCGCCGAGGCGACATTGCGCGGCTGGCGGAAATAGAAGGCAAAGGTGCCGATGGCCGCGCCCTGGCTGTTGCGGATCGGCGTCGACCAGCAACTGCGAAAGCCCAGCTGGCTGGCCAGCCCCTGGTAATCGGCCCACAGCGGATCGCTGAGAATGTCATCGACCAGCACCGACTCATTGCGCCAGGCCGACGTCCCGCAGGAGCCGACCGTCGGGCCGATGCGCACGCCGTTGAGCTGGCGGCTGTACTCCGCCGGCAGGCTGGGCGCGGCCAGGGAGTGCAACTGCCCTTCCTCGTCGACCCGCAGGATCGAGGCCGCCAGTTCCGGGGCGATGCGCTCCACCTCCTGGCAGATCAGTTCCAGCACCTCGGTCAGCGGCTGCTCCCGGGCCATGGACTCCAGCACCCGGTGTTGCAAGGCCTCGTGCATCTTGGCCTGGGTGATGTCGGTGAACAGGGTCACGGTGTGCTGCAGGTTGCCGCCGGCATCGAACACCGGGTTGCTCACCACCTTGGCCCAATACCGCTGGCCCTGCTTGCCGACGACGATCTCTTCACGCTGCATGGAGCCGGCGGCGTACATCTCGGCGTAGTACTCGGCGATGCTCTGCTCGTCCCTTTCCGGGACCAGCAGGGCCATCGGGCTGCGGCCCTTGATCTCGTCGGCACGCCAGCCGAACATGCGCCCGAAGCCAGCGTTGGTGTAGGCGATACGGCGCTGGCTGTCGCTGATCATCACCGCCGTGTCGCTGGCATCGGCTACCAGCGAGAGCATGCGCAGGCGCTCCTGCTGCGTGCGTTCCTGGGCCAGGCGCGAGGTGATGTCGGTGGCGATCTTGAGGATCTGGGCCAGCTCGCCCTGCTCGTCGAACACCGGGGTGTAGGTCGCCTCCAGCCAGCAACTGCGGCCGTCGCTGCGAATGCGCTCGACGATGCCGGAGCTGCCGCCGCCGTTGCGCAGGCGCGGCCAGAAGTCGGCGTAGTCCGGGCTCTGCACCTGCTTGGCCGAGCAGAAGGTGCGGTGATGCCGGCCCCGCACCTGCTCCAGGCTGTAACCCATCAGGGTCAGGAAGTTTTCATTGGCCCGCAGCAGGGTGCCGTCCGGGCTGAACTCGGCGATTGCCATCACCCGGTCGAGGGCGGCCAGTTGAGCCAGCGACAATTCGATGGAACGGTTGTCCTGAGACGTCATGTTCTACTCAAAAGATGCCGGCCCTGCGGCCGGTGGGTCCTTGAAAAAGCCGGTGCCGGGCGATGATCCGGGAGCACGGGTCCATCGCCTTCATGGCAGAGGATTTGATAGCTCCATGATATTACTGCTGCCGGTGGCCGGTCCATCACCAGACCTGATCGCGCGCATTGGCCTACCTTCCTTGTGGCCATTGGCTTACCCTTGTCGGCACTCTACCGGATCAGAAGCAAGGGGGCTTCGGTGCCGTTCAAGACGTTCTTTCGCTGGGACCTGCGCAGCCTGATTCTCCTGCTGACGCTGATCACGGCCCTAGTCACCCTGCTCAACAGCTTCCATGCCAGCTACCGCGTGCAATACCAGTTGCTCATCGACAATGCCCTGGAAGCCAACCACGCCTACGCCTCGAAACTGGCGTCCAGTACCGAAACCTACCTGCAGGCGTCGCAGCAGCAACTGGCTTACGCGGCCAATCTGCTGACCCGCAATTTCGACGACAACGCCTTCCTCGACGCCGAGGCCGCGCGCCTGCGCCTGCAGACCAACACCTTCAACTCGATCATCGTCACCAATGCCGAAGGCCTGGTGCTGTCCACCTCGCCGGACACCCTGCAAATCGTCGGACGCAAGCTGCAGACCGAGGGCGCGCTGGCGGCCCTGCGCGAACGCAAGCCGATGATCTCCAGCCCCTATATTTCCTCGACCAACAACCTGATCATCTTCATCTCCCACCCGGTCTTCGACCGTGGCGGCAACTACCTCGGGCTGGTGGGCGGGAGCATCTACCTCAAGCACAAGAGCATCCTCAACGAACTGCTCGGCGAGCACTATTACAAGAATGGTTCCTACCTCTACGTGGTCGATGCCAACCGGCGGCTGCTCTATCACCCGGACGCCGAGCGGGTCGGCAGCATCGTCGGGGCCAACAGCCTGATCGACAGCCTTGCCGACCGCGACAGCGGAACCCAACGGGTGGTCAATAGCCAGGGCGTGGACATGCTCGCCGGTTTCGCCACGGTGCACTCGGCGCACTGGGGCATCGTCGCCCAGCGCTCCACCGAAGCGACCCTCGATGGGCTCAATGACCTGCTCCTGAGCATGTTCGCCAAGACCCTCCCGCTGGCGATCATCAGCTTCATCCTGATCTGGTGGTTCTCGCGGATCATCGCCCAGCCGCTCAAGCAACTGGCCGCAGGCGCGCACAAACTCAGCGAGCCGGACACCAGCGGGCAGATCCAGCGCGTGCGCTCCTGGTACTTCGAATCTTCCGAGCTCAAGCGTGCGCTGCTGATTGGCCTCAGCCTGCTGCATGAGCGCCTCGGCAAGCTCAACCACGATATCCAGACCGACCCGCTGACCGGCCTGCGCAACCGCCGCGGCCTGGATCTGGCGGTGACCCTGTGGCAAGCGGAGAAGCGGCCGTTCGCGGTGGTGGCGATCGATATCGATCATTTCAAGCAGGTCAACGACACCTTCGGGCACGCGGTGGGAGATGAAGTCCTGCAGGCCCTGGCCGAACTGATGCGCGGCTGCTCGCGGGACAACGACGTGATCTGCCGTTCCGGGGGCGAGGAGTTCTTCATGCTGTTGCCGGGGGCCACGCCGGAGGCGGCGGTACGGGTGGCGGAGCGCTTGCGCAGCGTGGTGGAGGAGACGACGTTCGAGACCATCGGGCACATGACCGTGTCCATGGGCGTGGCGGCCTGGCCGTTGTATTCGGAGAACGCAGCCAGGGTGTTCGAGGTGGCGGATGAGCAGTTGTACCGGGCCAAGCAGGAGGGCAGGAACCGGATTTGTGTGGTTTTGGGAGAGGGGGTCAAATCTTCAGCTTGATGGTGTTGCTGATGGCCTCATCGCTGGCAAGCCAGCTCCCACAGGTTCGGCGGTGCACGCTATTGTGGGAGCTGGCTTGCCAGCGATGAGGCCCTTGAAAACACTAGAGAGCCTCAGCCTTGCCAACGCCCACCGCCTCCACCTTGGGTTTCCCCGGCTTCAACCGCGACACCCCGAACAGCACCAGCCCCAACCCGACGATCTGGTACAACGAGATCTCCTCGCTCAACACCGCCCACGAGGCGAACACCGTCAGCACCGGCCCAAGGTTGCCCACCGCCGCCGTCTGCGTCGCGCCCATGCGCTGGATCGCCAGGGACACCCAGTAGATCGGCAGCACCGTGGAGAACACCGCCATCGCCAGGGCGTTGAGCCACACCGCCGCCGGCAGATGGCCGAGCAGGGAGAAGTCCCCGGTCAACGCATAGTGCCCCAGCACCATCAAGGACGACGCCGTTCCCGCCAGCCCGGCCAGGCGCATCGAACTCATGCTCTTGAGCATCATCCCGGTGCCGGAGTAATACAGCGCGTAGGTCACGGCGCTGGCGAACACCCACAGCGAACCGATGATCACCTGGTTGCCGACCCCGGACACACTGACATCGTGCACGAAGGCGATGCCCAACCCGAAGTAGCACAGCCCCATCGCCGCCAGCACCCGCAACGTCGGCTTCTCGCGCAGGGCCACGGCCTGGAAGATCAGCACCAGGGTCGGATAGGTGAAGAGAATCAGCCGCTCCAGCCCGGCACTGATGTATTGCAGGCCGTAGAAATCGAACAGGCTCGCCAGGTAGTAACCGAACAGCCCCAGCAACATCACCCGGCCCGCGCTGCCCCAGGTCAGCGGCGCATTGGCGTGATGCCGGCTGGACCACACCAGCCAGAGGAACAGCGGCAGGGACAGCGCCATGCGCAAGGCCAGCAAGGTGATCGCGTCCACCGTGCCAGCGGCGTAGGCCAGCTTGACGAAGATCGCCTTGAGGCTGAAACCCAGGGCCGCCAGCACTGCGAACAGGCTGCCGTTATCGATGTAGCGCTGAATCCGGGGAGAGAAAGCCATTTCGTAGAGCTCTGCACCAAAATATGACAGGCTTATTCTGAACAGAACGCCGATCCGCCAGAATCGCTTTTTTCCGAACAGGGCGTTCTGAATTGGAGAAACCAAGGATGCACTTCGACCTGCCCGACCTGCGCCTGATCGCTGCTATCGCCGAAAGCGGCAGCCTGAGCAAGGCCGCCGCGAGCTTTCCGGTGGCGGTGTCGGCCGCCAGCACCCGCCTGCGCCAGTTCGAGGAGCGTAGCGGCGTTGCCCTGTTCAGTCGTCGCGCCGACGGCATGCAGCTCACCCCGGCCGGACGCCTGGTCCTGGAATCGGCGCGCGCGGTGCTCGGCGAAGCGCGCAAGCTGGAAGACACGCTCAAGGAGCTGGCCGGGCAGAAGCGCATCACCCTGCACCTGGCGGCGTCCACCGTGACCAACAGCACCATCCTGCCCACGGTGCTTGGGCCGTTCCTGTTCGACTATCCGGAGATCGACCTGCATCTGGTCGAGCACTCGAGCGCGGATATCCTGCGCAGGGTGCGGGCGGGGGAATGCGAGATCGGGGTGTATGACGGCAACCTGGTCAACGAGGGCGTGGTGTCGCTGCCCTTCCGCACCGAGCGCCTGGTCCTGCTGGTGCCGGCGGAGCATGCGCTGGCAGAGCACGCGCAACTCTATTTGCACGATGCACTCGGGTATCCGTTCGTCTGCCTGCCACCGGAACGGGCCATGCAGCGCTTCGTCGAGGAAAAGGCCATGAGCCTGTCCATGCCCCTGAAGATCCGCGTCCGCGCCCCCGGCTTCGAGGCCATCGCGCAACTGGTGGCCCAGGGTGCCGGGATCGCCATGCTCCCAGAAACCCTGGCACGGCGGCTGGAGCAGGAGTTGCCGGTGCGCTGGGTCGCGCTTGGCGAGCGCTGGGCGACCCTGGAACTGCGCATTTGCTTCCGGCAGTGGGAAACCCTCGGTTCCCACGGCCGGCAGTTGGTGACTTTCCTCTCAGACCACCCGTAGGGCGTCGTCCGCCACCACCTGGTTGCGTCCGTTCTGCTTGGCTGCATACAAGCGCCGGTCGGCCCGGGCGACCAGTTCCTCCAGCGAATGGCAGTCGTCCAGCAGCACCTCGGCCACCCCGACGGAGATGGTCAGGCGCACTTCCGGCGAGGGCGCGGTACTGAGCATGGTCTGCGGGTTGGGCAGGCACACCGACTGCGCCACTGCCGCGCGCAAGGTCTCGGCCATGGCACTGGCCTGCTCGATGGCGACACCGGGCATCAGCACGCAGAACTCCTCGCCGCCATAGCGGGCCATCAGGTCCTGCGGGCGCACCAGCGCGGAACAGAGGGTCGCCAGGTGCTTGAGCACCTCGTCGCCAGTGGAATGGCCCCAGTTGTCGTTGATCCGCTTGAACTTGTCGATATCCAGCATCAGCAGGGCCATCGGCTGCTCGCGCTTGAGGCGCCGGGCCAGGCCGTCGAAGTCGGTCTGCAGGCGGCGACGATTGGCCAGGCGGGTCAGCGGATCGACCAGGCCGAGGTCGCGCATGCGTTCGTTGAGGGCGAGCTGGCTGCGGAACAGGCGATCGACGATCAGCAAAGTGATGACCATCAGTGCCGCGAGGGATACCCACAGGCAGACGAACAAGGTGCTGAACTGGGAAATCACCGCCCAGCGCAGGCTGGCCGCAGGAATATGGGCCAACAGCAGCGCCCGCGAGCCTTCCAGTTCGCGATAGAGCACCGGGCCCTGGCCATAATCGACCAGGCCCGCACCACGCAGGTCGCTGCGTGGATCGGCGGCGGCGCCGAACACCCCGTCCAGGCCTTGTTCTGCGTTGAAGTGGCGTTCGCTGGAGGCGATCAATTCGCCCTCGCCGTCCAGCAGGACATGGGCCTCATCCACTGGCGTGGTGCGATACAGATACTCCTGGACCCGCTGCTGCGGCGCATCGAACACCAGCGCCCCGCGCAATACCCCGTCGATCCGCAGCGGCGTCCCCAGCAACAGGCGCGGATCGCTGCTGAAGACCTGCCCTTGCACCGCCTTGAAACGCACCTCGAACTCGCCGCTGCTTTCGTCATGGAACAGACGCGAGGCTGCGAACTGGCGCAGGGTCGGCTCGACATGCTGATCGTCGATCGGCGGATAGGCCACCATCACCCCGGAGCTGGAGACATAGAACAGGTGGTCCTGCTGATTGCTGCCCTGGAACAGCACCGCCAGCACCCTGCTCATCCACCGTGCCAGGCGCAGATCCTCGGCCAATTGTCCGGGGCTGCGGCTGAGCCCCGGGATCGCGCGCACCTGCTCGTCGCTGATGATGCGCACCGGCGCGTCTCCCGCTGCCACCTCGATGCCCGTTGTCGCGCCGGTCGACAACGGTGCTGAGGATGCGCCGGGCAGTTCGCGGGCAGCCAGCAATGTCCGTTCGGCCGTGGCACGCAGAAAGTGCATCTCGCGCCGCTCGGTGGCCAGCGCCGTCTCCATCACGATCGCCTGCAGATGCAGGCTGTACTGGCGATGATCCAGCTCGCGCTCCTGCACCAGCCAGTACTGCCGGCAGGCCAGGACCAGGGTAATCAGGAACAGCACGCTGAAGCACAGCAGCACCGTACGTCGCGGGTTGCCCCGGGCGCGGGCCTGGACAAGGCGGAGGATGGCGAACGAACCGGATTTTCTCTGCTCCATGAGGGCTCCGGGTGAGGGGCTGGGGAGCGGTGAGTATAGGCTGCTGCCGATTTATGACCTGGGAGTTCGACGGTACTTTTGCGCGGGGCTGCGGGGAGAGTCCGGGTTTAACATCTCGATCACGCCTGCGGCCAAAGCTGGCTTGAGATAGCTGTTGCTGAAGGCCTGACGGTGCGTCAGTCCCAAGCGTTGCATCAACTCACTGGCTTTCAATGCCTCTCCGGGCAGGAGATGTTCCAGGAGACGCGCTACTTGCTCATTTACTTGTGCGGTTACTTGTGCGGTTACTTGTGCGGTGGCGTCACTTTCGAGCAACGCTTCGCGTAGCGCTCCAAGCATGAACTCAACGAAAGGCGTCGCCTCGGCAAGCTTGTCCGAACGTGCCAACGCCTCGTAGTAAGCATCCTGTTGTTCACGAATCACACTTTCCACCGGCAAGTAAGCGAGGACCGCTCGCCACTGGCTGAGAATCAACGTCTGCCACAGTCGCCCCATGCGCCCATTGCCGTCCGCGAACGGATGGATGAACTCGAACTCGTAATGGAACACGCAACTGGCAATCAACGGATGCAGCTCGCTGCGCTCCAGCCAGTCGAGCAGATCATCCAGCAACTGCGCGACGCGGCTGGCCGGTGGTGCCATATGCAGCAAGCGGTCGCCTCGATAGATACCGACACCGCCCTGTCGGTAGTGACCAGCGTCGTCGATCAGTCCGTGCATCAATAACGCATGGGCCGCCAACAGATCATCGCGACGAGCCGGATGCCAGCCTGACATGGCCTCGTAGGCGGAGAAAGCATTGCGCACTTCCTGGATTTCCCGCGGCAGGCCAAGCACGCGCTTGCCTTCCAGCACCGCCGTCACCTGCTCGACGCTCAGGGTGTTGTTTTCGATTGCCAGGGATGCCTGGATGGTGCGGATGCGATTGCCCCGGCGCAGTTGCGGAGTCAGGGCATCTTCATGTACGGCCGATAAACGCCCTACGCGCTCGGCTATCTCGGCGGTCAGGGCCAGCATGCGTGGGGTCAGGGTCAACGGGGGTTGGTAGCGGCTCAACAGCCTGGCACTCCGGCAACGGCCTCTGGGCCGATTGAAGACTCATCTCGAAGGCTCAAGGTTAACGCCCGCCCAAGGGAAATCAACCCGCTATTCCTCCAAGTCGATACCACGTCAAGCCAACCCCCGCCCATGCTGGTAAACTGACGCCCTTTCCTCTGTCACAGCCCCTTCCGCCCGCAAGCCGAAGCGCCCTGACGAGCCCCAACACCGCGTAGTCGAAAAATGCTCCCAGAATCCGTCACCACCCTGCATACCGAGCCTGCCGCCCTGTCCCGCCGCTTCAGCGTGGCCCCGATGATGGATGGGATCGACAAAACCGCCTGAAAGCCTTGATTTTACTGGCCTTCCGCAGATCTACAGGCTATCCCGTGTGCACTCAGTGTGCAATTTCAGAACCACTGGTCGCCCCCCTTACGCCCGCCTAAAGACCCCCTTTCGCTCCCTCAGCTCTGCATCAGTCCAGTCGCTGGCTATGCCAATGCCCCAAGAAGTCTGTCCAACCCCTGGCACTGCCGACCGACACTACCAATACAAGTCACCGCTCACCCTCACGCCTAGGTGAACCAGAGGGCTAGCACTAATCTAGCCCAGCTTTTTACTGGTCTTCGGTCTCACCAGCCGACATCTGCGCCGCCCTTCAGGGCGGCTTTTTTTTGGTTTTCTTTCAAGGTAGGCTGATTCGGCAAAAAACAGAATGTGACTAAGCAATTTTGTTACATGGTGTTGGGGTTGTGAAAAATAAAGAGAGTAAAGTGCAGTGAGCGACTCACCAAAAAAAATATCAGCTAGTGCTTGCTGAGGGGATGAGAACCAAGTTTGTTCGTGATCTTTCTGTAGATGAGTATGAATTGTATCGCAGGCATGCAGCAATAATTCGAAAATTTAGCAAAGATCACGAGTTGTTTCGGTTGGTTGTCAGGGCTTTTGAGGCTTACGAGAGGTTCATGAAGAATGCCGTGGAAGCGGTTAGGTCAAATGCGGAGTTGAATCAAGAAGCGCTTGTAGATTACTCATTTGAGCCTGGCGCCTTAATTCTTGAGTTTTTAAATACGTCACGAATTTTTGTGGATCACTTTAGACTGAAGATAATTCGTGCTTTCGGAGAATGCTCTGCTGAACTAACCAGCCATGTAGATTTGCTCGGCTCCGAGTTTGATAAGTATTTTTCTTACAGGCTGTTGTACAAGCTAAGAAATTATACTACTCATTGCGGATTGCCATTGCTCCATTTCCAGCTGAAGCGGGTGCCAGGTGAGCATGCGTCCCTGATTGTGACTATGGAGCCCGGTGAGCTACTTGACTCATTTGATGGTTGGGGGAAGATAGTTCGCGGAGATCTTGAGTCTCATAAAAATGATCTATATGTTTTGCCCCTGTTAAGAGAAAATGTGGGCTCTATTCATTATATTTTCCACTCCTTGTACGGAGAACTCTACCGTGATGAGGTACTTGATAGCTTGGATTTGCGCATTTTTGGGGTCGGACTCCCCCGAAACGGGTTATGCAATTGCGGAGGGCGAGCTAGATGCCCTAGGGCTTCCAGCGACTTTGGAGTTTGTGGTTGTTCGAGAGATGAAATGCCTCATTGAGACTGAGCAGGAGTTTCTTGCTCATAGTGAGCCGGCATAACAAGTCGCAAAATGGGCAATAAAAAGCCCCGGAACGCCTATGCGGCACGTACCGAGGCTTGAGCAACGCTGATTACTGGTTCTTGGCAGTCAGGTACTGGGCGCAGAAGCCTAGGTCGCCGTGACCGGCTTTTTGGGTTTCGGTCAGGTCATCTGCCACTGCTGCGATCAGGCTTGCACGCAGGCCGGAGCCCGGCATCTTCTGTACGTGATAAGGATATTGGAGTACACGTCATGACCTTCGAACTAAACACCAAAGCCATCAGAGGACTCACCCGGCTCGCGCTTCCTGCTGACGATGGATACATCTACCGACTTGGAGTTGCGCTGTACGGCTTTGCCTCCCTCAGCAGCTTCATGGCCGAGCTCGCTCACCACATGGATCCGGTCGTAAATCGCACTGCGCTTCAGGCAAGAACGGGTGGCGAGATCCTCAGCGAATTTCGCAAGTGCGTAAAGAAAGCCAAAGCCACGAAGCCAGAGGTCGGGCCTATTGGCCGCGCCGCCGCTGACATGTTCCAAGCGCTGAACACCCGGCGATCGGACATCATGCATGCCTACCCGATCACCAACCAGGCCAGGCAGCAAATTCTGCACCGTCGGCTGGACGAGAAAAACCGCTACTTCGAGGTCACCAACGAGATACTGGAAGAGTTCATCAGCAAGCTACATGACGTGAGCAGCTTGCTGTACGACATTCGCGCCATCATGAAGCCAGAGCTTGGCGACCGAGCGGCGACTTCCAGCCGGTGAGCAAGCGAGGGGCGGCTCAGAAGCCCCAGGTTAGGTAGCTTCAGGCTTGGCTTCCGGGCTAAAGTGGGATGTTGCGCAGCAAGCCCAGCCGCCAAGCAGGCGACACCCCATCTGCCCAGTGAACCAGGACACCATGAGCACGCCTTCCCACCTGTATAAATACCAACGCGTCACGCAGTACTCGCTGCAGTCCCTGGCCGATAAAAAAGTCTGGCTGTCCACGCCGGCCTCCTTTAATGACCCGTTTGACTGCGCCATCAACCTCGACCGCAGCAAGCTGGCAGAGTCCGTAGTCCACGCGGTCGAGAAGGCAACACAAAATGCTGCGGTGGAGGACTCACTCAAGGTGCCGTGCAAGGAGGACGAGCTTGCTTATGAGCGGCTTCGCGACGGACTCGGTGCGCTCATGCAAAACATTGGCGTGCTTTGCCTCAGCGAGGTACCCGATGAAATTCTGATGTGGTCTCACTACGCCGAGTATCACAAGGGCTTCTGCATCGAGTACAAAATCGATGAGACCTCCCCGCTGCAGACCATGGCCAAACCTGTGAAGTACACCGATGTGTACCCGTCACTCTCGGCGAAAAACCTGCCTGCCAGCGCCACGGAGAATTTTTTGGATGCCTGCTTGTTCACTAAGGCCAAGCAATGGAGCTACGAGAAAGAATGGCGAGCGATCATGGATGTTGGCGAGAAGCTTTATCAAGCTCCAGCCACCGTCTCCGCCATCATCTTCGGCGCGCGCATGCCTGAGGCCCATAAGCGAGATATCTACGAGATTCTGCGCCATACACCAGGAATCGAATTCAGGGAGGCGTTCTTGCTTGAAAACTTCTTTGGGCTCGGCTTCCGTCCGTACGTAGCTCCCACCGCATCGTGAAAATTCAGGCCTAGGAATGAGGCCTAGCTCGCTGCGCAAAGGGTGACGTGATCCAGATTTCCGCTGACTGTCAGTGGCCGGAGCAACAAACCGGCCATTGGACGCGCCCTCAGCGCTTCGCTTTGCTGGGAGCCGGAGAATGTGGCTGGATAGCCCTTTCCACCCGGCTGAAGGGAGTGGGTTCGAATGCACCAGTCCCTTCGTTACTCGGGACGGAATCCCTGCGATGCAGAGTTGGCCAGCCTTAGTGTGCGGCTCGGTTCGACGTCTACCTCGACGCCGTTATTCAGTGGCGTGACGCGCTGCGCGCTTCGCAAAGCCTGGCCAGGGTGCAGAGGATCTGCTCGGCAGCCGTGATACTTCCCATATCTTCCAGGCGTATGCGGTCTACAGCTTCTGATCGAGCGGACACACAGGTTTCGCATTTCGGATAAAGCACCAAGCTCCGCTCAGCATGAGTGCGACCCAGCATTAGGTCACTGCGGTCGACTGCGACACCCAGGTATTTCGCATTCACGATTAGTGACATGAGGACATTTCGCTCTTCCTGACTGCGACTATTCATAATTTCGCACACCAGCAAAGCGACATCTGACACGCACCGCACTCACACACAGTAACAGCCACGATATATCGCATTGACACATTGCGAAGTCAGAAGTATATCGGGCCATTTAAGACACTTCCGGTGCCAAGACTGGCACTTGAGTTGCCTTTTGAGGCACTTTTAGCGACATTTAAGTCAAATATTTTTCATAAAACACTTCCACCACCCCTTGCTCCATTTGCATAATAAAACTAGATCTTGTGGGTGGCCAGTTGTGTCTACGATAGACATTTAATGCTGCTCACTCTCCTTCGGAGGTTGCGCGTGAATAACAATAACAAGAAAGGCAGACCAACACTTGATGCTGCCAAACGCCGAGACAAACCGCTCATCATTCGTTTGAGTGCAAAAGAGCGAGAGATCATTAAGAGCAAGTGTGAGGAAGCCGGCTACCAAGCCGCAGGCGCTTTCGTTCGCGACTTCCTTATCCACTCCAAAGCCCTAGGCAAGGTGCGCATCCCCCTGACTCACATCCAACTTTCCTTGGAGCTGCAACGGATCGCTGGCCTGCTCAATAAAGGCGAAGGCCTTGAGCAAGTTATCCAAGAGCTATTTAAAATAAATAATCGCCTACTGGGCATTGGAGAATAATAAGATGATTGGAAAAATCACAGACAAAGGCGTGGGCTCTTTCAGAAACCGCATCGAGTATATATTTGGCTTGCGGAAGCACGAGCATGCACTGACAACTATCAGAACGATTGGCCGCAACTGCTTTTCGCCTGATCCTTTGCGCCATGGGCATGACAAGGACAAGATCGATGCCGAAGGCATGATTGCTGAGTTTGATGCTGTCGAAAAGTTGCGAAACAACGCAATTGATAGTGATCGCGTGGTAAAGCCCGTCTGGCACGCAATCCTCGCATTACCTCCTGGTGAGCACCTAAACGACGAACAGTGGCGCGAAGCGATCGAGATGTACCTGTCCGACCTCGGCTTTGATGAGAGGAACAAGTGGGTCGCTGTTCTTCACGGGGACACCGATCACGAGCATGTCCATATCGTCGCCAACCGCATTCGCCTGGATGAAGAGTTCAGCATAGTGAGGGACAGCAACGAGCGCTCCCGCAGCTGTGACTCCACCTCCAGGATTGAGGATCACTTCGACCTGAGCAAAGCCCCATCGCCTACGAAAACCTGGGGAACCGCAATTTCTAGGAACGCCTTGGAAGCCGCTGAGCGCGAAGGGACGATCCCTCTCAAGCACAGAATGATCGCGAAAATCGCAGGCGCCGTTGAAACCACTCAACAGGCCCATGGCGACATGTTCATGCTGATTCGGCTCCTACGCCAGCAGAGGGTTTTCGTCCACTTCACAAAAAACCAGGAGGGCCAACCCAGCGGCATCGCGTACGAGCACCAAGGCACCATCATCCCTGGTCGCAAGCTCAAACGCAGCCGCCTCACATTCCAAAAATTGGTCAGCCTGGAGGGAATATCCTATGACCCAGAAACCTTTCCAGCTCTTGAGAGAGAGGCTGCGCGAAGAGATTCAGAGCGCGAAGAACGAGTGCGAGTCTACTACATCGTGCTCAGAGCCAAGAATCGAAGACCTCTCCGTCTTAGCTTCAAAGCGCGTCAGCAAAAGGAGCTCGAAGACACAATCAAAGCCATCATCGCTCTGCTCCTGAGCCTCCTAGGCATCCAAGCTAACTGGGAGCTTGAGGACAAAAAGCCCGGCGAGCGCTACTACCAGCTGCGTTCGGACTTGCTCACCCTGCCCCAGTTCGTGCAGGAACAGGAGCTATCGATGGCATGGCAGTCTGACAGAGAGCTCGTGAGCTGACTGCGGGAAAGAGCCTGATGTTAGAAGCGGGTTGCGAGGCCACTCCGATGCTCCAATTTGCGCGCCTGACGCCCAGCGCGCCGATCCCCGAAGACACGACAATCATGAAATTCCGGCACCTGCTGAAGAAACATCCCCTGGCGGCAGGGGTTCTGGCCTTCACGCATGCAAGCTGCCGCTTGATCACGCGAAGGCATGTTGCCCGCACCTGGGCTTTGGATGGCTTGACGAGGGCTATTTCAGCGCCGGTCATATGACCCGTGCTGAGTGGATCGGAGAATCTCTACCCTATGTCGCTTTCAGGGAAGCCTGTGGCAATCAGCCAGACATATCATGGCAGATACTTGATTTGCGCCTATGTCATCAGGTAGCCTAAAAGCCCGTCCCAGGAGCCTGTTCATGAGTACCATTATCGGCGTAGTCATTGTCCAAGAAACCGACAGTTCCAGTTATGCGTATGCAGATATGCAAATCGGCAACGACGTTATAACGATCGCTGTTGACCCCATCACACTGTTGATCGATCGCAACGCCCTCAGAAAAGGCCGCGAGAATGATTCAGAAGACTTAGACTGGGGCCTTGAATATTGTGAAGACCTTGATCTTGATGAGATCGACAAAGTCTTGCAAAAATTCAAGCTGACAGATCAAATCAGGTGCATCAAAGCATTTTGAACGCCAACCCCAACCCATGCGTCCGGTTTCGACCACTTCAACATCAGTGACTGCATTTAAACCATTCACACCTAAAAACACCAACCGAGCAAGAGAAATTCATCATGACAGCCGTAATTCAAACCAATGACACTGACCTGATTCGCAAAACACTCAGCGCTTACAATGAGTTTTGCTTCGACTATCACTCCAGCACTGAATCATGGAATGCAAAGGCTGTCGAAGTAGTAACCACCCAGCTAAATCTTTCCGCGGAAGAAGCCGCAGAATTGCGCAAGACCATCCACTCCGTTGCGAACGAATTCTCGGATAGTCGTGTCAACCTTGATGCCGACTGCGACTACACAACTGCTGCAGACGAAAGCGATATTCGGGACGTCGTGAGATCAACGGCAATGGACTCTGAGTTTCATTCTTTCCCAGACTTCAAATCTCTGGCTGAGTCTGACGCGCACAGCGAACTACTCATTCGAATTGAAGACGAATGGATTCTTGAAGAAGCTATTGATGAGTTTGCAGGCATGGCACTGATGCCGATAGAAAAGAAGCATGAGGCATAAGACGCACTTAAACGCTCAAAAATCTTAGTAGGTCGCAGCAAGCGACAAAACGCAGAGATCTGCTTTCCGGCACCTTGAGCCACAGGCCACTACATTCGTGCGAATTGCCCTACTAGTGCACAGCGCAAAGCGGGCGCAATAAACTCAAGAGCGACAGCACTTCTTGTATTTTTTTCCACTACCGCATGGGCATGCTTCATTGCGGCCCGGCTCCACGTGCCTCATGCCTCTCTGCAAAATTTTCATCGCCGCGCTCATGGCTACAGGCTTTCGCATTCCCTTAGTCAGCTCGTCCATCACGTCTGATTGAGCCCAGGGTAGGTTGTACATCATGCCGAATTGAATTTTTCCCTGCGTATTGACGGAAACACCGAACCATGTAGCAGCTTGCTCCACGTACTTGCGTTTTTCACAATGCAGTTTCAGGTGTTCAATCGCGTCAGGATCTGGAGCTGGGTAGCAATGGAACGTAATTCCCGCCTCCCCTCCATCAATGGCAAAGGTGAAGTCGTGAGGGCGTCCATCTCTCATGGCCATACCCGTGATACCGGCTATACCCTGGTGGATGTGCTGACACGCCCTGCTATCCAGCGACAGCAGCACGAAACCAAGCTCAAGCATTGCAGGATCTGCTGCTCGCTCAATCTGGGCAATCAACTGCTCATACTGGGTACCTAGCATGTGCGTCAGAATACCTGGTGGTGTTCTTTTCCCTGGGATTCCTTCCCTGCGCACCGTCATCGCCACATCCACGTCACCTGCGAACGAGTCGTCCACCGATGCCATGCTGTAGGTTGAGTCGAGCCAGAGATTTTGATTCAGGTGATAACCTAGTGCTGTCAGCTCATGGCTAACTCTGAGTTTGTCACGTGCGATCGCCCGCAAGCGTACGTAGCTGAGGAGTCGCAGGGGGGAGTCCAACATTTCCGTCAGGACGTCCAGTAGGAAAACGTCCATAACCAACGGGGCCCGGACGATCTCCGTGGTTTCGAACTCAAGGTATTGGCTCGCCTGGAGCGCTAGCGCAGGATAGTGGTCAGATACCACGCAGAACGGGAAGATCTCTTTGATCGAATTAGGCATGGCGATCTCGCACCCCGCATCATCGATCATCCGGCACCTGCCGGAGAGAATCGCCTCAGCACAGTCCCACGCTTGATCAGAGGCCTTCTGAATAGCCGCAGCGAAGTCAGCCTTGAGCTGACCATCGTTCCCCTTCCGTGCGGCCAGTGTTAGCTTCTTCGCTTTGGCTTGAACGATGATCATGCGGTCACCGAAGATCACCAGCACGTCAGCCTCTCCAGCCCTATTCTTCCCGTCAAGAATGTTGACGTTGGTGAAAACGCTGGCTCTTCCAAAGACCGCAGCTAATCGTTTGTAAGCAAAACGCTCAACGAAAGCGCCACGGTTGTCAGAGGCGAGTCGGCGATAGACATGGTCGTCTTTCATCCAAAAGAACGGTGACTCGTAGAGTGATTCGTAAATTGCGTAGTGCATGAAGAGAAGCACCGACCCGCGATCAGTCGGCAACAACGGCGTCCCGACCACGCTGTTGTAATCCCCCAGCTCCCGAAATTCCGCGTTCTGACCGGTGAACGTCAATGCCTCAAACACCGCCTGTACGACACCAATGTCCAGCCCAGTTTTTCGAGCGACTTCTTCAGTGGTGAACTCGAAGTGAGCTAGAGGTGAAGTGACGGCTTCCAGTGCTTTCTTACCATTTTGGTGCAGCTGGGTTGCGCGTAAGTCCATGAGCGAACACATTGCACGGGCAACTGTTTGTGCCTGACGACTCGTGAAGCCCTTATTCTGCTGAAGCCAAGCGTCATCGTGCTCGTGCTTGTCGACGAAAAAATCTCTGTACTGGAAACTGTAAGCGGACTCCGGGCCGTAGAAGATTGGCTCCCTCAGCGCCGGCCCTTCCCAAATAGACATGCGATCTGTCGCGCTCGCAGATCTGCGCTTCAGCGCCTCGAAGATGACGCTGTTCATTGAGCCATGGAGCTCAGCCATCAGCGCATCGGTTTTTTCTACATAAGCTTGGATTTGAGCAGGCTCCGGGAGCGTCAGATCCAACGGCTGGCGCACCATCAGCCCTAGCAGGGTGTTGATTTCCGTTCTGAGAAGTCGATTGGGGCCGTAGAGCTCACTCAGATCAGAAACGGTGTACTCATCTCGAAAGGCGACCATGTTATCGCGATGGCAGATGAAAGCGATCGCGTGAACGTAACCCGGTTTGGCGGTAAGCGCGCCAAGGTCAGCGAACACCTCGGGCTCACTACGTCCTGTAATACGCATGTGTCACTCCCTCAGGGACAGGTTAGCGGCAGACGACGTCACTCAGCAGATATGCCGCACGGTGCTGGAGCTGATCGGCGGGCTTGGGTTATCGATCGTCGACTGCGCGATGCGATCGCACCCTAGATCAAGGCCGACGACGGAATCAATACGGACGACGGGTCAGTTTTGGCTGCCGAGCTCCATGGCGTTTCGGCTTACCGGGTTTGTATTTGCAGCGAGGAAAGCCCGAGCAGGATTTGAAATCACCGAACTTACCCGTGCGCTGAAGCACGACACCATGCTGGCAGACCGGGCATTGTTCCTCCTGGATCGGTTCGCGCTTTGGCTGCCACTCCATTGTCATCCGCCAACCACACCGCGAAAAAACAGGGAGTTTATCAGAGGCCGAATGTCATCAGGGGCCGCAGTGCGGAGCGAGACTGGTGCGACTGGAAAACCAGTCGACCGGAAAACCTTCGCAAGCGCGGCCCCCAACTTGATGCCATAGAACCGAGCGTTGCGGGGATGGACGTCGGCTCTGTACGAGTAGTCCCTACTTGAAGACCAGCCCTCGATCGGTACACTGATGGCATATAGCCAGAAACTAGAACGATAGAGGTGTCCGTAATATCTGGAGCGCAACCGTATCGGCTACCACCCAGTCGCCGGCAGAGCGCCCCCTGGTTTCAGGCTCGATATGACATGGGATCGGATCCGGCTTTGACATGAGGAGTGACTATGGGCATCAAAATGGATCACGCCTTCGACCAAAACGGCGATAGATGGGAAGCAGAAACATACACCAAGGGCACGGGTGCCGAACCTCTTCAATGCAAATGCGGTACGCCAGTCGCTCATAACCCACCGTACACCCGGGAAATGTATGACAAGTCTGTTTTCGTCCAAGGTTATTTTCGTCTCTATCCCAAAGGTGCTCATGCCACGAATTGTCGTTTCGGGGTGGACGAGGAAATTAACGAGATTGCCAGCACCTCCGAAGATCTGATCGAAAGCATCCAGCACAATCGTTACCGGATGCGTCTGGTCATGATCAAGGAAGCCCTAGAAAAAGGTGGTCGTAATTTCGAGGACGATGGGGGCTCTCGTGCTACAGCCGGTCGGACTTACACCCACAACCCAAATCCTCTTCCTGCATACATCAACTCCGCCAAGCGGGCCCTGAAGCTCCGCGCACTCTGTGACAAAGACCAGGACATCGAACAGCATCTGGAGCTGGTGTTTGAGGGCAATGTGAAGGTCGCCTGGAATCAGTTCTATTTCGAACCGGAGCGCCACGCGGAAGCATATTACGCAGTGTCGCACAACGCAGTTCAACATCCCGTCGCGATTCAAGGTGCGGTGAGCAGCGTCAGGACTGAAATCAGGGGTGACAAGACCAAGAACGTTATCAACCTGCAGATGAACAAGTTCCGAGTCGATCCGGATGACGCAGAGAATGGTATTGGCCTGGAGGTGAGCATTTGGGCCAGGGATTCAGCGTGGCTCAAAGGCATTGAAAAGGACGATGAGGTCGTAGTTTTGGGCATGTGGAAACACTCCACAACCGCACCCGAGAAAGCCCCTAGGGAGGGACGCTTCAAAACCCTCACTAAACGCAGATTGACATTGACCTTGGTTCTGAAAGCCCAGGTATCCAAACTCGACTGATGAACGCTTGCCCCCCTGCCGAAGGTCAAACAGGAAACGCTCATGCCGGCCATCACCAAACTCGTGCTGCACAATTTCAAAAGCTTTTGCGATCTGACTCTTCAGTTTGATGCCGGCACCAACGTATTGATCGGGGACAATGAGACGGGCAAGAGCAGCGTCCTACTAGCCCTTGACCTCGCATTGAGCGCGAGTCGCAACCGGGTCGAAACCATTGGCTACGAAGCGTTACTGAACCAATCTGCAGTGAGGAAATTTCTGGCAGGCCCAGCCCGCCTCGATTTGCTGCCAGAGGTGATAGTGGACGTTTTTCTTGAAGCGGGTGATGACCAGGGCCTGTACGGACGCCAGAACTCGACGGGGGCAGATAGCGATGGCCTGCGTTTGGCCATCGTTCCCTTGGTGGAGGATTTCGGCGGAACCATTCTTGAACTGCTTCGGGATAACAAAGAGAGCTTTCCATACGAATACTACGCGGTGCAGTTCTCCACCTTCTCCGGGGCACCCCACGTCAGTTATCGAAGGCCTGTGAAGCACCTACTCATCGACAGCTCTCGAATCGACACCGAGTACGCCGCACGGGAATACACACGGACGGTGTTCGGTTTTCACACCCAAGTGCCAGACCGCCATCGGCTCGAAAACCAATACCGTCAGGGCAAGGAAGGCTTCCAAAGAGACAATCTCAAGGAGCTGAATGCCAAGCTGGGCGAGTACCAGTTCGCATTGCGAACCAGCGTGCGTTCGAATCTGGAAACTGACCTGGTGATCACCAAGGAAGGGATCCCAATCGAAAACCGTGGCAAGGGCGAGCAGTGTTTCATCAAGACCAATTTTGCGCTGCAGAAGCATGATGCCAGAGGTGGCCTACACGCCTTGTTGCTCGAAGAGCCCGAGAACCATCTGAGCCACACGAACATGAAGCGCCTGGTAGAACGTCTGACCCGCACCCAGGGAACCCAACTCTTCATCGCCACCCACAGTAGTCACATCTGTTCACGACTCGATCTTCGTCGAGCTCTACTCCTGGGAACCGAGCAAAAGGCAGGCCGGCTCAAGGATCTGACGGAGTCCACTGCCGAATTTTTCATGAAGGCCCCGGACAACAATGTGCTTGAGTTTGCCTTGTCGAACAGGGTCATTTTGGTCGAGGGGGACGCCGAATTCATCCTTCTGGAACACTTCTATAACAAGCACGCGGGAACCACTCCGCAGTCAGACAACGTCCACATCATTTCGATCGGTGGTACCAGCTTCAAACGCTATCTAGAGCTCGGCAAGCTCCTTGGGATCAGAGTCGCGGCAATCCGGGACAACGACCATGACCACCAGCAGAATTGCGTCGAGAACTACAAGACCAGCCTGTACGACGGTGCCCGGATTTTCGCTGACGAGAACAATGAGCGCTCTACGTTCGAGATCGGCCTTTACCTCGACAACCAGAAAACCTGTGACGGTCTATTCGGGGGAGCACGCAAGACCCTAACGGTTCAGGATTACATGCTCAAAAACAAGGCGGATGTGGCGTTCGAGCTCCTTACGAAGAAGCCAGAAGAACTCGTCGCACCTACCTACATCCAGGAGGCGATCCAGTGGATAAGAGCGTGATTTTCGCGGTTGCCGGATCCGGGAAAACCAGCCTGGTGATTGATCGCCTGAGCCTTGACCAGCGCGCTCTGATCGTCACCTATACCGAGAACAACTATCGCCACCTTCGACATCGCATCATCCAAAAATTCGGGACGATCCCGCCCAACATCACCGTCATGACGTACTTCTCCTTTTTGCACGGTTTTTGTTACCGCCCACTGCTGCAATTAGAGCTGGATACCCGGGGCATGAACTTCCGACTGCCAACCAACCCCCGGACACCGCTCAGCGACATGGCGCGCTTTAGGGATGGGAGTCGAAGGCTCTACTACAACCGCCTGGCTAAATTGCTGGAGATGAGGAAATGCATACCGGCCATACGCGCGCGGATCGAGCGTTTCTATGACTATGTCTACGTCGATGAGGTGCAGGATTTCGCCGGCCACGACTTCAACCTACTGCTGGATATCTCGAAAGCAAAGGCGGGTATGACCTTTGTTGGTGACTTCTATCAGCATACTTACGACACCAGCCGGGACGGTTCGGTTAATAAATCGCTCCATGAAGACATCACCAAGTACGAGAAACGATTCCGTGACACCGGAATCAAGGTGGACAAAACCACTCTGGGGCACAGCTGGCGGTGTTCTACAACCGTCTGCGATTTCATCACCGCAAAGCTGCAGATCACCATGGGCGCGCAGCAGGAGCGGGTCAGTGAGATCATTACGATCGAAGAACCTGGACAAGCCGCAACCCTTCACGCCGATCCAAACGTCGTGAAGCTCTTCTTGAAGGAACACGACAAATACGATTGCCACTCGCTGAACTGGGGAGCGAGCAAAGGCATGGATCACTTCGAGCACGTGTGTGTCGTATTGGGCGCCGATACCTGGAAACGATACCAGAATGGCAATTTACACGAAGCCAATCCTCAGACTCGGAACAAGCTGTACGTGGCTTGCTCACGCGCAAATGGCGACCTTTACATCGTTCCCGACAAGCTTTTCAAACCGTTCAAGAAAGCCAGGTAGCTGGCTTAGTCGTCTTTCTAGGCAAGATGATAGTGGTAGCTACATAGGCCGCCAAAATCTTGGTGATGGACGCCTAGGCTACCGCTGCACATAGCGCAGCCCGTGATACTGCAGCGCGGCTGTTCCCTAACAGTTTCCCTTGGCTCAATAACCAACTGAACAAGCTTCAAGGTCATTGAGACTCAGGCAAGGCCTCCCCCCTTAACAGCTGCGCAACTTCCATCAGTGCTTCGCGTACCCTGTCAGCATCTTGATGATCAAGGACACGATCGATAGCACGCAAAGCCGGATGCTGCCCCGGCCTCCGCGCACGCACGGCCAACCGTTCAGCTGTTTGCTGACGGGACTCTGGAGATGGAGCACCTTCACTCGCTACCATTCTGGCAATCTGAGACTTGAGCTGCACGACAGAATCCTCAGTCCCCTCCTGAATGGCCAGTGCCACTAAGGCCTTCATTGAAGAGTCCAGGATTTGCCAGCCCGTCTCATGCTTGCCTCCTTTTTTTGCCCACTCAAGCAGCCGCGCTTTGCATGTTTCATAAAGCGCGCTAGAGCCCTGTGTATGGCTGCGCCAGGCAGCCTCAAAAAGGTTCTCAGTGAGTGCGAAGGTTTCGATGAATGTTACTGCGTCTCTATCATCCGGAAGCCAGGAAATCGAGTCTATAAGCCAGATCGCGTGACGACTGAGCTCATCCTGGAGGTGTTCTGGACAGGCAGGAGCGTGTGAAACAGCAGCCAATAGTTCAGAGATACCAATAATCCACTCAATAGCGTCGAACGTGAATTGAGATCGCTTTTGCACGGCTAGCTGGAGGAGCTCCCTGTGCGGAAGGTAGATCTGATGCGCCCAAGTGGTGATGTTTGAAATGATCCTTGCCGCTTGCTCGTGCTCTTCAGGGGCCACCAGCAGTTCATTCACCAGAGATGTGAGGCGATGCCTTAGCGATCGAGTGCTCGTGCTCGAATAATATGGCCCAAGCGTACTGGAATGCACGGACGCAATAACACTATCGGTTGTTCCGAGAAAACATTGCGACGCGGTTGAGACCGCCTCACGCAGCTTGCTGATGGCGAAGTGAATATCATGCTTACCCTCAACTAGTAGATCGAAGGTAACCTCCGCCAGCTGCTCGAATACGGTCAGCGTGACGGGTTGATGATTCGATTTCACTACCCCCACCAAGGCAAGCTTGCCTAGCTTTTCCGCCAAGCCAGCGCTCTCATTGGGAATCTTATGGCGCAAAGCCAATCTAGACGCTTTGCCCACCAGTCGAACGCCATGCATCATCAAGTCAGGTTTATCGTGAGGTATGACCGTTTCGATTGCAGACACCAGGTAAGTAGATGCGAGCAGCGCGTGATGCTTCCCCTGCCCGCCACCTGGATACTCTATGCATAGGTAAACCCCATACAACGCAAGAAAGGCTCGCAACGTACTCTCTGCCAGGCGCTCATCACCTTTGGACAGCGCGTCTTGCATGGTCTGCCTGAGCTGCTCAAGAGACGTATTTATCGTCTGGTCACTCACCCCTGACATTTCAACAAAAGGGTTGCTGCCAACAAACGTCCCTCGCTTGGCCTCGCAGTACGCAGTGTTGATTGTCACCAGCTGACGGAACGCGAAATCAGTGACGTCGTAGTCACCCTGCCCTGCGAAGCGCTTCGCGTAAGAAACGCAGTAGTGAATCGCTTCGAGCGTAGAGGTCACCCAAGAAGCGTTGGCGTTGTAAAACGCTGACCTCGAAGCGTTGAACTGATTTCGCTCGTCGCCAGGGTCAGGAGTCCGATCCTCCTCAAGCAGGATGCTGGCGTTATCAGCAAGTCTTCCCCATTTGCGCAAATCTCGCCCCACAGCAGCAGACATTAGATTGAGCTGCTCAAGCGGGTTGATGAGTTGAAGGGCACGGCGATACGCATATAGAAACAAGAAAATGATTACAGCAATGCCCCATAGCGCACCGAGTATCGAAGGGATTGCCCAGCTGGCGCCTGGGATCAGTGATGTGCCCGCTATAGTGATGGCTGTCAGCAGTGATCCCAGGAATGACACCAACAGCCTGCGATCAGAACTGAGCTTTCTAAACAAGCCGTGAGGCATTCTCTCGACGTTGGTCTGCATAGCAAACACGATGAGCGAGAATGCAATGGCAGCGGCACCAATCAACGCTGAGCCTGTGCCACCTAGGAGGCTTCTGAGCGCGCTAATCGTTTCAGGTGATTTGAAGTAATCACCCACGAGCGTTGTCAGGGAAGGAAGAGAGAAGTAGGTCAACAGCAGCCCGGCCAACACGGCGGCAGCGCCAAATTTAACGCCGTGTCGAGATTGCCAAATCCCGATTTTCGTCCGTGCCCGGTGGATACGCATCACCGACAGGCAATAGAACCTTTGAAAGCGCGCCTTGATAGATGGCATGTTCATTCCTTCGACTCCCCAAACATAAAAACACCGCACGCGCGCAAGACGCGCGATTATCGATGCCAGATCCAGTTTTGTCTCCAAGGCACCGGAATTACCCGACTGGTCAGCTCCCAGAACATCAACGCCGGTCGTGTGCATAGCGAGAATCAAGCACATGCACACTCGGCGGGAGCGCACTCCAGCCGCCAGGTTGAAATCTGAAGCTGAGAGTAGCTGTACCACTCGCTTTGTCCCTCTGCTGAGCCGCAGCATCATGAGACGAAGGCTACGTCGAGGGCTTGCACGTGCCGAAAGAGATTACGTTGCCCTTAGTCACGTAGCCCAACCACGTCAGATGAACTGGCAAACGTCGCCACTACCCTGCGCCGGGATTTACCTTCCGACCATCTACGGCCATGATGACCAGCGCAGCGGGCTCGCCTTGCGTGAGCCATCGGAAAGGTTACGGAAAACGAGTGCGTTCATGGCTGAGCAATTTCACTACCCGGCAGACCTCTTGGAACTGCTGATCAATACCATCCCGAAACTGGTCAAGTCCAAGCAATCCGTCATCCTGTTTTTCCAGGGCGCCGGGGTCACTGAGGAGGATTTGGCAGCCGTCAGCGCAACGGTGAAAACCACGCCAGACTCGATCAAGAAGTACGAGATTGTGCGCACCGTGCTGACACGTTTGAATCAGCGTGGTGATAGCGGTTTAGGCCCACGTCGCGGGGTGATCCGTCGGGTCGTCGAATTTGAGGATTTCGAATCTTGCTGGCCAGACGACCGTCTCGAAGCCAGGGGCCTGGTAGCCAGCGTGCGTGAAGCCGTAAACAAAAAAGATGCATTTACCAGGATGCAGCAGGAGCGAGAGGCTGAACGCGATCAAGCACAAGCAACACACCGTGCAGCCCAGCTGGAGGCCGCGCGCAAGCGCAACGAGGTCGAGGACATTAAGAACCGCCTCTTCGCCCTCTTCGGTATGGACGACCAACCGCAAGAACGAGGCCGACGCCTGGAGGGGGTGCTGAATGATCTCTTCCGAGCTTACGGCATCCATGTGAGAGAGAACTTCGTCCGCAGGGCACCGGACAACGCAATCGTGCTGGAGCAAATCGACGGCGTCATTGAACTCTCGGGCGCCATTCACCTAGTAGAAATGAAGTGGCTTAAAGACCCTGTGGGTGTAGGCGACTTCGGGCCACACCTGGTCAGGGTGATGAACCGGGCAAATGTGTCGGGCGTCTTCATTTCAAACAGCAGGTACACGCAGGCCGTGATCAGTCAGTGTGCAGAGTTCCTCAATCACAGAACCAACTTTCTGTGCACCCTAGAAGAAATAGTGAGCTTGCTGCAGAACCAAGGCGATTTAATCGAGCTTTTAAAGAAAAAGTCTCAAGCAGCAATGATCGACAAGAAACCGTTCCTGGAAATCTTGAGTTAACAGGACGGTTTAACAACTATGAGAATGGTGTCAACCCTACGCATCCCAATGGCGCGTAGGGTTGACGCTAGGACAGCCCGCCTCTCGAACAAGCCTGCGACACTTCAGCTTGAATATTAAATGCTGATTCCAAAATTCTGAAAATCCTTCTTTAGCGTCGCTTGGCTAAGAATGGAAGGAACTTTGAAGAGGAACTTATAAGCCTGATAGACGAAGAGCGGCATCAACAGAAGCCCAAGACCATAAGTCGCTACAGCGACGATTATGGGCGCCGGCACAGCAGCAATAGCATAAATAAAGCCCTGCACCTTGGCGCCCTTGGAAAGGGTCTTTACTTCGTCAAGGTCGTAGAAGAACTTTCCAAAACTGTCTTCATACCCAACGATGACAACAGTGTGCTTATCAACACTCTTAACATACCACGTCCGTGACACATCATTACTGAAGGCCCCTTTTCTAGCCAGATAGTCAGGGACTACCAAGCGCTTAATGTAGTATGTCTTGCCAGACTCATCTTCAAGCCGTACGCGGGTGTAGCGTGCCGCAGACTCACCCGAAATTCTTTCCTGATAGTTCCTGACGATCGCTACAACTTTACGCATTTGTGACATGCTGCATCCTTCCTCTTAAATACTTCCTGCATACGGGGGAAGCTTGTGGGCAGCAGCACCAAGGTCTCTAATGCCCTAATGCTTGCTCGTGAAGGCTGGCTCGCCAGCCAAGACCAGGAGGCAGCCCCAGACCACAGCGACCTCTTTCGCCTGGAACACAGACATGGAGCCCCTCCCCAGGCAGGCGCTTCAAAAGCTCAGGCGAAAGCCGAATACCCTATCAATTGACTATATGCATTTGTGAGGGACATATCAATCGCGGCATACCGTCTCCTTTTACGGGATTCAGTAGATGCAGCTGCGCAGAGCCTATGCCAACACGCTCCGTTTCTTGAGAGAAAGAAAAGGGTTGAACCAACTGGAGCTGGCACGCACGGTGGATGCGTCTTACATCAGCCGTCTAGAGCACGCCGAGAGTGCAGTGACCATCGAAACCAATGAAGCATTGGCGGAGGCCTTAGAGATCGGCCCTTTGGCAGTGCTGGCATTGGTGCATGGGGCTAAAAGGAGTGGCTCAGCCCGAGAGATGTTAAAGGAGGCAACCGAAGAGCTAGAGCGACTGGAGCTTCTGGACTGCCAGATCCCAATCGACCAAGACGGGCCACTACATCCCCAAGTGGCCAAAGGTGTGGAAACCACAAAGGCCGTCCAGGCATTGAAAGCCGATGGACTGAGTCAAGCCGAGATAGCCCGGGCTCTCAACCTTTCTACATCGACCGTGGGCCGTCATTGGCACCGCTCCTGACTGGGCAGCCGTGAAAAAGGCATCTCGCATCACCCGCAATACTCGGATAATCGTTTTTCTCAAAAAGGTGCCATGTTCCACGTGAAACATATTATGGCTTTTATTGAAATCACCTGAAAGAAAGGGGCCCTGGAACGCCCGATCTGTCAGTGACCACAGAAGCGGACGGAGAACTCAGGGTTGGTGTACCTCCACCTCCATCGACTGAGCTACAACTGCTAATTCGGTGACTCCGAAGCCCCTGGCCCTGTAGTCTGTATTGCAGACAGCGGTAGAGAGGCTGCCCGAAGCTATGGATCAGTTTCATCTCATGCAGGTGTTCGCCGCAGTTGGCGAGCAAAGAAGTTTTGCAGCAGCAGCCAGGCTGCTGGATATCTCTCCTGCTGCTGTGACCCGCGCGATCTCTACGCTTGAAAGCCATCTCGGCGTGCAGCTAGGCTGCTTTTATTGGCTTTCTCCCAACACACGCGGGGGAATGAATGCTAACTATTGACCATGTCTTCCGGTGTGAAACAGGCTGAGGTTATACAGCTCATGCGGTTCTAGCAGGCACAATTTTTTATAGAAAGACTGGCAAGGAGTAAAGCGGCCCGCTTGCGCTCGATACAGAATGTTATGAACATAGCCAGTCTCACTCAGTAGTCGCATTAGATCCAGCGCTGCTCTCTCTTCATCGCCTTGGCTCTGGAACGGGAGTACTTCATCCAATGCCTCAAAAGCCTTGTATAACTCCATGGCTGTCAGTTTGCGCTCAGGCTTTCGACCTGCTGGCAGCTTGTGCAGATAAAACCAGACTAGCAACATCCCGATATGAACTGGGAGTTCATCAGTGCCGCTGGTATTTGCTCGATGATAAGCTCGTCCTGATGTTCCTGGAGCTGGTTCAGCAGGCAGCGCACAAGCTCATAATCACCACAAATAGGTGCACCACGCTGAGTCCCCAGTAGTACCGGCATTGGCCCAAGTATTGTCGCAAGCTCCAGCAGCAGGTCGCGATACTCATCGCCCAACGGCTTTTTCTTGCCATCAAATCCATGGGCATCGAGATGATCTGCAATATCGGCCAAGAGCTGCGCCGCCCCTGCCTTTAGTTCGTGCTTGTCAAGATGATGACGGATGGATTGCAGGCCCCGGAGGTTGCGCGATATGAAGTGTTGAAGTACTACATCAGCTGCTTGATCGGACATGTCATTCCCCCTTGATCTGAGCCAGAATCTCCCACGCATGGGCATCTGGTCATTAAACTCCAGCGCCCACTCTGCATCAAAATTCAATTCAGTTTTTCTTAACCAAATCAATTACCCAAATCAGCGCCTGTAAGATAGTCAATCGAGTCAAACTTTCCAACAGCCATTAGCCGTCGACGAAGAACCTGCATAAAATCCTTATCATTCTTCAAGAATTTGTCGCACTCAGTATCAGTCTGGCATTCATCAAGGATATCCGCGCGCTCCGGATTAACTAGGCGATAGCGGCGAATGAATTCTTCGCGCTTCTTATCATGAAAGCTCTGAATGAGCGACTTCATACTTCCTCCATAAATCATATCTGCAAACCTGCCCATGTACTTCAGGGCAAATTTCATGAGGGCCAGTTCATTCTTAACCGACACTCCCCAATAATACTCATCTGCCGCATTTTCGTTGACAATTAGAATCTTGTCTAGTCTAGAAACGAACCCCTGCTCCCAAGCAATCCCCGCAACCTCATTCCCCAGCTTATGATAGAGAAGATCCTCATCCGCAACGGTATCAACCAAGTCCCAGACTTTATCAAAACCACGCTCACGATAATAACTTTCCGGCAAAGCCAAGAAGTTTGAGTACAAAGCAACAATCAGATCGCGCTCAGACCTGTACTTCTGTCGCTCGTAGATTACATAGCCATCTTCGGATCTAAGCAACACTGGGAATACCCACTGCAAATATCTAACTAACGACAGCCGCATTCTCACCCCCTCTAGCTTGTTGAGCGTAGGCAGTGAGGGCGTTGCAGGCTGCGTCGACATCGCTATTATTAAGAGACCAGTACAGTTTGGCCATAATCATATCTAAGGCTTCATTGCGGCCCAGGTCGTCGAAGAAAACGGTGTTTAGCAGATGCCAGAGAAACTCAACCTCATCAATGTTTGTTTGCTCGTCCGAAATACTGTGAGCGATGCTGCTTAGGCATTCAAACTCCCAGTCCACATTAACTGTCGCCTCAGAGAACGAGTAAACCTGAGCGACATAATCAAAGAACTCAATGAAAGTGGCAAACTCGCACTCATCGAAGTAGTATTTTCCACCATCGAAACGGATCGTGGCTGGAGAACAGAATTTGATGATGTTTTGCAGGTACATCATAAGCCCAGCTCCGAGCCAAACATATATTCCCGCTGTTCAGCGCACATCATTGCCATTCTGCCGCGAAGAAAACCCATGTCCCCACTTAATAGTCGACGTAGCTCATCCTCACTTTCACAAATCGAATACAAGTGATAAGCATGGGGCCTGTCCAATTGCAGCTCTTTCAAAATTAGAGGGTGCATCAAATCGAAGATATCGTCGTATGCCTGTTTCTTGTCGATTCCTAGACTTACCAAGTCAGCAGAATATTTCTCGCCGACATCCACTTCTGAGTGTACTGCCGCATAATTACCAGACAGAATACCCGTAATGCACTTGACCTGCGAAAGCCTAGATGCATCGCTATCTCGCTCAGTAGTTAGATAAACGAGCCAGAGACGACGAAGCTTATCTAACCGTTCTTCTCTCAGCAGCCCTAGAAGTCTTGAAATAAAGTCACTGGGGCTCGTGGCATTAAGCGCTGCTGTAGAAAACGGCGGAGTGAGACTGAGAACAGGCCCTTTCCACACTTTGAATTTGAAACTCACAATCACCGCGACTTCGAGAAGCGACGAACAATAGCGATTTACAATGCCATCCGCTGTTTGCAGCTTAAGCAAATATTGGCCATCTTGGAACTTGAACCCACCAATCATCGAGTAACTGTCGTAGTTCTCGATTTGCTCGTTCATAGCGCGCTCCAGGAACTCGTGGCTCTCAGCAGAGATGCCTACCAATCCCTTGGCCTTTGCAAACCACCTCCACGCCGCGACTTTTGGCTTCAAAAAACGGAGCAGCAGGCGGTCGCGGGGTGTGATGAACGTGAGCATATGCCGACCCTTCATATCATGGCAGTTATTGACAGATTGGCAATCAGAGTGAGGAATGTCAAGGCCCAGCGGGGGTGCCGGGCTTGCTTCAGCTAGGGCGCTGTGCGCTCCAGGGCGCGGTAGAACTCGTTTTCACAGGCGAGTGCGCAGATGTACTGCCATAGCGGAAGCTCATTCAGGTGCGGGTGCTTCGAGGCTTTCGTAGACCCCAGGCGTACCGCCTCTTCGACAAGCCGGATGCACTCGGCCTGACAAAACTCCTCGACCTCGGCCTGCTTTTTGAGGATTGCGTGGCTACCTGACTGAATAATGTTGATGGTATTGGCTTCGACGATCGCTGCTCGGATGTCCATTATTGCGCTCTCTTATTGTTCTCATCTCTATAATGCAGATGGAGCAAAAGAGAGCGCAACACTTAATACGAACCTTGTGCACGCCAATTCAAAAACTGACAGAGCCCGTTGATGTCAGGGTAGATAGACTTCGCAGAGACGCCGCAGCGCTCAAGAGTCATCAGAAAGTCAACCTTCTTTTTACCCTTTACGACGTATTCAGTGAGATGTTTTTTGATGACCTTATTTTTCTCTAATGGCACAAAGCTGTCTGTAGTGCTTGAGAACATATGGAGCGTAAAGCAACCTGATTGAGCGATGATCCTGTCGTTGCTCAAGCTAGGGGTTATCACCCTGGTCTTAGCCTGTTTGAAAGGACTACCCTCCATTGATTTAAGCATAAGAGTGTGGGCATCGAGCATGTAAACGTATGCATCGCCCTCACCACGACTGCTACAAGCAAACCATAGCGCCGCTAAAGCATTATGAGTCCAATCCAAGAGCCTGGTTTTTAGACCATAGTGCTGAGCCAGGACAAGTAAATCCCACTCATTGTCGACGTCTATGTACCCCGGAAATTTAGTCAGGCCGTGCTTTCGAAACTCATCCAGGGTTTTGATCTCGTCAGCAGTAGAGTCTTTCTTTGGATTATGCCTTGCGACCCCTGGCAGCAGGTTGCCTTGCTTGGATTGACCACGAAATATCGAGTCACCAGTAATCAGATCCTGGAGGCTAACTCTATCGATGAAGTCCGGAACATCCTTGATCTCAATAGACTCCATGATTACGCCTGCAGCCAGCTTTCGACTTCCTGAGACCCATGCTCACTCTTCCAGGCTTTCAGGGTCGCGTGATTACCACCTTTGGTCTCAACGACCTCATTGGTGTGCGGGTTTACATAGCGCTTCACGGCCCTTGGCGCACGCCAATGTCATCAACTTTGGAAATTATCCATAAATATCATATAATTAGCGCTCAAATCAGTGCATGGGAGAAGCCCTTTTGACTACCTATACCGCATCGCTTGACACCGCCAGCCAAACCCTGGCTTGA
>NZ_MKZO01000078.1 GCF_001941965.1 Pseudomonas putida | reverse complement strand
ACGATGTACAGCTTGCCGTCGTCGCCGTCCTTGGCCCACTCGATGTCCATCGGACGCTGGTAGTGCTTCTCGATGATCATCGCCTGCTTGGCCAGCTCGGCCACTTCGGCGTCGGTCAGGCAGAAACGTGCGCGGTCGGCGCGATCCACATCGACCACCTTGACCGAACGACCGGCCTTGGCTTCGTCGCCGTAGATCATCTTGATTGCCTTGCTGCCCAGGTTGCGGCGCAGGATGGCCGGGCGGCCGGCTTCGAGGGTGTTCTTGTGGACGTAGAACTCGTCCGGGTTGACCGCGCCTTGCACGACGGTTTCACCCAGGCCGTAGGCACCGGTGATGAAGACCACGTCGCGGAAGCCCGATTCGGTGTCGAGGGTGAACATCACGCCGGCCGTTCCGGTTTCCGAACGGACCATGCGCTGCACGCCGGCGGACAGGGCGACCAGCTTGTGGTCGAAGCCCTGGTGCACGCGGTAGGAAATGGCGCGGTCGTTAAAGAGGGAGGCGAAGACTTCCTTGGCAGCGCGGATCACGTTGTCCACGCCGCGGATGTTCAGGAAGGTTTCCTGCTGGCCGGCGAAGGACGCGTCGGGCAAGTCTTCGGCGGTGGCGGAGGAGCGCACGGCCACGGCCATGTTCTCGTTGCCGTTGGCCATTTCGGCGAAGGCGGTGCGGATTTCCGCGTCCAGGCGGGCCGGGAACTCGGCTTCCATCACCCACTGGCGGATCTGTGCGCCGGTCTTGGCCAGGGCGTTGACATCGTCTACGTCCAGGGCGTCGAGGGCCGCGTGGATCTTGTCGTTCAGGCCGCTCTGCTCGAGGAAGTCGCGGTACGCCTGGGACGTAGTGGCAAAGCCGCCTGGTACGGAAACGCCGGCACCGGCGAGGTTACTGATCATCTCGCCCAGGGATGCGTTCTTGCCCCCTACGTGCTCCACATCATGGACGCCGAGCTTATC
>NZ_MKZO01000077.1 GCF_001941965.1 Pseudomonas putida | reverse complement strand
GTTTCTGCCTGACCGACGCCGAAGTGGCCGAGCTGGCCAAGCAGGCGATGATCATCGAGAAGCACTACCAGCGTCCGATGGACATCGAGTGGGCCAAGGACGGCGACGACGGCAAGCTGTACATCGTCCAGGCCCGTCCGGAAACCGTGAAGAGCCGCGCCAGCGCCAACGTGATGGAGCGCTACCTGCTGAAAGAGAAGGGCACTGTGCTGGTCGAAGGTCGTGCCATCGGTCAGCGCATCGGCGCCGGTAAAGTCCGCGTGATCCACGACGTATCGGAAATGGACAAGGTCCAGCCGGGCGACGTGCTGGTCTCCGACATGACCGACCCGGACTGGGAGCCGGTGATGAAGCGCGCCAGCGCCATCGTCACCAACCGCGGCGGCCGTACCTGTCACGCGGCGATCATCGCCCGTGAGCTGGGTATTCCTGCAGTGGTCGGTTGCGGCAACGCGACCCAGGTCCTGAAAGATGGCCAGGGCGTGACCGTTTCCTGCGCCGAAGGCGATACCGGTTTCATCTTCGAAGGCGAGCTGGGCTTCGATGTGCGTCAGAACTCCGTGGACGCCATGCCTGACCTGCCGTTCAAGATCATGATGAACGTCGGCAACCCGGACCGTGCCTTCGACTTCGCCCAGCTGCCGAACGCCGGTGTGGGCCTGGCCCGTCTGGAATTCATCATCAACCGCATGATCGGCGTGCACCCGAAAGCACTGCTGAACTACGCGGGCCTGCCGCAAGAGCTGAAAGAGAGCGTCGACAAACGCATCGCCGGCTACAACGACCCGGTCGATTTCTACGTCGAGAAGCTGGTCGAGGGCATCAGCACCCTGGCCGCGGCGTTCTGGCCGAAGAAGGTCATCGTGCGTCTGTCGGACTTCAAGTCCAACGAATACGCCAACCTGATCGGCGGCAAGCTGTACGAGCCGGAAGAAGAGAACCCGATGCTGGGCTTCCGCGGTGCGTCGCGCTACATCAGCGAGTCGT
>NZ_MKZO01000076.1 GCF_001941965.1 Pseudomonas putida | reverse complement strand
GTTTCTGCCTGACCGACGCCGAAGTGGCCGAGCTGGCCAAGCAGGCGATGATCATCGAGAAGCACTACCAGCGTCCGATGGACATCGAGTGGGCCAAGGACGGCGACGACGGCAAGCTGTACATCGTTCAGGCCCGTCCTGAGACCGTGAAGAGCCGCGCCAGCGCCAACGTGATGGAGCGCTACCTGCTGAAAGAGAAGGGCACCGTGCTGGTCGAAGGCCGTGCCATCGGTCAGCGCATCGGCGCCGGTAAAGTCCGCGTGATCCACGACGTATCGGAAATGGACAAGGTCCAGCCGGGCGACGTGCTGGTCTCCGACATGACCGACCCGGACTGGGAACCAGTGATGAAGCGCGCCAGCGCCATCGTCACCAACCGCGGCGGCCGTACCTGCCACGCGGCGATCATCGCTCGTGAGCTGGGTATTCCTGCAGTGGTCGGTTGTGGCAACGCGACCCAGGTCCTGAAAGATGGCCAGGGCGTGACCGTTTCCTGCGCCGAAGGCGATACCGGTTTCATCTTCGAAGGCGAGTTGGGCTTCGATGTGCGTCAGAACTCCGTGGACGCCATGCCTGACCTGCCGTTCAAGATCATGATGAACGTCGGCAACCCGGACCGCGCCTTCGACTTCGCCCAGCTGCCGAACGCCGGTGTCGGCCTGGCCCGTCTGGAATTCATCATCAACCGCATGATCGGCGTGCACCCCAAGGCACTGCTGAACTACGCGGGCCTGCCGCAAGAGCTGAAAGAGAGCGTCGACAAGCGCATCGCCGGCTACAACGACCCGGTCGATTTCTACGTCGAGAAGCTGGTCGAGGGCATCAGCACCCTGGCTGCGGCGTTCTGGCCGAAGAAGGTGATCGTGCGTCTGTCGGACTTCAAGTCCAACGAATACGCCAACCTGATCGGCGGCAAGCTGTACGAGCCGGAAGAAGAGAACCCGATGCTGGGCTTCCGCGGTGCGTCGCGCTACATCAGCGAGTCGT
>NZ_MKZO01000075.1 GCF_001941965.1 Pseudomonas putida | reverse complement strand
AGTTTGAGGTCCATAGGTTTTAGCTCTCGCCAAGGCATAGTCAGATCCTCGAAAACCGACCCTGCCAGTTAAAAACTGTTACCTATGTGAGTGAACTGATTTGTAACCCATGTGGGTGAGTCATACCGACGGGAGGCCTTTTGCTTCCTTTTGGGCCTTTCCAAAAGGGAGTCGCCGTAAGGGCGAAAGGGTGACTAAATGTCACCATCGTGAATGGATATGCTCGCAAATAGCAGAACCAAAGCACCAGCAGTCGGTACCGAAACCGGGGACATATCCATTCGAACCAGCGACGCAAAGTCACCCTTCCGCCCTTACGGCGGCTTACTTTTGGAAAAGGCCCAAAAGTAAGCAAAAGGCCTTTGCTCCTGCATCCGGCCCTACGCTTCGCTCCGGGTTCCTTCCCTCCGCACTGATTCCGGGGGCCGCGCCATACGGGCTCCTGCCCTATGGCGCTTTCCGGGCCATCCATGGCCCTCCACCCCCTACATCAGCGCTCCACTCAGCCTCCTGAAGTCGCAGCAGATCAAAAGCCAGATCAAAAGCAGATCAAAAGCAACAGCCAGAGCCAGAGCCAGAGCCAGAGCCAGAGCCAGAGCCAGAGCCAGAGCCAGAGCACTCAGCGTGGGGCTGAGAGATGTGTAGATACCTGTGCTTCCTAGGGGGCGCCGTTCTATGCCAAACTCGACGACTTTCGGGCTTGCCTAACAGGACTTATGCTCCCCTTGTCACCCAGCTTGCTACCCAACCTGATCGCCGCCTGCCTCTACGCCGCCGCGATCATCCTCCAAGGCACCGGCCTTGCCCGTGGCGTCAAGGCCGACAAACGGCTGCTCGGCCTGCTCGGTGCCCTGGCCGTGATTGCCCAGGGCAGCGCGCTGTTCTGGCAACTGCTCACGCCCCTGGGCCTGAGCCTGGACTTCTTCAGCGCCGCCAGCCTGATCGCCACCGCCGTGATCGCCATCACCCTGATCGCCTGCCTGAGCATCCCGGTGGAAAACCTGCTCCTGCTGCTTTTCCCCCTCGGCCTGCTGACCGCGCTGATCGCCCAGTTCGCGCCGTCCGGCACGGTGCCGTTGATCAATGAAGAGCCCGGCATCCTCGCCCATATCCTGCTGTCGATCCTGGCCTATGGCCTGTTCACCATCGCGGTGTTCCAGGCGTTGCTGCTGCTGGTGCAGGATCACCAGCTCAAGCACAAGCACACCTCCGGCCTGATCCGCAATTTCCCGCCGCTGCAGACCATGGAAAGCCTGCTGTTCGGCTTTCTCTGGGCGGGCTGGGGCCTGCTCTCGCTGTCGCTGGTTTCCGGCTGGCTGTTCCTCGACAACCTGTTCGCCCAGCACCTGGTACACAAGACCCTGCTGTCCTGCGTCGCCTGGGTGGTGTTCGGCGTGCTGCTGTGGGGCCGCACCCGTCTCGGCTGGCGCGGGCACAAGGCGATCCGCTGGACCCTGGCCGGTTTCTGCCTGCTGATGCTGGCCTACTTCGGCAGCAAGCTGGTACGCGAATTCATCCTGCATATCTGACGAGCGATCGATGGACACTCTGCCGCTGGCTCCGCTGCTCGGGCTCCTGGCCCTGGCCTTGTTGTGGTCGGCACTGTTCACTGCGGTGGATAGCGCACGCCAGCGCCTGATCAATCATCCGCGCCTCGAAGGCATCCCGACCCAGGCCCTGGTGCTCGGCTCGACCCTTGGCAAGCTGCTGGTGTTCGCCCTCGCCGCCCTCACCGGCCTGCGCTGCCAGGGTGAGAGCGGCTTCTGGCTGGGCTGCCTGGGCGCCGCCCTGCTCCTGCTGATCTGCGCCGAGTACCTGCCGCGGCAACTGGCCCGGCGCAACCCGGAAGCCTTTATCGGCCTCGGCATCATCCTGCGTTTCCCGCTCTACCTGCTGCAGCCGCTGGCCTGCCTGCTGGACGGCATCGCCCGCCTGATCGTGCGGCCTTTCTCGGTCAAGCCCGCCGTGGTCAACCACCACGAGCACGACGACAGCCAGGTGGACGATACCGACGAGGACAGCGAAAAAACCGGCGTCCACCCCTTCCCCGCCAGCCTGCTGGCCCTGGAAAAGATCACCGTCAACCACATCCTCGTGCCGCGCAGCGAAGTGGACGGGGTCAACCTCGACGACACGATCGAAGAGATCACCGCCCAGCTGATCGCCTGCAAGCACACGCGCCTGCCGGTGTTCCATAGCGATATCAACCAGGTCCAGGCGGTGCTCAACGTGCGCCATATCGCCCACCTGCTGCCGACCGCCGAACTGACCTTCGACAGCCTGCTGGGCGCCTGCTATGAGCCCTACTTCGTTCCGGAAAGCACCCCGCTGCAACTGCAGTTGCTGAACTTCCACAAGCAGCAGCGACGCATGGGCATCGTCGTCGACGAATACGGCGAGGTGCAGGGGATCGTGACCCTGGAAGACATCCTCGAAGAGATCGTCGGCGAGTTCGAAGAACAGGACAACCACGACAACCCGCATATCCACCCCATGCCGGACGGGCGCTACGTGATCGAAGGCGCCATCGCCATTCGCGAGCTGAACCGTTGCCTGGGCTGGCACCTGCCCAGCGACGGCCCGAAAACCCTCAACGGCCTGGTCACCGAGGCGCTGGAAAGCATCCCCGACAGTGCCGTGTGCCTGAAGATCGGCCGCTATCGCCTGGAAATCCTGCAGACCGAGGACAACCGCGCCAGCCGCATCCTGGTCTGGACCGTAGCCCGCTCGCCGGTTGCCTGATTCATTACAGGCGGAACGCTCGGGATAGACACATCCGGTATCGAATCTGGCTATACTCGGCCTACGCTTACCCAGCCCTGCCGTCGCGCCCGCTACCCGCACCCGGCGCTTTCCGGCCAGTCCGCACCGCCTGCATCGCGCGCTTTTACCGGTACTGCTTCACACCCCGAACAGTGCCCGCGCCCGCCTCCATCCCCACGGGGCGTATGCTCGGCCATGCGAGCCATACCTATAAATACGCTCCGGCCCCTCGCTGCCAACCGTGCGTGGTCGCCAGAAGAGCACTCGACTGTCAGGGGTTCTCCAGATGACATCCAGCAGCACCTACAACGACACGGACGCCGTGCCGTCCGGCAACTCGCCCGCCCGCGTCGCCACCGCCAGTTTTATCGGCACCGCCATCGAGTTCTACGATTTCTACGTCTACGCCACCGCCGCCGCATTGGTGATCGGCCCGGTGTTCTTCCCGCAGACCTCCGGCACTGCGCAGATGCTCTCGGCGTTCCTTACCTTCGGTATCGCGTTCCTTGCCCGGCCGCTGGGTTCGGCGCTGTTCGGCCACTTTGGCGACCGGATCGGCCGCAAATCGACCCTGGTCGCCTCGCTGCTGCTGATGGGCGTGTGTACCACCCTGATCGGCGTGCTGCCGGGGCATGACAGCATCGGCATCTGGGCGCCGATCCTGCTCTGCGTGCTGCGCTTCGGCCAGGGCCTGGGCCTGGGCGGCGAATGGGGCGGTGCCGCCCTGCTGGCCACGGAGAACGCGCCAAAGAACAAGCGCGCCTGGTTCGGCATGTTCCCGCAACTGGGCCCGTCCATCGGCTTCCTCGCCGCCAACGGCCTGTTCCTGGCCCTGGCCATGCTCCTCAGCGACGAGGACTTCCGTGCCTGGGGCTGGCGCATTCCGTTCCTGCTCAGCGCTGCGCTGGTGATCGTCGGCCTGTATGTGCGCCTGAAGCTGGAAGAAACGCCGATCTTCGCCAAGGCCATCGCCCGTCATGAGCGGGTGAAGCTGCCGGTGGTCGAGCTGTTCGCCCAGTACTGGCTGCCGGTGCTGCTCGGCGCCCTGGCCATGGTGGTGTGCTACGCGCTGTTCTACATCTCCACGGTGTTTTCCCTGAGCTATGGGGTCTCGACCCTGGGCTACACGCGGGAAACCTTCCTCGGCCTGCTGTGCTTCGCCGTGCTGTTCATGGCCCTGGCCACGCCGCTGTCGGCCTGGCTCAGTGATCGCTACGGACGCAAGCCGGTACTGATCGTCGGCGCCCTGCTGGCCATCGCCTCGGGCTTCCTCATGGAGCCCCTGCTGACCTCGGGCTCGACCACCGGGGTGGCGCTGTTCCTGGCCATCGAGCTGTTCCTGATGGGGGTGACCTTCGCGCCGATGGGTGCTCTGCTGCCAGAGCTGTTCCCGACCCATGTGCGCTACACCGGCGCATCGGCGGCGTACAACCTGGGTGGCATCGTCGGTGCGTCCGCTGCACCGTTCTTCGCGCAGAAGCTGGGGGTGATGGGGGGCTTGAGCTGGGTGGGGGGTTATGTCTCGGCTGCGGCCCTGCTGAGCCTGATTGCCGTGCTGTGCCTGAAGGAAACCCGGCACTCGGATCTGTAACGAAAAACGGGGCTGCCTGGCAGCCCCGTTGTCTTGAGCCTTACAGCTCGACCTTCACCGCCTGCGAAGCACGGGTCGCCTTGGCCCGGGCCGCTTCGATCGACTCGTCACGGGCCAGGCATACGCCCATGCGCCGCTGACCGTTGACTTCCGGCTTGCCGAACAGGCGCAGCGCGGTGTCCGGCTCGGCCAGTGCCGCGCCGAGGTTGTCGAAGGCGGTCTGCTCGGACTTGCCTTCCACCAGGATCACCGCCGAGGCCGAAGGGCCGAACTGACGGATCACCGGGATCGGCAGGCCGAGGATCGCCCGCGCGTGCAGGGCGAACTGCGGCAGGTCCTGGGAGATCAGGGTGACCAGGCCGGTGTCGTGCGGACGCGGCGACACTTCGCTGAACCACACCTGGTCGCCCTTGACGAACAGTTCCACGCCGAACAGGCCACGGCCACCCAGGGCCTCGGTGACCGCCTTGGCCACGCGCTCGGACTCGGCCAGGGCCACCGGGCTCATCGCCTGTGGTTGCCAGGATTCCTGGTAGTCGCCCTTCTCCTGGCGGTGACCGACCGGCGCACAGAAGGTGGTGCCGCCGATATGACGAACGGTCAGCAGGGTGATTTCGTAGTCGAAGTCGATGAAGCCTTCGATGATCACCCGGCCCTTGCCGGCGCGGCCGCCTTCCTGGGCGTAGTCCCAGGCCTGCTGCAGGTCGTCGGCGCTTTTCAGCAGGCTCTGGCCCTTGCCCGACGAGCTCATCACCGGCTTGACCACGCACGGGAAGCCCAGGTCCAGGGCAGCGGCCTTGTAGTCTTCGAAGGTGTCGGCGAAGTGGTATGGCGAGGTCGGCAGGTCCAGCTCTTCGGCGGCCAGGCGACGGATGCCTTCGCGGTTCATGGTCAGTTGCGCGGCGCGGGCAGTCGGCACCACGGTGAAGCCTTCGGCTTCCAGCTCGACCAGGGTGGCGGTGGCGATGGCTTCGATTTCCGGCACGATGTAGTGCGGCTTCTCGGCCTCGATCACTGCGCGCAGGGCGGCGCCGTCGAGCATGTTGATCACGTGGCTGCGGTGCGCAACCTGCATCGCCGGGGCGTTGGCGTAGCGGTCCACGGCAATCACTTCAACGCCCAGGCGTTGCAGCTCGATCACCACTTCCTTGCCCAGCTCGCCGCAGCCGCAGAGCAGTACACGGGTCGCGGTGGGCGACAATGGAGTTCCGATACGAGTCATCACAGGTCCTCAGGGGGAGAAATCCAGGACCGCCCCAGCACGGTGCGGGCCAGCGAAAGGGGCGTATTTTACATGAGCCCACCCTCTTTGGGGCGACACCGACCCTGTGGGAGCTGGCTTGCCAGCGATGAGGCCGGCACAAGCATAGAGGTCGTCAGGACTGGCCAAATCGCTGCGGTGCGGCGGTCCGACAAGCCAGCTCCCACAGGGTTTGGTGCAAGCCGTCAATTGGCGACAGCGTTCTTGCGAACCCGCCAGGCCATGGCAAGCCATACGGCAGTGACACCCGCAAACTTCGAAGCCAGTGCCGTCCCCACCACCGCCGGCGTCAGCGCGCCGATCATGCCGAAGAAGATAAAGGTGTCGATGGGAATGCTCAGCGCCGAGCTGATCCACAGGCGGTCGTGCAGCGGTCGCTTGGTGATGCTGAACACCAGCCAGTCGATCAGCTCGGACACGGCGAAGGCCGTGGCGCTGGCCAGGGCGATGGCCGGTTCCGAGGTGATATAGGACAGCACCAGCGCCGCCAGCATGGCCGCCAGGGCACCATGGCCGAAACGGGTCTGGACCATGTCGCGCAGGACGAACACCAGCCCGCCCCAGGCGGACCAGATGACATCCAGGTGCGGCGCACTGGAGAAGGCGTAGTTGATCAGCACCACGCTGCTGATATAGGCGATGAGAAAGAACATGAGAGGTGACCTGCAGACAAGCCGCACAGGGTACTTGAGCAGCCCCGTGCGGCCAAGCCCCGGATCAGCCGGCCTTGGCCGGTTGCCCGAAGATCAGGCCCGCCGCCAGGGCCCGCTCGTGACACAGGACCAGCACCTGGCGGCGCTCGTCGTTGTCCATCCGGCCCCAGCGGGTGATTTCCATGGCGGTGCGCTGGCAACCGGTGCAGATATCGTGGTCATCCAGCGCGCAGATGCTGACGCAGGGCGAGGCCACGGGTTTTTCGGCTGTGCTGCTCATCAATCCTCCTGCGGCGCCAGGTCGCGGGCATAACGCTGGGCGTTGTGCACGTAGTGGGCAGCGCTGGCTTCCAGCATCTTCTTCTGCGCATCGGTCAGTTCGCGGACGATCTTGCCCGGCGAGCCCATGACCAGCGAACCATCGGGAATTTCCTTGCCTTCGGGAATCAGCGCATTGGCGCCGATGATGCAGTGCTTGCCGATCTTCGCGCCGTTGAGGATCACCGCGTTGATGCCGATCAGGCTGAAATCGTCCACCGAGCAGCCATGGAGCATGGCGTTGTGACCAATGGTCACGCCCTTGCCGAGGGTCAGCGGCGAGCCCATGTCGGTGTGCATCACCGTGCCGTCCTGGACGTTGCTGTTCTCGCCGATATCGATCAGTTCGTTGTCGCCACGCAGCACCGCGTTGAACCAGACGCTGGCCCCCGCCTGCAGGCGGATCTTGCCGATCAGCGTGGCATTGGGCGCCACCCAGCTTTGCGGATGGGTTTCGACCCGCAGGTCGCCCAGACGGTATTTCATGCGTGGATCCTCACGGTGGATGCGCGGCGGGTGGTCCCGCTCGTCAGATTGGAGTGAAGCGTTCGGGCGGCTGGTGCAGGCTGATCTGCGTGTCGTAGAGCAGGTTGACCAGCTCGACGATCATGATCGCCGACAGGCCCCAGATCTTGTATTCGCCGTAGCGGTAGCTGGGCACGTACCAACTGCGGCCCTGGTAGTCGATCCGGTGGGTATGGTCACGCGGGTCCTGGCGGAAGAACTCCAGGGGTACGGTGAATACTGCGGCGATCTCGGCATCGTTGGGCTGGTATTCGACGTAGTCGGGGATCAGCCCGACATAAGGCGTGACCTTCAGGCCATGCAGCGAAACCAGCGGACTCAACGGCCCGACGATCTCCACCAGCCCCGGCGGCAGGCCGATTTCTTCTTCCGCCTCGCGCAACGCGGTGAACACCAGGTCGGGGTCTTCCGGATCGCGACGCCCGCCCGGGAAGGCCACCTCGCCACCGTGGGTGGACAGGCCCTTGGCGCGCAGGGTCAGGACCAGCTCCGGCTCTTCGCTGCGGGTGATGGGCAATAACACCGCGGCCTCGGGAAAACGTCGATCGGTTTCCAAAGTGCCCGGGGTGTGACTGCTCACACGGCGAAGTAGCTCGTCCAGCATGGTCTCTCTCGTTCCAATAGCGTTCTGCATCATGCACCAAAGCCGCCCCGCGCCCAAGCCCCACCGACGATCGCCCTTGCCGGGCACGGCAGCGGGGCGCGAAGATAGCCGCAACTCACAGGAAGATAAGCATGAAATACTGCAGTGCGTGCGGCAAGCCGGTCACCCAGCGCATTCCCGATGGCGATTCGCGCCTGCGTTATGTCTGCGACCACTGCCAGACCATCCATTACCAGAACCCCAATATCGTCGCCGGCGTGCTGCCCAACCATGGCAGCCAGGTGCTGCTCTGTCGCCGCGCGATCGAACCGCGCAAAGGCTACTGGACCCTGCCCGCCGGTTTCATGGAGAACGGCGAGACCATGGAACAGGCCGCACGTCGGGAAACCGTCGAGGAAGCCTGCGCCCGGGTCGGCGACCTGAGCCTTTATCACCTCTACGATCTGCCGCATATCAACCAGGTACATGTGTTCTTCCGCGGCGAACTGGCCGACCTGGACTTCGCGGTCGGGGTCGAGAGCCTGGAAGTGCGGCTGTTCGAGGAACACGAGATCCCGTGGGACGAGCTGGCTTTCCGCACCGTGCGCGTCACACTAGAATGCTACTATCGGGACCGCGAAAAGCAGCACTATCCGGTGCGCAACGACAGCCTGCCGCCCTCTTTCGCCCCGCCACCCATACTCGAACAATGACACCGCTTTCCGGGGATACCGTTCAATGCGCTGGTTGCTTGCCCTTTTCTGCCTGAGTGTTGCGTCGCTGTCCCAGGCGGCCTACACCGAGACCATCATCAGGAAGCCGGTCACCGAGGTCGCACCGCTGGCCTCTCCCGCTACCGTCAACACGGCCGGGCGCATCGACAAGGTGCTGGTGATCAAGTCGCAGCGGCGTCTGGAACTGATCAGCAATGGCCAGCCGCTGAAGACCTACCGCATCTCCCTCGGCAAGAAACCCCTCGGCGCCAAGGAGCGCGAGGGCGACAAGCGCACGCCTGAAGGCTTCTATTGGCTGGACTGGCGCAAGGTCTCGGACCGCTACAACCTGGCGATCCACGTGTCGTATCCGAACATCACCGACTCGGCCAGGGCCCGGCGTGACGGCGTGCCGCCGGGCGGCATGATCATGATCCATGGCACCCCGGACAGCGAGGAGTACCCGGAACAGGTGTTCCACACCCTCGACTGGACCGAGGGCTGCATCGCCATGCGCAACATGGACATGCGCGAGGTGTGGAACCTGGTCCAGGACGGGACCATGATCGAGATCCGGCCCTGAAAAAAATCTGAAGCACGACGCGGACCCTGTGGGAGCGGGTTCACCCGCGATTGCGGCGGTGGATTCACCATTGCAATCGCGGGTGAACCCGCTCCCACAGGGTCCGCGTCGTGCTTTCGACTTTTTCCCTCAGAAATTTCCTCAGTAAACCCCGCCTTTTTCCCACCCAAGCTCGCGCATTTCCCCAGCATCCAGACGGATGCCCCGTGCCCTAGATTCCTTTCCCTCATAACGACTCTCCGTCCTAGAACAACAATATAGGGACGCGCCATGCCGTGTTTATTCGGACGCAGATGCTTGCTGGCGTCCGCGATCCTTGTCGCCCTGCTGCCAAGCCCCGCCACTGCCCAGGTCAACCCGGGGCTGCCGCTGTTGCGCGAACAGGAGCGGGAAACCCGCGAGCTCAAGCGCGAGCAGCAGTTGCGTCGACTGAACTCGCCAGCGATCAGCACCCAGGACGAGACCAACCCGACAATTTCCGGAAACGCCCACTGCTGGCCGATCCGTACGGTGAATCTGGTCGGCAGTACCCTGCTGAGCAGCCGAACCCTGCGCGCCCGTCTCGACACCTTGTTGCATCGCTGCATGACCGAGGCGCAGATCAACGAACTGCTCAAGGGGATTACCCTGCTTTACCTGGAGCAGGGTTACCTGGCCAGCCGGCCTTACCTGGCAAGTCCGCTACAAGACGGCAGGCTCGAGATCCTCGTCGCCGAAGGCTTCGTCGAGTCGGTGGAGCTCGATGATCCGGACCTGCCCCTGTCACTGTCCCGCGCCTTTCCCGACCTGCTCGGCAAACCGTTGAAACTCGGTGATCTGGAGCAGGGACTCTGGCAAATGAACCGCCTGCAGAGCGTCGATCTACAGGCCGACCTGGAGCCTGGCACGATGCCAGGGGGAACGCGCGTGGTAATCCGCTCCCAGCGTCCCCGCACCTCACGCTTGCGTCTGCTGGGCAGCCTGGACAACAACGGCAATGCGCTGGTGGGTCGCGGTCAGCACGGACTGCAACTGGGCATCGACAGCCCCCTGGAGCAGAACGATTTTTTCGCGCTGTACAGCACGAGCAGCCTGCCAGGCAGCCCCGGCAACAGTCATAGGCTTGGCCTGAGCTACAGCATTCCACAGGGTCCCTGGACCTTCAGCCTGAACGCAGCTCGCCTCCACTACCGAGCACCACTCCCCGCCTCGCATCGAGTCACCGAGGGCCGCATTGACCTGTACAGCGTCAAGCTGGAGAACACCTTCCGCTACCTGAACGCCCTGCAATTCGATTACAGCCTTCAACTGGGGCAAAAGCGCTCGGACACCCGACTTTCCCATAGCAGGATCAAGTTCCAGAGCCCCACCGTCACGACCCTCGATGCCGACATCAACCTCAGCTGGCGCGACGATGCCGTCTGGAGCATTGGCCTCGGCTACAGCCAGGGCCTGACCTGGTTCGGTGCCGACACGCACAGGTTCAACCCACGCGCACCCGAGCCGCAGTTCCGCAAATACCGCGCCAGCCTCTGGCAACGCCGCGAAAGCACCAATCCCCGACTGCGCTGGCGCTGGGACAGTGAATTGGCCCTGCAATTCAGCCCTGATCCCCTCACAGCCCTGGAGCACATTGCCATCGGCGACGCTTCCGCCGTCCGCGGTTTCCGCGACAGCGGGGTGTCCGATTCCAGCGGCGCGGTCTGGCGCAACACCTTCAGCCTGCCCCTGAACACCTCGCTCCCCCTGGAGATCCGCCCATCCCTCGGACTCGACGCCGGCTGGAGCCGCTTCGATCACGGCGCACCCTCGCAGCGCCTGCTGGGCCTGTCCGCCGGCCTCGAATTCAGCCGCCCCGACGCGCGCCTGAAGCTCGACTACCAGCGCCCCTTGCACAACGACAGCACTCCCCGCCATGCCCTCGAACCCGGCCACTGGCGCGCGCAACTGACCCTGGTTTTCTGACTCATCACCGAGAGAGACCGCACCGTGAAAAACAGCCAAACCTGCTTCACCCCAAACCTGTTGCGCCTGGCCATCGCCGCCAGCCTGCTGACCCCGACCGGCGCCCTCGCCAACCCGGCCCTGCAACCCGCCAGCGGCCCCGCGGGCACCCCGACGATCAACCCGCACAACGGCGTGTCGGTGATCGATATCGTCGCGCCGTCGGCCAGCGGCCTGTCGCACAACCAGTTCCTCGACTACAACGTCGGCCAGCCCGGCGTGGTGCTGAACAACGCCCTTGAAGCCGGTCAGTCGCAGCTCGCCGGAAAACTGGGGGCCAACCCGCAGTTCCAGGGCCAGGCCGCCTCGACCATCCTCAACGAGGTGATCAGCCGCAAGTCCTCGGTGATCGAAGGCCCCCAGGAAATCTTCGGCCGCCCCGCCGACTACATCCTCGCCAACCCCAACGGCATCACCATCAACGGCGGCAGCTTCATCAACACCACCAGGGCGGCGCAACTGGTGGGCCGGCCGCTGATCGAGGACGGGCGCCTGATCGAGCTCGACACCCGTACCGCCACCGGCGAGCTGAACGTCGGGGCCAACGGTGCGAGCAACGTCGAAGGCGCGCTGGCCCTGATCGCCCCGCGCATCGAGAGCGCCGGGCTGCTGGATGCCAAGGGTGACCTTGACGTCATCGCCGGGCGCAACCGTATCGATCACGCCAGCGGGCAGGTCGTCGAGCACCTCCCGGGCACACCGGGGAGCGTCGACGCCAATCTGTTCGGCGCCATGAACGCCGGACGCATCCGTATCATCAGCACCGCCGAAGGCGCCGGGGTGCGTATCGCCGCACCGTCGCTCACCGCCCGCGACGGCATCAGCGTAAAGTCGGCCGGCGACCTCGACATCAACGGCAACGCCCGCCGGCAGAGCCGCCTGGATGCCGGCAAGGGCAAACTGCAACTCGATGCCGCGGACGACCTGCGCCTGAGCGCCATCGACGCCAACGCGACCAGGGTCGAAGGCCGTGCCGGCAAGCGCCTGGTCCTCGACAGCAAGACCCGCGAGAAGATCAAGCGGGAAAACGAGCAACACGAGAAGAAGTGGTGGTTCGTCACTACCGAGACCTACGAGCGCAAGCGCACCACCACGACGCACAAGGACCTCGGCAGCCAGTTGGCCTCCAGCGGCGGCATCGACCTGCAGGCCGGCACTGATCTGCAAATGCGTAACGCCAAGGTCAAGGCCGGTGGCGATCTCGACGTGCGCAGCGGCGGCCGGCTGGATATCGGAGCGGGGCTGGAAAGCGTGCGCGTCGACGAAACCGTCCGCCACCGCAAGCACCTCTGGCGCGGCGACAAGGACAGCCGCAGCTACAGCGAGACGGCCCTGCCCAGCGAGCTGTCCGGACGCAAGGTGAAGCTGCAGGCCGGCGATGAAATGCGCGTTGCCGGCAGCACCTTGCGCAGCGGCAAGGACATGACCCTGCAAGCGCCGCAGCTGGACATTACCACCGCGCACCAGGACCGCAGCGAAAGCAGTAAGCAATACCGCGGCGACCTGGTCTCCGGCAGCTTCTTCGGCAAGCGCGACAACGGCCAGGGCGGCGACACCCGACACCTCGGCAGCCAGGTGGTGTCCGGCGGCGCGCTGACCGTGGTCGCCGACAAGGTCCAGGTCACAGGCAGCCGCATCGCCAGCAAGGACGACGCCCTGCTGGTCAGCCAGAAGGCGGCGCTCAACGTCGAACCTGCCTATGACACCTCGGCGCGCAACACCCAGCACAGCGACAGCAAGGTCTTCGGCCTGGTCAAGAACGGCAGCGAGCGCCAGCAGAGTGGCAACTCGGTGCTGGTCAGCGACGTCGCCTCCGACAGCAACCTGCGCCTGGCCAGCGCCGATGAGCTGAAAGTGATCGGCGCAAAACTGCAGGCCGGCGGCGAGCTGAAACTGGAGGCAGCGAAGGACGTGAGTGTCAGCGCCGCCAGCGAAGCCCGCGTCGACACCCGCCAGGAATCAGCGCGCGGTTTCTACGCCAATGCCGGCGAGACCCAGCAGGCCGCGGATGGCAAACCAGGGTCGAAACAGTACCGGGCGGCGGCTGGCTACCAACTGACCCAACAGGACAGCAGCGACAGCACCACCACCCTGACGCCCAGCCAGCTGAACGCCGGCACCATCGCGATCGACGGCAACGCCTCGGTGGCCATCGACAGTTCGAAGCTCACGGCCAGCCAGGGCGCTATCGTGATCGATGGCCAACAGGTCAGCCTTGGCGCGCAGAGCAATCAGCAGGCCCGCAAGAGCAGCGACACGCGCTTTGGCGGCGGTATCGGCGTGACCGGCGGCATGGACCGCATCGGCAGTGGTCCCGAGGGTTTCCATCAGCGGCAGACCCGCGAGGAAATCAATCTGGACCCGCTCTCCAGCGAGCTGAAGGCTCCGGGCGATATCCGCATCAAGACGCCGGCGCTGGTCAATGAGGCGGCCAAGGCCGAGGCCGGTGGCACGCTGCTGGTGGACGCCCAGCAGGTGGAGAACCGCGCGACCGCCAAGGTTCACGAGGTGCGTGAAGGCAACCAGGACTGGAGCGGCCGCGCCGGCCTGAGCCTGGAGGTCCGCGACCTGACCCGGCCGATCGAGAACCTGGTGACCGGCAATGAGGCCGCGCGCTTCCAGCAAGGCTCGGTGGAAGATGCCCTGGCCCCGCCGACGCTGGGCGTGGACGTGTCGCTGGACCACCTCAACCGCCAGCAAACCCGCCGCACGGAAACGGCCATGGTCAGCGAACTGGGCGCCGGCGCCATCCAGGTCAAGGCCGACACCCTGAACGACACCGGCACCCGGTACAACGCCAGCAACGGCCAGGTGCGGATCGATGCGCAGGACCATCAATTCGCGGCGGCCCAGGACAGCACACGGGAAACGGTCAAGCGCCTGGATGTCAGCGGCGCTACGCGGGTGGAAACCGCCACCGGCAAGGACATCACCCTACGCCTGTCCGGCAAGGGCGGCGCCCTCGACAGCACCCGGGAAAGCATCACCGCGCGCCCCGGCAGCCTCTATGGCCAGCAAGGCATCCAGGTTCAACTGGGCAGCGACGGGGCCTATGAAGGCACCGCGTTCAATGGCGGCAAGGGTGCGGTAACCGTCGACGCCGGTGGCGACCTGACCTTCGCCCAGGCCAATGACCGTCAGTCCCACAGCCTGCGCCAGACCGACGGCAGCGGCTGGGTCAAGGCCGGCAACACACCGGGCGGCAGCGCCCTGGAGCTGCGTGGCTATCTAGACCACCAGCAGCTCGACAGCAGCGACAGCCAGGCGCGGGTCGGCAGTATCGATGCGCAGGGCGTGGTGCAGTTGAAATCCGCTGGCGAGATGACGCTGGTAGGTACGCGTATTGGTGATCCGAAGGCCAAGCCTGCGGATATCATCCTTGATGCCCAAGGCCCACTGAAGGTGCTGGCCGCCACGGACACCCATCGGGCGACCGGCAGCAATATCGGTGGCGGCGGCGAAGTGCAGGTCAAGAAAGCCGACCCCGGCCACGGTGGCGGGCTGGGCGGGCACTTCGAGACGGGGCGGGTGGATGAAACCAGCAGCACCGCCACCGGGGCAGCCCTGACGGCAGAAAACACCCTGACCTTCAACAGCCAGGACAGCAGCGAGCAGGCCATTCACCAGCAAGGGGTCAAGGCCTCGGCCAAGGAGATCATCGTCTCGGCGGAGAACGGTGGGGTCCTGGTCGAGTCGGGGCAGAACCTCGAGAAACGCGACAATCTCAAGCTCACGGTCGGTGCCGGGTTCTCCAGGACGCCGGCCGAGGTCAAGGCCGACAACAAGCAGGCCCTGCATGGCCGGGCACAGGTCGCCCTGGACCAACTGGACAGCCTGCGCCATCTCAACAGCGAGCTGACCGGGCAACGGCTCAGCCTCGACAGCCTCAACGATATGCAGCTCAAGGGCGTGCGCGTGAACGCCGGGCGCATCGACGGCCAGATCGGCGGCGACCTGCTGGTGGCGAGCCAGATGGATAGGGTCAACGGCCTGAAAATCGATGTGGATGCGCGGCTGAGCCAGGAGAAGAATCCCCAGGGCTATCTCAATGCGGTGAAGTCGTTCAGCGGGCCGCTGGGCGCCAAGGCGGAGAAGAGCGTCGGGTCGGCGGTGCAGAAGGTCGATCCGGGCTTTTCACCGACCCTGGACCTGAAGGTGGACCATCGCAAGCTCGACAGCGTTGCCGAGCCGAGCCGGCTGGTCGGCCGGGACGGGATCGATCTGGAGGTCGCCGGTGATGTGCGCCTGAAAGGTGCGGATCTGCGGGCGCCGAAGGGCGAGGTCGAACTGGGCAGCGGGCAAGTCAGCAAGGAAACCCTGAGCGGGCGGGATTACCGGCGGGTGGTGGGGACCAATCTGTCCAATGCCCCGGTGGAGCTGGGGGAGGATCTGGTGAAGACCTACAAGGAAAGTGCGATGGGGCTGGAGGATGGGGATGCTTCGGTGGACCTGGGGCTGTTCAGGACCGGGGGGCATGATCGGGAGGTTAGCGTAGGTTCGAATGTAACCAGCCAGAAGGGACAACACTAAACCCTGTGGGAGCTGGCTTGCCAGCGATAGCTATGGTGAATTCACTAAAGCTATCGCTGGCAAGCCAGCTCCCACAGGTTCGGTGTTCAGGTTCTAGATATCGGCGAGCTTCCAAGCCTCATAGGCCGGGGTTTCATAGGGATGGCTCTGCTTCAGCGCCGCAACGACCTGATGAATCAGTTCGTCCGCCACCACCAGCTCCACCCGCCACTCCTCCACCGACTCGACCACTCCGCTCTGCCCGATAAACGGCGTTGCGCCGTCCAGCGGGCGGAACTGGCCCTGGCCCAGCACTTGCCAGGCACAGGAATCGTAGTCGCCGATCCGCCCGCCGCCCGCCTCGAACACGGCCTGCTTGACCGTGTCGAGGTGGCTCGGCGGAACGAAGAACGCGAGTTTGTACAAACTCAGTTCACCCAGGCCCGCGCGTTGCGGAACATGCGCATCCAGCCAGCATCTTCGTTCCAGTCATCCGGACGCCAGGAGTTCTGCACGGCACGGAAGACCCGCTCAGGGTGCGGCATCATGATGGTGACGCGACCGTCGCGGCTGGTGAGGCCGGTGATCCCGCGCGGCGAGCCGTTCGGGTTGGCCGGGTAGCTCTCGGTGACCTTGCCGTGGTTGTCGACGAAGCGCAGGGCCACGCAGCCGGACAGGTCGGCTTCGAGCAGGGCTTCCTCGCTGGAGAACTCGGCATGGCCTTCGCCGTGGGCGATGGCGATCGGCATGCGCGAACCGGCCATGCCCTGCAGGAAGATCGAGTTGGACTCCTGGACCTGGACCATCGCCACCCGCGCCTCGAACTGCTCGGAGCGGTTGCGCACGAAGTGCGGCCAGTACTCGGTACCCGGGATCAGCTCGTGCAGGTTAGACATCATCTGGCAACCGTTGCACACGCCGAGGGCGAAGCTGTCGGCACGCTCGAAGAAGCCCTGGAAGGCGTCGCGGGCACGGGCGTTGAACAACGCCGACTTGGCCCAGCCTTCACCTGCGCCAAGGACGTCACCGTAGGAGAAGCCACCGCAGGCCACCAGGCCCTTGAACTCGTTGAGGTCGACGCGGCCGGCGAGGATATCGCTCATGTGCACGTCGATGGCGTTGAAGCCGGCACGGTCGAAGGCTGCCGCCATTTCCACCTGGCCGTTGACGCCCTGCTCGCGCAGTACGGCAACCTGTGGACGCACGCCCTTCTTGATGTAAGGCGCGGCGATGTCCTGGTTGACGTCGAAGCCCAGCTTGACGCTCAGGCCCGGGTTGTCCTCTTCCAGCAGCAGGTCGAATTCCTGGTCGGCACACTGGGCGTTGTCGCGCAGGCGCTGGATCTGGTAGCTGGTCTCGGCCCAGACGCGTTGCAGCAGGCGGCGGTCGCCGTCGAAGAGCATCTCGCCGTTGAGGCTGATGGCCACTTCGCCGTTATTGACCGGCTTGCCGATCACCGCGACGCAGTCGCCCAGGCCGGCGGCGCTGAACTGCGCCAGCACGTCCGGAGTAGCGTCCTGGCGAACCTGGATCACCGCGCCCAGCTCTTCGTTGAACAGCACGGCAGCGACTTCCTCACGGCTGTCAGCCAGGGTGTCGAGGGTCAGGTTCAGACCGCAGTGGCCGGCGAAGGCCATTTCCAGGGCGCTGACCAGCAGGCCGCCGTCGGAACGGTCGTGGTAGGCCAGCAGGTGACCGTCGGCGTTGAGGCCCTGGATCACTGCGAAGAAGGCTTTCAGGTCTTCGGCGTCGTCGACGTCCGGGGCCTGGGCGCCCAGCTTGCCGTGGGTCTGGGCGAGGATCGAGGCGCCCATGCGGTTCTGTCCGCGACCCAGGTCGATCAGGATCAGGTCGGTCTCGCCCTTGTCCATGCGCAGCTCTGGAGTCAGGGTCTTGCGGATGTCGGTGACCGGGGCGAAGCCGGTGACGATCAGCGACAGCGGCGAGGTAACGGTCTTCTCCGCGCCTTCGTCGCTCCAGCGGGTCTTCATGGACATGGAGTCCTTGCCCACCGGAATGGTCAGGCCCAGCTCAGGGCAGAGTTCCATGCCCACGGCCTTGACGGTGTCGTACAGGCGGGCGTCTTCACCCGGGTGGCCGGCAGCGGACATCCAGTTGGCCGACAGCTTGATGTCGGACAGCTTCTCGATGCGCGAGGCGGCCATGTTGGTCAGGGTCTCGCCGATCGCCATGCGGCCGGAGGCCGGGGCGTCCAGCAGGGCCAGCGGGGTGCGCTCGCCCATCGCCATGGATTCGCCGGTGTAGACGTCGAAGCTGGTGGCGGTGACGGCGCAGTCGGCGACCGGGACCTGCCATGGGCCGACCATCTGGTCACGGGCGACCAGGCCGGTGATGGTGCGGTCGCCGATGGTGATCAGGAAGCTCTTGCTGGCCACGGCCGGGTGACGCAGGACGCGCTCGATGGAGTCGGCCAGTTCCAGCTTCGACGGGTCGAAATCATCGCCCTGCTCGGCTTCGCGGGTGACCGAACGGTGCATGCGCGGCGGCTTGCCCAGCAGCACTTCCAGCGGCATGTCCACCGGGGTGTTGCCGAAGTGGCTGTCGGTCACGGTCAGTTGCGGCTCTGCGGTGGCTTCGCCGACCACCGCGAACGGGCAGCGCTCGCGCTCGCAGATGGCCTGGAAGCGCTCGAAGTCGACCGCGCTGACGGCCAGCACGTAACGCTCCTGGGACTCGTTGCTCCAGATTTCGTGCGGGGCCATGCCCGGCTCGTCGTTCGGCACGTTGCGCAGTTCGAAGCGACCGCCACGGCCGCCGTCGTTGACCAGTTCCGGGAAGGCGTTGGAGATACCGCCGGCGCCGACGTCATGGATGAAGGCGATCGGGTTCTTGTCGCCCAGTTGCCAGCAGCGGTCGATGACCTCCTGGCAGCGGCGTTCCATTTCCGGGTTTTCCCGCTGTACGGAAGCGAAGTCCAGGTCGGCGGAGCTGGCGCCGGTGGCCATGGACGAGGCTGCGCCGCCGCCCAGGCCGATCAGCATGGCCGGGCCGCCGAGGACGATCAGCTTGGCGCCGACGGTGATTTCACCTTTCTGCACGTGCTCTTCGCGGATGTTGCCCATGCCGCCGGCGAGCATGATCGGCTTGTGGTAGCCGCGCACTTCGTCGCCGTGAGGGGTGCTGATGGACTGTTCGAAGGTACGGAAGTAGCCGGTCAGGGCCGGACGGCCGAATTCGTTGTTGAACGCGGCGCCGCCCAGCGGGCCTTCGATCATGATGTCCAGCGCGTCGACGATGCGCTCGGGCTTGCCGTACGGTTTCTCCCACGGCTGTTCGAAGCCCGGGATACGCAGGTTGGACACGGTGAAGCCGGTCAGGCCGGCTTTCGGCTTGGCGCCGCGACCGGTGGCGCCTTCGTCGCGGATCTCGCCGCCGGAGCCGGTGGAGGCCCCCGGGAATGGCGCGATGGCGGTCGGGTGGTTGTGGGTCTCGACCTTCATCAGGATGTGCACCGGCTCCTGCACCGCGCCGTACTGGCGGGTATCAGGGTTCGGGAAGAAGCGCCCGGCCACGGAACCGACGATCACCGAGGCGTTGTCCTTGTACGCGGACAGGACGCCTTCGCTGTGCATCTGGTAGGTGTTCTTGATCATGCCAAACAGGCTTTTTTCCTGGCTCTGGCCGTCGATATCCCAACTGGCGTTGAAGATCTTGTGGCGGCAGTGCTCGGAGTTGGCCTGGGCGAACATCATCAGTTCGATGTCGTGGGGGTTGCGCTTGAGGCCCTGGAAGGCGTTGACCAGGTAGTCGATCTCGTCTTCGGCCAGGGCCAGGCCCAGCTCGACGTTGGCCGTTTCCAGCGCGGCGCGACCGCCACCGAGGATGTCCACGGCGGTCAGCGGCTTGGGCTCGGCGTGGCTGAACAGGCCGGCGGCCTCTTCCAGCTTGCCCAGCACGATCTGGGTCATGCGGTCGTGCAGCAGCTCGGCGACGCTGGCGGCGTCGGCGTCGCTCAGTTCACCGGCGACGTAGTAGGCGATGCCGCGCTCCAGGCGACGAACGACTTCCAGGCCGCAGTTGTGGGCGATGTCGCTGGCCTTGCTCGACCAGGGCGAGATGGTGCCGAAACGCGGCATGACCAGGAACAGGCGACCAGTTGGCTCCTGCACCGGGACGCTCGGGCCGTACTTGAGCAGGCGCGCGAGCACTTGCTGTTGCTCGGCGGTCAGATCGCCATCAACTTCGGCGAAATGAGCGAATTCAGCGTACAAACCATTAACAGCGGGGACTTTCTGGCTCAGTTGCTCGAGTAATTTACCGTGGCGAAAGGCAGAAAGGGCAGGAGCGCCGCGCAGGATCAACATCGTCGGGACAGCCTCAAGAAGGGGGTGTGCTTGGAGGCCGTGCATTCTAGCCTAAACCGTTGCGCGAGGCACCCGAAACGCTGCATCGGCAGCCGTCCGCATGTCGGCAGGTGCATTCCAGGGGTGTCGGAGCTTTCATATAAGGGTCAAAGTGCGCTGAAAAGTCGCAAGCACAACGCCGCGATAGCAGACAAGCCAGCAGTTGTCGAGATATGGCACGGCAAGCCCTTTGCGTATACTGCACCTTATGTCTGCCCACTCTGTTCTGCGCCAGCGGTGCGCCCAATGGCTCATCGCACTAGGACTCTTCCTGATGCTCGGTGCCTGCGTTGAAAAACCCAGCACCCTTGAACGCATCAAGGAGGATGGCGTATTGCGGGTGATAACCCGCAACAGTCCGGCCACCTACTTCCAGGACCGCAACGGCGAAACCGGCTTCGAATACGAGCTGGTCAAGCGTTTCGCTGACGATCTCGGGGTCAAGCTGCAGATCGAGACCGCCGACAACCTCGACGATATCTTCAGCCAGCTTGGCCAGCCCAACGGCCCGGTACTGGCCGCCGCCGGCCTGGTCAGCAGCGAGCAGCGCAAGGCCCAGGCGCGCTTCTCCCATCCGTATCTGGAAGTCACCCCGCAGATCATCTATCGCAACGGCAAGACCCGGCCGACCAATGCCGCCGGTCTGGTCGGCAAGCGCATCCTGGTGCTCAAGGGCAGCAGCCACGCCGAGCAGCTGGCCGAGCTGAAGAAGCAGTATCCCGGCCTGGAATACGAAGAATCCGACCAAGTGGAAGTGGTCGACCTGCTGCGCATGGTCGACGAAGGCCAGATCGACCTGACCCTGGTGGACTCCAACGAACTGGCGATGAACCAGGTGTACTTCCCCAACGTGCGCGTCGCCTTCGACCTCGGCGATGCCCGCGACCAGCGCTGGGCCGTGGCCGCCGGCGAAGACAACAGCCTGCTCAACGAGATCAACGCCTTCCTCGACAAGGTCGAGAAGAACGGCACCCTGCAACGCCTGAAGGACCGCTACTACGGGCATGTCGACGTACTCGGCTACGTCGGCGCCTATACCTTCGCCCAGCACCTGCAGGAACGCCTGCCACGCTTCGAGAAGCACTTCCGCACCTACGCCAAGCAGGAACAGGTGGACTGGCGCCTGCTGGCCGCTATCGGTTACCAGGAATCCATGTGGCAACCGGAAGTCACCTCCAAGACCGGCGTGCGCGGCCTGATGATGCTGACCCAGCGCACCGCCCAGGCCATGGGTGTATCCAACCGGCTTGACCCGGTGCAGAGCATCCGCGGCGGCGCCAAGTACTTCATGTACGTGAAGGAGCAGCTGGACGACTCGATCAAGGAGCCGGACCGCACCTGGTTCGCCCTGGCCGCCTATAACGTCGGCGGCGGACACCTGGACGACGCGCGCAAGCTGGCCGAACGCGAGGGCCTGAACCCGAACAAGTGGCTGGACGTGAAGAAGATGCTGCCGCGCCTGGCGCAGAAGAAGTGGTACAGCAAGACCAAGTACGGCTACGCCCGCGGCGGCGAGCCGGTGCATTTCGTCGCCAACATCCGCCGCTACTACGACATCCTCACCTGGGTGACCCAGCCTCAGCTGGAAGGCCAGGTCGCCGAGGGCAACCTGCATGTACCGGGGGTCAACAAGGACAAGCCAGCCGACCAGGCACCCCAGCCATAGTCAGACCTTCGCCCGGCGCGCCTTGAAGAACTCGCTGAGGATCGCCCCGCACTCCTCCGCCAGCACCCCGCCTTCATAGATCACCCGATGGTTGAGAAAACCCTGGGTGAAGAACTGTCCCTGGCTCTGCACGATCCCCGCCTTCGGCTCCAGCGCGCCGTAGACCACGCGGTTGACCCGCGAATGGACGATCAGCCCGGCGCACATGCTGCAGGGTTCGAGGGTGACGTACAGGGTGCTGCCCGGCAGGCGGTAGTTGCTCGCGGCCTTGGCGGCGGCACGAATGGCGACCATTTCCGCGTGGGCGCTGGGGTCGCTGTCGGTGATCGGCCGGTTGAAGCCCTGGCCCAGGACCTGGCCGTGCTGCACCAGCACCGCGCCCACCGGCACTTCGCCCAGGGCCGCGCCTTGCGCCGCCAGTTCCAGGGCCAGGCGCATGAATTCCTGATCGCGGCTGCGATCGATGATCTGCGGGCGCATCAGACCACCGCGATCGCGGCCATCAGGCCGGTTTCCATATGGTCGATGACGTGGCAGTGGAACATCCAGGTGCCCGGGTTATCCGCCACCAGCGCCACCTGGGCGCGTTCGTTCTTGCCCAGCAGGTAGGTGTCGGTGAACCAGGGTTCGACGATCTCCCGGCGGTTCGAGGCGATCACCTTGAAGCTCATGCCGTGCAGGTGGATCGGGTGCTGGTACTGGGTCATGTTCTTCAGCTCGAAGATATAGCTCTTGCCCTTCTGCAACGTGGCGATGGGGCGGTCGGCGCAGGTCTTGTCGGTGATGTCCCAGGCCTGGCCGTTGATCTGCCAGAGGCTGGGCGGCCGGCCATTCTCGGTATCCACCGAGACCTTGCCGGCCCACTCGAAATTGAAGTTGAGCTTCTCGGCTTTCTCCAGGTCCGGCTCGGCAATCGGGTTGGCCGGCAGGGCTGGCGGCCAGTCGCCCGGTTTGTCGGCGCTGGCCACGGAACGCAGGGTGCCGAGGCGGACGAAGCCGTCGCGCAGGGAAATCTCTTCACCGGCCTCCGGGATACGGATCGCCAGGCAGATGCGCATGCCAGGGCCGAGCCAATAGTCCTCATCCAACGGCCGAGGCGTGACCGGGTTGCCGTCGAGGGCGTAGATCATCGCCTCGCAGTTGCCTTTAAGGTTGAGGCGGTAGGTCCAGGTGTTGTCGAGGTTGAGCAGGCGCACCCGCACCACCTGGCCGACCGGCAGCTCGGTGACCTGGTTGGCCTGGCCGTTGATGGTGATCAGGCGCCCGGCTGTGCCGTTGCGCGCCGCCTCGCGGGGAATGCTGAAGGGCAGGAAGGCGCCCTGCTCGTCCACGTGCCAGGTCTTCAGGCTCAGGGTGCGCTCGTGCTTGAAGCCGGTGGGCTCGCGTTCCTCGACGATCAGCGGGCCGACCAGGCCGCGGCCCAGTTCCTCGCTGCTGCTGACGTGGGGGTGATACCAGAAGCTGCCGGCATCGTGGACGCGGAACTTGTAGTCGAAGAATTCGCCCGGCTTGACCGGCAGTTGCGAAACGTAGGGCACGCCGTCCATCTCCAGGGGCAGGCGAATGCCGTGCCAGTGGATGGTGGTTTCCACCGGCAGGTGGTTGATGAAACGCACCCGCAGCCAGGTGCCCTGGCGGACCCGCAGCTCGGTGCCGGGGGCGGACGGGCCGAAGGCCCAGGCCTCGGTCTTGAAGCCGGGGACCAGTTCCACATCGAGGGGGGCGGCGATCAGCTCGTAGTCGTGCCCGGCGTTCTCGTCCTCGACCTTGCCCAGCCAGTAACGGGCCGCACCACCGGCACCAAGACCAACCACCACCAGGCCGGTCAGGCCCTTGAGCATTTGTCGACGGGTAAAGGACATCGGAACAGGCACCTCATCTTTCGCGAAAACAGCAACTGGCCATCAGAGGGCCAGTGTGAAGGGCGAATACGATACACCCGCATTTGCGAAAATTTAAGTGAAGACTTGTCGCAGGAAGGTGTGTCGCTCTTCAGGGCCCTATCGCTGGCAAGCCAGCTCCCACAGGGTCTGCGGCGCTAGCAAAACCCTGTGGGAGCTGGCTTGCCAGCGATGAGGCCATCAGCAACACCACAAGGCTATCTGTGAGACATCCCCTCGATCACCCGATGCAACGACGCCGGCAGCATCGGCCCATGGTTCAGCCCTTCGAAGCGCTGATAACTCACCTCCAGCCCCGGCACCTGCTGCAACTGCGCCACCAGTGCCCGCGCCGGCCCTTCGTTATCGCCACCACTCGGCCCCCGCGGCTGCGCCGGCTCGGCAGTCCCGCGCATCAGCAACAACCGTGGCCGGGCCTCACCCAGACGCCCCGCCAAACCCTCAGCCTCGGCCACGATGGCCCCGTCCCGCCACCACAACGACGGACTCGCCGCCGCGTAGTCACTGAACGCCCCCGGCCGGGTAAACAGCGCATGCAACACCGCCACCCCACCATAGGAATGCCCCCATAGGGTCTGGCGGTTGCCGTCGATGGGCGCGACCTGCGCCACCATCGGCTGCATGCGCCCGATCAGCAGATCGAGAAACGCATCCACCCCGCCACTGGGCTGCCCGGTCAGCGGATCGACCTGGGCCTCCAGCCCCGGCACCACCGGCGTGTAGTCCCGGGTCCGGCCATTACGGTCGATACGCTGTTCAGTCCGGTACCCCACCGCCACCAGCAACGGGGCCTGCCCACCTGCCAGCTTCTCCAGCTCGGCAGGCTCCAGCGCACTCAGCGCGGCATTGCCATCGAGCATCCACAACACCGGATACCCGGCCGCAGGCGCCGGCCGGGCCGGCTTGCCGACCCACAACCGGTAATGCCGCTGGCCATCCACAGAGTCCAGATCCAGGGTGCTGAAGCCGTAGGCCGCGTCCTGCGCCTGCAACACCGCAGCCTGCATCTTCTGCTCCGGCTCCGGCTGTGCCAGCGCACAGCCGGTCACCAGCAGCAAACCCAGAAACAACGGCGACAGCTTCATCAGAACGACGCAGTCAGGCTGGTGTAGAAGGTCCGGCCCGGCTCGTTGTAGGTGGCCGCACCCGCGCCGTCGATATTGTTCACGCCCTGGGCATTGCCCTCGCGGAACAGGCGCTTGTCGAACAGGTTGTCGACCCCGGTGGTCAGGCTCAGGTTCTTGGTAAAGGCGTAGGTCCCGCTCAGGCCGACCAGCGCATACGGCGACAACTGGTTGTTGGCGCTCCCGGTCACCCGGTCACCGTGATAGTCATATTTCTTCGGCGTCTGCTTGCCGTACCAGGCGACGCTGGCCTGCAGCGACAGGTCCTGGGTGGCCTGCCAGTCGAGCATCGAGTTGAGGGTGTACTTCGGCGTCACCGAGAGGGTCTCGCCGGTTTCCTTGTTCTTCGATTGCAGCATCCAGGTGAAGTTGTTGTTCCACTTCAGTTGCTCGGTCAGCGGGATGGTCAGGGTGCCTTCCAGACCCTCGACCAGCGCCTTCGGCACGTTCTCCCACTGGTAGATCGCCGCATTGGCGTAGCTGCCGCTGCCACCGGTGGCGCGACCGATCGGGCTCATGCCGGACTCGATCTTGTTCTTGTAGTCGTTGCGGAAGTAGGTCAGACCCGCGACCCAGCCATCCTGCTGGAACTCGATCCCCAGTTCCTTGTTGACGCTGGTCTCGGCCTTGAGGTCGTCGTTGCCTTGCAGGTAGCAGCTGGTGCTCTGGCCATAGCAGCCCTGGCCGCGGCTATATAGCAGGTAGTCGGAATTCAGCTGGTACAGGTTCGGCGCCTTGTAGGCCCGGGCGATACCGGCTTTCAGGGTGATGGTGTCGGTCAGCGCGTGGGACAGGTTGAGCGACGGACTCCAGTTATCGCCGACCACGCTGTGATGGTCGAAGCGCAGCGCCGGGGTCAGCATGGTGCCCGGCATCAGTTCGATATTGTCCTCGGCGAACAGCGAGAAGATCTGCGCCTGGGAACCGGTGTCCCGACCCGTACCACTCAGCCCGCTGACCGCACCGCCTTCGGTGGTGGTCTGGGTGTTGGCGCTCGGGTCGTCGAGTTTCTGCTGGCTCCACTCGCTGCCCAGGGTCAGGGTCTGGTCGCGCAGGGCATGCAGCGGCAGGTTGACTTCGCCGTGGGCGGTCAGGTCGCGCAGGGTCGAGGTGTAGAAGTCGCTGTTGCTGAAGATACCTTCGGTGCCGCCGGCCAGACCCTCGTTGATCCGCTGGTTGCGGGTCTTCTCGTATTGCAGGTAGGCCATGGTGCTGCCGAAGTCCCAGTCGCCGCGATGGGTCAGCGCATAGTTCTCGCGGTAGAGGATGTTGGTCTCGTGACCGAGCATGCTCTTCACGTTGGCATTGGAGTTGGTGTTCTGGGTGTCGCCGGTATAGATGTTGCCCTGGCGGCTGAAGCCCGCTTCCAGTTCAAGGGTCTGTTCCGGGGTCAGGTGCCAGCTCAGCTGGCCGTTGACGTCCTTGTTGCGCACGCCCTCGCGACCTGCCGGCAGGGTGCCGACCTGGTTGCCGCTGCGGGTGGATTCATGCCCGGCGTTGATGTCCCAGTCGTCAGCATCGGTCTTGGCCACATTGCCGTAGACCCGGTAGCTCAGGGTGTCGGTCAGCGGGCCGTTGAGGCCGAAGGTCATGCGCTTGCTGGTGCCTTCGTCGCTGTGGGTCGGGAAGTTCTGGTACACGGTCATGTTGCCGTGGGTCTCGGCCCCGGCCTGCTTGGTGATGATGTTCACCACCCCGCCCATGGCCCCGGAACCGTAGCGCGCGGCCGCCGGACCACGGATGACTTCGATGCGCTCGACCTGGTCGGCCGGCACCCAGTTGGTATCGCCACGGGAATCCCGCTCGCCACGCCAGCCGTAGCGCACCGAGCTGCGGCTGCTGACCGGCTTGCCATCGACCAGGATCAGGGTGTTTTCCGGGCCCATGCCACGGATATCGATCTGCCGGTTGTTACCGCGCTGGCCGCTGGTGGAGTTGCCGGTCAGGTTGACTCCCGGCATGGTGCGGATGATCTGCGACAGGTCGGTGGCCGGCGGACGCTTCTTGATGTCTTCGGCAGTGATCACCGAAACCCCGGGGGCCTGCTTGGTTTCTTCCAGTGCGGTGGCGACCACGTTCTGCGGCGCCAGCTCGACCACGTCGGACTCGTTGGCGGCCTGCACGGCGGTGGACAACAGGCAACTGGACAGCAGCAGGAAGGGAATGCGAGGGAAAGCGCGGGGCGACATCATCGATCTCCGGGACGGACGCTGAATGCAAGAGATCACGAATGATAATGACTGCTAATTGAGAGTAAAGCTCATTAACTTTCTAAACATTCCTCGTCGACGGGCAGTCGCAGGTGCAGGATCAGCCCAGGTTGGCCGTTGCTGGCCCAGAGCTGGCCGCCTTGCAGTTCGATGGCGCGGCGGGCGATGGCCAGGCCCAGGCCGAAACCGGCGCCGCTACCGGCCAGGCGCTGGTAGGGTTCGAAGATCCTTTGCAGATCTTCATCGGGCACGCCCGGTCCCTGGTCGCACAGCTGGAAATGCCAGAACTCGCCTTCGCGCTGTCCGCTGAAGGTCACCGTTGCGCCAGGTGGCGAATGGCGGATGGCGTTGCGCAGCAGGTTTTCCAGGGCCTGGGCCACGCTGTCCAGATGGCCGTGGATCCAGCAATCGGTGCTCAGGTCGCTGGGCAGGCGGGAACGTTCCCAGCCGCTCTCGAAGCAGCAGTCCTCGCACAAGGCTTCCCAGACCGAGAGCATCTGCACCGGTGCGCTGGGCAGTTGCGGCTTTTCCGTGTCCATCCAGGCCAGGTCGAGGGTGTCTTCCAGAAGGCGCTGCATATCGTCCACTTCCCGGTCCAGGCGCTGGCGTAACTGCTCGGGCGGCAGGCCACTGTCATGGGCGATACGCAGGCGTGCCAGCGGGGTGCGCAACTCGTGGGACAAGGTGCGCAGCAACAGGCGCTGTTGTTCCAGGCTGCGGCGCAGGCGTCCGGCCATATGTTCGAAAGCCTGGGCCAGTTCGCCAAGTTCGTCGCGGCGGTTTTGCAGCGGCAATCCGGGACTGTCCAGATCATCGGCCCGCAGGGCATCAGCGCGGTCGCGCAGGCGGTTGAGCGGCACTACCAGATGGCGGTACAGCAGCAAGCCGAGGAGCAAGGCGAGAATGGCGGGTGCCACACCATGGGTGACCACGTGGGTCCAGGGGGTCAGGCCGGTGGGTAGCAGGCGTTCCGGCAACTGTATGACCAGGCGCCCGCTCTCGGGATGCTCGGGGAACTCGATGCTGACGTAGGGCAGTTCATCCTGCAGGCGCTTGCTCATGGGCCAGTCGAGCTTGCGCATGAAGGTCAGGTGGCTGGCCTCCTCGGCGCTGAACGGCGTGGTGCCGAGGCTTTGCAGCCAGGGCCCGACCAGCGCCACCCAGGTGTCCTCCTCGCTCGCCAGTTTCTGCCGGTAGGCCTCGGCGCCCTCTGCCCCGCCTTCGCGCCAGGCCTGTTCGGCTTCCCCGGCGTAATGGGCCAGGTAGTCCTGATCCGCCGGACTGAGGAAGTAGGTGCTGCGCTCCACCGACAGGCCCCAGGTCCAGATCAGCCAGGTCAGCAGCAGGCAGAAGCCGACCAGCAGCAGCGCCAGCTTCCACAGCAAGGGATGACGGCGCATCAGGACGGCTCCGATTCCACCAGGATATAGCCCTGGCTGCGCACCGACTGGATCTGCAGATGCAGCGCACCGATGGCCGCCAGTTTGCGCCGCAGGTTGCACACGTGCACGTCGAGGCCACGGTCGAGGCGGGTGTAGGCGCGGTGCAGCACGGTCTGGTAGAGGAAGGCCTTGCTCAGCGCCTCGCCGGGATGGGCACGCAGGGTCGCCAGCAGGCGGTATTCAGAGCCGGTCAGGCCGGCATGGCGGCCTTGGTGCAGCACGTCCTGGCCGTCGTCGTCGAGGGTGGTCGTGGGCTTGTCGATGCGCCGCTGGTCCAGCGCCACGCGGCGCAGCAAGGCATCGACCCGGGCATCCAGCTCGGCCAGGCTGAAGGGCTTGGGCAGGTAATCGTCGGCGCCGCGGGTAAAGCCGCTGATGCGGTCCTGTTCGGCGCCGAGGGCGGACATCAGCATCACCGGCACCGTCTGCTCGCGGCGCAACTGGTCGAGCAGGGTCAGGCCGTCGATGCCCGGGAGCATGATGTCCAGGAGGATCAGGTCGAAGGTGTCCTGCGCCAGCACCGCCTGCGCCTCGCTGCCGTTCTCGCAGGCGTGCACGCTGAAGCCGCGGCGCTGGAAATGCTGCTGGAGGTCCTGGCGCAGGTTGAGGTCGTCTTCGGCGAGGAGAAGTCTGGGAGGCACGGGTGGGCTCGGGGTGGGAAGTGATTGCAATTGCGAATCATCCCACTTCATTGGGGAGCTGAGCAACGGCTCCTGTCATATGCGTGAGAGCCAGCGAGCGACGCGTACCCTGTGGGAGCGGGTTCACCCGCGATAGGGTAGTGAGCCCACCACCGTAATCGCTGGCAAGCCAGCTCCCACAGTGACCGTGTCGTGCCCAAGATTGATGGCTGGCAGTGAACCCTGTGGGAGCTGGCTTGCCAGCGATTGCGGTGGTGAATCCAACATCGTAATCGCGGCGATCCGGTGAACCCGCTCCCACAGGGTTCCCTTACATTGCCTGGTCATTACAAAAGAATGACGAGCTCGTCCATCGATTATTCCACCTGAAGCAATAAAGAACTGCCCAGAAAGCGTATTCCGCCGAAATCCATCCAGTTCCACACTGTGCACACGGATCGGGACTCACCCCGCCCCGCTCACTACAGTCAGGAGCCGGACCATGAAGATTCATCACCACCCCCTCTCGGGCCATGCCCATCGCGCCGTGCTGTTCGCTTCGCTGCTGGGCGTGCCCCATGAGCTGGTCGAAGTGGACCTGGCCGCCGGGGCGCACAAATCGCCAGCTTTCCTTGCCCTGAACCCCTTCGGGCAGATCCCGGTCCTGGAAGATGGCGAGACCGTGATCGCCGACTCCAACGCGATCCTCGTCTACCTCGCCAAGAAAGCGGGCCGCACCGATTGGCTGCCGGAAGATGCCCTCGGTGCTGCGCGAGTGCAGCGCTGGTTGTCGGTAGCTGCCGGTGAACTGGCCTACGGCGCCTGCGCCGCTCGCCTGATCACCGTGTTCAACGCCCGCTTCAACGCCGAGGAAGTGATTGCCCGTGCCCACGTCATGCTCGGGCATCTGGAACAGCACCTGGCCGATCGCCAATGGCTCGCCGCCGACCATCCGACCCTGGCCGACGTGGCGATCTACAGCTACGTGGCCCAGGCGCCGGAAGGCAATGTCGACCTGTCCGACTACCCCGCCGTCAACGCCTTCCTGCGCCGCTTCGAAGCGCTGCAGGGCTTCGTGCCCTTCACCCAGAGCCGCGCCGGCCTGAGGGCCTGATATCCACTGAAGCATTCCGCGGGAGCCACGAACATGGCCGCACACCTGAGCAAACTCTCCACCTGGCATGAAGGCGAGAAATTCATCCAGGAGAAAGTCGGCGTCGCCGAACGCATGGAAGGTGTCGGCCAGCGCGTGGTCCGGGATTTCATGCCCGACCAGCATCGTGAGTTCTACGCCCAGTTGCCGTTCATGGCGCTGGGCAGCGTGGATGCCGAAGGCGATGCCTGGGCGACGTTCCTTGAAGGCCAACCCGGCTTCATGCAATCGCCCTCGGCCACCACCCTCGATATTGCAGCGCGTCCGGACCCTGTGGATCCGGCCGCTCGCGGGATGTTCGAGGGTGCGCCGGTCGGGCTGCTCGGGATCGAACTGCATACCCGGCGGCGCAACCGCATGAACGGCGTACTCTCGCCGCTCGACAAGGGTTTTCGCGTCGAGGTGGACCAGAGCTTTGGCAACTGCCCGCGCTATATCCAGTTGCGCGACTTTTCCTTTGCCCGGGATCCGCAGGTTGCTGTCTCCGGGCAGCTTGAGGAGCTCGAGCAACTAGATGCGTCAGCCCGGAACCTGATCGTAGGTGCCGACGCGTTCTACGTCGCCACCTACGTCGACCGCGAGGAGCGCCGGCAAGTCGATGTGTCCCATCGTGGCGGCAAGCCGGGCTTCGTCCGCGTGGGCGAAGACGGTCTGCTGACCATCCCGGATTTCAACGGCAACCTGTTCTTCTCGACCCTGGGCAATATCCATCTCAACGGCAAGGCCGGGCTGCTGTTCGTCGACTACCAAAGCGGCGACGTGCTGCAGATGACCGGCGATGCCGATGTGGTTTTCGATTCGCCGGAAATTGCCGCCTTCCAGGGTGCCGAGCGGCTGTGGACCTTCCGTGCCCGGCGCATCGTGCGCCGGCCCGGCGGGCTCGCCTTGCGCTGGGCGTTCCAGCAGGACGGCGAGGCAGAAAGCGCGCTGATGACCGGCGACTGGCAGCAGGCCGGGGAACGCCTGCGCGCTGCCGAACTGGCTACGCAATGGCGGCGCTTCAAGGTGGCACGGGTGGTGCGCGAGAGCGCGGCCATCCACTCCTTCCATCTGGAACCGGAGGATGGCGCGGGCGTGCTGCCTCATCTGGCCGGACAGCACTTGCCGATCCGCGTGAGGATTGCAGGCGCGGACAAGCCGTTGATCCGCACCTACACCCTGTCCACCGCACCCTCCGATGGGTATTACCGCATCAGCGTGAAGCGCGATGGGTTGGTGTCCACCTGGCTGCATGAAAACCTGCGCGAGGGCGACACGCTGGAAGCCCGTGCACCGGCAGGTGACTTCACCCTTGATGCTACAAGCAGTCGCCCGGTGGTCCTGCTGGCCGGCGGTGTCGGCATTACCCCGATGCTGGCGATGGCCCGACACCTGGCCTTCGAGGGCCGGCGTATCCAGCGGATGCGGCCGGTCACGCTGTTCTACGCTGTGCGTTCGAAACAGGAGCGGGCCTTCGACCGCGAACTGGGCGAGTTGGGTATCAAGGTTGTGCGGGTACTCAGCGACACCCGCGATGCCGAGGAAAGCACCGATTACGACGCGGCAGGCCGGATCGACATGCCGCTGCTGGGTCGTCACCTGCCGTTCGGTGATTACGAGTTCTACCTGTGCGGTTCGCCGTCTTTCAGCCAGGGGCTTTACGACGGGTTGCGCAGTTATGGCGTGGCGGACGAGAGGATCCATGCCGAAGCCTTCGGGCCGGCATCGCTGAAGCGTTCCGGTGGTGAGCAGCCAAGCGCACCGGCCGGCCCGCCGCCCGCCACCACGTCGATACCGGTGACCTTCATCGATTCATTGAAAGAGGCCCGCTGGGAACCCGGCTCCGGCACCTTGCTGGAGCTGGCCGAGGCCCGCGGTCTGGACCCCGAATTCAGCTGCCGTGAAGGCCATTGCGGCACCTGCAAGACCCGCCTGCTCAAGGGTGCGGTCAGCTACCTCAAGGAACCCGCCGCCAGGGTTGGCGACGACGAAGTCCTGATCTGCTGCGCGGTCCCCGCCGGCCAGGACCCGATTCAACTTTCACTGTGACCCAGGAGATCTGCCATGTCCCGTCCACCACTGCCCCCGTTCACCGAACAGAGCGCCATCGAGAAAGTCCGCCTGGCCGAGGATGGCTGGAACAGCCGCGATGCCGCCAAGGTCGCCCTGGCCTACACCCTGGATACCCGCTGGCGCAATCGAGTCGAGTTCGTCAACAACCGCGCCGACGCCGAGGCCTTCCTCACCCGCAAATGGAACCGCGAACTGGAGTACCGCCTGATCAAGGAACTCTGGGCCTTCACCGGCAACCGCATCGCCGTGCGCTATGCCTATGAATACCGCGACGACAGCGGCCAGTGGTTCCGTGCCTATGGCAACGAGAACTGGGAATTCGCCGAGGACGGCCTGATGCGCGCCCGCCACGCGAGCATCAACGAACAGCCGATCCGTGAAGAAGAGCGCCGCTTCCATTGGCCGCTGGGCCGTCGTCCGGACGATCATCCGGGCCTGAGCCACTTCGGTTTCTGACACTGGAGCAGGAAATGGCACATAATCCCGGGCACCCCGACGGTGTCCCGGGCCTCACCGGAGACACTCAAGACACGCGACTGAACCGAAGGAAACACAGCGCAATGGATCGTTGGCTGGCAATGCGGGTGTTCGTCAAGGTGGCGGAAACCGAGAGCTTCGCCAAGACCGCCCGGGCGGTGCATATGAGCGCGCCGGCGGTGACGCGGATCATCGCCGCGCTGGAAGACTTGGTGGGTGCACGCCTGCTGGTGCGCACCACCCGCTCGGTCAAGACCACCGAGGCCGGGGCGCGCTATCTGGCCGATTGCCGGCGCATCCTTGGCGATATCGCCGAAGCCGAGGCGGCAGCGGCCGGGCATTACCGCGAGCCGTCCGGCACCCTCGCGATCACCGCGCCAATCCTTTTCGGGCAGTTGCATGTGCTGCCGATCATCACCGAATACCTCGACGCCTACCCGGGCATGCACGCGCGCACGCTGTTCATCGACCGCCAGGTGAATATCGTCGAGGAAGGTCTCGATGTGGCCGTGCGCATCGGGCATCTGCCGGATTCGGGGTTCACTGCGGTGCGGGTCGGGGCGGTACGGCATGTGATCTGTGCCGCGCCGGGCTACCTGGAGAAACGTGGTACACCGCAAACCCCCGTCGACTTGAAGGACCACCGCATCGTCGCCTCCAACAGTTCCTGGGCTTCGCCGGAATGGCGCTTTGCCGGAGGACAGCGGATCAGTATCGACCCGGTGTTGATGTGCAATACCAACCAGGCGGTAATCGATGCGGCGCGTTCGGGCTGGGGTTTGACCCGGGTGCTGCATTACCAGATCGGGCCGGCGTTGCAGGAGGGAGAGTTGCAGGTGGTGCTGGAGGATTTCGAGGAACCGCCGTTGCCCATTCACCTGGTGTATCCGGAGGGGCGGCAGGCGCCGGCGAAGGTGCGGGCGTTCGTGGATATGGCGGTGGAGCGGTTGCGGGGGGATCCGGTGTTTGGTTGAGCCTCTTTCCTGCGTCCGCCCCCAAACCCTGTAGGAGCTGGCTTGCCTGCGAAGGACCGCAGAGCGGTCCCAAAACCTGCCACACCCGACCTTCTGGATTAACACGATCTACCCTACGCGCCGAATATGAAACCGGACATGGCACGGAGCTCGTGCGGGATGGTTTTGGGACCGCTCTGCGGTCCATCGCAGGCAAGCCAGCTCCTACAGAGACCCTCTCAGCGGTCTGGTTACCAATCAGCTCTCATACACCTTGCGCCCACTCACCCAGGTCTGCTTCACCTCGATCCCGCGCATGCCGGCGGCATCGGGAGCGGTCCATTGCAACGGGTCCTTGGCCAGGATGACTAGGTCGGCCTGCTTGCCCGGCAGCAGCGAACCGACCTGATGGTCGAGATGGCATTGCCAGGCCGAATCGATGGTCACGGCACGCAGGGCCTGGTGCACGTCAAGACGCTCGTGCTTGTTGAGAATCCGCTTGTCCTCATCCGGCTCATCCACCACGGCTTCCATCACCCGGCCAATCGCCTGCTCCATGTAGCGCAGCGGACCGAACGGGGTGACGAAACGGTCGCTGTGCAGGCTGATGCGCAGGCCACCTTTCAACGCCGAGGCGCAGCGGTCGAGCATGTTCGCCCGGTCCTTGCCGAGGATGGTGTGCTGGAATGCCCGGCCCCAGTAGCCGACATGACCGATCAGGAAGCTCGGCGAAATTGCCATACGCTTCATCAGCGCAATGGCGTTGTCGTGCAACAGCGAGCAGTGTTCGATACGGTGGCGCTGCCCGGCCCAGGCCGGCACGCTGTTGAAAGGCGGCTCCGGCAGCGGGACCTTGTCGGTCGGCGGATTGGACAGGGCCAGCTGGTAGGCGGAAAGCACGTTGTCGATCGCTTCGTCGCCGTTGGCGTGGGTCAGGATCGGCCAGCCCTTGGCAGAGACATCAGCCATGACATTGGCCAGCTCGCGTACCGGGTTGTAGTTGAACAGGCCATAGGCGCCCACGCCCGGGACCTGGTGTTCGTGACAGCATTTGTAGGGCGCGCTCTGCAGCCCGGTCAGACCCTGGTTCGAGCCGTCGGCGATGAGTTTCATTGCGCGCAGCGTGAACAGCTCGTTGCCCTTGCTGTCCAGCTCGGGACTGTAGGACTTCAGCCAAGTCTTCAGATCGTCGGCGTCGCTGCCATACAAGGCTCCGCCTACCCGCAGCGTCAAGACATGGGTCTTGGCCAGCAGCCGCATCAGGCCGATTTCATATTCCTTGCCGACCAATCCGACGCTCGCATCGAACACCGTGGTGATTCCCCGCTTGTTCGCGTCACTGAAGACCTGCAGCAGGTTGCGGAAAAACTGGAACGGTCCCGGTTTAGGCAGCTTTGGGATCATCAAGGCCGATTGGGTTTCGGTAAGGACGCCATCCTTGTAATCCTTGTCGAGACCGGCCAGCTCCAGGGCCTTGGTGTTCGCATAGCTGATATGACCGGACGCATTGAGCAGGAAGATCTTCAGCTCGGGCAATTCAGGGTAGAGGCCATCAAGGATGGTCGCGTCGATGTCCTGCCACTCCGTCATCAACGAAGGATCGACACCGAAGCCGGTCACCCATTGCTCCTTTTCGGGCTTGCCTTTCACCGCCTCGGCGGCCTTCACGATCCCGGCCTTGACGTAAGCGATGCTGTACTCCCTGTTCAGGCTCTGGTCCTGAATGGGCGACAGATCGGTCCATCCGGTGATCAGCGCGGTGGACATCAGGTGCGCATGGGCATCGATCAAGCCGGGCAGCAAGGTTTCTTCCGGCTTCAGCGGGTGATCTACCGGTTTGTATGGCTGCATCGCCTTGCGCACATCGTCCAGCGCGCCACTCGCCTTGACCTCACCCTGAGCGATACCGATGGCCTCGACCTGCTGCCCCGGCCGCTCGGGATCAGGATAGATAGTGCCGCCGAAGAAAATCACCGCTTGCTGACCGCCATGGGGGGCCAGTGTCCCGGCCTCGGCGAGCAGGGCCTTCCAGGCGTCGGCAGCGTGCTCGAAGCGCGGCAGCATGTTGGGGGTACAGCAGGCACAGCCGAATTGCGGACTTTGCGACATGGTGATTCCTTTCAGTGTCTGAGGGGGTCTGTGGAATGTTTCCGTACGTGATCGCCAGGCAAACGTATCACTACAAAATGTACGTGTAGTCACAATTTGGTCAGTGAACTTAGCAATCCAGCCAGGCATATCAAATGGCCATATTTCGCTTGCCCAAGGACACGTTCTGGTTAGACTGATCCGCTCTTGGTCACTGTCGCAGCAGGACGCTCATCGATGTCTGACACCGGCCTTACCTCACAGATGGCGGACTATCTCGCCTTCGCCAGATCCCCGCTCTGGGATCTGCAGCGCCAGTACTACAGCGAAAAAGGGCTGGATGCCTGGGCCGAGGCGCAGGTGCCGCACTATGTGACCAGCCACCCGGTGATGGCCAATGCCTATGCGCAGATCGTCCTGGGCTTCTGGCGCGACCTCAAGGCCCAGGGCCTGACCGGCGACCAGCCGCTGTACATCATCGAACTGGGCAGCGGCTGCGGGCGTTTCGCGTATCACTTCCTCCTGCAGTTCTTCGAGGCATTCGATGCGATTCGCGGGCCGGATGATCGGGTCTGCTATGTGATGACCGATTTCAGTGCCAGGACCCTGGAGCACTGGCGCGAGCGGCTGCTGGGCAGGCTTGATCCGTTCGTTCAGGAGGGGCGTCTGGACTTTGCCTTGTACGATGTGGAAAGCGACAGCGAGGTGGTGTTGCAGAATCAGGGCATTACCCTGACGGCGGGCAGCCTGAAACTGCCGCCGGTGGTTATTGCCAATTATGTATTCGGTAGCATTCGTCAGGACTTGTTCTTTCTGGACAAGGAGCGTCTGTACGAAGGCTGGATGAAGGTCGAGCCGGGCGCTGAAAATGATCCCGACCAACCTTTCGCCGGGATGACGCCCGATTATCAGAAACGCAGGATCACCGAGCCCGGGTATTCCAATCAGGCCTGGAATCGCTTGATCGAGGACTATGCCCGGCGTCTGCCGCCTTGCGCCCTGCTCTTTCCTGCCAGGGCCTTGAATGTGCTGGAGCGACTGAGCCGCTTGCAGCAGGATAACCTGCTGCTGCTCAGCGCGGACCGGGGCAGTCAGACGCTCCAGGAGATCGGTTGGCAGCAGACGCCTGAATTCGCCTGCCACGGCAGTTTCACCCTGCCCGTCAATTATCCGGTCCTGGCTGACATCGTTCAGAGCCAGAGCGGCACATGCTGGAGCAATCAAGCCGCGAATGGCCTGAGCATCCTCGCCGCCTTTTGGCACGCCTCTCCTGCCGGCACCTGGCGCGAAACGGGGTTGGCGGCGCGTCACACGCTGGAAGTCTTCGACCCCAACGATTTCTACCGGATCAAACAGACACTGGAGAGCGACGAGCTCTCCCTGAGTCCGGAACAGATGCTGGCGTACTTGCGCCTTGGTCACTGGGACACCAGGCTTTTCTATCTGCTGCTCCCCGGTGTGAAAGCCGTCATGTCCCGCCTGTCGGGCGAGGCACAACAGGAGTGGTACCAGGTGCTGGTTGAAGTCTGGCGCTTTCATCTGCCGATTGGCGAAGATTACGATCTGGCCTTCGATCTGGCTTGCCTGGCGCCCGAGCTCAATCGCTGGACAGCCAGCATCGACTGGTTCAACCAGTCACTCGTCTGCCTGGAGGCGACACCGAGGGAGGGCCACGATCCGAGTGCCATCTGGTTCAACCTGGGTATTGCCCACTGGCAACTGGCGAACCACAGCCAGGCCGAACGCTGTCTGCTAAAAGCCCTGGAAATGACGAGCGATGACGAGCCGGAGGATTACCAGGAAAATTTCGATGTCCGTCGACAACTGGCTGAGCTCTCGGCATGGCAAGCCCGCTGTCAACGCCTGCTGGGCGCCCAGACCCTGCAACTGCCCGCCACCTTCTCCGCTGACTCGCAAGCCGTGTACGCCAGCCTGCTCGGCCCTCACCAGGCACGCGCCCTTTATCGCCTGCAACGCAACCCGGAACTGTGCCGGCTGGCAGGCGTAGAACGCCTGCAAAGCGTGGCACAGGCCAGGGATTGGCTGCAGCGACATCAATCCGCACACAGTCATGTGCTGGGGATCCTGCACCCAGGGTTGGGCTTGATCGGTGTCGCCGCGTTGGAGTACCGAGCACAAGCCCCGGTCGCCGGAAGTGGTCGTAGCGCGCGTTTCTATTACTGGATCGGTCAGGATCATCAGAATCAGGGTTATGGACTTCAAGCCATGACGCTCCTGCACCAACTGGCACATGACCTCGACATCCAGCATCTGTTCGGTAGCGTGGAACGGTCGAACGCCAGCTCATCGCGTGTACTCGCCAAGCTTGGCTACCGCGCCCTGCCCCCGACCAGTACCGTTCCCGGCTACCGCAATTACTATCGTGGGAACGCCGAGAGTGATGACAAGGCGCTCCTGGTCATCAGCCGTTTTCCAAGCGAACAGGAGCCCGGTTGAGATGCTGCTGATCCGGGACACGCAGCTCCAGGCCCTGGCCCAGATGCCCCGTGCACGGTTTATAGAGAACATGCTGAGCCACCTCTACACCCACTTCCCTGCACAGGCCTGGTTATTGACCCGGGATGAACTACGCGACCAGATCAGCGAACTGGTCGACCGTGCAGCCAGCTACCAGTTGACCAGCCGACAACAGGTCTGCCGCTTCATCAACCTGGCGGCGACCTACGGCTGGGCATTCGACAGCGATCCGGAACGATCATGGATGCGCGACATCCTCACCGATACCGTTCTGGCCCTACCGGGGGAACGTCTGGATCGACTGATGAAAAGCTGCCTGCACCGACAGCGCGTCGAACAACGCAATCTGGCGCAACGTCGGGCCCTTGGCCTGATACCCAACGATGTGTCGATGGCGCTCAAGCCACAGGAAGCCACGGATTTCTCAGGGCTCTACAGCTATACCAACACTCCACCCAAACGTCTGGATACCGACGAAAGGCTGGTGGATAACCCATCGGACCATCGTTTCAGCCATGCGCTCTCAAGCGCTGAGGAGTTCCTCCTTGACGACTGATTCCCCACTGGCCCAGGCGGAAAGCGCGGCCCAGGAGCAAAGCGATACGCAGCCGGTAGGTGCAACCACCAGCAGCTGTCCGGCACCGGAGCAAGAGCCGACCAAGGTCATAGAAGTGCAGGTCGTTGGTGAGGATGGAGAAGGACTCGATGGCATCACCCTGGTGATGACCCGGGATGACGGCCAGGTACTCACCGGCAAGACCAGCCCCGACGGAATCCATGGTTTCAAAGGGCTGTCGCCAGGCACCTATGGGTTGAGCCTACCCGACCTGGATGAGGAGGCTTGGCAAGTGAAAACCACCCTTGACCTGGCCCAGGCCAACTCCACCACGCCCGCGACCTGGCGAACCGCACCTGAAGCTGCAGTGGCCGGCGAGCAGACCCATGTGATCACGCAAGGTGAATGCATCGGAAAGATCGCCGAGTACTATGGCTTTTTCCCTGCAACGCTGTGGAATCACTCAGCGAATGCCACGCTGAAAGAGCGTCGGCACGACAACATGTACGTGCTTCTGGAAAACGACAAGGTCGTGATCCCGGAAAAACGTCAGAAAACGGTAACCGTCGAAACGGGCAAGCAACTGACCATAGAGCGCAAGGGTGTGCCCGAATCGTTGCACATTCGTTTCTTGAACAGTGATGAAACCCCGAAAGCCGGAGTGCCCTATCTGCTCAGTCTGGCAACGAGACAGGGCAATCCGCTGAATGAAATATCGAGTACCACAGACGACCAGGGATTTGTCAGCCAGTCGGTCCCTCCCAGTGTGACCCAGGCCACCATCGTGTTGCATCCGGGCCCGGATGCCGAGACTCATGTATTCAATATTGGCTATGTCAACCCGATCGATACCGTATCAGGCTGGCAGGCGCGATTGAACAACCTCGGCTACAACTGCGGCGAGGAAGACAATGAACTGGGAGAGAAAACGGAAATGGCCATTCGTCTGTTCCAGCAATCCCGACAGCTTGCCGATACCGGCGTGATGGATGAAGCGACTCGAACAGCGCTGTTGGGCAGCGCCCTGTCATGAACCGATCATTGAGCGACAATCGGCAAACCACAACGGACTGAAACCATGCAGCCAGCCAGCGATTCATCCAGCCCCCAGCTTTCCGCACCGCTGGGAGAAAAATCCACTGTCATGGATGTTGAAAAGCCACTGATCAATATCATCCATCTTGACTGTGGGACAGGAGGCGATTGCACGGTGCTCTACACCGCCACTCAATTCGTGGTGATCGACGGCGGCAAGGGCAACACCGGAAAGCGATTGACCTCACTGCTGAATCTCCTGATACAACAGGGTTTGAAGCCACTCGCGTTCATCGTGAGTCACTTCGACCTTGACCACTATTACGGGCTGTTCCAGGCAATAGGTACTCTTAGCGAACATCACAGCAGCCTTAAGAGTTTCATCGTGATGTCGCCCGCCGACGCCACGATAGTCAACACGAAAACCCCCGCGCCTCCAAACCAGTGGGAAAAAGGAAGCAGAGTATTCGGCCTCTGTAATGATCTCCGCAAAAGAGCCTCAAAGAGCGATGTAAAAATACACTTCAAAGCGCCTGAGACCTTGGAGTTCACAGGGGGCATGCAGCTCGAACTCATGAGTTTAACGACTCAACGCTCCCCTACCGCTTGCGATGAAAACAACGGTTCAAGTTTGCAATGGATACTCAGCGACAGCGAGAATCGAACCTCTACGACTTACTATACCGGCGGCGACTCTCAAGTCGGGCCGTTGACTGCAACTATCGTCAAGCTCGACCATCACGGTTCGACAAAGGACCACACCAACGCGAATACCAACGCACTTGAAAACGCACTTTATTGGGTCATCATGGGTGCCGGGCATAGCTATGACCATCCAGGGGATGCGCTTCTGGAGTCCGTCGAAGAAAAGAACCCGTGGATATTCATGACGCAGCATCATTTCGACGACGATTTCCTCAAATACAAACGGCTTCATGTAGGTCGTGCCGCTGCAAAATGGGGAGATATAGGATTTTCATTATTCAAGAATCAAAAAATACTGATAAATACCAACATCGAAAAACATCTACTCAGCAACAACGACGCTCAAGCATTTGTACCCGCAACATTAAGCTCCCAACTAGACGAAAAAATGTACACATTGCTCGCTAGTACCCGAAACATCTTGGGCTGCCCAAACGACAGGCTCTACGGCAGAAAAGAGGTGGTACATAAAGTCGATGCACTGAGCTGTATAGAGTGCGGAGAACCCGCAAAAAGGGTACCGGTGAGCGAGGATTCCAATGACCTTATCACCTGTGCCATCCATGAAAAAATGCTGATGAAAAGGTTACAGGCGCAACTGAAAAAAAAACGTAAGAAAGAAAAAAAAGAAACCGAAGAAGTCTACAAACCCAGAAAAACCAGACGGTTCGTACCGCCTCCCGATAAAACAGACATCGAGACTGAGGAGGACAACAACATCTTTATAGGCACTGATACGACGAAAAAAGTAAAAACTGAAGCAACCAGCACATCCCCTGCTCAGGATATCGTTGATTAGCCAAACGAAAGCCCGCCATAAGGCGGGCTTTCGGTCTTCAGCAGCGGAGGTGGGCTACCCTCACTCCCACTCGATCGTCGCCGGCGGCTTGCTCGACACATCGTAGGTCACCCGCGAAATCCCCTCGATCTCGTTGATAATCCGCCCACTGACGGTCTCCAGCAGCTCGTACGGCAGGTGCGCCCAGCGTGCGGTCATGAAGTCCACGGTCTCGACGGCGCGCAGGGCGACGACCCAGGCGTAGCGACGGCCATCACCGACCACGCCCACCGATTTGACCGGCTGGAACACCACGAAGGCCTGGCTGGTCTTGTGGTACCAGTCGGCCTTGCGCAGTTCTTCGATGAAGATGTGGTCGGCACGACGCAGCAGGTCGGCGTATTCCTTCTTCACTTCGCCGAGGATGCGCACGCCCAGGCCCGGGCCCGGGAACGGGTGACGGTAGACCATGTCGTACGGCAGGCCCAGCTCGAGACCGATCTTGCGTACTTCGTCCTTGAACAATTCGCGCAGCGGCTCGACCAGCTTGAGGTTCATTTCCTCAGGCAGGCCACCGACGTTGTGGTGCGACTTGATCACGTGAGCCTTGCCGCTCTTCGCGCCAGCCGACTCGATGACGTCCGGGTAGATGGTGCCCTGGGCAAGGAACTGGATGTTTTCCAGCTTGCTGGCTTCAGCATCGAAGATGTCGATGAAGGTGCGACCGATGATCTTGCGCTTCTTCTCCGGGTCGGCTTCGCCTTCCAGGTTGCCGAGGAACTGCGCTTCGGCGTCGGCACGGATGACCTTGACGCCCATGTTCTCCTTGAACATGGCCATGACCTGGTCACCTTCGTGCAGGCGCAGCAGGCCGTTGTCGACGAAGACGCAGGTCAGCTGGTCGCCGATGGCGCGGTGCAGCAGCGCGGCAACCACCGAGGAGTCGACGCCGCCGGACAGGCCCAGCAGGACGTTGGCCGAACCCACCTGCTCGCGCACCTGGGCAATCGCGTCCTCGACGATGTTCGAGGCGGTCCACAGGGCTTCGCAGCCGCAGATGTCGAGGATGAAGCGGGACAGGATGCGACCGCCCTGCTTGGTGTGGGTCACTTCCGGGTGGAACTGCACGCCGTAGTAGCCGCGGGCATCGTCGAACATGCCGGCGATCGGGCAGCTCGGGGTGCTGGCCAGCACGTGGAAGTCTTCCGGCATGCGGGTGACCTTGTCACCGTGGCTCATCCACACGTCCAGGCCGAGGACGCCGTCGTCATCGACGTGGTCTTCGATGCCATCCAGCAGGCGGCTCTTGCCGACCACGTCGACACGGGCGTAGCCGAATTCGCGCAGCTCGGAACCTTCGACCTTGCCGCCCATCTGCTCGGCCATGGTCTGCATGCCGTAGCAGATGCCCAGGACCGGTACGTTCAGGTCGAACACGGCCTGCGGTGCACGCGGGCTGTTGGCTTCGTGGACCGACTCAGGACCGCCGGCGAGGATGATCCCGCGCGGGTTGAAGGCACGAATCGCTTCATCGTCCATGTCGAACGGGTGCAGCTCGCAGTACACGCCGATTTCGCGCACGCGGCGGGCGATCAGCTGGGTGTACTGGGAACCGAAGTCGAGAATCAGGATGCGGTGAGCGTGAATGTCGAGGGCCATGACTCAATCTCGTCAGTGGTAATCGGAAACGACGCGGGGCTGTTCGATAACAGCCCCGCTGAACGGTGTTGCCAGGAGCATCAACCTACGCGGTAGTTTGGCGCTTCCTTGGTGATCTGTACGTCATGCACGTGGGACTCGGCCATGCCGGCACCGGTGATGCGCACGAACTCTGGCTTGGTGCGCATCTCTTCGATGGTGGCGCTGCCGGTGTAGCCCATCGAGGAGCGCAGGCCGCCCATCAACTGGTGGATGATCGCGGCCAGTGCACCCTTGTAAGGAACGCGGCCTTCGATGCCTTCCGGTACCAGCTTCTCGGCGCCGGCCGAGGAGTCCTGGAAGTAACGGTCCGAGGAACCCTGGGCCTGGGCCATTGCACCCAGCGAACCCATGCCGCGGTAGGCCTTGTAGGAACGGCCCTGGAACAGTTCGACTTCACCCGGGGCTTCTTCGGTACCGGCGAACATCGAACCCATCATCACGCACGAGGCGCCGGCAACGATGGCCTTGGACAGGTCACCGGAGAAGCGGATGCCACCGTCGGCGATCAGCGGAACGCCGGTGCCTTCAAGGGCTGCGGCGACGTTGGCGATGGCGCTGATCTGCGGCACGCCGACACCGGCAACGATACGGGTGGTGCAGATCGAGCCAGGGCCGATACCGACCTTGACCGCGTCGGCGCCGGCTTCAGCCAGGGCCTTGGCCGCAGCGCCGGTGGCGATATTGCCGCCGATCACCTGCACTTGCGGGTAGGTTTCCTTGACCCAGCGAACGCGATCGATCACGCCTTTGGAGTGGCCGTGAGCGGTGTCCACGACGACCACGTCAACGCCGGCGGCAACCAGGGCGGCTACGCGCTCGCCGGTGTCCTTGCCGGTGCCGACCGCAGCGCCGACGCGCAGGCGACCCTGGTCGTCCTTGCTGGCCAGCGGGTAGGCCTTGGCCTTCTCGATGTCCTTGACGGTCATCATGCCCTTGAGGTTGAACTCGGCATCGACGATCAGGACTTTTTCCAGGCGGTGCTTGTGCAGCAGCTCGCGGACTTCGTTCTTGTTCGCACCTTCGCGGACGGTGACCAGGCGCTCTTTCGGAGTCATCACGTCACGCACGGCGACGTCCAGGCGGGTTTCGAAACGCACGTCGCGGGAGGTAACGATGCCGACCAGGTCGCCGTTGTACAGCACCGGTACGCCGGAGATGTTGTTCAGGCGGGTCAGCTCGAAGAGGTCACGCACGGTGGCGTCGGCATCGATGGTGATCGGGTCCTTGACCACGCCGGCCTCGAACTTCTTGACCTTGCGGACTTCGCCGGCCTGCTGCTCGATGGTCATGTTCTTGTGGATGATGCCGATGCCGCCTTCCTGCGCCATGGCAATGGCCAGGCGGGCTTCGGTCACGGTATCCATGGCGGCGGAGACCAACGGAATGTTCAGCTCGATGCCACGGGTCAAACGGGTCTTGAGACTGACTTCGTTGGGCAGTACCTCGGAATAGCCAGGTACAAGGAGAATGTCGTCGAAGGTCAGGGCTTCTTGGCTGATACGCAGCATCGCGGGGGCTCCCGGGCGGGAAAAATGGAAGCGCGCCATTATACTCATGCGCGCCGTTTCGCTCAATGCAAAGATGGGCCTTCGGTCAGTTGCCGCCAAGCGTCCCGCGCACTACCGCCACGGGCTGGTCCAGCCAGTCGGCGAAGGCGTCGAGGAAGGCAGGTTTGAAACCGGCATCGGCCCACCCATTGAAGATGAAGCCCAGGTTGGAAAAGGCACACGGCTGGAGGAAAAGGAAGCCGTTGATGTCGTCTTCATGGCCGCATTCGGGGCAGGTGAAGTTGTCGGTCTGCGCCGGCATCCACTCTTCCAGGCTTTCGAACAGCGCCTCGCCGATCTCCCGGCGGCACTCCGGACAGCCGGCTTCCTCGAGGAAATCCTGCGACGGCGTATAGATGCAGCGCTTGGTGATGATCTCCAGGCCGTTGATGCGCTTGCCGAACGGCAGCAGCTCGGGCCGTTCGACCACCTTGCGCGCGCCCTCGGCGATGGCATGGCCCATGCGGTTGCCGGTGCCGCCGCAGGTGCTCAGGGCTTCCTCGACGATCTTCTCGCGCACCAGCCAGCGCAGGATGGCCCGTGCACGGGCTTCGTGCACGGGAATGGAGGACATTTTCGGAACGATGATGCTCTGGGTGATCATGACAGCGGTCGGGTCGGTTCAAAGTCACCAGTTTACCTGACTCAGCCAGCGACCGATCAGTGCCACGCCACTGGCCAGCACCAGCCAGGTCACCAGGCGCACGAAGGCCTCGCGGGACATGTTCAGGGTCAGGCGTCGGCCCACCCATAGGCCGAGGCACATCATCGGCAGCAGGCACGCCGCCAGCAGCAACAGCGGCAGGTCGGCATACACCCCGGCGATCAGGAACAGGCTCAGGCGCACCACGGTGCTGCAACTGATCAGCGCGCTCTGGGTCGCCCGCGCCTGCTCGGTCGAGTCCAGCCGGGCATTGAGGTACAGCGCGTAGAGAAAGCCGCCGCTGCCGAACAATGCACCGAACAGCCCGCCCACCGTCCCCGCCGGCACCGACCAGCCCGCCGCCAGGTTGGCCGGTTTGACCTTCACCGCCAGGCTATAGAGCGCGTAGGCGCTGATGAACAGGCCCATCAGCAACATCAGTACATCGGCATGCAGGTTGAGCAGGAACACCACGCCCAGGGTGCAGCCCAGGGCCATGAACGGCAGCAGGCGCAGCAATTCGCCCTTGTTCACCGCCTTGCGCGCCGGCAGCCAGTTGCCGAAGGCAGCGACGAAATCCAGCAGCACCAGCAACGGGATGATCCGCGACAGCGGCATGAAGTTGATCAGGATCGGCCCGGCCACCAGGGCGGTGCCGAAGCCGGCGATGCCGAACACCACATAGGCAGCGGCCACGCCTAACAGGATCGGCAGCCAGTCGAGCAGGGAAAACGGCAGTTGGGCAAACAGGTCAGCGAGCATCCGGGCAACACCTTGAATATGTTTTCAGCGCACCTTAACCAGCGGGCAGCCATGCCGACTAATATGCAATATCGCCATCAGCCATCTCGAAACGGCATAGCTCATGATCTCCACCCGCCAATTGCGCTACTTCGTTGAAATCGCCGAGAGCGGCAGCTTCAGTGCTGCGGCCGAGCGCCTGTATATCGCCCAGTCGGCGTTGAGCCGACAGATCCGCGAACTGGAACAGCAACTCGACACCGCGCTGTTCGAACGCACTGCCCGCCTCCCCCGTCTCACCGCTGCCGGCGCGGCCTTCCTGCCGCGGGCGCGCAACCTGTTGCTGGATCTGGACAAGGCCAGTGACCTGGCCCGCGCCGTCGGCCAGGGCCTGCGCGGCAGCCTGCGCCTGAGCCATTCCAGCACGGTGCCGCTGACCGGCGCCCTGTTGCAGCGGGTCAGCGGTTACCTGCACGAGAATGCCGGGATCTCCATGGAAATAGCCCAGCTTTCCTCGGAAGGCCAGCTTGAGGAGCTGGCCGACGGGCGCCTGGATATCGGGCTGCTGAGGTTGCCGGTGCTGCGCCAGCATGAAGGGTTGTGTGTCGAACCGCTGTTCGAGGAGCCGCTGCTGCTGGCGGTGGCCGAGGAGCATGAACTGGCAGGCCGTGAGAATGTTCGGCTGACGGAGTTGGCCGGGGAGCCGTTCATCTCCATTCCGCATCGTCAGCGTGGTGGCCTGAGTTATCTGTCGGCGGAGTTGTGCATGGCTGCCGGCTTCTTTCCTCGGCCAGCACGGGTGGTGTCGCGCAAGACTACCCAGTTGCAGTTGATCCAGGCCGGATTTGGTGTGGCCCTGCTGCCGCGCTGCATGCAGGACATTGCGCCGTCGACGCTGCGCTTCATCGAGCTAGCCGACCCGGGCTGTGTCAGTACGGTCGCCATTGCCTACCGCCGGGATGCCGGTTTGCTGGTCAGGCAATTCCTCAGCCATATGCAGGAGGATTGATGCCGCCCGCGATGGATATGGGTATCTACACATCTTGTGACTTGAGAGGGTTCGTCGGTCTATCGGATTAGGGCTGACAGGTGTTTGTCATGACTTCTCTAGCGCCCTTGAGATCGAGCGCCGCCCGCGCGGCGCATCGCTGGCAAGCCAGCTCCCACATTTGTTGCAACGTACCTATGTCTGTAAGGCCATGGTTGACCGCTTTGTTTGTACGACGCCGTATCGCGCCAAGTCGAAAAGCCTCCTCGCGATAGTTCGCCGAACACCCAAGGCAGGCAACGGAGATCACACAGGCCATGGCACGTTGCAACAAATGTGGGAGCTGGCTTGCCAGCGATGCGCCGCGCGGGCGGCGCTCGATCTGGAGAACGCTGAAGATCTGTCGGCTTGCGCCTGGTGGCCATCATGCAGTCTCTCGACAAGCGACTTGCGGCCATCATCATCCCGAAAATAGGTAAATAGCCATTCAGCGCTCAGACAACCAGCCCCGACACACAGCCCGACAGACATGCCCCCCACGATCCTTTATAGTCCCACCCCATGATCAGAGACCCTTTCGAACGCCTCGGCCTCGACCGTGAAGTGCTCACCGTCAGCCAACTCAACGGCCGCGCCCGCGTGCTGCTGGAAGATGTTTTCAGCAGCATCTGGGTCGAGGGCGAGATATCCAACCTCGCCCGCCCGGCTTCCGGCCATGTCTATTTCACCCTGAAGGACAGCGGTGCCCAGGTGCGCTGTGCGCTGTTCCGCAACAACGCCGCGCGGGTCCGCCAGGCCCTGCGTGACGGCCTGGCGGTCAAGGTACGCGGCAAGGTCTCGCTGTTCGAAGGACGCGGCGACTACCAGCTGATCCTCGACACCGTCGAGCCCGCCGGTGATGGCGCCCTGCGCCTGGCCTTCGAGGCGCTGAAGGAAAAGCTCAGCGCCGAGGGCCTGTTCGCCGCCGAACGCAAGCGCCCGTTGCCCGCCCACCCGCAGCGCATCGGCATCATCAGTTCGCCCACCGGCGCCGTGATCCGCGACATCATCAGCGTGTTCCGCCGTCGCGCCCCACAGGTCGAACTGAACCTGCTGCCCACCGCCGTGCAGGGCCGCGAAGCCATCGGGCAGATCGTCCGCGCCATCCAGAAGGCCGATGCCCAGGGCTTCGACGCGCTGATCCTGGCCCGCGGCGGCGGCTCGCTGGAAGACCTCTGGTGCTTCAACGAAGAGGCCGTGGCCCGCGCCATCGCCGCCTGCGTGACGCCGATCGTCAGCGCCGTGGGCCATGAAACCGATGTGTCGATCAGTGACTTCGTCGCCGACGTCCGCGCCCCGACCCCGTCCGCCGCAGCCGAACTGCTGGCGCCGGACAGCAGCGATCTGCAACGCCGCCTGGAAAGCCTGCAACGGCGCCTGCTGCTGCGCATGCAGAACCGCCTGATGCACGACCGCCTGCGCCTCGATGGCCTGAGCCGACGCCTGCGTCATCCGGGCGAGCGGCTGCGCCAGCAGGCCCAACGCCTTGATGACCTGGACATGCGCCTGCGCCGTGCCTTCGAGCGTCACCTCGATCAGCGCCGCGAGCGCCTGGCCCGTCTCGACACCCGCCTCGCCGCGCAGCATCCGGGACGCGCCCTGGCCCTGCTCAAGCAGCGCCTGGACAACCTTTCCGAACGCCTGCCCCGGGCCATGCGCGAAACCCTCAAGGACCGCCGCCAGCAACTCCAGGCCCAGGTGCAGATGCTCGAAGTGGTCAGCCCGCTGGCGACCCTCGGCCGCGGCTACAGCATCCTCCTCGACGAGCGCGGCCAGGCGATTCGCAGCGCCGCGCAAACGCAGAACGGCCAGCGCCTGAAAGCCCGCCTCGGCGAAGGCGAACTGCTGGTGCGGGTCGAGGACAACCACCAGACTCCGGTCACGCTTTCCCTTCTGGACTGAACCCATGCCACGACTGCTTTCTGCATTTTTCCTGCTGTGCCTGGCCTTCGCCAGCAGCGCCCAGGCCAGCTACATCACCCGCCAGTTGAACAAGCCGGTGCCCGGCGGCGTCGCGGTGGTCGACCTCGGCCCCTCGGCCCAGCCACTGACCGCCCGCTTCGATGGCAAGCCGGTGCTGGTAGTGAAGGAACAGAACAACTGGCTGGCCATCGTCGGTATCCCCCTGACCCAGAAGCCCGGCAGCGCCAGCCTCATCCAGGGCAACCGCACCCTGAACTTCACCGTTGGCAGCAAGAAGTACCAGGAACAGCACATCACCCTGAAGAACCAGCGCCAGGTCAACCCGAACCCCGCCGACCTCAAGCGCATCGACGCCGAACTGGCCGAGCAGATCAAGGCCTACCGCAGCTTCAGCCCGGGCACCCCGAGCAACCTGATCCTCGACAAGCCGGTCAGCGGCCCGCTGTCCAGCCGTTTCGGCGTGCGCCGCTTCTTCAATGGCGAAGAACGCAACCCGCACTCGGGCCTGGACTTCGCCGTGCCCGCCGGCACGCCGATCAAGACCCCGGCCAACGGCAAGGTGATCCTCACCGGCAACTACTTCTTCAATGGCAACACGGTGTTCGTCGATCACGGCCAGGGCTTCATCAGCATGTTCTGCCACCTGTCGAAGATCGATGTGAAATCGGGCCAGGTGCTGACCCGTGGTGCGGTGGTCGGCAAAGTCGGCTCCACCGGCCGGGCCACCGGGCCGCACATGCACTGGAACATCAGCCTCAACGATGCGCGGGTTGACCCGGCGATTTTCATCGGTGCCTTCCAGCCCTGAGCAACAAGCCCGACGGCGCGGTTGCGCCAATCAAAAAGACCGCGCAACCGACGCGGTCTTTTTCGTTGCGGAGCGCGATTAAATGCCGATAAAAGTCAGATCTCGCACATTTCTATCAATTTTTTCGAGGTGCTTGCCATCTTTCACCTCACTGGGTAGGGTTGAAGGCATGAAAACCTTTGAAACGCTTATCCTCCTTCGCCAACACCGCAGCCTTTGCCTGGTCAGTGCACGACTACCAAGCTGAATCGCGTCGCCTCGCCCATTCCAGAATTTCTATTTTCGGCAGGCCCGTTCCAGGCCGCATTTAAAGGATTGCTCTCATGTCCATGCTCAAAGACCCTTCGAAGAAATACCGCGCCTTCCCGACCATCGACCTGCCTGACCGTACCTGGCCGTCGAAGACCATCACCCAGGCGCCGATCTGGTGCAGCTCCGACCTGCGCGACGGCAACCAGTCGCTGATCGAGCCGATGGACTCGGAAAAGAAACTGCGCTTCTGGAAGACCCTGGTCAGCGTGGGCGTGAAGGAAATCGAAGCATCGTTCCCGTCCGCCTCGCAGACCGACTTCGACTTCGTCCGCACCCTGATCGAAGACGGCCACATCCCTGACGACACCACCATCCAGGTGCTGACCCAGGCCCGCGAAGACCTGATCTCGCGCACCTTCGAATCCCTGCGCGGGGCGAAGAAGGCCATCGTCCACCTGTACAACGCCACCAGCCCGTCGTTCCGCCGCATCGTCTTCAACCAGGACAAGCAAGGCGTGAAGGACATCGCGGTGAACGCGGCCAAGCTGTTCGTCAAGTACGCTGCCCAGCAGCCGGAAACCCAGTGGACCTTCCAGTACTCGCCGGAAACCTTCAGCGCCACTGAAATGGAATTCGCCAAGGAAGTCTGTGACGCAGTGATCGAGGTGTGGAACCCGACCCCGGAACACAAGATCATCCTCAACCTGCCGGCCACCGTCGAAGTCTCGACGCCGAACGTCTACGCCGACCAGATCGAGTGGTTCTGCCGCAACGTCAACCGTCGTGACAGCGTGCTGATCAGCCTGCACTGCCACAACGACCGCGGCACCGGCATCGCCGCCACCGAGCTGGGCCTGATGGCCGGCGCCGACCGCGCCGAAGGCTGCCTGTTCGGCAACGGCGAGCGTACCGGCAACGTCGATCTGGTGACCCTGGCCCTGAACCTCTACACCCAGGGCATCGACCCTGAGCTGGACTTCTCCGATATCGACGGCGTGCGCAAGGTCGTCGAGGAGTGCAACCAGTTGCCGGTGCACCCGCGTCACCCGTATGTCGGCGACCTGGTCCACACCGCGTTCTCCGGCTCGCACCAGGATGCCATCCGCAAGGGCTTCGCCCAGCAGAAAGAAGACACCCTGTGGGAAGTGCCGTACCTGCCGATCGACCCGGCCGACATCGGCCGCAGCTACGAGGCGGTGATCCGCGTCAACAGCCAGTCCGGCAAGGGCGGTATCACCTACCTGCTGGAACAGGAATACGGCATCAGCCTGCCGCGTCGCATGCAAATCGAGTTCAGCCAGGTGGTCCAGGGTGAAACCGACCGTCTCGGCCTGGAAATGACCGCCCAGCAGATCTACAACCTGCTGCACCGCGAATACCTGCAAGCCAACGCGCCGTACGCACTGGTCAGCCACCGCCTGCAGGAAGAGAACGGCCACAGCGCCGTGGAAGTGGAAGTCGCCGGCGAAGGCGAAACCACCCTGCACTGGCGCGGCAAGGGCAATGGCGCCCTGGAAGCCCTGGTCGCCGGCCTGCCGGTTGCCGTGGAGATCATGGACTACAACGAGCACGCCATCGGCGCCGGCACCAATGCCAAGGCCGCGGCGTACATTGAACTGCGCGTTGCCGGTGGCCGTCCGGTCCACGGCGTGGGCATCGATGAAAACATTACCACCGCCAGCTTCAAGGCCCTGTTCAGCGCGCTGAACCGTTCCCTGAGCCAGCAGGCCGCCAACAAGGCCGCGTGATGCGCTGAGTCACCGCGCGAACCAATGCCCGCCCATCCAGGCGGGCATTTTTTTTGCCCGCGATAAAGTAATGATCTGGATCAGCTGTTTTATTCATTTACAACACTTAATACAAACCCAATCACATTATCCCTACTTCCTGACTTCCATCACTTTCTGCACGGCCGTACCATAATGGCTATGCGCTATCACTCAAACAACAATATCAGCGCGCTCGTGTATGCCAACCCTTGCAGAACTTTTTCGGGAATAGAAACATGCTCACCAACCTGCCACTTCGCTATAAATTGTTATTGATCCTGATATTACCCTTAAGTGGATTCCTTATACTTTCCACCCTCTTCATCTCCAGCAACTTCAAGACCCACAGCGACATGCAGGCCACGGTTGACGCCAGTTCTGCGGCACAAACCCTCAGCCAGCTGATCACCACCCTGCAGCGTGAGCGCGGCGCCAGCGGCGTGTTCATCGGCAGTTCGGGCAAGAGCATGGGCGATCGCCTAAGCCAGATGCGCCAGGACAGCGACACAGGCGTAAGGGCACTTTCCGCCCTGCAGAACAGCGAGACGAAGAAACTGCTGGGCAGTCTGGAAGAACTGGGGCAATTACGTGCGCACGTCGACAAGCTGGCGATCACCAGCACAGTTTCCGGTGAGCGCTATACCGCACTCATTCAACGCCTGATCGGTTTTACCCATGAACTCGAAGGCCATGTAAGCGACCCCGGCGTCATTCGCGCACTGGGCGCACTCAATCAATTCATCGAACTCAAGGAACGTGCCGGCCGCGAGCGGGTGTTATTGGGCCTGGTCTTCAGCCAGGACCATTTCGACGCCAACCTGCTGTCGCGCTTCAGTCGCAACCTCGGCGAGTATTCCGCCTATTCCGAAGGCTTCCGTCTCAAGGTCCCGGCCACCCTCCTCGACCAATATGACGCCCGCCTGCGCACCAGTGCCGCCAGCGATGTCAGCCGGCTGCAACGCATGGCCTTCGAGGTTCCGCTGGGGCAGTCCCTGGCGATCACCCCGGAAGCCTGGTTCGAAACCTCGACCCAGCGCATCGACCAGATGAGCGAAGTGGAGAAGAGCCTTGCACAGAATGTCGGTGCCCTCGCCCAGGAAGCGCTGGACCGCGCCAGCCAGGCGCTGTGGCTGACCGTCCTCGGCGCGCTGTTGGCGCTGCTGGTGGTGGCCTTGCTGTCGTGGATCATCATCCGCGCCATCGGCAACGCCGTGGTCGATATCAATGCCACCCTGAACGGCCTGTCCAACCGCGACCTCACCGTGCGCACCCACTACCGCAGCCGGGACGAATTCGGCCAGATCGCCGACAACCTCGACCGCATGGCCCGGGGGATGACCAGCGTCATCGAGGAAATCGGCAGCGCCACCACCCAGGTTGCCACGGCGGCCGAAGAATCCTCGGCGGTCACCCTGCAGACCAGCCGCAGCGTCGAGCAACAGCGCATGAGCACCGAGTCGGTCGCCACCGCGATCAACGAAATGAGCGCCACGGTGCGCGATGTCGCCCACAGCACCAGCGACGCGGCGGACCTGTCGAAGCAGATCCACGCCAGCACCACCCAGGGCCGCGAAGAAATCGAAGGCACCATCCAGCTGATCCGCGAACTCTCCGGCCAGGCCGAGCAGACGGCGGACATCATCGACAACCTCAAGCAGGAAAGCGACGCCATCACCTCGGTGCTCGACGTGATCCGCGATATCGCCGACCAGACCAACCTGCTGGCGCTCAACGCAGCCATCGAGGCGGCCCGGGCCGGTGACCACGGTCGTGGCTTCGCCGTGGTCGCCACCGAGGTGCGCACCCTGGCCCAGCGCACCCAGGAATCCACCGGCAGCATCCAGCAGATGATCAGCAACCTGCAGGCCGGCTCCGACCGCGCCAACGCCTCGATGCTCGACACCCTCGGCAAGGCCCAGGAAGGCGCCCAGCGCATCGGCCGAGCCGGCGAGCTGCTGGAGCGGATCACCGAAGGCGTGGCCAACATCAGCGACCGTACCCTGCAGATCGCCTCGGCCGTCGAGGAGCAGAGCGCGGTGTCCGAGGACATCAACCGCAACGTCAACGAGATCAACGACCTGGTCATCCAGGTCAGTGCCGGGGCCCAGCAGACGGCGGTGACCAGCCAGGAACTGGCACGCCTGGCGGAACACCAGCAGCAGTTGGTGAGCCGCTTCAAGGTGGCGTGATCCAGGTCGCGCGATCATTACAACCGCCGCTTGCCGGCGGTTTTTAATTTCCCCGCCGAAGGAAAACGCCATTAATTTGCCGCCACCACTGGGTATACTGCCGCCACTCTATTTACCCCTCACCGTATCGAGGTCATGGACGACGTGAGCACTGAAAACCTGACACCAGGGGCCTTGCTGGCCTTGGTGGAAGACAATGTCCGCCACTACGAAGTCATTCTTGGCGGGCATGAATCGGCGCAGCTCGATGCCTGGCACCGCCACACAAGTACGGTCCAGGACATCATCGCCGACCTGCGCCAGCAGCCGGACGTACCGCTGCACAATGCCCATCTTGAAAGCGAAGTCCGTCACGCCCTCGGACAACGCGCGGCGCTGGTGGCCAAGGCAAGCCAGGCCCTGAAGGCGATAGAACAGGACATCACCCGGCTGGTCGGAGAATTTCGCCTGCTGCTCGCCCAGCGCGAACAGCAGCAACTGCAACTCTGGCGCCAGTACCTGGAAAATCCCGACTTCGCCGGCTACCAGCAACGTATCGATAACCTGTCTGCCGAACACGCACGCCTTGGCGAGTCTCTGGCCCGCCTCGCCAGGGAGCGGGACGAAAAGATGCCGGCGTACGAGCGCAACGGCTTCTACGTCTACCTGCGCAAGCGCCGCTATGGCACCGACGATTACGCCCGCAGCGGGCTGTGGCGGACGTTCGACGACTGGCTGGCGAGCAAGGTCAACTATCGCGAGAACCGCCGCAACGAGCTGATCCTGCGCTCCATGCCCGACGCCGTGAATGACCTGGTCAGTGAATGCGCCAAGCGCATCCAGGCCCTGGAGCACGGCAATGCGAGCTCCTGGCTCAGCGGCCTCGACAAGCTGAAAAGCGGCCCCGACGGCTTGCGTTTCACCCTGCTGGTCAAGCAGATCATTGCCGCCAAGCGGCGCGCCAACGATGCCTACGACGAGCTCGACGCCTTCAACGATGACGAACGGGACGAACTGGGCAACGAGATCACCCAGTGGGTGGATGAGCAGATCGCCGCAGAAGACCTCTACCAGGTCATGGAAATCCTCATCGAACGCCACCCCGATGACCGCCAGCCTTTCGACCGGCACTGGGAGGCGCTGAATGCGGTCAACGAAACGCTGGACAACAGCAACGAGCGCACCGGGCAGGCGATGGACGACTACGTGCACGCCAAGGAGCTGGAATGGGCCTTGCGCGACCTGCGCAAGACGGACAATACCTGCGATGCCTCGTGCAACTGCGCTTGTCACCACATCGTGCATGACGATGAAGAGGACGAAGACTTCGAAGCACAGTGCCCCTGCCTGTACAACACCGAGCGCTTCTACAGCTACCCCGCCAGCCTCGACTATCCCGACCTGATCGCCAGCTACATGAAGCGCAACCTGAGCGCCGTCGACCTGATCGAAGTCTTCGACAAGCAGCGCCAGTGGTTCACCGACACCGAGCAGGCGCAACCCGCCAGCCTCGCCGCGCCTGACGCGCAGCGGATCACCGATCAAAGCCTCACCTCGTAAGGACACCCATGAGCCAATACCTCGAACGCGCCATCACCGGCCTGCGCACCATCGGCGTGGACCTCGGCAAACCGGTCCAGGACGCCCCGGTCCTGGCCCTGCTGGACAAGGTCGCGCACTACGACAACGACAAGGTCACCGGCATCGCAGTGGTGCTGCAGCAGTCCACCAGTTTCAACAGCATGGTCCGCGAGCAGATCGAGGGCATGGACGTGTCCACCCGCTTCATGGACATCACCAACAGCTTCACCTCGATTCGCGAGGATGCCGCGTCCATGGCCTCGTGGATGGAGGATGGCCGCCTGGACACCATGGAACGCCTCAAGCTGACCTGGATGAACATGCGCCGCGGTTCGATCCCCAGCCGCTTCGAGGACATCCGCAAGCACTACCTGGAAGCGTGCAAGGCGGCCAACCAGCAGATCGCCCGGGAGAACGCGATCCTCGAGGCGTACATGGACTTCCGCCTGGCGATGAAGAATGCCGAGGTCAACGCCCAGGAAGTGCTGGCCGTGGCCCACCAGTCCATGGCCCGGCGCAGCGAGGAACTGGACGCCGCCAACCAGGCCGTGGCTACCACGGAAGAAGTCCCCGCCGCCGAACGTGCGGCGCTGGAGCTCAAGCGCGACCTGGCGGTGCGCGAACTGCAGAACGAAGACAAGCGTTTCCAGATCATCAAGGACATCGCCGATGACCTGCGGGTCGGCTACAACACCGCAGAAATGGTCTTCGCCCGCATCAGCCAGGTGCACATGGTCAAGGAGCGTCAGTACCAGCGCATGGTCTCGTTCTTCTCCACCAACGAAATCGTCCTGACCAGCCTGGCCGTGTCCTTCACCGCCAACCAGGGCATGGCCGAGGCCACCCACACCCTCAACGCCACTACCGAAGGCATCAGCAAGGGCCTGGAAGCCCTGGGCGCCAGCTCCCAGCAGCAGCTCAACGATGCCCTCAAGGCCAGCTACGGCTCGACCCTGCGGGTCGACTCGGTGCGCGCCCTGGCCCAGGCCACCCTGGCCTTCCAGAGCGACATGAAGACCCTCACCGACAACTACCGCACCGAGGCCAGCAACGCCTCGCGGGACATCGCGATCGCCGTCGAGGACGCCAAACGCGCCTTCGCCGCACTGCTGACCAAGGCCGCGGAATGAGCAAGGGACTTCTCTCCGAACAGATGGGCGCCATGGCGCTCGTCGACGAGCTGCGCCACCGCCGCATGGAGGTCGAGGAGCACCTCGACCTGCCCCGGCGCGAAGCGGAAGTGGCGGAGCGGATTCGCGCGTACTACAAAGGCCAGGGCATCGACTGCGACGATGCCCTGGTCGCACAAGGGGTACGCGAGTTCTTCAGGCATCGCCTGGTGTTCGAGGCGCCAGCCATGACCCTGTGGCAGCGCTTTCTCGGGCGCCTGATCAGCAGCACCGCGTTCCGCTGCTGGATGCTGTTCATGCTGGCGTTCGCGGTGATGTTCGGGATGTCATTCGGCGTGTCGTTCTATCACGGTTTCAAGCGGGGCTTCGCCCAGGCCGTCGCGCCAGCCGCGCAGCCCGTGGTGGTAGTGGCGCCGCCGGCTGGCGGCAATGTCCCGGCCGTGGTGACAGGTGCCCAGGCGGAAAAGAACGAAGCCCGCTTCGAGCAACTGCGCAGCCGCATGCTGGCGATGCCCCTGTCCGAGGGTGACCTGCAGCGCGGGCAACTGGAGTTCGCCACCCAGTCGATGTACCTGCCCCGTGGCGGCCAGCCACTGGAACAGGCCTTCGCCAAGCTCCAGGCCATGCTCGCCTTCATCGAGCCCGAGCTGCAACTGTACGTGGCCAATGTCCCCGGGCTGCCCACCGGGGTCGAAGTCTGTCCGGAACCGAACTCCTGTGAAGGCAAGGGTTGGTTCATCTTCCTCAAGGCCTTCGATGCACAGGGCCGCAGCGTCGACTTCATCACCCCGACCAGCCGCTACAGCGGGCCGACGCCAGCGGTAGTCGCCGGGGTCGAGGTCAGCGAAGCGCAGTATCAGCGGATCAAGCAGGCAAAGCTCGACAATGTGCGGATCGACCGGGAACGCATGGGCAGCAGCCCGGCGTTCAGCTCGCGGATGGAGTTTGGCGACCGGGCGCTGGACAAGTACCGGACCATTACCCAGGAGCGGCTGGCGACGGTGAAGGTGCTGGATTCGTTCTGACCGCCAGGTTTGTGCTGTTTGGACTGGCCTCATCGCTGGCAAGCCAGCTCCCACAGGGTTCTGCGGCGCACTCGGACCCTGTGGGAGCTGGCTTGCCAGCGATGAGGCCCTAGAGATCGCCACAAATCCCGACCAGTTGCAAAAATTATCCAGCGAGCAGCGCCATCGCCTCGGCACTGCACTTCTCCACCGCAGCCCAGTCGCCATTGCGGATCCAGCTACTGTCCAGCATCCAGGTCCCGCCCACGCACATCACGTTCGGCAGGTTCATGTAGCTAAGCAGGTTATCCGGCCGCACCCCGCCCGTCGGGCAGAAGCGCACATCGGCAAAGGGCCCGGCATAGGCCTTGATCGCCGCAATACCGCCGCTGATTTCCGCCGGGAACAGCTTGAAGCGCCGGTAGCCGAGGGCGTAGCCCATCATGATTTCCGACGGCGTGCTGATCCCCGGCAGCAGCGGGATGTCACTCTCGACGCCCGCTTGCAGGATTTCCCGGGTCACTCCCGGCGTCACCACGAACTGCGCCCCCGCCTCCTCCACCGCATCGAACTGCGAGCGATCCAGTACCGTACCGGCACCGACACACAGCTCAGGACGTTGCTCGCGCAACACCTTGATGGCCTTGAGGCCGTGCTCGGAGCGCAGGGTCACTTCCAGGGTGCGGATGCCGCCGGCGGCCAGGGCATCGGCCAGGGGCAGGATGTCGGCCTCGCGGGCGATGGTGATCACCGGCAGGATGCGCGCCTGGTCGCAGATCGCGTCGATCCGGGCGATCTTTTCGGCCATGGTCAGCAATGGCGTTGGGCGTTCGAGCGTGGTCATGACAGGGGTCCTTGGCTCATGGGCACCAGTAGATGCTCAAAGGGTCGTGAAGAAAGGCGCGAATCGGCATCTGCGCCAGCTCGTTGCCCGCCAGCGCGGCGCGCAGGGTAGCGAGTTTGCCCGCACCTTGCACGGACAAGACGGTGAAGCCGGCCGTGGCCAATAGCCGCCGGGTCAAGCTGATGCGCTGGTGCGGCACACTCGGCGCCAGCATCGGCAGGCAGCGACGCTTGCTCAGCAGACTCAGGCCGTCAGCAAGATTGGGGCTCGCGGGGAACAGCGAGGCGGTATGGCCGTCATCCCCCATGCCCAGCACCAGCACATCGATCGGCGGCAGCTCGGCCAGGGCCTGTTCGGCGGCCTCGGCGGCGGCGTCGAGGCTCGCCGCACTGCGATAGAGGCCAACGAAGCGCGCCTTGGCCGCATTGCCCGTCAGCAGATGACGGCGCAGCAGACCCTCGTTGCTGTCGGCATGTTCCACCGGCACCCAGCGCTCGTCGGCAAGGCTGACGGTGACTTTCGACCAGTCCAGCGCCTCTTGCGCGAGGGCCTGGAAGAACGCCACCGGGCTGCGTCCGCCGGAGACCACCAGGGTCGCCCTGCCCTGCCCGGCAATCGCCGTGCGCAGGCGCCCGGCAACGTCCGTGGCCAACTGCCAAGCAAGTTGCTCGGCACTCTTCAATTCATGGAGCGTGACCGTTGCCGGCCACTGCACTTCAGATATCGCCATACCAGGACCTCCCATCGCGGGTAATCAGTGCCACCGCCGCCACCGGCCCCCAGGTTCCCGCAGCATAGGGTCGGGGCGGTTCGCCGGATTGTTTCCAGCCGGCGATCAGCTGGTCGCACCATTTCCACGCGTATTCGATTTCATCCTTGCGCACAAACAGGTTCTGATTGCCGCGCATCACCTCCAGCAGCAGCCGCTCATAGGCATCGGGGATCCGTGCGCTGCGAAAGGTGCCGTCGGAGAAATTCAGTTGCAGCGGGCTGCTGCGCAGTTGCATGCCCTTGTCCAGGCCCTGCTCCTTGGTCATCACCCGCAGCGAGATGCCCTCGTCGGGCTGCAGGCGGATGATCAGCTTGTTGCCGATCTGCAAACGCTGTTCCGCCGCGAAGATATAGTGCTGCGGTTCCTTGAAGTGGATGACGATCTGCGACAGCTTCTGCGGCATGCGCTTGCCGGTGCGCAGGTAGAACGGCACCCCGGCCCAGCGCCAGTTGCGGATATCGGCGCGCAGGGCGACGAAGGTTTCGGTGTCGCTGTGGGTGTTGGCATTGTCTTCGTCGAGGTAGCCCGGCAGCGCCCGGCCGTCACTGTGCCCGGCAATGTACTGGCCGCGCACCACCCGGGTGCCGAGGCCCTCGCCGGTGATCGGCGCCAGGGCCTTGAGCACCTTGACCTTCTCGTCGCGGATGCTGTCGGCGGAGAGGTCGCTGGGCGGGTCCATGGCGATCAGGCAGAGCAGTTGCAGCAGGTGGTTCTGGATCATGTCGCGCAGTTGCCCGGCCTTGTCGAAATAGCCCCAGCGCCCCTCGATGCCGACCTTCTCGGCGACGCTGATTTCCACATGGGAAATGGAGGTCTGGTTCCACTGGGTCTCGAACAGGCTGTTGGCAAAGCGCAGGGCGATCAGGTTCTGCACCGTTTCCTTGCCCAGGTAATGGTCGATGCGATAGATGCGGTTTTCCGGGAAGAACTGCGCCACCGCGTCGTTGACCCGGCGCGACGACTCCAGGTCATGGCCGATGGGCTTTTCCAGTACCACCCGGGTGCGCTCGACCAGGCCGATTTTCGCCAGGTTCTCGCAGATTCCGCCATAGACTGCCGCCGGCGTGGCGAAATACGCGATCAGTGGCGCGTCGGGCGCGACCTGTTCGGCCAGCAGCGGATAGGCCCCGGCATCGAGGAAATCCATGTGCAGGTAGCTCAGGCGCGCGAGAAAACGCTGGAGAGCCGTGACTTCGATGGCCTCGGAAGCGACGAACTCATGCAGGTGCGCTTCGATCGACGCCAGGTGCTCCTGCACGCTGCCGGCCTCGCGGGCCAGGGCCAGCAGGCGCGTGCGCTCATGCAGCAGCCCGGCGCGGTCGAGCTGGTAGAGCGCCGGGAACAGCTTGCGCAAGGCCAGGTCGCCAAGGGCGCCGAACAGGGCAAAGGTGCAGGGCTCAACACTGATCGAAGACATGATGTAGGTTCTTTTACCAAGTGGTTGTAGAAATACCGCTTTCCATCACAGTTAGCAAGGTTAAATGTAGTAAGAACAACAACATTTGACCTGCAGTACAGATACCAGTGGTGGGTCTACCCTGCCATTAGTAGGATACGACCTTGTGAACCCGGCCCGTGCTTGCACGAATTGGCCGACTCCCCGACCGAAGGAACCCGAATGGACCGCGTGCGCAACCTCCTGGAGCAGATTCAGGGCCGTCTCGACGAGCTGAACAAGGCTGAACGCAAAGTCGCCGAAGTCATCCTCGCCGCCCCTCAACAGGCCACCCGCTTCAGCATCGCCGCACTGGCCCAGGCGGCCAAGGTCAGCGAACCGACGGTCAACCGCTTCTGCCGCTCCTTCGGCGTCAGTGGCTACCCGGAACTCAAGCTGCAACTGGCACAGAGCCTGGCCAGCGGTGCAGCCTACGTCAGTCGGGCGGTGGAGCCCAACGATGATCCGGCGGCGTTCACGCAAAAGATCTTCGGCAGCACCATCGCGTCCCTCGACAGTGCCTGGCAGCAGCTCGACCCGGTGCTGATCAGCCGCGCCGTGGACATGCTGATCCAGGCCCGGCAGATTCATTTCTTTGGCCTCGGGGCCTCGGCGCCGGTGGCGCTGGATGCCCAGCACAAGTTCTTCCGCTTCAACCTCGCGGTGTCGGCGCATGCCGATGTGCTGATGCAGCGCATGCTGGCGTCGGTGGCGCATACCGGGGATCTGTTCGTGATCATTTCCTACACCGGGCGTACCCGTGAGCTGGTGGAAGTGGCGCAACTGGCCCGGGACAACGGCGCCTCGGTGCTGGCCCTGACCGCCGCCAACTCGCCACTGGCCCGGGCCAGCAGCCTGAGCCTGAATATCCCGTTGCCGGAAGATACCGATATCTATATGCCGATGACTTCGCGGATCATCCAGCTGACGGTGCTGGATGTGCTGGCGACGGGCATGACCTTGCGCCGCGGAGCGGATTTCCAGCCGCATCTGAGGAAGATCAAGGAAAGCCTGAATGCCAGTCGGTATCCGCTGGATGATGAGTTGGGCTGATCCGGAATTTGCAGTGTTCTTGAGGGCCCTATCGCTGGCAAGCCAGCTCCCACAGGTTCCGTGTGCACCGCGAACCCTGTGGGAGCTGGCTTGCCAGCGATGAGGCCCTGAAGGTTTGTAAACTTACTACAAGGTTGCCTCAGAACGAGCTCTGCACCTTGATCCCCGCCACCAGTGCATTGTCCACCTCGTCCACCCCGCCCGGGCTCTTGATGTACTGCAGGTTCGGCCGCACGGTCAGCCAGCCGGTGACGTGGAAGCCGTAGTACAGCTCGGCGTTGTACTCGCTGCGCTGGATCGGCACGAAGGCCGGGTTGTCGTAGTCGTCGATGCCATTGCCGGCATTGATCAGCTCCGCCCGTTTCTTCACGTCATCGTTGACGTGGATCCGCGCCACGCCGACGCCGATATCGTCCTTGGGCCGCCCGTCGAACGCGCCTTTGTACACCATCCCCACCTGCTGGTAGTTGTCCACCACGTTGGTGTCCTTGTCGTGCACGGTAAAGTTGGCGAACAGGCTCAACCCGCGATTGGCGTCGCCCTCGTGCGCGGTAACCTGCTGCTGCGCCACCACCCACCAGCCGTGCTTGCTCGAATGGCTTTGCGACGGGTCGCGAATGTCGTCAGCCTTGGCCGTGCTGTAGTAGTACCCCAGCCGGTACTCACCCGGCAGCCCGCCGACCCGGGGCGACCAGACCAGCTCCACCGGCAGGATCATGCCCTTGGTCCCGCTGCCGCTGAGCTTGAAGCCGTTGCCGGTTTCCAGATTCGACGGATTCTGCTCGAACACCCCGACCTGGGCGAAGAACTCCGGGGTGAGGTTGTACTTGACCCGCATCGCCCACTGGCTGACCGGCCAGTTGTACCAGATGCCGCCGACCCAGTTGCCGACCTGGGAGCCACAGAACGCCAGGTTCTGGAAGTCGCAGGGGAAGCTGTTGAAATCCTCGCCCTCGCCAAAGCGCCCGACCTTCACATCGAGGGCGCCATCAAAGTACTTCTGCTTGACCCACATCTGCGTCAGCCGCCAGGTCTGGCCGCGGCCCCAGACCTCCTGCACCGAGCTGAACTGCCCGGCACGCGGGTCGCTGATGCGGTCGTTGGACAGGTTGCGCCCGCTGCGCTCGGTGATCGCCAGCTTGAACTCGGCGTCCTGCCAGCCAAGGATCTTCTGCAGGTCGAGCTTCATGCCCAGGGCGAACTGGTCGCTGTAGCGCGCGGTACGGTCGTCGTTGTAGCCGCCGTGCAGGTTGGTGGCCGCCTCGCCGACATAGTCGAGGGTAAAGTCGTAGCCCTTTTCCAGCAATTCGGTACGGGTCCCGCCCCAGTCGCCGGTCATCCATTTCGACGACGACTCGAAGGCCCCGGCGGCCAGCGCCGGGTTGCTCGCCACCGCCACCAGCACGGCCAGCGGGATCACTCCTGAAGTGCGCTTGAAGTACTCCATCCGTTATTTCCTCGGTTTCTTGTTATCGATGGGGATTCGTGTACAGCGGGCGAAGCACCGATCGCGCCCAGGCGTTCGCCGCTGGCAGCGTCGAACAGCAGCACCCGGGCGGGATCGAATTGCAGGGTCAGGCTGTCGCCGACCCGTGCCGGGACATCCGGCGGCAGGCGGCAGCAGACCTTGGTCTGGTTGAGGGTGACGAACACCAGCAGGTCCGGGCCGGTGGGCTCGGTGATCTGCACTTCGGCACGGATGCTCGGCAGGCCGTTGCCTTCGCCGGGCGCCAGGCTGATCTGCTCCGGGCGGATACCCAGGATCACGTCACGATCCTCCAGCCCCGCCTCGCTCAGTCCCAACGGCAGCTCGCAGCGCGCCTGGCCGCTGTCGAGCAGCGCCTGCAGGCGCCCTTCGCGGCGTTGCAGGCGCAGCGGAATGAAGTTCATCGGTGGCGAGCCGATGAAGCTGGCGACGAACAGGTTGGCCGGATCGTTGTAGATCTGCTGCGGCGTGCCGAATTGCTGGATCAGCCCGTCCTTCATCACCGCTACCTTGTCGCCCAGGGTCATGGCCTCGATCTGGTCGTGGGTGACGTACACCGTGGTGGTTTTCAGGCGCTGGTGCATCAGCTTGATCTCGGTGCGCATCTCCACCCGCAGCTTGGCGTCGAGGTTCGACAGTGGCTCGTCGAACAGGTAGATCTTCGGCCGCCGCGCCAGCGCCCGGCCCATGGCCACGCGCTGCTGCTGGCCGCCGGAAAGCTGGCCGGGTTTTCGCGACAGCAGATGCTCGATCTGCAGCAGCCGCGAGACCCGCGCCACTTCCTCGTCGATGGCCGCCGCCGGCATCTTGCGGATCTTCAGGCCGAAGGCGATGTTGTCGCGTACGTTCATGGTCGGGTACAGCGCGTAGGACTGGAAGACCATGGCGATGTCCCGGTCCTTGGGGCTCATGCCGCTGATATCGGCGTCGTCCACCAGGATCGCCCCGCCGCTGATCTGCTCCAGCCCGGCGATGCAGTTCATCAGCGTGGATTTACCGCAGCCGGACGGGCCGACGAGGATCAGGAACTCCCCGGAATCGATCTTCAGCTCGATGTTTTTCAAGGTGTCCGGCAGCCCGCTGCCGTAGCTCTTGTTGACGTTGCGCAGTTCCAGCGTTGCCATGCTTCACCCCTTGACCGCGCCGGCCGTGAGCCCGCGCAGGAAGTATTTGCCCGCAAGGACATAGACCAGCAGGGTCGGCAGGCCGGCGATCATCGCCGCGGCCATGTCGACGTTGTATTCCTTGACCCCGGTGCTGGTGTTGACCAGGTTGTTCAGGGCCACGGTGATCGGTTGGGCGTCGCCGCTGGCGAACACCACGCCGAAGAGGAAGTCGTTCCAGATCTGGGTGAACTGCCAGATCAGGCAGACCATGATGATCGGCACCGACATGGGCAAAAGGATCCGCCCGAAGATCATGAAGAACCCCGCCCCGTCCAGCCGCGCCGCGCGCACCAGGGCCTCCGGCACACTGCAGTAGTAGTTGCGGAAGAACAGCGTGGTGAAGGCCAGGCCATAGACGATATGCACCAGCACCAGGCCGGTGGTGGTGCTGGCCAGGCCGAGCTTGCCGAGGGTGAAGGAGGCCGGCAGCAGTACGGTCTGGAACGGCAGGAAGCAGCCGAACAGGAGCAGGCCGAAGAACAGCTGCGAACCGCGGAAGCGCCACATCGACAGGACGTAGCCGTTGAGCGCGCCGAGCAGGGTCGAGATCAGCACGGCCGGCACGGTGATCTTCACCGAGTTCCAGAAGTAGCCGCCCACGGTGTCCCAGGCCTTGATCCAGCCGATCCCGGTGACCACTTCGGGCCAACTGAGCAGGTTGCCGGTGCGGATGTCCTCGGGGCTCTTGAAGCTGGTCAGGAGCATCACCAGCAGCGGGATCAGGTACACCGCGCAGGCCGCCAGCAAGGTCGCGTAGATGGCAATGCGGGAAGCTCTAGTCATGGCGCTTGCCTCGCAGCTCCGAGTACAGGTACGGCACCAGGATCGACAGGATCGCCCCCAGCATCAGGATCGCGCTGGCCGAGCCCATGCCCATCTGGCCACGGCTGAAGGTGAAGGAATACATGAACATCGCCGGCAGGTCGGAGGAGTAGCCCGGGCCGCCGGCGGTCATGGCCGCCACCAGGTCGAAGCTCTTGATCGCGATATGGGCGAGGATCATCAGCGCGCTGAAGAACACCGGGCGCAGGCTCGGCAGGACGATGCGCAGGTAGATCACCGGCAGGCTTGCGCCATCGACCTGGGCGGCGCGCACGACGGACGAATCAACGCCACGCAGGCCGGCGAGGAACAGCGCCATGACGAAGCCCGAGGCCTGCCACACGGCGGCGATCACCAGGCAGTAGACGGCCCGGTCCGGGTCCACCAGCCAGTCGAAGCGAAAACCCTCCCAGCCCCAGTCGCGCAGCAGCTTGTCCAGGCCCAGGCCGGGGTTGAGCAGCCATTTCCAGGCAGTGCCGGTGACGATCATCGACAGCGCCATGGGGTACAGGTAGATCGTGCGGATAAAGCCTTCGCGGCGGATGCGCTGGTCCAGCAGCACGGCCAGAAGCACTCCGACCACCAGGCTGATGGCGATGAACAGGCCGCCGAACACCAGCAGGTTCTTGCTTGCCACCCACCAGCGGTCGTTGTCCATCAGCCGTGCGTACTGGGCCAGGCCGACCCACTTGTAGCTGGGCATGAAGCTGGAGTTGGTGAAGGACAGGATGAAGGTCCAGAGGATATAGCCGTAGAAGCCCACCAGCACGATGAGCATGCTCGGGGCCAGGACCAGTTTCGGTAGCCAGCGCTGGAGAGCGTCCAGGGGGGAGGCTCGCCGCTGGGCGATTGCAGTGGTCATGATCGGGGATCTCCGGTGTTTGGGAGGGCCTCATCGCTGGCAAGCCAGCTCCCACAGGTTCAGCGGTACATTGTGGGAGCTGGCTTGCCAGCGATTGGGGCTACCTGGCCGCCTTGATCGCCGCGTTAAGCTGCTTCACCGCCGTCGCCGGCTCGGCCTGGGGATCGTTGAGGAAGTTGGTCACTACATCGAAGATCGCCCCCTGCACCGCCAGGGTCGTGGCCATGTTGTGCGCCATGCTCGGTTGCAGGCCGTCGCCCTTGGCTGCTTCCTTGAAGTCCGCCGCCGACTTCCGGGTGCAGGCGTCGAACGGGCTCATGTCCATGTCCTGGCGCACCGGCAGCGAGCCCTTGTTCTGGTTGAACACGGTCTGGAACTGCGGCTCCAGGGCGACCTTGGCCAGGTCGTTCTGCGCCTTGATGTCGTTGGCATCCTTGAGCTTGAACATCGCCAGCGAATCGATGTTGTAGGCGAAGCTGCCCTGGGTGCCGGGGAAGGCCACGCACTGGTAGTCCTTGCCCGCCACCTTGCCGGCGGCGCTCCATTCGCTCTTGGCCCAGTCGCCCATGATCTGCATGCCGGCCTTGCCGTTGATCACCTCGGCAGCGGCGATGTTCCAGTCACGCCCGGCGCGGTTGGGGTCCATGTAGGTGCCGAGGCGCTTGAGGGTGGCGAAGGCCTCGGTCATCTGTGGCCCGGTCAGGGTCTTCTCGTCCAGCTCGACGAAGGCGGCGTGATAGCCCTTGGGCCCGAGGATGCTCAGGACCAGGTCCTCGAACACCGTGCTGTCCTGCCACGGCTGGCCGCCATGGGCCAGGGGAATGAAGCCGGCGGCCTTGAGCTTGTCGGCAGCGGCGAAGAGTTCATCGAGGGTAGTGGGCACCTTGGCCCCGGCCTTGTCGAACACCTGCGGGTTGATCCACAGCCAGTTGACCCGGTGGATGTTCACCGGCACGGCGACGTAGTGGCCGTCGTACTTCATGATGTCGGCGACCTGCTTCGGCAGCAGGTCGTCCCACTGGTTGGCGGCGGCCACGTCGTCCAGTTCGGTGAGCAGGCCGAGGGCGCCCCATTCCTGGATATCCGGGCCCTTGATCTGGGCGGCGGAAGGCGGGTTGCCGGAGATGGCGCGGGTCTTCAGCACGGTCATGGCCGCGGCACCGCCGCCACCGGCGACGGCGTTGTCCTTCCAGATGAAACCATCTTTCTGGATCTGCTGCTTGAGGGTCTCGACGGCCTTGGCTTCGCCGCCGGAGGTCCACCAGTGGAGAACGTCCACGGTGCCGGGATTGTCGGCGGCCAGGGCAGAAAGGGGGAACAGCGAGGCGAGGGAAACGACGGCGGCGAGACGGGTGATCGCATTCATCGGGAAAAGCCTTTTTGTTGTTTTGCCTGGAGTCTAAACAGGGGATCTGAGGGTGGAGGTAACGAAGGGATGCGGGAATGTCACCAGGCAGTGACATTGGCTGTGATCCTTCAGGCCTCATCGCTGGCAAGCCAGCTCCCACAGGTTCCGCGTCGCTCACAAATTTTCTGGCTGGCCCAGAACCCTGTGGGAGCTGGCTTGCCAGCGATAGGGCCCGGAAGATCAATCAAGATATCTAGGCAGGCTCAGGCTCACTCTCAACCCACCCTCCCGCAGATTCCTCAGGCTCACCTCTCCGCCATGGCTATGGGCAATATTCCTGGCAATCCCCAACCCCAGCCCATACCCCTGCTGTTTCCCGGCCAGGCGGAAATGCGGCTCGAACACCTGCTCCAGTTGCTGCGCCGGCACCCCCGGCCCTTCGTCATCGACGTGCAGCACGAAGCTGTCCTCGCCATCGATGATCCGCAAGTGCGCACGCTCACCGTACTTCAGGGCGTTGTCGATCAGGTTGCCGATACAACGGCGCAACGCCAGCGGCTTGCCCGGATAGGCCGTCTCGGCACGCCCGCGGACGGTCACCCGGCCACTGGCAAGGTACGGCTCGACCAGGCATTCCAGCACCTGGTTCAGATCGATGGCTTCGATGTTCTCGTGGATATCCGTGTCCTTCACGCATTGCAGCGCGCCCTTCACCAGCATCTCCAGCTCATCCAGATCCCGCCCGAATTTCGCCTGGACCTGCTCGTCCTCCAGCAGCTCGACCCGCAGGCGCAAACGGGTGATGGGCGTACGCAGGTCATGGGAAATCGCGCTGAACAATTGGCTGCGCTCGGTGAGATAACGGCTGATGCGCTCATGCATGGCATTGAACGCCCGCCCCACTTCCTCCACCTCACTGCCGCCGCCCTCCACCACCGGCGCCACATCCGCGCCGAGGGACATCTCCCGCGCCGCCAGGGCCAGGCGCTTGAGCGGCCGGCTCTGCCAGTGCACCAGCAGGCCGATGAACAGCAGCAGGAAGAAACTGGTCAGGCCGATGAAGAGGATCTGCTGGCGCGGCAAGCCTTCGTCTTCGAGGGTGGTGTAGGGCTCCGGCAGCAGCGAGGCGATATACAGCCATTCACCTTCGGCCAGGCGGATCTGGGTCACCAGCACCGGCGGCTCCACCGGCTCCAGGGTCAACGCGTAGTGGGCCCAGGAGCGCGGCAATTCATCGAGCTTGAGGCCGCTGTTGAAGATCCGCAGGTCCTGCGGACTGACGAACTCCACCGAGATGCGCATTTCGCCCAGGCGCTGGCGCAACACCTCGTCCACCGCCGCAATCACCGCCTCCTTGCGCGGCGTGCTGGGCAGCACCTGCATGTCCAGCGGGCGATCGTTCAATGACACGAAGAAGCGCGTGCCGCCCATGCTGCGCAACTGGTCCAGCACCAGCGGCCGGTAGGCCAGGGGCAGCGAGCGGAAATAGCTGACGCTGGCGCTCATCGAATGGGCCAGGCTGCGGGCGCTGGCCACCAGGCCCTCGCGCTGGCTGGCGCGCAGTTGCGAGAGCCATATCAGGCTCGACAGGCCCTGGGCGAGCAGCACCACCAGCAAGGTCAGCAGCAGCATCCGCCCCAGCAGCGAACGCGGCAGCGGCAGGCGCCAGCGGCGCTCAGTGCGACGCAGCAACACTGGCCGCCAGCAGGTAACCACTGCCACGCACGGTACGGATCAGCCGCGGCGGCTTGTCGGTGTCGCGCAGGCGCTGGCGCAGGCGGCTGACCGCCATGTCGACGATGCGGTCCAGCGGCATCGGCTCGCGACCACGGGTGGCATTGCCGATGGTGTCGCGATCGAGGATCTGTTGCGGATGATCGAGAAACAGCTTGAGCAGGGCGAAGTCGGCCCCGGAGAGAATCACTTCCTCGCCATCGCGGTGGAACAGGCGATGGCTGATGGTATCCAGGCGCCAGTCATCGAACGCCAGCACCTCGCCGCCCGGGGCCTGGAACCCGGCCCGGCGCAGCAGCGCCTTGATCCGCGCCTGCAGCTCGCGGGGGCTGAAGGGCTTGCCGAGGTAGTCGTCGGCGCCCAGCTCCAGGCCGATCACCCGGTCGGCTTCGTCCGAGCTGGCCGTCAGCATGATGATCGGCACCTGCGCCTGGCGCGGGTGCTGGCGCACCCAGCGGCACAGGCTGAAACCGTCCTCGTCGGGTAGCATCACATCGAGGATCACCAGGTCGCTGCCCTCGGCATCCAGCGCCTGGCGAAAGGCCTGGCCGTCGGCCACGGCGCGCACCTGAAAACCGCAACGGCTCAGGTAGGCGTCCAGCAGTTCACGGATGTCCTGGTCGTCATCCACCAGCAGAATCGACTTGCTCACTACAGCGGTCCTTGTCTTGCCCGTGGGTCACACCTTAGACGTTCCCGCCAGCGCCTGCTGCAAGGCCACGCCGGCGCCGAGCAGACCGGAGAATTCGGCGGTCACCAGCCACACCGGGATGTCCTTGAAATAGCCGCTCATGCAGCCCTTTTCGGCGAAGCTTTCGGCAAAGCCGCTGCGCAGGAACAGGCGGCTGAAACGCGGTACCACGCCGCCGACGATATACACGCCGCCACGGCCGCCGAGGGTCAGCACATCGTTGCCGGCGACCCGGCCGAGGAAGCGACAGAACTGCTCGATCACTGCCAGCGCCAGGGGATCGCCGGACAGCGCGGCGTCGGTGATGGCGGCGGGGGTCGTCAGGGTCGGCGCATGGGCGTCGAGGGTGCAGATCGCCTGATACAGGCGCAGCAGGCCGCCACCACTCAATACGGTCTCGGCACTGACATGCCCGGTATGTTCGGAAATGGCCTGGCGGATCGCCGCCTCCCGAGCATCGTTCACCGGCAGATCGACATGCCCGCCCTCCCCCGGCATGGCCAGCCAGCGGCCCTCTTCCAGACGCAGCAGACTGGCGACACCCAGGCCGGTGCCTGGCCCGATGATCAATGCCGGGCGGGTCAGGTCGGCCTCGCCGGCACACACGCTGACCCGCTCCTCCGGACGCAGCCGGGTCATGCCCAGGGCCATGGCCGAGAAGTCGTTGATCAGCAGCAGGTGCTCGATCTGCAGGTTGGCGCAGAAAGTCGTGCGGTTGATCCGCCAGTGGCTGTTGGTGAAACGAAACTCGTCACCGGAGACCGGCCCGGCCACCGCCAGGCACACCGCTTCCAGTTCCCCCTTGGCTATGCCATGGGCCTGCAGATACACACCGATGGCCTGTTCCGGGCTGCTGTAGTCCGCCGTCGGAAAAACCTGCACATCATGCAGGGCATCGTCGCGCCAGAGGGCGAAACGGGCGTTGGTACCACCGAGATCACCGACCAGCGCAACCTTCATTTCAGGCCCTCCAGTGCCTGGGTGAAGGCGCTCGCGCCCTTCTCCGCCGGGCTGAAGGCCTGACGCATGAAACCGAAGAGTTCGCGACCACAGCCGAGGTCGTTGCCCAGGGGGGCGGGCGGGATCTCGCGGGAGGCCAGCTCTTCGTCCGAAACCCGCACCAGCAGGCTGCCGGTGACGCCATCGACACGCACGATATCGCCATCGCGCACCCGCGCCAGCGGTCCGCCGTCATAGGCTTCCGGGCAGACATGGATGGCCGCCGGGATCTTGCCCGAGGCGCCGGACATGCGCCCGTCGGTAACCAGCGCGACCTTGAAGCCACGGTCCTGCAGCACGCCGAGGAACGGGGTCATCTTGTGCAGCTCGGGCATGCCGTTGCAGCGCGGGCCCTGGAAGCGCATCACGGCGACGAAGTCGCACTCCAGCTCGCCGGCCTTGAACGCATCGGCCAGGGCCTGCTGGTCGTGGAAGACCCGAGCCGGGGCCTCCACCACCTGATGTTCGGGCGCGACGGCGGAGACCTTCATCACACCACGGCCGAGATTGCCTTCCATCACCCGCAGCCCGCCTTCCGGCGAGAATGGCCGGGCCACGGGACGCAGGATGGATTCATCGAGGCTCTGTTGCGGACCGTCACGCCAGACCAGCCTGTCGCCATCGAGGAACGGCTCCTCGACATAGCGGCGCAGGCCATGGCCGGCGACGGTATTCACATCCTCATGCAGCAACCCGGCATCCAGCAGTTCGCGAATCAGGAAGGCCATGCCCCCCGCCGCCTGGAAGTGGTTGATATCGGCCTTGCCGTTCGGATAGACGTGGCACAGGGTCGGCACCACCTCGGACAGCTCGGCCATGTCCTGCCAGGTCAGCTGGATGCCGGCGGCCTGGGCGATGGCCGGGATATGCAGGGTGTGGTTGGTGGAGCCGCCGGTGGCATGCAGGGCCACCACCGAGTTGACGATGACCTTCTCGTCGACGATTTCGCCGATCGGCATGAACGCGCCATTGGCCTTGGTCAGGCGGGTGACCTGCTGCGCCGCCGCCACGGTCAGGGCATCACGCAGCGGCGTGTACGGATTGACGAAGGAGGCGCCCGGCAGGTGCAGGCCCATCACTTCCATCAGCAACTGGTTGGTGTTGGCGGTGCCGTAGAAGGTGCAGGTGCCGGGGCTGTGGTAGGACTTCATCTCCGACTCCAGCAGTTGTTCGCGCGTGGCCTTGCCCTCGGCGTAGAGCTGGCGTACCTCGGCCTTTTCCTTGTTGGAAATCCCCGAGGGCATCGGCCCCCCAGGGACGAACAGCATCGGTAGATGACCGAAGCGCAGCGCGCCCATCATCAGGCCGGGGACGATCTTGTCGCAGATGCCGAGCATCAGCGCCGCATCGAACAGGTTGTGCGACAGCGCCACGGCGGTGGACATGGCGATCACCTCGCGGCTGGCGATGCCGATCTCCATGCCCGGCTCGCCCTGGGTCACGCCGTCGCACATGGCCGGCACACCGCCGGCGAACTGGCCGACCGAGCCGATCTCGCGCAGGGCCTGCTTGATCTGCTCGGGGTAGTGCTCGTAGGGCTGGTGCGCCGAAAGCAGGTCGTTGTAGGCGGAGACGATGGCGACGTTGGCCGAGTTGCTCAGGCGCAGGGTCTGCTTGTCGTCGGCGCCGCATCCGGCCACGGCGTGGGCGAAGTTGGCGCATTGCAGGCGGGCGCGCATCGGGCCGTCGCTGGCAGCGCCGCGGATCAGTTGCAGGTAGCGTTCACGGGTGGGACGGCTGCGGGCGATCAACCGTTCGGTGACCTCGACAATACGCGGATGCATGAACTCGACTCCAGGCTAAACGGTGGTTGCGACTCTCTGGCGGTTTCCCCTTCCAAACGATTGCGCCTAGGCTGAAGGACAGGCAATGGCAGAAAGGTCTCGATCGCTCTACGTGGTAATTCGAACAAAATACTGCCAGCAGAGAAGCTTGTTTTCTATGTATTTCCGATTAATCTTGTCATTAAAACAACAAAAGTCAGGACAGTACGCGAGGTGGCTCCATGACTATCCGTATCGCAATCAACGGCTTCGGCCGCATCGGCCGCAACCTGCTGCGCGCACTCTATACCCAAGGCTACCGGCAAGACCTGCAGGTCGTCGCGATCAATGACCTGGGCGACAGCGCGATCAACGCCCATCTGCTGCAATTCGACAGCGTCCACGGCCATTTTGCGGCAGAGGTGTCCTTCGACCAGGAGAGCCTGACCGTCAACGGTGACCGCATTGCCGTCAGCGCCATCCGCAATCCGGCTGACCTGCCCTGGCAGGCCGAAGGTGTCGACGTGGTGTTCGAATGCACCGGGCTGTTTACCGATCGTTCCAAGGCGGCGGCGCATCTGGCGGCCGGGGCACGCAAGGTGATCATCTCGGCACCGGCCAAGGGCGCGGATGCCACTGTAGTGCATGGCGTCAATCACGACATCCTGCGTGCTTCGCACCAGATCATTTCCAACGCTTCCTGCACCACCAACTGCCTGGCCCCGGTGGCCCAGGTGCTGCACCGCGAACTGGGCATCGAACAGGGCCTGATGACCACCATCCACGCCTACACCAATGACCAGAGCCTGACCGACGGCTACCACAGCGACCCGTACCGCGCCCGCGCCGCGACCCAGTCGATGATCCCGAGCAAGACCGGCGCCGCCGAGGCGGTGGGCCTGGTGCTGCCGGAACTGGCCGGCAAGCTGACCGGCATGGCGGTGCGCGTGCCGGTGATCAACGTGTCGCTGGTGGACCTGACCGTAACCCTGGCCCGGGAGACCACCGCCGAAGAGGTCAACGCGCTGTTCAAGGAGGCCAGCCGCGGCTCGAAGGTCCTCGGCTACAACGACCTGCCGCTGGTGTCCTGCGACTTCAACCATAACCCGCTGTCGTCGATCTTCGATGCCAACCACACCAAGGCCAGCGGCAAATTGCTCAAGGTCATGGCCTGGTACGACAACGAGTGGGGCTTTTCCAACCGCATGCTGGATAACTGCCTGGCGCTGTGGAACGCCCGCTAGACGGGGCTTGCAGCGATTTGGTGTCGGACGTTTCGATCAACGTCCGGCACCAGCGTCCTACTTAATGCTTGACCAATGCTGTTAATGACAATCAATATCATTGGCAAATTTCGGTCGGGTATCCCCGTGAGCCACTCTCACTTCAACTCCGTTTTCCTCGCCCAGCGGGTCACCCTGCTGCGCACGCTGCAGCGCATGGTGGACAACCCCAGCACCGCCGAGGACCTGCTGCAGGAAACTTATCTGCGGGTCACCCGCGCTCTCGGCGAGCGGCCCATCGAGCACCTCGAGCCTTTCGTTTTCCAGACGGCACGCAACCTCGCGCTGGATCATCTGCGCGCGCGCCGGGTGCAGGCGCGCACGGTGGTCGACGATGTGCCGGAGCAGGTCCTGCACAACGTCGCGGCGCCGGTCAGCAGCGCGGAAGACGCGGCCCATGCGGAGAAGCTGCTCAAGCGCCTGAGCAGTTCGCTGGCACAGCTGACCCCGCGCCAGCAGCGGATCTTCATCCTCAGCCGGCTGCACGGCGCCAGCTACCTGGAGATCGCCGAACAGCTGAAAGTCTCCGCCAGCACGGTACAGAAGGAACTGAAACTGATCATGGCGATCTGCATGGGAGTCGCCGATCGGCTCAACGGTAACTGATGGTTTCTTGCCTGATCCTTCGTTTGCCCCGATCATGACGCCCACTACAAGACCGCCGCCGCACCGCAAGGACTTCCCGTGACAGATCCCGCCCACCCGCGCCCCGCGCCGCCCGCAGCTGCCCGCGACCAGGCCATGGACGAGGCGCTGGACTGGCTGATCCGCCTGCAATGCCCCAGCGACGACGACACCCGCGCCTTCGAAGCCTGGCTGGAAGCCGACCCGGCCAATGCCCAGGCCTATGTCGATGCCGAAGCGCTGTGGAATGGTGGCAGCGTGCGTCAGGCTGCCGGCGTGCTGCATGAACAACGCAAACCCACCCGCCTGCAACGCCTGCGTCCGCATTGGAAACCGCTGTCCGCCGCCGCAGTGCTGCTGGTGGGGATCTTCACCGTCGGCAATCTGCCGGTGCGCCTGCAGGCCGATCATCTAACCGTGGTTGGCGAGCGCCAGCGGGTCGAGCTGGACGACGGCTCCAAGGTCCTGCTCAACACCAATTCGGCGTTCTCCAGCGATGTCGATAGCCGCCAGCGGGTCGCCCGCCTGTACCAGGGCGAGGCCTATTTCGAAGTGCCTGGCGGGCGCAACCAACCGCTCGAACTGCAAGCCGGACCGTTGCGCGCCAGCGTGCGCGACAGCGATTTCGCCGTGCGTTACCTCGATGGCGAAGCGTTGGTGAGGGTGCAGCGTGGCGATGTCGATGTGCTCGCCAGCAAGGACCAGCGCATCCGCCTGAGCAGCGGCGAAAGCATCCGCATCGGCCCCAATGGTTTCAGCGAGCGCGAGCGCGCCGACCTGCAAAAGGACCTGGCCTGGGTCAAGGGCCGGCTGATCTTCGAGAACTGCCCGCTCAGCGAAGTGCTGGCCGAACTGCGCCGCTACTACCCGGGCTGGATCATCAACACCAACGACAAGCTGGAACAGGTCGCGGTGACCGGCAACTACCGCCTCGACCAGCCGCTGGAAGCGGTGCGCTCCCTGGCCCACATCACCTCGGCCCAGGTCCGGGAATTCCCCGCCGTGGTCATCCTCAACTGAGCCAAAAGTTTTTTTACGCGATCCCCTGACGCCATACGTCTCGTTATAGCCAATGCAACTGATTCTTATTTTTGAGTCAGACGCATCCTACAACAACGCGCGACAGGGAGCGCCTTTCGATGTCTACCGGATCCACCCGCCGAGTTTCCAGCCCAGCCCGCACGCCGGGCCTGCAACGTTGCACGCTCTCCCTGTTGACCCTGGCCATGCTCGCCAGTGGCGCCGCCAGCCTGCCGGCCCTGGCCGCCGAGCCGGCCCAGGCCCCCGCGCAGCGCATGGGTGACTACCGCTTCAGCATCGCCCAGCAGCCGCTGGTGGCAGCGCTGAACGCCTTCACCTCGGTGACCGGCTGGCAGGTTGGCCTTTCCGCCGAGCTGGGGCAGAACGTGGTGTCGCCGGGCGTGCGCGGCTCGCTGCCGCCGGAGCAGGCCCTGCAACGCCTGCTGCTGGGCACCGGCCTGACCTATCGCAAGCTGGGCGACAACAACGTCGCCATCGAGCGCAGCCAGTCCCAGTCCATTGCCCTGCAACAGGTGACCATCAGCGCCACCCGCAGCGCCCAGGACGTCAGCCAGGTGCCAAGCACCGTGAGCGTGCAGACCCGCGAACAACTGGACCGCAACAACGTCAACGACATCAAGGACCTGGTGCGCTACGAACCGGGCGTCTCGGTCAGCGGCACCGGCCAGCGCAGCGGCCTGAACGGCTACAACATCCGCGGCATCGACGGCGAGCGGGTGCTGACCCAGATCGACGGCGTGGCGATCCCCGACAGCTACTTCTTCGGCCCCTACGCCCAGACCCAGCGCAACTACGTCGACCCGGAAATCGTCAAGCGCGTGGAAATCCTCCGCGGCCCGGCCTCGGTGCTCTACGGCAGCAACGCCATCGGCGGCGCGGTGAGCTACTTCACCCTCGATCCGGACGACATCATCAAGCCGGGCCAGGACGTCGGCGCCCGCCTGAAGACCGGCTACAGCTCGGCGGACGACAGCTGGCTGAAGTCCGCCACCGTCGCCGGCCGCGCGGGCGAGTTCGACGGCCTGCTGCACCTGAGCCGGCGTGATGGCCACGAGACCGAATCCTACGGCGAGCACGGCGGCACGGGCCTGAGCCGCACCGAGGCCAACCCGGCGGACGTGCAGACCACCAATGTCCTCGCCAAGCTCGGCTGGAACTACGCCGACGACGCGCGCCTGGCCGTGACCTACGAGCACTACAAGGATGATCGCGACTTCGACGAGAAGAGCTCGGTGGGTGGCCCGTTCACCCCGAGCCCGCTGAATTTCTACCAGAACCGCACCGGCAGCGACGTGGTCACCCGCGAGCGCTTCGGCATCGCCCACGACTTCGCCCTCGACAGCCTGCTGGCCGACAACGTGAAGTGGAGCCTGAACTACCAGATTGGCAAGACCGACCAGCGTGTTGCCGAGATCTATCGGCCGATCTACACCGTCGACCGCCAGCGCAAGACCACCTACAAGGACCGCCAGTGGGTCCTCGACGCCCAGGCAGACAAGGCTTTCAGCCTCGGCCCTACCGAGCACCTGGTGACCTATGGCGCGACCTTCAAGCGTAACGAGGTCACCGGCTCGCGCAGTGGTACCGCCACCTGCCTGACCACCGGTTTCGGTTGCGTCACAGGCAGGCCAAACGCTGCGGGCACCCTGGTCAAAGTCAGCGACTTCCCGGATCCAGTCGTGAAGACCTACAGCGTCTTCGCCCAGGACGAAATCCGCTGGAACCAGTGGACCTTCCTGCCGGCCCTGCGCTACGACCAGACCCGCATGCAGCCACACGCCACCGACGAGTTCCTGCGCGCAGTGGAAGGCACCAATGATCCGGTCAACCTGGACGAGAAGAAATGGCACCGCGTTTCGCCGAAGTTCGGCGTGACCTATGCCTTCAACGACAACTACACCTGGTACGGCCAGTACGCCGAGGGCTTCCGCACCCCGACCGCCAAGGCCATGTACGGGCGCTTCGAAAACCCGGCGGTCGGCTACAACGTGCAGGGCAACCCGAACCTCGAACCGGAAACCAGCAAGAGCTATGAAACCGGCCTGCGCGGCAACTTCGACGCGGGCAACTTCGACGTGGCGGTGTTCTATAACAAGTACCGCGACTTCATCAACGAAGATGCGGTCAAGGGCACCAACATCGGGCAGAACTTCGAAGCCAACAACATCAAGCACGCCACCATCAAGGGTGCCGAGTTCAAGGGCCGCCTGAACCTGGACGCCTTTGGCGCGCCGAACGGCCTCTACACCCAGGGCTCGCTGGCCTATGCCTGGGGCAAGAACGAAGACACCGGCAAGCCGATCAACAGCGTCAATCCGCTGACTGCGGTGATGGGCCTGGGCTACGAGCAGGAGCAGTACGGTGGCTTGCTCAGCTGGACCCTGGTCAAGCGCAAGAACCGCGTCGACGACACCACCTTCTATGCTCCGGACGGCACCAGCAAGCAGTTCCGCACCCCGGGTTATGGCGTGCTGGACCTGAGCGGGTTCTACAAGGTGACCGACGACGTGACGGTCAATGCCGGCCTGTACAACCTGACCGACAAGAAGTACTGGCAGTGGGATGACGTGCGCGGCTACGACGGCATCGGTGAAGCGGGTGCGACCGCGCCGGCCAACCTGGATCGCCTGACCATGCCGGGGCGCAACTTCTCGGTGAATGTGGTCTGGGATATCTGATCACTCCCAGACGCCACGCTCCCGCTTTGTAGGAGCGTGGCTTGCCCGCGAAGGAGTGCGAAGCACTCCCAAAATGGGTGTTGCCAGTGAAAATTTGGGACCGCTGCGCGGTCCTTCGCGGGCAAGCCACGCTCCTACAGAGTTAGCACGCCGCTATACAGACTGAAGGCCGCCAGCGCCGCACCTGCCACAACAGCCGCAAAAATCAGCTTCTCCCAACCGGTAAACAACTGCTTCCCCTGCTCCCGCTTGGCCCTTGCAAACAGGATCACCCCCGGCGCATACAGCAATGCCGAGAGCAGCAGGTACTTCAGCCCGCCCGCATACAGCAACCACACCGCATACAGCAGCGCCACCAGCCCGACCAGCAGGTCCTTGCGCCGCGCCCCGGCGAACCCTTCATAGGTTTCCCCACGCACCGCCAGCGACACTGCATAGGCCGCCGACCACAGGTACGGCACCAGGATCATCGACGACGCCAGGTAGATCAGGCTGGTGTAAGTCCCCGCCGAAACCAGTGTGATCAGCAGAAACACCTGGATCATGCAGTTGGTCAGCCACAGCGCATTGGCCGGCACCTGGTTGGCATTTTCCTTGGCCAGGAACCGCGGCATGGTCTTGTCCCGCGCCGTGGCGTAGAGAATCTCGGCACACAGCAAGGCCCACGACAGCAAGGCGCCGATCAGCGACACCGCCAGCCCGATACTGATCAGCAACGCGCCCCAAGGCCCGACGATATGCTCCAGCACCGAAGCCAGCGACGGGTTGTGCAGCGCCGCCAGCTCCGGCTGGGTCATCACCCCCAGCGACAGCACGTTGACCAGCACCAGCAAGGCAAGCACCCCGAGAAAACCGATCACCGTGGCCTTGCCCACGTCCGAGCGCTTCTGCGCCCGTCCGGAATAGATGCTCGCGCCTTCGATGCCGATAAACACGAACACCGTCACCAGCATCATGTTGCGCACCTGATCCAGCACGCTGCCGAAGCTCGGGTTGGCCAGGCCCCAGATATCGCGGGTGAAGATGTCCAGGCGAAACGCCGCCGCGGCAATCACGATGAACAGGATCAGCGGCACCACCTTGGCCACCGTGGTGACCTGGTTGATGAAAGCCGCTTCCTTGATCCCGCGCAGCACCAGGAAGTGCACCGACCACAGCAGCAGCGAGGCGCAGCCGATCGCCAGTGGCGTATTGCCCTCGCCGAACACCGGGAAGTACAGGCCGAGGGTACTGAACAGCAGGACGAAGTAGCCGACGTTGCCCAGCCAGGCGCTGATCCAGTAGCCCCAGGCCGAGGAGAACCCCATGTACTCGCCGAACCCGGCCTTGGCGTAGGCATACACCCCGGAGTCCAGTTGCGGTTTGCGATTGGCCAGGCTCTGGAAAACAAACGCCAGGGCCAGCATGCCGATCGCGGTGATCCCCCAACCAATCAGTACTGCACCTACATCGGCGCGCGCCGCCATATTCTGTGGCAGGGAGAAAATCCCCCCGCCGATCATCGAGCCAACCACCAAGGCGATCAGCGCCCCAAGGCGCAGTTTCTGACCAGGCTCGGACATGAAATTCCCCTTTTTATTCCCTGTTTTTCAGTCAATGATCCTGATCTTCACGAGGTGCAAATCGAAGGTTATAAGCCTTTATATTTAATAACAAAGAACTCTAATAACGGCACAATCCTGTCAGAGTTTTGTGCACTAATTCCGCTTCGACAAGTCTAATCCGGATTTTTTCGTGAAAAATTTGCGAAAACCTTGAAACGGACTAGCTTCAAAGTTCTCAGGTGCTTTCGAGAACCCCTCTCATTTCTCGCAAAGCACCATTCTACAAGGCCTGCGCGGCATACAGCCGATCTTTCGCAAGCTCTTCCAGTCATTTGTTAACAATGGAATGTAGCAATGAACTGACCTGTATCAGCTTCCCTTCATTACATCCGTTTTACCTTCAAGTCTCTCTTTTCTGAAATGGAGCTTAACCATGTCAGAGGCTTCCGGAAAACTTCGACTCGGTGCGCTCGTCGCACTTGTAGTGGGATCGATGATTGGTGGCGGGATCTTTTCTCTGCCGCAAAACATGGCGGCCAGCGCCGACGTCGGCGCGGTACTGATCGGCTGGGCGATCACCGCCGTCGGCATGCTCACCCTGGCCTTCGTCTTCCAGACCCTGGCCAACCGCAAACCCGATCTGGATGGCGGGGTGTATGCCTACGCCAAGGCCGGGTTCGGTGATTACATGGGCTTTTCGTCGGCCTGGGGCTACTGGATCAGTGCCTGGCTCGGCAACGTTGGCTACTTCGTCCTGCTGTTCAGCACCCTCGGCTACTTCTTCCCGATCTTCGGCGAGGGTAATACCCCGGCGGCGGTGATCGGCGCCTCGGTGCTGCTCTGGGCCGTGCACTTCCTGGTGCTGCGCGGGATCAAGGAAGCGGCCTTCATCAACCTGGTCACCACCGTGGCCAAGGTGGTGCCGCTGGCCCTGTTCGTGCTGATCGCCCTGTTCGCCTTCAAGCTGGACATCTTCACCGCCGACATCTGGGGCAGCATGAACCCGGACCTGGGCAGCGTGATGAACCAGGTGCGCAACATGATGCTGGTCACCGTGTGGGTGTTCATCGGCATCGAGGGCGCGAGCATCTTCTCGGCCCGCGCGGAAAAACGCTCGGACGTCGGCAAGGCCACGGTCATCGGTTTCATCACCGTGCTGCTGTTCCTGGTCCTGGTCAACGTGCTGTCGCTGGGCATCATGACCCAGCCTGAACTGGCCAAGCTGCAGAACCCGTCGATGGCTGCCGTACTCGAACACGTGGTCGGCCACTGGGGCGCGGTGCTGATCAGCGTCGGCCTGATCATCTCGCTGCTGGGGGCCCTGCTGTCGTGGGTACTGCTGTGTGCGGAGATCATGTTCGCCGCCGCCAAGGACCACACCATGCCGGAGTTCCTGCGCCGCGAGAACGCCAACCATGTGCCGGCCAACGCCCTGTGGCTGACCAACGCCATGGTGCAGATCTTCCTGATCATCACCCTGTTCTCGGCCAGCACCTACCTGTCGCTGATCTACCTCGCCACCTCGATGATCCTGGTGCCTTACCTGTGGTCGGCGGCCTACGCGTTCCTCCTCGCCTTCCGTAGCGAGACCTACGAGAACGCCCTGGCCGAGCGCAAGAAAGACCTGATCATCGGCGGCATCGCGCTGATCTACGCGATCTGGCTGCTGTACGCCGGTGGCGTCAAGTACCTGCTGCTCTCCGCCCTGCTCTATGCCCCTGGCGCGATCCTGTTCGCCAAGGCCAAGCGCGAGGTCGGCCAACCTGTTTTTACCCACGTGGAGAAGTTGATATTCGCCGCCGTGGTCGTCGGCGCCCTGGTGGCGGCCTATGGCCTGTATGACGGCTTCCTTACGCTGTAACCCCCGTATTTCACACCTTTGGAGGAAATGATCATGTCCACGGATAAAGTTAAGTACGGCGTTCATTCCGAGGCGGGCAAACTGCGCAAAGTGATGGTTTGCTCCCCGGGCCTCGCGCACCAGCGCCTGACCCCGAGCAACTGCGACGAACTGCTGTTCGACGACGTCATCTGGGTCAACCAGGCCAAACGCGACCACTTCGACTTCGTCACCAAGATGCGCGAGCGCGGGGTCGAAGTCCTGGAAATGCACAACCTGCTGACCGAGACCATCCAGAACCCCGAAGCGCTGAAGTGGATCCTCGATCGCAAGATCACCCCCGACACCGTCGGCGTCGGCCTGACCAATGAAGTGCGCAGCTGGCTCGAAGGCCTGGAGCCGCGCCACCTGGCCGAATTCCTGATTGGCGGCGTGGCCGGCGAGGACCTGCCCGACAGCGAAGGCGCCAGCGTGATCAAGATGTACCGCGACTACCTGGGCCACTCCAGCTTCCTGCTGCCGCCACTGCCGAACACCCAGTTCACCCGCGACACCACCTGCTGGATCTACGGCGGCGTGACCCTGAACCCGATGTACTGGCCGGCGCGACGCCAGGAAACCCTGCTGGCCAGCGCCATCTACAAGTTCCACCCCGAGTTCACCAACGCTGATTTCGACGTCTGGTACGGCGACCCGGACAAGGACCACGGCCAGGCCACCCTGGAAGGTGGCGACGTCATGCCGATCGGCAATGGCGTGGTGCTGATCGGCATGGGCGAACGCTCGTCCCGCCAGGCCATCGGCCAACTGGCGCAGTCGCTGTTCGCCAAGGGCGCGGTGGAGAAAGTAGTGGTCGCCGGCCTGCCGAAATCCCGCGCGGCGATGCACCTGGACACCGTGTTCAGCTTCTGCGACCGCGACCTGGTAACGATCTTCCCGGAAGTGGTGAAGGAGATCGTGCCGTTCGTGATCCGTCCGGACAGCAGCAAGCCCTACGGCATGGATGTGCGCCGCGAGAACAAGTCGTTCCTCGAAGTGGTCGCCGACGTGCTCGGTCTGAAGGCCCTGCGCGTGGTGGAAACCGGCGGCAACAGCTTCGCTGCCGAGCGCGAGCAATGGGATGACGGCAACAACGTGGTGGCCCTGGAACCGGGCGTGGTCATTGGCTACGACCGCAACACCTACACCAACACCCTGCTGCGCAAGGCGGGCGTGGAGGTCATCACCATCAGCGCCGGCGAACTCGGCCGCGGTCGCGGCGGTGGCCACTGCATGACCTGCCCGATCGTCCGTGACCCTATCGATTACTAAACGCCCATCACCCCAGCAGGGCCTACCCGGCCCTGCTGGGCTCGATCACCGAATCCAAGGAGCATCCAAATGGCGTTCAACATCCACAACCGCAACCTGCTCAGCCTCGAACACCACTCCGAGCGCGAGTTGCGCTACCTGCTCGACCTGTCCCGCGACCTCAAGCGCGCCAAGTACACCGGTACCGAGCAGCAACACCTGAAGGGCAACAACATCGCCCTGATCTTCGAAAAAACCTCGACCCGCACCCGTTGCGCCTTCGAAGTGGCGGCCTATGACCAGGGCGCCAACGTCACCTACATCGATCCGAACTCCTCGCAGATCGGCCACAAGGAAAGCATGAAGGACACCGCCCGGGTGCTCGGGCGCATGTACGACGCCATCGAATACCGCGGCTTCAAGCAGGAGGTGGTGGAAGAGCTGGCGAAGTTCGCCGGGGTCCCGGTGTTCAACGGCCTGACCGACGAATACCACCCGACCCAGATGATCGCCGACGTGCTGACCATGCGCGAGCACGCCGACAAGCCGCTGCACGACATCAGCTACGCCTACCTGGGCGATGCGCGCAACAACATGGGCAACTCGCTGCTGCTGATCGGCGCCAAGCTCGGCATGGACGTGCGCATCGCCGCACCGAAGGCCCTGTGGCCCCATGACGATCTGGTAGCGCGCTGCAAGAAATACGCGGAAGACAGTGGTGCGCGCATCACCCTGACCGAGGCCCCGAAAGCCGCGGTCAAGGGCGTGGACTTCGTGCACACCGACGTCTGGGTGTCCATGGGCGAACCGGTAGAAGCCTGGGGCGAGCGCATCCAGCAACTGCTGCCGTACCAGGTCAATGCCGAGCTGATGAAGGCCACAGGTAACCCTCGCTCGAAGTTCATGCACTGCCTGCCGGCGTTCCACAACTCGGAAACCAAGGTCGGCAAGCAGATCGCCGAGCAGTATCCGCACCTGGCCAATGGCATCGAAGTGACGGATGACGTCTTCGAGTCGCCGGCCTGCATCGCCTTCGAGCAGGCGGAAAACCGCATGCACACGATCAAGGCGATCCTGGTTTCGACCCTGGCTGATCTGTAACCCCAATCGCTGGCAAGCCAGCTCCCACAGGTCCGGTGTACGCCGTCCCCTGTGGGAGCTGGCTTGCCAGCGATGGCGGCCTCCCGTTCAACGAGATTCGAAGGACATTCCCCATGCGTATCGTTGTAGCACTAGGCGGTAACGCGCTGCTGCGCCGTGGCGAGCCCATGACCGCTGACAATCAGCGCGCCAATATCCGCATCGCCACCGAGCAGATCGCCAAGATCCATCCCGGCAACCAGCTGGTCATCGCCCACGGCAATGGCCCGCAGGTCGGCCTGCTGTCGCTGCAGGCGGCGGCCTATACCTCGGTCACCCCCTACCCGCTGGACGTGCTCGGTGCCGAGACCGAAGGCATGATCGGCTACATGATCGAACAGGAACTGGGCAACCTGCTGGACTTCGAGGTGCCCTTCGCCACCCTGCTCACCCAGGTCGAAGTCGACGCCAAGGACCCGGCCTTCCAGAACCCGACCAAGCCCATCGGCCCGGTCTACTCCAAGGAAGACGCCGAGCGCCTGGCGAAGGAGAAAGGCTGGGCCATCGCCCCCGACGGCGACAAATACCGCCGCGTGGTCGCCAGCCCGAAACCCAAGCGCATCTTCGAGATCCGTCCGATCAAATGGCTGCTGGAAAAGAGCAGTATCGTGATCTGTGCCGGTGGTGGCGGCATTCCAACGATGTATGGTGCCGACGGCAAGCTGCAGGGCATCGAGGCCGTGATCGACAAGGACCTGTGCTCGGCACTCCTGGCCGAACAGCTGGAGGCCGACCTGCTGGTGATCGCCACCGACGTCAACGCGGCCTATGTCGACTTCAACAAGCCGACCCAGAAAGCCATCGCCCAGGCCCATCCGGATGAACTGGAGCGCCTGGGCTTTGCCGCCGGCTCCATGGGGCCGAAGGTGCAAGCAGCTTGCGATTTCGCCCGTCACACAGGCAAAGTCGCGGTGATCGGCTCGCTGAGCGATATCGAGGATATCGTCAAAGGCACCGCCGGTACCCGGGTCAGCACGGCATCCCCAGGCCTCAGCTATCGTTGAAACGCCTCGGCGGGCCTGCTGGCAGGCCCGCCTGTTTCAACCGTACAAGGAGACCACATGGCACAGTTCACCCCAGGCCATCTGCATATCGAGCGCCATGCGCTGAACAAGGACGACCACAGCTACAACTACTGCGTCGATTACGACGTGGCCCAGGATCCCAGGGAAGGAAAAGGCATCGAGTTCCGCCTGCACGGGACCATCCAGGAAAAACCGGTGGACGAGAAGTTCTTTCTCGCCAAGGACCAGGCCTTCGACTTCGCCCGCTCCATCGACCGCATCACCCAGGCCCATGGCATGCCGGTCAAGGCCTTGGCCACCTCGGCGCACCGGATGCACTTCGACGAGATGTTCGAAGACATCCGCAGCAAGCTGAATGTGAAGTCCGGCGACCCGATCGATCCGGCCCACCTGGAATAACCCCCCAGGCCCTCACTGCTGGCAAGCCATTCGACCACCACGCAGCCGCAAGGCATACTTGCACGCTTCGCCAGCCGTGAACCCATCTCCCTCCCATGCGCATCCATGTCAGCTTCATCGACCGCGTCGGTATCACCCAGGAAGTGCTTGCCCTGCTGGGCGCGCGCAACCTCAACCTGGACGCCGTGGAGATGGTGCCGCCGAACGTCTATATCGATGCGCCGACGCTGAACCCCTTCGTCCTCGAGGAGCTCCACGACGCCCTGCTCAACGTGCATGGCGTGCAGACCGTGCGCGTGGTCGACATCCTTCCCGGGCAGCGTCGCCACCTGCAACTGGATGCCCTGCTCGCCGCCATGAGCGACCCGGTGCTGGCCCTCGACAGCGCCGGCAACGTGTTGCTGGCCAACCCGGCGCTGATCGCCCTGTGCGGCCAGGAGCCGGCGGGGCGCAGCATCGCCGAGCTGTTCGACGCGCCGGAACTGCTCGCCACCCTGATCGAACAGGGCTTCCACCTGCCGATGCGCGAAGTGGTGCTCAACGGCCAGACGTTGTTGCTCGACTCGACACCGATCACCGATGCCGGCGCGCTGGTCACCCTGTACCCGCCAAACCGCATCGGCGAGCGCCTGTCGGCCCTGCACCACGACCACGCCGAAGGCTTCGACGCCCTGCTAGGCGAGTCCCCGGCGATCCGCACCCTGAAAAGCCGCGCCCTGCGCGTCGCGGCCCTCGATGCGCCGCTGCTGATCCACGGTGAGACCGGCACCGGCAAGGAACTGGTGGCCCGCGCCTGCCATGCCATCAGCAGCCGGCATGCTGCGCCCTTCCTCGCCCTCAACTGCGCGGCGCTGCCGGAAAACCTGGCCGAGAGCGAACTGTTCGGCTACGCCCCTGGCGCCTTTACCGGCGCGCAGCGCGGCGGCAAGCCGGGGCTGATGGAGCTGGCCAACCAGGGCACGGTGTTTCTCGACGAGATCGGTGAGATGTCGCCGTACCTGCAGGCCAAGCTGCTGCGCTTTCTCAATGACGGCAGCTTCCGCCGGGTCGGCGGCGACCGCGAGGTCAAGGTCAATGTGCGGATCCTCAGCGCCACCCACCGCGACCTGGAAAAGATGGTCGCCGAAGGCAGCTTCCGCGAAGACCTGTTCTACCGCCTCAACGTCCTCAACCTGGAAGTGCCGCCGCTGCGCGAACGCGGCCAGGACATCCTCCTGCTGGCGCGCTATTTCATGCAGCAGGCCTGCACCCAGATCCAGCGCCCGCTGTGCCGCCTGGCCCCGGATACCTTCCCCGCCCTGCTCGGCAACCGCTGGCCGGGCAATGTGCGGCAGTTACAGAACGTGATCTTCCGCGCCGCCGCCATCAGCGAAAGCAGCCTGGTGGATATCGGCGACCTGGATATCGCCGGCACCTCGGTGGCCCGTGGGCACGACGGCGAAGTCGCCAGCCTGGAACAGGCGGTCGAGGACTTCGAAAAGAACCTGCTGGAAAAGCTCTACGCCGACTACCCCTCGACTCGCCAATTGGCCAGCCGCCTGCAGACTTCCCATACGGCGATCGCCCATCGCCTGCGCAAGTACGGAATTTCAGCGAAAAACTGAGCAAGCGTAGCGAAATCACTACAGCGTAGTGATTTCGCTACAACCTCTTGTAACAACGCTGTAGCAAGGTGTTGATCCCTCAAAGCTTTTTTCGCCCTCCCCGCACGTAGCGATTTCGTTACACCATTTTCTGAAAACGGTCAGGAAATATCCGTGAAACTCCCGATTTACGGGGCTTTCGCGGATATGGCCGCAAACTTGCTATGGAGATTCCAGCCCCGGCCTGCCGTGTTCATCCGGCGGGCCACTACCGCATCCGGCCGCGACGACGGCCTTCGAGGAGTTTCCATGAGCGAGTTGCGTTTTACCGAAGATCACGAGTGGCTGCGTGCCGAAGCCGACGGCAGTGTGACCGTGGGCATCACCGCCTTCGCGCAGAACGCCCTGGGCGACGTGGTCTATGTGCAACTGCCGGAGCTGCAGGCGTACGCCAAGGGCGCCGAAGCCTCCACCGTGGAATCGGTGAAAGCCGCCAGCGGCGTGTACATGCCGCTGGACGGTGAAGTGGTCGAGGTCAATCCGCAACTGGAAGACAGCCCGGAACTGGTCAACGAAGACCCGCTGGGCGAAGGCTGGTTCTTCCGCTTCGTTCCGGCCGACGCCGGCGCCGTCGCGCAACTGCTCGACCAGGACGCCTACGACCGCCTGATCAAAGCCAACGCCGACGCCTGAGGAACCTGCCATGACCATCAATCTCGGCACCGCCAACGAATTCATCGCCCGCCATATCGGCCCGCGCCAGGCCGATGAGCAGGCCATGCTCGCCACCCTCGGCTTCGACTCGCTGGACGCCATGAGCGCCGCGGTCATCCCCGACAGCATCAAGGGCACCAGCGTGCTGGACATGGGCCAGGGCCAGAGCGAGGCCGATGCCCTCGCCACGCTGAAAGCCATCGCCGGCAAGAACCAGCTGCTGAAAAGCGTTATCGGCCAGGGCTACTACAACTGCCACACCCCGGCGCCAATCCTGCGCAACCTCCTGGAAAACCCGGCCTGGTACACCGCCTATACCCCGTACCAGCCGGAGATTTCCCAGGGTCGCCTGGAAGCCCTGCTGAACTTCCAGACCCTGGTCAGCGACCTCACCGGCCTGCCGATCGCCAACGCCTCGCTGCTCGACGAAGCCACCGCCGTCGCCGAAGCCATGACCTTCTGCAAGCGCCTGAGCAAGAACAAGGGCAGCCACGCCTTCTTCGCCTCCGTGCATTGCCACCCGCAAACCCTCGACGTGCTGCGTACCCGTGCCGAGCCGCTGGGCATCGACGTGGTGGTCGGCGACGAGCGCGAACTGAGCGATGTCAGCCGCTTCTTCGGCGCCGTACTGCAATACCCGGCGAGCCATGGTGAAGTCTTCGACTACCGCGAGCTGGTCGAGCGCTTCCATGCTGCCAATGCCCTGGTCGCGGTCGCCGCCGACCTGCTGGCCCTGACCCTGCTGACCCCGCCGGGCGAATTCGGCGCCGACGTGGCCATCGGCAGCGCCCAGCGCTTCGGTGTCCCGCTGGGCTTCGGCGGCCCGCACGCGGCCTACTTCTCCACCCGCGATGCGTTCAAGCGTGATATGCCGGGCCGCCTGGTCGGCGTGTCCATCGACCGCTTCGGCAAGACCGCCCTGCGCCTGGCCATGCAGACCCGCGAGCAGCATATCCGCCGCGAGAAGGCCACCAGCAACATCTGCACCGCCCAGGTGCTGCTGGCCAATATCGCCAGCATGTACGCCGTCTACCACGGTCCGCAGGGCCTCAAGCAGATCGCTGCACGCACCCACCAACTGACCGCGATCCTCGCCGCCGGCCTCAACGGCCTGGGCGTGACCGTGGAAACCAGCGCCTTCTTCGACACCCTGACCCTGGCGACCGGCGCGGCCACTGCCGAGCTGCACGCACAAGCCCGCGCCGCCGGCTTCAACCTGCGCCAGATCGATGACCAGCGCGTGGGCCTGTCCCTCGACGAAACCAGCACCCAGGCCGATGTCGAAGCGCTGTGGGCACTGTTCGCCCAAGGCAAGACCGCCCCGGACTTCGCCGCCCTGGCCGCCAGCACCGCCGCGCAACTGCCGGTGGCCCTGCTGCGCCAGTCGGCGATCCTCGAGCACCCGGTGTTCAACCGCTACCACAGCGAAACCGAGCTGATGCGCTACCTGCGCCGCCTGGCCGACAAGGACCTGGCGCTGGATCGCACCATGATCCCGCTGGGCTCCTGCACCATGAAGCTCAACGCTGCCAGCGAGATGATCCCCGTGACCTGGGCCGAATTCGGCAGCCTGCACCCCTTCGCTCCGGCTGAACAAAGCCAGGGCTACCAGCAACTGACGTCCGAACTGGAAGCCATGCTCTGCGCCGCCACCGGCTACGACGCCGTGTCGCTGCAGCCGAACGCCGGCTCCCAGGGCGAGTACGCCGGCCTGCTGGCGATCCGCGCTTACCACCAGAGCCGTGGCGACGAGCGCCGCGATATCTGCCTGATTCCGTCCTCGGCCCACGGCACCAACCCGGCCACCGCCCATATGGCCGGCATGCGCGTGGTGGTGACCGCCTGTGACGCCCGCGGCAACGTGGACATCGACGACCTGCGGGCCAAGGCCATCGAGCACCGCGAGCACCTCGCCGCGCTGATGATCACCTACCCGTCGACCCACGGCGTGTTCGAGGAAGCCATCGGCGAGATCTGCGCGATCATCCATGACAACGGCGGCCAGGTGTACATCGACGGCGCCAACATGAATGCCATGGTCGGCCTCTGCGCCCCGGGCAAGTTCGGCGGCGACGTCTCGCACCTGAACCTGCACAAGACCTTCTGCATCCCTCACGGCGGTGGCGGCCCGGGCGTCGGCCCGATCGGCGTCAAGGCGCACCTGGCGCCATTCCTGCCGGGTCACGCGCACATGGAGAACAAGCAGGGCGCGGTCTGTGCGGCGCCGTTCGGCAGCGCCAGCATCCTGCCGATCACCTGGATGTACATCCGCATGATGGGTGGCGCCGGCCTCAAGCGTGCCTCGCAGATGGCGATCCTCAACGCCAACTACATCGCCCGTCGCCTGGAAGAGCACTATCCTGTGCTGTACACCGGCAGCAACGGCCTGGTTGCCCATGAATGCATCCTCGACCTGCGTCCGCTCAAGGACACCAGCGGCATCAGCGTCGACGACGTGGCCAAGCGCCTGATCGATTTCGGCTTCCATGCCCCGACCATGTCCTTCCCGGTCGCCGGCACCCTGATGATCGAACCGACCGAAAGCGAGTCCAAGGAAGAACTGGACCGCTTCTGCGAAGCGATGATCCGCATCCGCGAAGAGATTCGCGCGGTGGAGAACGGCAGCCTGGACAAGGACGACAACCCGCTGAAGAACGCCCCGCACACCGCGGCCGAACTGGCGGGCGAATGGCCGCATGCTTATAGCCGCGAGCAGGCGGTGTACCCGCTGCCATCGCTGGTTGAAGGCAAGTACTGGCCGCCGGTGGGTCGGGTCGACAACGTGTTCGGTGACCGCAACCTGGTGTGCGCTTGCCCGTCGATCGAGAGTTACCAGGAGGTTTGAGGTGTATTCGGGGACCGCTTTGCGGTCCTTCGCGGGCAAGCCACGCTCCTACAGAGGTACGCGGTGTTCTTGTAGGAGCGTGGCTTGCCCGCGAAGGGCCGCAAAGCGGCCCCAAAATCCCACACCCGGAGGAAGTCTGATGTCACTAAGCGTCTTCGACCTGTTCAAGATCGGCATCGGCCCCTCCAGCTCCCACACCGTCGGCCCGATGCGCGCGGCTGCGCGCTTCGCCGAGGGGCTGCGACGTGACGGCCTGCTGGCCGCCACCCACAGCGTCAAGGTCGAGCTGTACGGCTCGCTCGGCGCCACCGGCAAGGGCCACGGCAGCGACAAGGCCGTGCTCCTCGGGCTGGAAGGCGAGCACCCCGACAGCGTCGACACCAAGAGCATTCCCGCCCGTCTGCAGGCGATCCGCGACAGCGGCCGTCTCGACCTGCTCGGCGAGCACCCCATCGACTTCCAGGAAAAACAACACCTGGCGATGATCCGCAAACCCCTCGACTACCACCCCAACGGCATGATCTTCCGCGCCTTCGACAGCGCCGGCCTGCAACTGCGCAGCCGCGAGTACTACTCGGTGGGCGGCGGTTTCGTGGTCGACGAGGATGCCGCCGGGGCCAACCGTATCGTCGAGGACAAGACGCCCCTGGCCTATCCGTTCAAGACCGCCAAGGAACTGCTGGCCCACTGCAGCGCACAACACCTGTCGATCAGCCAGGTGATGCTGGCCAACGAAGCCGCCTGGCGCCCGGAAAGCGAAACCCGTGCCGGTCTGCTGAAGATCTGGCAGGTGATGCAGGACTGCGTCAGCGCTGGCTGTCGCAACGAAGGCATCCTGCCTGGAGGCCTGAAGGTCCGCCGCCGTGCCGCAGCGCTGTACCGCCAGCTCTGCGCCAGCCCGGAAGCCAGCCTGCGCGACGCCCTGTCGGTGCTCGACTGGGTCAACCTCTACGCCCTGGCGGTGAACGAAGAAAACGCCTTCGGCGGACGCGTCGTCACCGCCCCGACCAACGGCGCCGCCGGGATCGTCCCGGCCGTCCTGCACTACTACATGCGCTTTATCCCCGGCGCCAACGAAGACGGGGTGGTGCGCTTCCTGCTCACCGCTGCGGCCATCGGCATCCTCTACAAGGAAAACGCCTCCATCTCCGGTGCCGAAGTCGGCTGCCAGGGCGAGGTGGGCGTGGCCTGTTCGATGGCCGCCGGGGCCCTGTGCGAAGTCATGGGCGGCAGCGTGCAGCAAGTGGAGAACGCCGCGGAAATCGGCATGGAACACAACCTCGGCCTGACCTGCGACCCCATCGGCGGTCTGGTCCAGGTGCCCTGCATCGAGCGCAATGCCATGGGCTCGGTGAAGGCGATCAATGCGGTACGCATGGCCTTGCGCGGCGACGGGCAGCACTTCGTCTCCCTCGACAAGGTCATCCGCACCATGCGCCAGACCGGCGCAGATATGAAAAGCAAATACAAGGAGACCGCCCGCGGCGGTCTGGCCGTCAACATCATCGAATGCTGACATCCCTTTGCAACCCAGGAGTCCTACATGTCCACCGAAACACTGCTGAAAACCCCGCTGCATGCCCTGCACCTGGAACTGGGCGCGCGCATGGTGCCGTTCGCCGGCTACGACATGCCGGTGCAGTACCCGCTGGGGGTGATGAAGGAACACCTGCATACCCGTGAGCAGGCCGGCCTGTTCGATGTCTCGCACATGGGCCAGATCCGCCTGCGCGGCGCCGAAGCGGCCAAGGCCCTGGAAACCCTGGTACCGGTGGACATCATCGACCTGCCGGTGGGCATGCAGCGCTACGCCATGTTCACCAACGAACAGGGCGGCATCCTCGATGACCTGATGGTCGCCAACCTGGGTGACGGCGAGTTGTTCCTGGTTGTCAACGCTGCCTGCAAGGAGCAGGACCTGGCCCATCTGCGCCAGCATATCGGCGGACAGTGCGAGATCGAGCCGCTGTTCGAGGAACGTGCCCTGCTCGCCCTGCAGGGCCCGGCGGCGGTGAGGGTGCTGGAGCGCCTGGCGCCGCAGGTGGCGAAGATGACCTTCATGCAGTTCGCGCCGGTGCAGTTGCTGGGCGAAGACTGCTATGTCAGCCGTTCCGGCTACACCGGCGAGGACGGCTACGAGATTTCCGTGCCGGCACACAAGGCCGAAGCCCTGGCCCGGCGCCTGCTGGAAGAACCGGAAGTGGCCGCCATCGGCCTGGGTGCCCGCGACTCGCTGCGCCTGGAAGCCGGCCTGTGCCTGTATGGCCATGACATGAACACCGAAACCACCCCGGTCGAGGCCAGCCTGCTCTGGGCCGTGTCCAAGCCACGGCGTGCCGATGGTGCCCGAGCCGGTGGATTCCCGGGTGCGGCGCAGGTCTTCGCCCAGCAGCAGTCCGGCGTCGCCCGCAAGCGCGTCGGCCTGCTGCCGCAGGAACGCACCCCGGTGCGTGAAGGCGCGGAGATCGTCGACGAGGCCGGCACCGTGATCGGCCAGGTGTGCAGCGGCGGCTTCGGTCCGACCCTGGGCGCACCGGTTGCCATGGGCTATCTGGATAGCGCTCACGCAGCACTGGACACCCCGGTCTGGGCCATCGTGCGCGGCAAGCGGGTGGCGATGAAGGTCGCCCGGATGCCGTTCGTGGCTCAGCGCTACTACCGAGGCTAAGCCGAGGACAACAGGTGTCATGATGCGTTCGGGATATTCGATTTCGAACGCACCGGCAAACTTTCGAACATGACGCGCCGCAACGCCCGAAAAAAGGGCGTTAAGGAACTGCCGATAACCGCCTAAAAAGCCTAAAACCTGCGGTCTCCAGGGCTTGTTTTTCCCTCGGAAGTTAGCGTAGAGTCATTGCACTGTGTTTGCATGGGTCGCGTGGTTAGTGACCTGGAACAGTAGGCTGAGATTCGCTACAACCGTTCGACGTCTCTTACTTTCCTGCAACCCAGCCCAGTGCTCTTTCATTACAAACCGATGAAAGAAACTGTAATCACAATTCAGAGTTTCAAAGGGAATAAGACATGTCTCAACGTCAGAGCGGTACCGTCAAGTGGTTTAACGACGAGAAAGGTTTCGGTTTCATCACTCCTGAGAGCGGTCCGGATCTGTTCGTACACTTCCGCGCCATTCAGGGCAACGGCTTCAAAAGCCTGAAAGAAGGCCAGAAAGTGACCTTCATCGCTGTGCAAGGCCAGAAAGGCATGCAAGCTGATGAGGTTATCGCTGAAGCCTAAGTCTTCGCGATACGAAAAAAGCCCCTGTTGATCACAGGGGCTTTTTTTTGCGCGCAATTCCGTAGAATGCAGGCTTTTGCGCCAGGAGCTTCATTCGCATGTCCAAACCACTGCTCCAGCCACAGGGCGACTTCCCGGTTGCCGGACTGGGCCGCCGTTTCGCGGCGATGTTCTATGACTTCCTGCTGTGCACCGCATTGCTGATGGTCACCACGCTGGTCTACAAGATGATCCAGATGGCGATCATCGGTGAAACGCAGATGCGCGCCATGACCGAAGCCGGCGCACTGGATGGCGATCCCTTGCTCTCGACCATCCTGCTGTTCGCCCTGTTCGGCTTCTTCGCCAAGTTCTGGACCCATGGTGGCCAGACCCTGGGCATGCAGGTCTGGGGCATCCGCGTGCAGAACCCCGACGGCACTGCGATCAGCCTGTGGCAAGCGCTGCTGCGCTTCATCGTCTCGATCGCCTCGTGGCTGTGCGTGGGGCTGGGCTTCTTCTGGGTGCTGTTCGACAAGCAGAAGCGCAGTTGGCATGACATGTATTCGGAAACGCAGTTGGTGCGGGTTCCCAAGCGCAAGAAGTGATGTTGTTCTCACTGGCCTCATCGCTGGCAAGCCAGCTCCCACAATGTCCGCGGCGCTACAAAACCCTGTGGGAGCTGGCTTGCCAGCGATGAGGCCCGCACAGACAACAGAAATGAAAAAGCCGACCTCAAAGGGTCGGCTTTTTCACCTCTACAGGAAACGGTTCAACCCGCCCTGCGCAACAACCACACCCCCGCCAGCGCACAGATCGCCGCTGGCAACAGCACCGCCAGCAACGGCGGGAAGCCGAACACCTGGCTGGACGGCCCAAGCAGGTCCTGGGCAATGCGGAACACGAAGCCCACCAGCACGCCGGTGAACACCCGCTGGCCGAGGGTCACCGAGCGCAGCGGGCCGAAGATGAAGGAAATCGCCATCAGCACCAGCGCCGCCGTCACCAGCGGCTGCAGGACCTTGGTCCAGAACGCCAGCCAGTAGCGGTCGTTGTTCAGGCCCTGGTCGGACAGGTAGTGGATGTAGTCCCACAGCCCGGTGATCGACAGCGATTCCGGCGCCATGACCACGGTATTCAGCAGTTGCGGGGTCAGTGCCACGTCCCAGCGCTCTTCCGGGGTTTTCACGACTTCGGTGTGATCGCCACGGAACAGCGTGGTGGTGACGTCGGTGAGCAACCAGTGATCCTGCTGGTACTGCGCGCGACGGGCGAAGCTGGACGACTGCATGTGCCGCTCGGCATCGAAGCGGTAGCGGGTGACACCGAGCATCAGGCCATTGGGCTGCACGGTGTTGATGTGTACGAACTCTTCGCCCTCGCGATGCCACAGGCCACGCTTGGAGGTCTGTGCCTCGCCACCGCCCTGGGCCAGGGAACGATCGGCCTGGGCCTTGTTCTCGGTGACCGGGGCCACGTACTCGCCGATCAGCACGCCCGCGAGCATGAGGACCAGCATCGGCTTCATCACCGCCCAGACGATCCGGCCAATGGACACGCCGGCGGCACGCATGATGGTCAGCTCGCTGTTGCTGGCCAGGCTGCCAAGGCCGATCAGGCAACCGATCAGGCCGGCCATCGGCAGCATGTCGTAGAGCCGGCGCGGCGCGGTGAGCAGCACGAACTGGCTGGCATCCCACAAGGTGTAGGTGTCGCTGATATCGCCCATTTCGTCGATGAAGGCGAACAGCGAGGCGAGGCCGAGGATGATCCCGAGCACGGCGAGGATCGCCAGGAACACGCTGCTGCCGATGTAACCGTCGAGCTTACGCATGCGGCACCTCCGCAGCGCGCGCGCGCATCTTCAGGCGCAGCGGCTCCCAGTACATCAGGCCGAGGCCGATCAGCAGGAACAGCAGGTGCACCGGCCACAGCCCCACGGAAAGCGGGATCTTGCCCTTTTCCAGGGCGCCACGGGCGGCAATCAGGATCGTCAGGTAGGCCATATACAGAAGAATCGCCGGCAGCAGCTTGAGGAAGCGGCCCTGGCGCGGGTTGACCCGCGACAGCGGCACCGCCATCAGGGTCACGATGAACACCAGCAGCGGCAGCGACAGGCGCCACTCCAGCTCGGCCCGCTCGCGCGGGGCATCGCTCTTGAACAGCTCGGAGGTCGGGATGGCCTCGCGCTCGGTGATGTCCTGGCTGACTTCCGGCTTGGGCAGCAGCACGCCGTAGGTGTCGTACTTGATCGCCCGGTAGTCGGCCTGGCCCGGGTTGCCGTCGTAGCGGTAGCCGTTTTCCAGGATCAGGTAGCGGTTACCGTCGGCCTGGACCTCCTGGCGGCCTTTCTCGGCGACCAGCACGCTGATCCCGCGATCCTTGCTCTTGTCGCCGGAGAAGCGCTTCTCGGAAATGAACACCCCGGCCAGGTCGGAACGGTCATCGGACAGCTGCTCGGTGTAGGTGACCCGGGTGCCATCGCGCAGGGTCTGGAAACGACCCGGGACCAGGGTATCGAACTCGGTCATGGCGTCCTGCTGGTTGATGATCTGCGCAACCTGCGCCACGCCCTGGGGCGCCAGGCTCAGGCTCAGCCAGGCAACGATCAGCGCCACCAGTGCCGCCGGGGCCATGGTCATGCGCAGCAGGCGTTGCTGGCTCATGCCGGTCGCGGAAAGCACGGTCATCTCGCTTTCCAGGTACAGGCGCCCGTAGGCCAGCAGGATCCCGAGGAACAGGCCCAGCGGCAGGATCAGCTGCAGGAAGCCCGGCAGGCGATAGCCCATGATAAGGAACAGCACGCCCGGATCGAGCATGCCCTGCGCGGCCTGGGCCAGGTATTTGATGAAGCGCCCGCTCATGATGATGACCAGCAGCACGGCGCTGACGGCACTCAAGGTCACCAGGACCTCGCGGGACAGATAACGGAAGACGATCAAACCAGCCACTCCTGGGTTGTCAGGCTCGGACAGCCAAACAAGGAAAACGTTGCAACCAACAAGATAGTTGCCGGTGCGTCAATGCACCCGGACTTCGAAGTGCGCGCATTATCCTGTGATTGACCCTGCCTGTCACTTGGCACCGCGCAATGCTTGAAAACGGGGTTGTCATCGGCGCCGCACCGGGCTCACACTGGCGGCTTTCCGTCTGGCCCGCCACTGGCGGCCAGGTCGCATCCAGCGCTCGCCACGATACTTCCACGGCAAGCCGCGCACTGACAGTTCATTCGGGGACCCTGACATGGAATTGGTTGTAAAAAGCGTAGCCGCAGCATCCTTGAAAACCGCCACCCTGGTCCTGCCCGTCGGCGAAGGCCGCAAGCTGGGCGCCAGCGCCAAGGCCGTCGATGACGCCAGCAAGGGCGCCCTGAGCGCGGTGCTCAAGCGCGGCGACATCGCCGGCAAGGTCGGCCAGACCCTGCTGCTGCAAGGCATCGCCGGGCTCAAGGCCGAGCGCGTGCTGCTGGTCGGCACCGGCAAGGACGAGGGCCTGGGTGATCGCAGCTGGCGCAAGGTCGCCAACGCCATCCTCGGCGTGCTCAAGGGCCTGAACGGTGCCGACGCGGTGCTGGCCCTGGAAGACATCGCCGTCAGTGGCCGCGATGCGCACTACGGCAAGGCCCGCCTGCTGGCGGAAACCCTGCTCGACGGCGAATACGTCTTCGACCGTTTCAAGAGCCAGAAGGCCGAACCCCGTGCCCTGAAGAAAATCACCCTGCTCGCCGACAAGGCCGGCCTGGCCGATACCGAGCGCGCGGTCAAGCACGCCGTGGCCATCACCAACGGCATGCGTTTCACCCGTGACCTGGGCAACCTGCCGCCGAACCTGTGCCACCCGACCTTCCTCGCCGAAGAAGCGAAGACCCTCGGCAAGGCCTTCAAGGGCCTCAAGGTCGAAGTCCTCGACGACAAGAAGATCAAGGACCTCGGCATGGGCGCCTTCTACGCCGTCGGCCAGGGCAGCGACCAGCCGCCACGCCTGATCGTGATGAACTACCAGGGCGGCAAGAAGAGCGACAAGCCGTTCGTGCTGGTGGGCAAGGGCATCACCTTCGACACCGGCGGCATCAGCCTGAAGCCGGGCGCCGGCATGGACGAGATGAAGTACGACATGTGCGGCGCCGCCAGCGTGTTCGGCACCCTGCGCGCCGTGCTCGAACTGCAGTTACCGATCAACCTGGTGTGCCTGCTGGCCTGCGCCGAGAACATGCCGAGCGGCGGCGCCACCCGTCCGGGCGACATCGTCACCACCATGAGCGGGCAGACCGTGGAGATCCTCAACACCGACGCCGAAGGCCGCTTGGTGCTGTGCGACACCCTGACCTACGCCGAGCGCTTCAAGCCGCAGGCGGTGATCGACATCGCCACCCTGACCGGCGCCTGCATCGTCGCCCTGGGCAGCCACACATCGGGCCTGATGGGCAACAACGACGAACTGGTCGAGCAACTGCTCAGCGCCGGCAAGCGTGCCGACGACCGCGCCTGGCAACTGCCGCTGTTCGACGAGTATCAGGAGCAACTGGACAGCCCGTTCGCCGACATCGCCAACATCGGCGGGCCGAAGGCCGGCACCATCACCGCCGGCTGCTTCCTCTCGCGCTTCGCCAAGGCCTACCACTGGGCACACCTGGACATCGCCGGCACCGCCTGGGTCAGCGGCGGCAAGGACAAGGGCGCCACTGGCCGTCCGGTCCCGCTGCTGACCCAGTACCTGCTCGACCGCGCCAGCGCCTGACCCGGATGCCGACCGGTCCGCTGACCGGTCGGCGACTGCCTCATGAGCAAAGTCGACTTTTATATCCTGCCCAGTCCCTCACCCGCCGTGCGCCTGGATTTCGCCTGCAAGCTCTGCGAAAAGGCCTGGCGCCTGGGGCATCGGGTCTACCTCCATTGCAGCGACACCGCCCAGCGCGACGAGCTGGATGCACGCCTCTGGGCGTTCAAGGGCGAGGCCTTCGTGCCCCACAGCCATGCCGAGGAAGATGCGACGGCTGCGGTGGCGCTGGGCATCGGCGACGATGCCGGCGAGCACCAGGACCTGCTGGTCAATCTCGACCTGAAAGTCCCGCCGTTCGCCGGCCGCTTCGCCCGTATCGCCGAGATCGTGGTGGAGGATCCGGCGATCCGCCAGGCCACCCGAGAGAGTTTCCGCTTCTACCGCGAACAGGGCTATGCTCTGCAAGATCACCGCTTACAGCGATTCTGACGACGATGGACAAACGCCCGCCCCTGCCTCAATCCGCCCACCTGCTGGACGACCTGGAATCGATTCGCCAGTTGCTCGGCGATGAAACCCTGCAACCGCCGTTGCTGACCGACACCGTGGAAGAACAGATCCCGTTGCTGCTGGAGCCGGCCGAAGAGTTGGCCAAGCCAGCGCCTGCTGCTGCGCCGGCGGAGGAAGTCGATCCGCAGACCCGCCGCCAGGACACCTTGCTGCACCTGGACGCAGAACTGCGTGCTGCCGCACAGTTGATCATGCAGGACGTGATCGACGATTTCGCCCCGCATATCGAGAACGAGATCAAGCGCCGCCTGGATGCGCGCCTCGAGCGCCTGCTCAACCAGTCTTCCTGACGTACGCCAATCCCACAGTTGACTCATAACCCTGTGGGAGCTGGCTTGCCAGCGATTTGGCCAGACCTGGCAACATCATTGCCCTTGCCGGCCTCATCGCTGGCAAGCCAGCTCCCACAGGGATCAGCGTCGCTCAGCCCTTCCCCTTCCTGCTTATCGCCTCAACCCCCCGCCTCCGTTATACTTCCCGGCTTTCCCGAATAAATGCCATAGGGTCCCCCCGCGCAATGGATAAGACCTACCAGCCGCACGCCATCGAAACCTCCTGGTACAACACCTGGGAGTCCGAGAATTACTTCGCCCCGCAAGGCGCGGGTGAGTCGTACACCATCATGATCCCGCCGCCGAACGTGACCGGCAGCCTGCACATGGGCCACGGCTTCAACAACGCGATCATGGACGCCCTGATCCGTTTCCGCCGCATGCAGGGGCGCAACACCCTGTGGCAGCCGGGCACCGACCACGCCGGTATCGCCACCCAGATGCTGGTAGAGCGTCAGCTCGAAGCCAAGGGCCAGAACCGTCACGACCTGGGCCGCGAGAAGTTCCTGGAAAAGGTCTGGGAGTGGAAGGATCAGTCCGGTGGCAACATCAGCCGCCAGATCCGCCGCCTGGGCTCCTCCGTGGACTGGAGCCGCGAGCGCTTCACCATGGACGACGGCCTGTCCGAAGCGGTCAAGGAAGCCTTCGTGCGCCTGCATGAAGACGGCCTGATCTACCGCGGCAAGCGCCTGGTCAACTGGGACACCAAGCTGCACACGGCGATCTCCGACCTCGAAGTGGAAAACCACGACGAGAAGGGCCACCTGTGGAACCTGCGCTACCCGCTGGCCGACGGCGCGAAAACCGCTGAAGGCAACGATTACCTGGTAGTCGCCACCACCCGTCCGGAAACCATGCTCGGCGACGCCGCCGTGGCCGTGAACCCGAACGACGAGCGCTACCAGGCGCTGATCGGCAAGTTCGTCGAGCTGCCGCTGATCGGCCGCCGCATCCCGATCATCGCCGACGACTACTGCGACCCTGAATTCGGCACCGGCTGCGTGAAGATCACCCCGGCCCACGATTTCAACGACTACGAAGTCGGCAAGCGCCACAACCTGCCGCTGCTGAACATCTTCGACAAGAACGCCGCCGTCCTCGCGACCGCGCAGGTGTTCAACCTCGACGGCAGCCTCAACGAAGCCATCGATGGCAGCCTGCCAGCCCAGTACGCCGGCCTCGACCGCTTCGTCGCGCGCAAGCAGATCGTTGCCGACTTCGAAGCCCTGGGCCTGCTGGTCAGCGTCGACGACCACGCCCTGAAAGTGCCGAAGGGCGACCGCTCCGGCACCGTCATCGAGCCTTGGCTGACCGACCAGTGGTACGTCTCCACCAAGCCGCTGGCCGAGCCTGCGATCGCTGCCGTGGAAGATGGCCGCATCCAGTTCGTGCCGAAGCAGTACGAGAACATGTACTTCTCCTGGATGCGCGATATCCAGGACTGGTGCATCAGCCGCCAGCTGTGGTGGGGGCACCGCATCCCGGCCTGGTACGACGCTTCCGGCAAGGTCTACGTCGGCCGCAGCGAAGAAGAAGTCCGGGCGAAGAACAACCTCGGCGCCGACGTGATCCTGAACCAGGACAACGACGTGCTCGACACCTGGTTCAGCTCCGGCCTGTGGACCTTCTCCACCCTCGGCTGGCCGCAGCAGACCGAATTCCTCAAGACCTTCCACTCCACCGACGTGCTGGTCACCGGCTTCGACATCATCTTCTTCTGGGTCGCCCGGATGATCATGCTGACCATGCACCTGGTGAAGAACGAGGACGGCACCCCGCAGGTACCGTTCAAGACCGTCTACGTCCACGGCCTGGTCCGCGATGGCCAGGGCCAGAAGATGTCCAAGTCCAAGGGCAACGTCCTTGACCCGCTGGACATCGTCGACGGCATCACTCTCGATGCCCTGCTGGAAAAACGCACCAGCGGCATGATGCAGCCCAAGCTGGCCGAGAAGATCGCCAAGCAGACCAAGGCCGAGTTCCCCGAAGGTATCGCCAGCTACGGCACCGACGCCCTGCGTTTCACCTTCTGCTCGCTGGCATCCACCGGTCGCGACATCAAGTTCGACATGGGCCGCGTCGAGGGCTACCGCAACTTCTGCAACAAGATCTGGAACGCCGCCCGCTATGTGCTGGACAAGGGCGAGGACTGCGGCCAGAACGGCGAGGCCTACGAGCTGTCCCTGGCCGACCGCTGGATCATCTCGCAACTGCAGCGTACCGAAGCCGAAGTGACCCGCCAGCTGGAGCAGTTCCGCTTCGACCTGGCCGCCCAGGCGCTGTACGAGTTCATCTGGAACCAGTACTGCGACTGGTACCTGGAGCTGTCCAAGCCGGTACTGTGGGACGAGAACGCCCCGGTCGAGCGCGCCCGCGGCACCCGTCGCACCCTGGTGCGCGTGCTGGAAGTGGCCCTGCGCCTGGCGCATCCGTTCATGCCGTTCATCACCGAGGAAATCTGGCAGCGCCTGGCGCCGCTGGCCGGTATCGACGGCAAGACCATCATGCTGCAGCCATGGCCTGAAGCGAACGAGAGCCGCATCGATGCCGCCGCCGAAAGCGACATCGAGTGGGTCAAGGAGCTGATGCTCGGCGTGCGCAACATCCGTGGCGAGATGAACATCGGCCCGGGCAAGCCGCTGCAACTGTTCCTGAAGAACGCCAGTGCCGACGACCAGCGTCGCCTCGTCGAGAACGAAGCGCTGCTGAAGAAGCTGGCGAAGATCGAGTCGTTCACCGTGCTCGGCGAGCAGGACGAAGCACCGCTGAGCGCTACCGCGCTGGTCGGTGACCTGCAAGTGCTGGTGCCGATGGCCGGCCTGATCGACAAGGATGCGGAACTGGCGCGCCTGAACAAGGAAATCCAGCGTCTGCAAGGCGAAGTCCAGCGTGTAGGCGGCAAGCTGTCCAACGCCGCCTTCGTCGACAAGGCACCGCCTGCGGTGATCGACAAGGAGCGCGCCAAGCTGGCCGAGGCCGAGCAGGCATTGGCCAACTTCACCGAGCAGCACGCGCGGATCGCGGCCCTTTAAATAAAGGCTGACAGCGACGCGAACCCTGTGGGAGCTGGCTTGCCAGCGATGACGATAGTGAATTCAACATCGCAATCGCTGGCAAGCCAGCTCCCACAGGTCTGCGGCAAGCCAACAAATCATGCGGTAATCCTTGAGAGCGGGCCTGGCCCGCTTTTGTATTCATGACCATGAACAAACCCACCCTGCACCCCCGTAACCGCCATCAAGGCCGCTACGACTTCCCCCAGCTGATCAAGAGCAGCCCGGAACTGGCGCGCTTCACCATCACCAATCCCTACGGCAAGCCAAGCATCGACTTCGCCGACCCGGAGGCGGTGCGGGTGTTCAACCGGGCGCTGCTCAAGGCCCAGTACAGCATCCAGTTCTGGGATATTCCTGCCGATTACCTGTGTCCGCCGATTCCGGGCCGTGCCGACTACCTGCACGCCCTGGCCGATCTGCTGGCCGAGGAGAACGCCGGGGAGATCCCTCATGGTGCGCAGGTCCAGGCGCTGGACATCGGCGTCGGCGCCAACTGCATCTACCCGCTGCTGGGCAATGCCGATTACCGCTGGCGCTTCAGCGGCTCGGACATCGACCCGGTGGCCCTGGCGGCGGCCAGCGCCATCGTCCAGGCCAACCGCCTCGACAAGTTCATCAGCCTGCGCCAGCAGGGCAATCGCAAGCACATCCTCACCGGCCTGCTGGCCGCCGAGGAACGCTTCGACCTGACCCTGTGCAACCCGCCCTTCCACGCCTCCCGCGAGGAAGCCACCCGCGGCAGCCAGCGTAAATGGCGAGCCCTGGGCAAGGCCGATCCCAAGCGCAAGCTGCCGGTGCTGAACTTTGGCGGGCAGAACAATGAGCTGTGGTGCGAGGGCGGCGAGATTCGTTTCGTCACCCAACTGGTGCAGGAGAGCAAGGCCCTGGGCCAGCAGGTGCTGTGGTTCAGCAGCCTGGTGTCGAAGGCTTCGAACCTGCCCGGCATCGAAGCCGCGCTGAAGAAAGCCGGCGCCGTGGAACAGCGGGTGATGGAAATGGGCCAGGGACAGAAACAGAGCCGCCTGGTGGCCTGGACCTTCCAGGACGCCAGCGCTCGCCAGCTGTGGCGCCAGCAACGCTGGACTTCCAGCCACAAGCCTTAAGCTGCAAGCCGCAAGTAAAAGCGCACCGCGTCGCTTTTACTTATGACTTGCCGCTTGAAACTTAAAGCTCAAAAAAAAGAAAAACCGCATCAGGCTCGCGCCGGATGCGGTTTTTTATTGCTGCTTACAATTACTTGTTAACAGCGTCGGTCAGCACTTTGGCTGGCACGAACTTGACGACTTTCTTGGCAGCGATTTCGATGGCAGCGCCAGTCGAAGGGTTGCGGCCGGTACGGGCAGGACGCTCGGTGATTTTCAGCTTGCCAATGCCTGGCAGGGTGATTTCGCTGCCGTTTTCCAGTTGATCAGCAACGATCTGGCCCAGTTGCTCCAGTGCGTTACGCGCGGTGGTTTTTGGCGCGTCGATAGCTTCAGCGATATCGGCGATCAGTTGGTCTTTGGTCAATGCCATGGTGGTGTTCCTTCCCTAATCAAATTCAGTGAGTTTGCAGAGTGCCGCGTCAGCCATCGGTTCCGGCTCCGTCGTGCGGGCGGCCGGGGTACTTCCATTTGCCAATCGCGTATGTAGATACATAAAAATGCGATTGGTTCGACGTGACGCCAACGGTCTGCCAGCTATGCGCCTTAAGGGGGGCGCAAGACCGGGCAAAACTACCACAGGAATAGATAAATATCCGCTTCGCCCACGGCAAAAGTGCTGGTTTTTCGGGGGTTTACACAAAATATCGCAAAAAACAGAACGAAAAACGAACCTGGCTCGCCAAGGTCGGCCGCAGAACAGCGCCCGGCCCTGCAGCTGGGTTACACTTGGCAACTTTGCCCGGCCCCGCGCCGCGCCCTCACCGAGCCGAGAATTCCATGCCGATCCGTCATTGCATCGTCCACCTGATCGACAAGAAACCCGATGGCAGCCCTGCGGTGCTGCATGCGCGCGATTCCGAACTGGCCGAGTCGACGGCTATCGAGAACCTCCTCGCCGACCTGAACGACAGCTACAACGCCAAGCAGGGCAAAGCCTGGGGCCTGTTCCACGCCGAGTCCGGCGCCCATCCGTTCAGCGGCTGGCTGAAGGAATACCTGGACAGCGAAAAGACCTTCACCGAATTCAGCCGCATCGCGGTGGAACATCTGCAGAAGCTGATGGAAGAGTCGAACCTGTCGGTCGGCGGCCACGTGCTGTTCGCCCACTACCAGCAAGGCATGACCGACTACCTGGCCATCGCCCTCCTGCACCACAGCGAAGGCGTGGCGGTGAACGCCGAGCTGGATGTGACCCCGTCGCGCCACCTGGACCTGAGCCAGTTGCACCTGGCGGCTCGGATCAACATTTCCGAGTGGCGCAACAACGCCAACTCCAAGCAGTACATCTCCTTTATCAAGGGCAAGAACGGCAAGAAGGTCTCGGACTACTTCCGCGACTTCATCGGTTGCCAGGAAGGGGTCGACGGCCCGGGCGAGACCCGCACCCTGCTCAAGGCCTTCAGCGACTTCGTCGAGAGCGAGGACCTGCCCGAGGAGGCCGCCCGCGAGAAGACCCAGACCCTGGTCGACTACGCCACCAGCCAGACCCGCGCCGGCGAGCCGGTGACCCTCGAAGAACTCTCCGGCCTGATCGACGAAGACCGGCCGAAAGCCTTCTACGACCATATCCGCAACAAGGACTACGGCCTGTCGCCGGAGATCCCGGCGGACAAGCGTACCCTCAATCAATTCCGCCGCTTCACCGGCCGCGCCGAAGGCCTGTCGATCAGCTTCGAGGCCCATCTGCTGGGCTCGAAGATCGAGTATGACGAAGAAGCCGGGACCCTGATCATCAAGGGCCTGCCGACCCAGTTGACCGATCAGTTGAAGCGTCGCAAGGACTGAGCCGCTGGTCCGAACTGATATTTTTGTCAGTAGCGATGGACGGATCCGCCTGTATAGCCTGAAAGCTGCGCCGCGCCCCGCATCCTGTGAGGGCCGGCACGCTGGAGGGGACGCGACATGCGCATACTCGCAACGCTGGTTTGCCTATCACTGGCTTCAGGCGCGGCGCTCGCAGGCCCCGGCGAGGACACGGCCAACGCGCTGAATGCGCGCTACGCCAAGACCTCGCGCAATTGCGGCAGCACGTCGCAGCCGGCGTTCCTGTGTGAAGGTGTCATCGTGCGGGCCACCGCAGAGCCGAAATTCTGGGTACCCCAGGAAAAAAACCTCCAGTCCGGCGCTATATCCGTGTCCTACCTGCGCAAGGACGCGAAGTTCAAGACCCTGGTCTATCGCCGCAATAGCGGCTTCACCCTGTTCCCGGTGTTCAACAACCCGAGAAGCAAGAGCTACGAAGTGCTCTGCGCCTTCCCCAACGACGGCGGCACGGACAACCGCAAGGACCGGGGCTGTACGGACCACGTGCAAACGCCTGCGGTGGAAAGCAATTGCGACGTGATCGGCATACGGACCGGACAGGATTTCATCAATCGTTTCCCTGCGGACAAGGTCAGGTACAGCGAGATCTGCAGTTTCGACGTGCGTGACCGGCGCAACGACCACGCCGGCCCGGCCTTCATGGCCAGTATCGAAGCGCGTAACCTGGGGGGTGAAACGCTCTTCGCGGTGCAGAACGAATTGCGCGTCGCCACCTGGGGCAACACCCCGCCCAACGACCCGCCGGTGGAGAGCACCTTCTACACCGTGCCGCCCTCCTCCGACAGCCCGGGCCTGGAAAACGCGAGGGCCAACCAGATCGAGTGGTGGATCGCCGCCAGACGCTACCTGCCGCTGGTCAGGCTGGATCTGCCACAAACCCTGAGCGCCGACGCCAGGTTCAGCTACAAAGCCGAGGACCAGGCCATCCAGCCCACCACCGCGGCCAATGCCTGTGCCAGCTTCTTCGATAGCGCCCGCTTCGAGGACATCCCGGCAACAGCCACCTCCCCCGCGATGAAAAGCCTGAAGCTGGTGCCAAGCGCCTGCGGCCGCGAGGTGCGGGACGACCAGACCAACAACTTCTTCAACGAACTGGTCGCCCGCTACTACCGCGATACGGCCTGGCAAGGCACATCGACCCACAATCCGCAGAACATCTTGAGCATGCGTCGGCAACTGACCTGCTATTTCGTCTATCGACGCTACGCCCCGGAATGGACGCTGGAGCCCCATCGGGCCCTGATCGGTATCCAGGAATCAGGTGCCAGACAGTGCGACAACTGAACCGCTCACCAGGGAGCGATCCGGTTCAGTATCCCTTCAGCAGGAGGTCAATATGAACACCAGCAACCTCTCATGGATTGCCCTGAGCCTAGTCATTGCCGCAATTCCCCTGGAACGCGCCAGCGCGGCCATGAATTGTTCCGAACCCGTCCTCTCAGGGGAGTGGGGCGAAGAAGCGGTCGGCACCAGCTATTTCACCAAAGGCACCTACCCCAGCGTGCAGATCAGGCTGAACCACGCCGAATGCACGTACGGACCGGAGGACACCGAGGCGCTGCTTGAGCTGATCGTCGGGGAACACGAACAAGACCCTGAATGGAACAGCCCCAAACTGACCGCCCAGCAGATGCGCGACAGCGTCAGGTTTCAGCTGGAGTGCCAACTGAGCAAGTCACCAATCCCCGACCCGATCACCCTCGAACCGAGGCGCCAGGGGGTGTCTCTGGATGCCTTCAAGAAGATGAACTGCAACACCCCGTGACGGCCCCGGCCTGTCCCGCGAAGGAGGCGACCAGTGCCTCCTTCGCTTTTTTGCGCAAGGCCTTGATCAGGCGCTCATGACGCAGTGCCTGGGACTTGTCCGGCCAGGCCTCGACATAGACCAGCGCCACTGCGGGGCTGGTGCTGAAATAACGGGCCCCGCGCCCCTTCTGGTGAGCCGCGAAGCGCCGTTCGGGATTGTCGCTGATACCGCAGTACAGCGAGCCATTGGCGGCGCGCACCAGGTAGACGTACCAGGGTTTATCGGGTGCGGAGGCTTCGGTCACGGGCGCAAGAAACGGATGGTGGCAGGAGGTGACAGCTTACCCTCTCAGCGCCCGCTCTGGAACGCGCGCAGCCCCTTGAGCGCCTGCTGGCCCACCTTGTTGCGCAGGAAAGGCGTCCAGCCCAGCAACAGCCCCGGAGTACCCAGCGCCTGGCGGGACCAGCGCCAGAAATCGAAGACATCATGGTGCTCGACGATCAGCCCGTCGCGGATGACGAATGTCGCGCGGATATCGTTGACCACTACCCTGCCCGTCTGGCTGAACAGGTAGGTCGCCACCCAATGCGCCGAACCACCACGCTCGTCCGCACGGACGCTGTCGAAGGTCAGGGAGAAGTCCTTGGCGCGGCTGGTTAGCATGCGCCACATATCGCCGGCGTCCTTGCCGCGCAGGATGCCGAAGGCCGGGTCGCTGAAGACGATATCGGGGCTGTAGCAAGCGACCATCGCCTCGGCATCCAGGCGCTGGAAGGCCTGGTAGAAGCGGTTGATCAGGGCACTGTTGGCATCGCTCATGACGGGTTCCATCACCGGGAAGATCAAGGGATGCACGATAGTCCGGCTGGCGGCACAAGGCCAGCGCCATCAACCGGACTTATAAGGCGTCCTCAAATCCGCTCGCTGCTCGCCTGGACATACTGCGTGCGCCCGGCCTTCAGCCCGAAGACGATGGCAGCGGCGCCGATCACGGCGAAAATCCAGCCTACCGCGCCCCAGCCGCCGGAAAGATCGTGCACCAGGCCCACCGCGAACGGCCCGGCCGAGGCCAGGGTGTAACCGACGCCCTGAGCCATGCTCGACAGGTGCGCCGCAACATGAGCATCCCTTGAACGCAGGACGATCAGGGTCAGGGCCAGGGCGAAGGTGCCGCCCTGGCCGATGCCGAGCACCACCGCCCAGCCCCACAGCCCGCCCAGCGGCGCATACAGGCAACCGAACAGACCGGCCAGGGTCAGGACCATGACGATCACGATCGCCAGGCGCTGGTCCTTGCCGCGGGTCGCCAGCATCGGTGCGGTCAGGGCGCTGAGCAGTTGCACGATCACCGAGCCGGACAGCACCAGCCCCGCTTCGGTCGGGCTCAGGCCGCGACCGATGAGGATCGACGGCAACCAGCCGAAAACGATATAGGCCAGCGAGGATTGCAGGCCCATGTACAGGGTCACCTGCCAGGCCAGGCGGTCGCGCCACAGGCCGCGTACCTGGAAAGCCGCATGGTGGGCACCGTGGCCCTGACGCGCCTGGGGCAGCCAGATCAGCGCCGCCACCACCGCCGGAATCAGCCAGACACCGAGCCCAAGGCGCCAGTCGTCACCGAAGTGATGGCTCAGCGGCACCGTCGCGCCTGCTGCCAGCGCCGCGCCGAGGCACAGGGCCATGGTGTAGACGCCCATCAGGCTGCCGGCGTGGGCCGGGAAATCGCGCTTGACGATGCCCGGCAGCAGCACGCCGATCACCCCGATGCTGGCCCCGGCGATCAGGCTGCCGGCGAAGATGCCGAAGCTGCCGAAGTTGCTGCGCAAGGCGATACCGCCGGCCAGGCACAACAGCACGCCGAGGATCACCCGCTCGCTGCCGAAACGCCGCGCCAGCATCGGCGCCAGTGGCGCGAACAGGCCCAGGCAAAGCACCGGCAAGGTCGTCAGCAGGCCGGCCTGGGAACCACTCAGGCCCAGGCCGCGGGACACATCGCCCAGCACCGGGGCCATGCTCGACAGCGCCGGACGCAGGTTCAGCGCCACCAGTACCAGGCCCAGCAGAAGCAGCCAGGCGCTGGGTTGGCGGGCTGGCGGTTGCAATTCGGCATCGTCGACTTCGGCGTCGATCAGCAGTTCGTCAAGCACCGGCCCGTGGGGCGTCGGCTTGGTGGGAAGGTCTTGGCCCATGGCAGTCTCGAAAAGTCAGGGTTCGTTGATCAGTGTCCGGCTGAGGGCCTTGGCCCGTTCCGGATCTTGGCGCTCGACGGCGTCGAGGATCTGTTCATGCAGGTCGAATACCGCCTGCTTGCGCGGGGTGTGGCTCATGCTGTGCTCCAGCTTCATCGCCACCACGCTGGAGAAATAGCGGTACAGCTCGCTGAGTGCCGGGTTGTGCGCGGCGTCGACCAGGCGCTGGTGGAAGACCAGGTCGCAGCGGATGTAGTCGTCGAGTTCGCCGTGGAAATGGCTACCGCTGTGCGTAAGGGCTTCGTGCAGTCCGGCAAGGTCGGCCTCGGTACGACGCAAAGCCGCCAGGCCGATGGCTTCGGCTTCCAGCAGGTGCCGGGCTTCGCGGGCGTGCTCCAGACTGCAGGTGGACAGCACCTGCACCGCCGAGAGCGGATCGGAGGCGGTGCGCAGGTAGCTGCCATCGCCCTGGCGGATTTCCACCTGGCCGCTGAAGGCCAGCACGCGCATGGCCTCGCGCACGGTGTTGCGGCTGATACCGAGCTCGGCGGCGAGCTCGGGCTCGGTGGGCAGGCGCTGGCCGACGGTCCAGAAGCCTTGGCTGATGCGCTGGCGGAGTTGGTCGACGGCTTGTTCGACCAGGGAGCGTTTGATGAGCATTGGGCTATTACATCCAATCATCGGATGAATTCAGGAGGGGCAAGGGTAACGGGTTGTTTCAAGGAAATGCAAACATCAGGGGGATTTGTGGTGAATTTCAGGGCCTCATCGCTGGCAAGCCAGCTCCCACAGGGTCCGCGGTGCACGCAAAACCTTGTGGGCTTGCCAGCGATGGAGTTTCAGGTCAGTTCAGGGCGTCGAGCAACGCCTGGTTCTGCTCTTCGGTGCCGATGCTGATACGCAGGAACTGGTCGATCCGCGGCAGCTTGAAGTGCCGCACGATCACACCCTGCTCGCGCAGCGCTGCGGCGATGCCGGCCGCATCCTTCTGCGGGTGACGGGCGAAGATGAAGTTGGCTGCCGAGGGCAGGACTTCGAAACCACGGCCAGTCAGTTCGGCCACCAGCTTCTCGCGACTGGCGATGACCTTGTTGCAGGTCTCCTCGAAGTACGCCTTGTCTTCGAACGCCGCAGCGGCACCGACGATGGCGACCCGGTCCAGCGGATAGGAGTTGAAGCTGTTCTTGATCCGCTCCAGCGCCTCGATCAGGTCCGGATGCCCCACCGCCAGGCCAACCCGCAGCCCCGCCAGGGAGCGCGACTTGGACAGGGTCTGGGTCACCAGCAGGTTCGGGTAGCGGTCCACCAGGCTGATGGCGGTTTCACCGCCAAAGTCGATGTACGCCTCATCCACCACCACCACCGATTCGGTGTTGGCCTTGAGCAGTTGCTCGATGGCCTCAAGGGCCAGCAGGCAGCCGGTCGGCGCATTCGGGTTGGGGAAGATGATCCCGGCATTCGGCTGCTGATAGTCCTCGACGCGGATCTGGAACTGCTCGTCCAGCGCCACCGGCGCCGACTGGATGCCGTACAGGCCGCAGTAGACCGGATAGAAGCTGTAGCTGATGTCCGGGAACAGCAGCGGCGCGTCGTGCTGGAACAGGCCGTGGAAGATGTGCGCCAGCACTTCGTCCGAGCCGTTGCCGAGGAACACCTGGTTGGTCTGCACGCCGTAGTAGCGAGCGACGGCCTGCTTGAGCAGGTCGCTGTTCGGATCCGGATACAGACGCAGGTTTTCACCCAGTTCGCCACGCATGGCTTCCAGCGCCTTCGGCGAAGGGCCATAGGGGTTTTCGTTGGTGTTGAGCTTGACCAGTTTGGTCAGCTTCGGCTGCTCACCCGGTACGTAGGGCACCAGGTTCTTGACGAAGGGGCTCCAGAATTTGCTCATGTTCAGTTGCCCTCTTGATCGGCAAGGATGCGGTATTCGGCACTGCGCGCGTGGGCGCTGAGGGATTCGCCACGGGCCAGGACCGACGCGGTCTTGCCCAGTTCGGAAGCGCCCTGCTCGGAGCAGAAGATGATCGACGAACGCTTCTGGAAGTCGTAGACCCCCAGCGGCGAAGAGAAACGCGCGGTGCCGGAGGTCGGCAGCACGTGGTTGGGGCCGGCGCAGTAGTCGCCCAGGGCTTCGCTGGTGTGGCGGCCCATGAAGATCGCACCGGCGTGGCGGATCTTCGGCAGCCAGGCCTGCGGATCCGCAACCGACAGTTCCAGGTGCTCCGGGGCAATGCGGTTGGCGACTTCCATGGCCTGCTCCATGTCGCGGACATGGATCAGCGCGCCACGGCCATCGATGGAAGTACGGATGATTTCGGCGCGGTCCATGGTCGGCAGCAGCTTGTCGATGCTGGCGGCGACACGGTCGAGGAAGTCGGCGTCCGGGCTGACCAGGATCGACTGCGCGTCCTCGTCGTGCTCGGCCTGGGAGAACAGGTCCATGGCGATCCAGTCCGGATCGGTCTGACCATCGCAGACCACGAGGATCTCCGACGGGCCGGCGATCATGTCGATACCGACCTGGCCGAACACGTGCCGCTTTGCGGTAGCCACGTAGATATTGCCCGGGCCGACCACCTTGTCCACCTGCGGTACGCTTTCGGTGCCATAGGCCAGGGCCGCGACGGCCTGGGCGCCACCGATGGTGAAGACCCGGTCGACACCGGCGATGCAGGCCGCTGCCAGGACGATCTCGTTGATCTCGCCACGCGGGGTCGGCACCACCATCACCACCTCGCCGACGCCGGCAACCTTGGCCGGAATGGCGTTCATCAGCACGGAAGACGGGTACGACGCCTTGCCGCCCGGCACGTACAGGCCGGCGCGGTCCAGCGGAGTGACTTTCTGGCCGAGTACGGTACCGTCGGCTTCGGTGTAGCTCCAGGAGTCCTGCTTCTGCCGCTCGTGGTACAGGCGCACGCGCTCGGCGGCTTTTTCCAGAGCCTGGCGCTGCTCCGCGGTGATGCGGGTCAGGGCCAGTTCCAGGCGCTCGCGGCCGAGGATCAGGTCATCGATGGTCTTGGCGTCGACACCGTCGAAGCGCTGGGTGAACTCCACCAGCGCTGCATCGCCGCGCTCGCGCACGGCCTGGATGATGTCGAGGACCCGCTGGTTGACCGCGTCATCGGACACGCTTTCCCAGCTCAGCAGATGATCCAGATGTCGGGCGAAATCCGGGTCAGCGGCATTGAGTCGGCGAATTGCGGTGGACGTGGTCATAGCTAAGGCCTCGGTTATTTGGCGAATGCTCAGGCGCCCTGAAGCTACCAGACCATCCGCGCGGGCACCCGAGAAAATTGGCTATGACGCGGATAGACGGGCGCGGCTCAGATGCCGCGCGCAAGGTCAGCCGCGGTGTCGAGACTCCACGGCCTGACGCAGGGTGTCGATCAGGCTCTGGATGCGGGCGTGCTGCATCTTCATCGATGCCTTGTTGACCACCAGGCGGGAGCTGATGGTAGCGATGAGTTCCTGGGGTTCCAGGCCATTGGCGCGCAGGGTGTTGCCGGTGTCGACGACGTCGATGATCTTGTCGGCGAGGTTGACCAATGGCGCCAGCTCCATCGAGCCATAGAGCTTGATGATATCGACCTGACGGCCCTGCTCGGCATAGTAGCGCTTGGCGACGTTGACGAACTTGGTGGCGACGCGCAGGCGGCCCTTGGGCTCCGGCGCACCGATGGCACCGGCAGTCATCAGCTTGCAGCAGGCGATTTTCAGGTCCAGCGGCTCGTACATGCCCTGGCCGCCGTATTCCATCAGCACGTCCTTGCCGGCCACACCCAGATCGGCGGCGCCATGCTCGACATAGGTCGGCACGTCGGTGGCCCGCACGATCAGCAGGCGTACGTCGTCCTGGGTCGTGGGGATGATCAGTTTGCGGCTCTTGTCCGGATTCTCGGTGGGCACGATGCCCGCTTCCGCCAACAGCGGCAGGGTATCGTCGAGAATGCGGCCCTTGGACAGCGCGATGGTCAACATGAAACGTCGGTCCTTATGCGGCTTGAAGCCGCCGGGGCCCGAAGGCCAGCGGCGGCGTTGTTCAATTCGTGGCGCGTCCCTGCGCCGTCGGCAGACTAGCCCGGTACGCGGCGGATCTTCGCGCCCAGCATCTGCAGTTTTTCCTCGATGCACTCGTAGCCACGGTCTATGTGGTAGATGCGGTCGATCAGGGTATCGCCTTCGGCAACCAGGGCCGACAGCACCAGGCTGGCCGAAGCCCGCAGGTCGGTGGCCATGACTGGCGCGCCTTTCAGGGCCTTGGTCCCGGTGACGATGGCGGTGTTGCCTTCGACCTGGATCTGCGCGCCCATGCGGTGCATTTCGTAGACGTGCATGAAGCGGTTTTCAAAGATCGTCTCGATCACCGCGCCAGTGCCTTCGGCAATGGCGTTGAGGGAGATGAACTGCGCTTGCATGTCGGTCGGGAACGCCGGGTACGGAGCGGTACGCAGGTTGACGGCTTTCGGCCGTTTGCCGTGCATGTCCAGTTCGATCCAGTCTTCACCGGTATTGATCTCGGCGCCGGCTTCCTTGAGCTTCTCGAGGACGGCTTCGAGGATGGTCGGATCGGTGTCCTTGACCTTGACGCGACCGCCGGTGACGGCAGCGGCGACCAGGTAGGTGCCGGTCTCGATACGGTCAGGCATGACGCGGTAGGTCGCCGAGCCCAGGCGCTCGACGCCATCGATGGTGATGGTGTCGGTGCCGGCACCCTGGATCTTCGCGCCCATGGCGATCAGGAAGTTGGCCAGGTCGACCACTTCCGGCTCGCGCGCGGCGTTCTGCAAGACGCTGCGGCCCTTGGCCAGGGCAGCGGCCATCATGATGTTCTCGGTACCGGTCACACTGACGGTGTCGAAGAAGAACTGCGCACCGCGCAGGCCACCTTCAGGCGCCTTGGCCTTGATGTAGCCGCCTTCCACTTCGATCTTCGCGCCCATGGCCTCGAGGCCGCGGATGTGCAGGTCGACCGGACGCGAACCGATGGCGCAACCGCCAGGCAGGGCCACTTCGGCTTCGCCGAAACGGGCGACCATCGGGCCCAGCACCAGGATCGAGGCGCGCATGGTCTTGACCAGCTCATACGGCGCGACCAGGGTCTTGATGGTGCGTGGATCGATCTCCACCGAGAGCTTCTCGTCGATCACCGGCTCGATGCCCATGCGCCCGAACAGCTCGATCATGGTGGTGATGTCGTGCAGGTGCGGCAGGTTGCCGACGGTGACCGGGCCATCGCACAGCAGGGTGGCCGACAGAATCGGCAGGGCCGCGTTCTTGGCACCGGAAATGCGGATCTCGCCATCAAGACGAGCGCCGCCAGTAATAATCAGTTTGTCCATTTCGATTCTCGCCGCCACAGGTGGCTCAGGTGCGCTCAGCCCAGGCTGCGCTGCTGAAAAATTTCATGGTGACCGCGTGGATGCGGCCATCGGTGATCCACGGATTAAGGTGAGCGTAGATCTGCTGCTGACGCTTGACCGGGCTCAGGGCCGCGATCTCGTCGCTGATCACGTTCAACTGGAAGTTGCAGCCTTCGCCCTCAACTTCGACCCGGGTTCCCGGCAACTTTTCTTCAAGGAAGTTCTTAACTTCTACGGCCTGCATGCTCAACCTCAATCGGCGCCCTGTGCGCGCGGGTCGGCCATCATACAAAAAAGCCCCTCGCCTGCGAACCCCGTAAACGAGGACTCTGACAGAGGGGCTTCGGTTCTTTCAGCGAATCACTGCAACTTCAGGATGTCGTCCAGGCCGTAGACCTCGGCGATTTCCCGCATGCCGTGGGGCATGCCGCGGACTTCGCACGACTTGCCGGCCGCCTGGGCATCACGGATGAAGGCCAGCAGCAAGGACAGGCCGACGCTGCTGGACTGCTCCACGGCGCTGAAATCGAGCACCAGCGCCGCAGCCTTGCTCGACGCGATCAACGACCCGCCCTGCTTGCGCAGGCCAGGGCCCGAGCGGTAGTCGAGGATGCCGGCCAGGCTCAGGACACCCGGTTCGGCCAGTTGCACGCTGCCTACGCTCATTGCGCCTGCTTCTCCGCCGCGTCCTCGGTGACCGCCTTGGCCTTGGCCACTTCGCCGGCCCAGTTGTCGATGGTCTTGTCGAGGTCGTTGCCGTTGCGCTGCATGGCGTCGGCGAACTGATCACGGAACAGCTTGCCGATGTTGATGCCGTTGACGATCACGTTGCGTACTTTCCACTCACCCTGAAGCTTCTGCAGGGTGTACTGCACCGGATAGACCGCACCGTTGGTACCGGTGACCTTCATGCCGACGCTCGCGCGATCGCCGTCCTCGGCCTTGGCCGGATCAACGGTGATGCCCTGGTTGTTGTACTCCAGCAGGGCGTTGCCATAGAACTGCATCAGGCTGCGCTTGAAGTTTTCCTGGAAGCGCTGCATCTGGTCCGGGCTCGCCTGGCGCGAGTACTTCACGGTCATGATGCTTTTCGAGATGCCGTCGGCATCCACCACCGGACCGAGGATGTTGTTCAGCGCATCGTAGAACTGGCTCGGGTTGGCCTTGTACTGCTCCTTGTTCGCCTTGAGGTCGGCGAGCAGTTGGGAGGTAGTGCCTTGGATCACGTCATGGGCCGATTGACCCGGTGCCGCCAGTGCCAGCATGGGCAGGGCCGCCAGCAACACCAGCAGGCCGCGTCGCAGGATGGAAATCATGGAAACTCCTTATTTAGCTTCTTTGCCTACGGTATTGAGCAGGAACTTGCCAATCAGATCTTCCAGGACCAGCGCCGACTGCGTGTCATGGATCACGCCGCCGTCCTTGAGCACGGTATCTTCCCCGCCGACGCTGATGCCGATGTACTTCTCGCCGAGCAACCCGGCGGTCAGGATCGAGGCAGTGGAGTCGACCGGGAGGTTATCCACGCTCTTGTCCAGTTGCAGGGTCACCCGACCGGTGTAGGTATCGCGGTCCAGATCGATGGCCGTGACCTTGCCGATGGTCACACCGGCCATGGTCACTTTTGCTCTGACAGTCAAACCGGCGATATTGTCGAAATTCGCATAAAGTTTATAGGTGTCGCTGCCAGGGCTGGCGGACAGGCCACTGACGCGCAGGGCCAGCAGGATCAGCGCCAGGATCCCGGCCAGGAGGAACAGGCCGACACCGATTTCCAGGGTGCGGTTTTGCATCAGAAATCTCCAAACATCAAGGCGGTCAGAATAAAGTCCAGTCCCAGGACTGCCAGCGAGGCGTAGACCACGGTTCTGGTGGTGGCCCGACTGATCCCCTCTGAAGTGGGCTCGCAGTCATAGCCTTGGAAAACGGCAATCCAGGTCACGACGAAGGCAAAGACGACGCTCTTGATCACGCCGTTGAGCACGTCATCGGTGAACGACACGCTGTTCTGCATGTTGGCCCAGAACGAGCCTTCATAGACCCCCAGCCAGTCCACCGCGACCCACGACCCGCCCCAGATGCCGACGACACTGAAGATCATCGCCAGCAGTGGCAGGGAGATGAAGCCGGCCCACAGGCGGGGCGCGACGATGTACTTGAGCGGGTCGACACCGATCATCTCCAGGCTGGAAAGCTGCTCGGTGGATTTCATGTTGCCGATCTCGGCGGTCAGCGCGGAACCGGCGCGGCCAGCGAACAGCAGCGCGGTCACCACCGGACCCAGTTCGCGCAGCAGGGTCAGGGCGACCATCTGCCCCACCGCCTGCTCCGAACCGTACTTGGTCAGGATGCTGAAGCCCTGCAGGGCCAGGACCATGCCGATGAACATGCCGGAGACGACGATGATCGCCAGCGACAGCACGCCGACCGAGTAGAGCTGGCGCACCAGCAACTGGAAGCCGCCACCGATACCGCCGCGACCCGCCAGCGCATGCAGCAGGAACAGGCAGGAACGCCCCATGACCGCGACCACGTCGATGGCCGAACGGCCGAAACGGCGGATACGTTCGAGTAAGGATTTTCTGCGCATCTAACGCTTCCCCAACAGATCGGCGCGGTAGTCTGGCGCAGGAAAATGGAAAGGCACCGGTCCGTCCGGGTCGCCCTTCATGAATTGGCGGATACGCGGGTTGTCCGAGTCCATCAGTTCCGCCGGGGTGCCCTGCCCCAGTACCTGGCCGTCGCCGACCACATAAATGTAGTCGGCGATGCTCGCGGTTTCCGCCAGGTCGTGGGAGACCACGATGCTGGTGATGCCGAGGGCATCGTTGAGCAGGCGGATCAGGCGCACCAGCACGCCCATGGCGATCGGGTCCTGGCCGACGAAAGGCTCGTCGTACATGAGGATCTGCGGGTCCAGGGCGATCGCCCGGGCCAGCGCCACGCGGCGCTTCATGCCACCGGACAGCTCATCCGGCATCAGTTCGATGGCGCCGCGCAGGCCAACGGCCTGGAGCTTCATCAGAACAATGTCACGAATCATTTCTTCGGAAAGCTGGGTATGGACGCGCAGCGGGAAAGCGACGTTCTCGAACACATCGAGGTCGGTGAACAGCGCGCCACTCTGGAACAGCACGCCCATCTGTTTGCGCGCGTCGAACAGGTCGCTGCGCGACAGCGCCGGCAGGTTCTGCCCGGCCACCCAGACTTCGCCGCTGGCCGGCCGCAACTGCGCGCCCATCAGGCGCAACAGCGTGGTCTTGCCGCATCCGGACGGCCCCATGATGCCGGTGACCTTGCCCTTGGGAATGCGTATATCGACATTATTGAAGATGCTGCGCGAGCCGCGCTTGAAGGTCACGCCCTTCAACTCGACCGCGTAGGCGTTATCCACGCTCATCTAGACTCCTTGCGATGCAGCCTTGTCCTCAGACGCACGCCCCCTTCATGGAGGCACGCAAGTATCGAGCAGGCCGAACTGGTGGCGAACTATAGCACCGCTGGCAAGGGCTTCCCAAGGCCATCGCACTGCCTGTTCAGGCCTCGTACAGGCATTTTCATGACATCCTCCAAGGGAACCGCGATGGCACAAAACGCTCAAACAGCCAGCCCGCGACCAATCCGCAGGTGAGGCTTTCGCGCATTACCGCTATAATCGCGACCTTTTCATCAGGCAACCCGATTTCCGACATGAGCCAATCTTCCGACCTGATCCAATCCGCACAGCGCACCATCCGCCTCGAAATCGAAGCGGTAGAAGGCCTGCTGGCCCATATCGACGCCGATTTCGTCAAGGCGTGCGAACTGATCCTGGGCAGCAAGGGCCGCGTTGTCGTGGTAGGCATGGGCAAATCCGGGCACATCGGCAACAAGATCGCCGCCACCCTGGCCAGCACCGGGACCCCGGCGTTCTTCGTCCACCCCGCCGAGGCCAGCCACGGCGACATGGGCATGATCACCCGGGACGACATCATCCTGGCCCTGTCCAACTCTGGTTCCACCGCCGAAATCGTCACCCTGCTGCCGTTGATCAAGCGCCTGGGCATCAAGCTCGTCAGCCTGACCGGCAACCCTGAGTCGCCGCTGGCCAAGGCCGCCGAAGTCAACCTGGACGCCCGCGTGGCCCAGGAAGCCTGCCCGCTGAACCTGGCCCCGACCTCCTCGACCACTGCCGCGCTGGTACTGGGCGACGCCCTGGCCATCGCCCTGCTCGAAGCGCGCGGTTTCACTGCCGAAGACTTCGCCTTCTCGCACCCGGGCGGTGCCCTCGGCCGCCGTCTGCTGCTCAAGGTGGAGAACGTGATGCACGCCGGCGACGAGCTGCCGCAAGTGACCCGCGGCACCCTGCTCAAGGACGCACTGCTGGAAATGTCGCGCAAGGGCCTGGGCATGACCGTGGTCGCCGAGGCCGACGGCAGCCTGGCCGGGATCTTCACCGACGGTGACCTGCGCCGCAGCCTGGACCGCAACATCGACGTGCACAAGACCCTGATCGAAGAGGTCATGACCGTGCACGGCAAGACCGCCCGCGCCGAAATGCTCGCCGCCGAGGCCCTGAAAATCATGGAAGACCACAAGATCAGCGCGCTGGTCGTCGTCGACAAGGCCGACCGTCCGGTCGGCGCCTTGAACATGCACGATCTGCTGCGCGCCGGAGTGATGTGATGAATACCCTGTTGCAACGCGGCAAAGCGATCAAGCTGGCGGTTTTCGATGTGGACGGCGTGCTCACCGACGGGCGCCTGTACTTCCTCGAGGACGGCAGCGAGTTCAAGACCTTCAACACCCTCGACGGCCAGGGCATCAAGATGCTGATGAACTCCGGGGTGACCACGGCGATCATCAGCGGGCGCAAGACCCCGGTGGTCGAGCGCCGGGCGAAGAACCTCGGTATCCCGCACCTGTACCAGGGTCGTGAAGACAAGCTGGTGGTGCTGGACGAACTGCTCGCCCAGCTCGGCCTAAGCTATGAAGAAGTCGCCTACCTGGGCGATGACCTGCCCGACCTGCCGGTAATCCGCCGGGTCGGCCTGGGCATGGCGGTCGCCAATGCCGCGGCGTTCGTCCGCCAGCATGCCCATGGCGTGACCCAGGCCCGCGGCGGTGAAGGCGCGGCCCGTGAATTCTGCGAACTGATCCTGCAAGCCCAGGGCAACCTGGAAGCAGCAAACGCCCACTATCTGTAGAGCACGTCATGTTCAGCAAGAAGATCCGCAATATCGCGCTGTTCGGCGTGATCGCCCTGATTTTCGGGGCGATCGGCTACTGGAACATCGTGCCCGAGCGCTTCCTCGACCAGCCTGCGGCGCAGGTCGACGAAAGTGCCATCGACTACTATGCGATCAATGCCCACAGTGTGCAGTTCCTGCCCGATGGCAAGCTGCAATATGAAATGACTGCGGACAAGGTCGAGCACCTCAAGGCCAGCGAGGTCACCCTGCTGACCAAGCCGGACCTGCAGATGTATCGCGGCACCGCGTATCCCTGGCACGTGCAGAGCGAGCGCGGCGAAGTCAATCCGGACGGTACCGAGGTGGAGCTGATCGATTCGGTGCGGGTCGCCCGCACCGACGACAAGGATCGCACCACCATCATTACCTCCAGCCGCATGACGGTATTCCCGCAGAAGCAATATGCGCAAACCGAGCAAGACGTTAGAATCGACGGCGCCGGTGGCGTGACTACGGGCAAGGGAATGAAAGCGTATTTGAAAGACGGCAGGATGGACCTGCTGTCCAACGTAAGAGGACAGTATGAGGCTCGTTAAAACCCTCCCCTATTTGCTCAGCCTGAGCGCGGCACTGGGAAGCGCGAGCGCCTGGGCTCTGCCGAACGATCGCGAGCAGCCTATCCGGATCCAGGCGGACAACGCCCAGCTGGACGACAAGAAAGGCATCGCCACCTACACCGGTGACGTGATCATCACCCAAGGTTCGATGAAGATCACCGGCAACACCGTGACCCTGACCCGCGCCGCCAACGGCGATATCGACGTGGTCACGTCGGTGGGTACCCGCGCCTACTTCGAGCAGCAGCAGTCCGCCGCCAAGCCGGACAAGATGCAAGGCTGGGCCAAGCAGATCCAGTACCAGGCCCAGAAAGACACCATCATCCTCACCGATGACGCCAAGGTGGTGAACGAAGGCAACACCACCGAAGGCGAGAAGATCGTCTACAACACCCAGACCCAGGTCGCTACCGCCGGTCGCGCACCGGGCGTCACCACGCCACGCCAGCGTATCGACATGGTGATCCAGCCGAAGAAGAAGGGCGAGTAATGGCGACCCTCAAAGCCCAGCACCTGGCCAAGAGCTACAAGAGCCGGCAAGTCGTGCGCGATGTCAGCCTGTCGATCGACAGCGGGCAGATCGTCGGCCTGCTCGGCCCCAACGGCGCCGGCAAGACCACCTGCTTCTACATGATCGTCGGCCTGGTCCAGGCCGACCAGGGCCGCGTGCTGATCGACGACCTGGATGTCAGCAACCAGCCGATGCACGGCCGCGCCCGTGCCGGTATCGGCTACCTGCCCCAGGAAGCCTCGATCTTCCGCAAGCTGTCGGTAGCCAACAACATCATGGCGATCCTGGAAACCCGCAAGGACCTGGACAGCGACGGCCGGCGCAAGGAGCTGGAAAGCCTGCTGCAGGAATTCCACATCAGCCATATCCGCGACAACCTCGGCATGAGCCTGTCCGGTGGTGAACGCCGCCGCGTTGAAATCGCCCGCGCCCTGGCCACCGCGCCCAAGTTCATCCTGCTCGACGAACCCTTCGCCGGTGTCGACCCGATCTCGGTCGGCGACATCAAGCAGATCATCCATCATCTGAAGGCCAAGGGCATCGGCGTCCTGATCACCGACCACAACGTCCGTGAAACCTTGGACATCTGCGAAACCGCGTACATCGTCAACGACGGCCAACTGATCGCCGAAGGCGACTCGGAAACCATCCTGGCCAACCAGTTGGTGAAAGAGGTGTACCTCGGCCACGAGTTCCGCCTGTAAGCCGCAATACCGGAGTGACGGAGCGCTGGCGTTAGGCCATTATCCCGGCTTAATTGTTACAGCGCTCTAGGCAAACGCTACAATTTCAGGCATATATCTTGCTTAAAATTGGCGCCCAGCGCCCGTGTAGTAGATGGCGCATGCGCGCCGGCGAATAAGGTCTAAAGCCCCAGCCATGAAACCATCGCTCGTCCTAAGAATGGGCCAGCAACTGACGATGACCCCGCAGTTGCAACAGGCCATCCGTCTGCTCCAGCTTTCCACGCTGGACCTGCAGCAGGAAATCCAGGAAGCCCTGGAGTCCAATCCGATGCTCGAACGTCAGGAAGACGGCGACGACTTCGACAACAGCGACCCCATGGCCGACAACGCCGAGAGCAAGCCCGTCGCCGAGTCTCAGGAAAGCAGCTTCGAACAATCCGCGCCGACGGCGGAAAACCTCGAGGAAGGCGAATGGAACGAGCGCATCCCCAACGAATTGCCAGTCGACACCGCCTGGGAAGACATCTACCAGACCAGCGCCAGCAGCCTGCCGAGCAACGATGACGACGAGTGGGACTTCACCACCCGCACTTCGGCCGGCGAGAGCCTGCAAAGCCACCTGCTCTGGCAGCTCAACCTGGCGCCGATGTCGGACACCGACCGGCTGATCGCCGTCACCCTGATCGACTGCATCAACAACCAGGGCTATCTCGACGAGACCCTGGAAGAGATCTGCGAGTCCTTCGACCCCGAACTGGACATCGAACTGGACGAGATCGAAGCCGTCCTGCACCGCATCCAGCAGTTCGAGCCCGCGGGCATCGGCGCACGCAACCTCGGCGAATGCCTGTTGCTGCAACTGCGCCAGTTGCCTGGCAATACGCCGTGGATGACCGAAGCGCAGCGTCTGGTCAGCGACTACATCGACCTGCTCGGCAGCCGCGACTACAGCCAGCTGATGCGCCGTATGAAGCTCAAGGAAGATGAACTGCGCCAGGTCATCGAACTGGTCCAGAGCCTCAACCCGCGCCCTGGCTCGCAGATCGAATCCAGCGAGCCGGAGTACGTGGTGCCCGATGTGATCGTGCGCAAGGACAACGAGCGCTGGCTGGTCGAGCTGAACCAGGAAGCCGTGCCACGCCTGCGGGTCAATCCGCAGTACGCCGGCTTCGTCCGCCGCGCCGACACCAGCGCCGACAACACCTTCATGCGTAACCAGTTGCAGGAAGCGCGCTGGTTCATCAAGAGCCTTCAAAGCCGCAATGAAACCCTGATGAAGGTGGCGACCCAGATCGTCGAGCACCAGCGCGGTTTCCTCGACCATGGCGACGAGGCCATGAAGCCGCTCGTCCTGCACGACATCGCCGAAGCGGTGGGCATGCACGAGTCGACCATTTCCCGGGTGACCACGCAGAAATACATGCACACACCTCGCGGAATCTACGAGCTGAAGTACTTCTTCTCCAGCCACGTCAGCACTTCCGAAGGAGGGGAATGCTCCTCCACCGCCATTCGCGCGATCATCAAGAAACTGGTTGCTGCGGAAAATCAGAAAAAGCCATTGAGTGACAGCAAGATCGCTGGTTTACTGGAGGCACAAGGCATCCAGGTAGCACGTCGCACCGTCGCCAAGTACCGCGAGTCCCTCGGCATTGCACCTTCGAGTGAACGCAAGCGATTGATGTGACATTCCCTGAGATGTGCCATCGCAATTCAGTGGCAGGCGCAACACCTGCCTCTTTATGCACGGCAATAAAGGAGAAGCAGTATGCAAGTCAACATCAGTGGACAACATGTAGAAGTCACTCCTCCGCTTCGTGAATACGTCGAGCAGAAGCTCAAGCGCCTGGAGGGTCATTTCGATCGCATCACCAACGTCCAGGTCATCATGAAGGTCGAGAAACTCCAGCAGAAAGTGGAGGCGACCCTGCAGATCCCCGGTGGTGAGGTGGTGGCGAATGCCGAAGACGCCGACATGTATGCCGCCATCGACTCCTTGACCGACAAGCTCGACCGCCAACTGAAAAAACACAAGGAAAAACAGCAAAGCCTGCTGCAAGGCGCAGCGGCCCGCTGATCCCCCTCATCCATGATCCGACTTGAATCCATCCTGACCCCCGGCCGTTCCCTCGTGAACGTGCCGGGCGGCAGTAAAAAGCGCGTACTTGAACAGATCGCCAACCTGATCGGGACGGACGTTCCCGGCCTGGAAAAACAGGAAGTGTTCGAAAGCCTGATTGCCCGGGAAAAACTCGGCTCCACGGGTTTCGGCAACGGCATCGCCATTCCTCACTGCCGCCTCAAGGGCTGCGCAAGCCCGGTCAGCGCCCTGCTGCACCTGGATGCCCCCATCGATTTCGACGCCATCGACGGCGCCCCGGTCGACCTGCTGTTCGTCCTGCTGGTCCCGGAAGCCGCCACCGATGCGCACCTGGAGCTGCTGCGCCAGATTGCCAGCATGCTTGACCGCAAGGACGTTCGCGACAGGCTGCGGGCTGCCGACAGCAGTGCCGCCCTGTACCAGGTTGTCCTGGACGCACAGAACGAGACCTGAGCATGCGCCTGATCATTGTCAGCGGCCGTTCCGGATCCGGCAAAAGCACCGCCCTCGATGTCCTGGAAGACAATGGTTTCTACTGTATCGACAACCTCCCCGCCGGTCTGCTTCCGCAACTGGCGGAAAGCGCGCTGATCAACACCGAATTGCTGCAACCGCGGGTGGCGGTCTCGATCGACGCGCGCAACCTGCCGAGCCACCTGAGCCGTTTCCCCGAGTTGCTCGAAGAGGCCCGCTCCCGGCATATCCAGTGCGACGTGCTGTACCTGGACGCTGACGAAGACACCCTGCTCAAGCGTTTTTCCGAGACCCGCCGGCGTCACCCGCTGACCAATCAGGACCGCTCCCTCGGCGAAGCGATCCGGGTCGAAAGCGAGCTGCTGGGGCCTATCGCCGACCTGGCCGACCTGAAGATCGACACCACCAGCCTGAACCTGTATCAGCTGCGTGATTCGATCAAGCTGCGCCTGCTCAACCAGCCGGAACCCGGGACCGCCTTCCTGGTGGAGTCCTTCGGTTTCAAGCGGGGCATGCCGGTGGATGCCGATGTGGTGTTCGACGTGCGCTGCCTGCCGAATCCGTACTGGAAGCCTGAGCTGCGCGAGCACTCCGGGCTGGACGCGCCGGTCATCGAATACCTCGCTGCGCAGCCGGATGTGGAAGAGATGTTCCAGGACATCTCGTCCTACCTGCTGAAATGGTTGCCGCGCTTCGCTGCCAGCAATCGCGCCTACGTCACCATTGCCATTGGCTGCACGGGCGGTCACCATCGTTCGGTCTACCTGACCGAACGCCTGGGCCAGTTGCTGCAACCCATATTGAAGAACGTCCAGGTCCGCCACCGCGACCTCTAGTCCACAGGATCCCACCCGCGATGCCCGCCATTGAAATCGAGATCATCAACAAGCTGGGGCTGCATGCCCGTGCGGCTGCCAAGTTCGTCGGCGTGGCGGGCAAGTTTCCCTGTGCGGTCAAGGTTGGACGCGCGCCGGACAAGCTGGTCGACGGCAAGAGCATCATGGCGGTGATGATGCTGGCTGCGGGCAAAGGGACGACGGTGCACCTGTTTGCGGAAGGCGAGCAGGATAAGGAGGCGATTCAGGCGTTGGTGGAGTTGATCAATAATCGCTTTGATGAGGGTGAGTGAAGTCGCCACCCTTCAATGAAAAAGCCCGCCATTAGGCGGGCTTTTTCATGGCAGATTCTCGCTGGATGATTTCGGGACCGCTTCGCGCTCCATCGCAGCGGTGCGGCGGTCCGACAAGCCAGCTCCTACAAGGGCAGGGTCGACCGCGAGTTTTCGGGAATACACAAGCTCTTCCCTGTGAATCCTATCCATCTCGATCATGCTTTCAACAAGACGGTTGAATAGATTCTCTTCCATCAACAACACCCTACTCGCTGGCGCTACAGACAGGGAATCCTGTGCCTTTGTATAGGATGGAACAAGCCGCTGACTTCCTCTTCATTTGTCCTACCCCAGGAAAACTGAGGTAGGAAAATTCCAAAGCACCACGCGGACACTGTGGGAGCTGGCTTGCCAGCGATTGGCCGGACCTGACAACGGTGCTGTCATTGCCGGCCTCATCGCTGCATAGGTATCTCTGGGCTTGCGGCGGATTTGTAGGAGCGTGGCTTGCCCGCGAAGGGCCGCAAAGCGGCCCCAAAACCTGCCACGCCGAGCATCTGGGGCTCCAAGGCCAAGCAGGCGCTGAATCCAGAAAAGCGTCCCCCACATAGCTCGTGCTGGATGGTTTTGGGGCCGCTTTGCGGCCCTTCGCGGGCAAGCCACGCTCCTACCTGAACTGCGTCGGCCATCAGCCCGAGATGTGTAGATACCCATGCCCATCGCTGGCAAGCCAGCCCACAAGGTTATTCGCAGCCTCTATCAGGACAGCGCGGTATCCATCACCATCATCAGGCAGAACCCGACGCACAGCCCCAGGCTGGCCAACCGGTGATGCCCATTGGCCCGGGACTCGGGAATGATCTCCTGGGTCACCACCAGCAGCATCGCCCCGGCCGCGAAGGCCAAGCCCAGCGGCAACAGCAGCTCCGCCACGTTCACCAGCCAGGCACAGACCAGCGCTGCTGCCGGCTCAACCAGGCCCGACGCGGCGCCGATCAGGAACGCCTTGAAGCGCGCCATCCCGGCCCCGGCCAGTACCAGGGCGATCACCAGGCCTTCCGGCACATCCTGCAAGGCAATACCCATCGCCAGGCTGTCCGCATCCGCCATGCCACCACCCGCAGACACGCCGATGGCCATGCCTTCCGGAATGTTGTGGGCAATGATGGCGATGACGAAGATCCAGATCCGCGCCGGAATCACCGGCTGGGTTCCGGACGCCACCAGCGCCTCGGGCGATGCACCGGACACCTGGCGATCCACCAGGTACAGGCACATCGCCCCGAACAGCAGGCCGAAGCTGATCAACCCGCCCGCGCCCCACTTGCCGAAGCCCACCGCCTGCGCGGCATCCAGCCCCGGGATGATCAGCGAGAACGCGGTCGCCGCCAGCATTACGCCAGCACCAAACCCGAGCAGGGTATCGGCCAGCGCCACCGGCATGCTGCGGATCACCAGCACTGGCACCGCGCCAAGCGCCGTACCCAGGGCACACAGCGCCCCACCCTCCAGCGCCCGCATCATCCGCGGTTCCAGGTCGAGCCAGGCGATGCCCTGGGCCACCAGCAAGGCGGTGCCCACCAGCAGCAACAGGGTGCCCAGCGCCAGGCGAAACAAGCGCACGCTACTTACGGACAAGACATCCGAGCGCATTCGCTTGTCACTCACGCCACGGCGGCAAGGTAGCGCCGCTCGACTTCAGCCCAGTCGACGACGTTATAGAACGCATTGATGTATTCCGGACGACGGTTCTGGTACAGCAGGTAGTAGGCGTGCTCCCAGACGTCCAGGCCGAGGATCGGCGTGTTGCCGTTCATCAGCGGGCTGTCCTGGTTGCCGCTGCTTTCCACCACGACTTTTTTCTCCGGGGTCACGCTCAGCCAGGCCCAGCCGCTGCCGAAGCGGGTCAGCGCCGCCTTGGTAAAGGCGTCCTTGAAGGCCTCGAAGCCACCCAGTTGCTCATCGATGGCCTTGGCCACCGAACCTTGTGGCACGCCGCCGCCGGTTGGCGACATGACGGTCCAGAACAGGGTGTGGTTGGCGTGGCCGCCGCCCTGGTTGATCACCGCCGCCTGCAGGTTCTGCGGCAGTTGCTTGACCGCTGCCACCAGCTTCTCTACCGGCCATTCGGCCCACTCGGTGCCCTCGACGGCGGCATTGAGGTTGTTGATGTAGGTCTGGTGGTGCTTGGTGTGGTGGATCTGCATGGTCTGGGTATCGATGTGCGGTTCCAGCGCATCGTAGGCGTAAGGCAATGCAGGCAAGGTATGTGGCATCAGTGAATTCCTTGTTGGATGGCTTGGGTGATCACGGGGTCATGGCCGGCCAGCACACCGGGTTGCGGCTCCTGCCGGTACAGCAGGCGCTCGGTGCGCGGGTATTGGCCGTACTCGCTGATGAAGCTCAAGAGTTCGGTGTAGGTCTTGCCACTCTGGCGCAACGCCGCCTGGCGCAAGGACTCGGGCAGGCGCTGGTCCTGGCTGGCCGTGAGCAGCCGCTGGTGGATCGCGCAGAGATACTCGGCGCTTTCCTGGGGCTGCTTGAGGCGCAGGTGGAGGTCGGCCAGGTTGTGATGGGAAATCACACAGGCGGCTACCGCTTCGTCGGCGTCATGCCAGCGCTCGAACAGCACCTGGGCCAGGGCCAGGGCCTGCAGGTACAACTCGCGGGCATCGACCAGGTCGCCCTGGTTGAACAGGCGGTTGGCAATCTCGGTGGTACGTTTCCAGTGCTGCATGGCGAACCTCCAAAGCGGTAGGCGGCGGTATCAGATACCGCCGGCGGTGAGCTTCTCCGGATCCAGCAGGACTTCCAGCTGGGAACGCGACAGCTCGGTGTGTTCCAGGGCGACGTCGATGATCGGGCGGCCCTGCTTGTAGGCGGTCTTGGCGATCTCGGCAGCCTTCTGGTAACCGATGATCGGGTTCAGCGCGGTGACCAGGATCGGGTTGCGCGCCAGGGCTTCCTTGAGCTTCGGCTCGTTGACCTTGAAGCTGGCGATGGCCTTGTCGGCCAGCAGGCGGCTGGCGTTGGCCATCAGCTCGATGCTTTCCAGCAGGTTGCGAGCGATGACCGGCAGCATCACGTTCAATTCGAAGTTGCCCGACTGGCCGGCGATGGCGATGGTGGCGTCGTTGCCGATGACCTGGGCGGCGACCATGGCGGTGGCTTCCGGAATCACCGGGTTGACCTTGCCCGGCATGATCGAGGAGCCCGGCTGCAGGCCTTCCAGCTCGATTTCACCGAGGCCGGCCAGCGGACCGGAGTTCATCCAGCGCAGGTCGTTGGCGATCTTCATCAGCGCCACGGCGGTGGCCTTGAGCTGGCCGGACACGGCAACCGCAGTGTCCTGCGAGCCGATCAGGGCAAACAGGTTCTCGCCCGGCACGAAGTCGACCTGGGTCAGGCCGCTCAGCTGTTTGGCGAACAGCGCGGAGAATTGCGGGTGGGCGTTGATCCCGGTACCCACCGCAGTACCGCCCTGGGCCAGGGCCTGCAGGGCCGGCAGGGTGTTCTGCAGGTGCGCGATGCTGGCCTTGATCTGTTGCGCCCAGCCACCGAGGACCTGGCTCATGCGCACCGGCATGGCATCCATCAGGTGGGTACGGCCGGTCTTGACGAACGGATGCACCTCTACCGCCTTGGCCTCGATCACCTTGACCAGGTGATTCAGCGCCGGCAGCAGTTGCTCGTGCAGGGCCAGGGCGGCACTGACGTGGATGGTGGTGGGGATGATGTCGTTGCTGCTCTGGCCACAGTTGACGTGGTCATTGGCATTGACCTTGTCGGTGGCGACGCGGCTGGCGAGGGTGGCGATCACCTCGTTGGCGTTCATGTTGGAACTGGTGCCGGAACCGGTCTGGAACACATCCACCGGGAAGTGCTGCATGAAGTCACCGGCCAGCAGTTGCTCCACCGCCGCGACGATGGCCTGGCCCTGGGCCGGGGTGACCTGCTCCAGTTCGACGTTGGCCTTGGCGGCGGCGGCCTTGGCCAGCAGCAGCGCACGGATGAACTGGGTCGGCATGCGTTGCTGGCTGATCGGGAAGTTGTTGACCGCGCGCTGGGTCTGGGCGCCATACAGGGCCTCGGCCGGCACCTGCAGTTCACCCATGCTGTCACGCTCGATACGGGTATTACTCATCATCAAGTCCTTGCATCAGTTCAGCGGAAGAAATCGAAGGCAACAGCGTGCAATTCGCCAGTTGCAGGGCCAGCGGCTGCCAGCGCTGGCCGTGCTCGCCGCCATCGAGCTTGCGCAGTTGCAGCAATGGGCGCCACGCCTGGTCCAGGCACAGGCAGCGCCAATGCCACGGCAACATGCGGTCGCAGGCGGTATCGAGCAGAAGACGGAAAGAAGTCAGGGCGACGGTCCACGCCGAGGTGTCGGTGCAGCAGACCAGGTAGCGTCCTTCAGCGAGGTAGTGTTCGATCAGGCGCGGCTCGTCGGGCTCCAGCGCACAGCGGATGCGTCGGCTCAGCCAGCGCCAGTTTTCGAGGTAGGGCAGTTCGTGAAGGACGGATTTCATGGCACGAATATCATCACCTAGATAATGATATTCATTATTAATTGATAAATAGAATCAGTACAAGCCTCAAGCTTCAAGCGGCAAGAAAAAGCAGACCGAGTGATGACTGCTTTTTCTTGCCGCTTGAAGCTTGGAGCTTGCCGCTCGAAAGCAAAAAGCCCGGCGCAGTGGCCGGGCTTTCGGGTGAAACGGGCGAAGCGGCGATCAGCTGCCGGCAACCGTCATCCGTTCGATCAGGATCGAGCCGGTGTGGATATTGCTGCGGGTTTCCAGATCGCTGCCGATGGCCACAATCTGCTGGAACATGTCTTTCATATTCCCGGCGATCGTCACTTCCTGCACGGCGAACTGGATCTCGCCGTTCTCCACCCAGTAACCCGCTGCACCACGGGAGTAATCACCGGTCACCATGTTCAGGCCATGGCCCATCAGCTCGGTGACCAACAGGCCGCGGCCCATGCGGCGGATCAACGCCGCCTGGTCCTCGACGCCATGGGTGACGAACAGGTTGTGCACGCCACCGGCGTTGGCGGTGCTGGGCAAGCCCAGCTTGCGACCGGAGTACGTGCCCAGCACATAGGAAACCAGGTGACCATTTTCGACGAACGGCTTGGCGTAGGTCGCCAGGCCATCGCCATCGAACGCGGCACTGCCCAGGGCGCGCTGCAGATGCGGACGTTCGTCGAGGGTCAGCCAGCTCGGGAACAGGCGCTGGCCGATGGTGCCTTCGAGGAACGATGATTTGCGGTACAGGTTGCCGCCGGAAATCGCCGACAGGAAACTGCCGAACAGGCCACCGGCCAGTTCCGCCGAGAACAGCACCGGCACTTCGCAGGTCGGCACCGGCCGCGCACCCAGGCGGCTGGCAGCACGCTGGGCGGCGCGGATACCGATGGACGCCGGATCGGCCAGCAACTCGCCCTGGCGGTTCACGTCATACCAGTAATCGCGCTGCATCTGCCCGTCGCCTTCGGCGATCATCACGCAGCTGAGGCTATGACGGGTCGAGGCATAGCCGCCGACGAAGCCGTTGCTGTTGCCGTACACACGGCAACCCTGGTGGGTATTGAGGGTGGTGCCATCGGCATTCTTGATCCGCGGATCGGCATCGAAGGCCGCCGCTTCACAGAGCAGCGCTTTCTCGATGGCCTGCTCCGGGGTGATATCCCAGGCGTGATACAGGTCGAAATCCTGCAGGTCGCGGGCCATCAGCGCCGGATCGGCCAGGCCTGCGCAATCATCTTCGGAGGTGTGCTTGGCAATCGCCAGGGCCGCCGCGACGGTTTCCCGAATGGCGTCGCTGCCGCTGGCCGAAGTGCTGGCCGAGCCCTTGCGCTGGCCAACGTAGAGGGTGATGCCGAAGCCCTGGTCGCGGTTGAACTCCACCGTTTCCACTTCGCGCTGGCGCACCGAGGTGGACAACCCCTGCTCCAGCGACACCGCCACCTCGCACGCCGTGGCGCCCTGGCGTTTCGCCTCGGCGATGATCTGCTCGACCTGCTCCTGCAAGGCCGGCAGGGCTTGCGGACCTACGCTCTGCACTGCACTCATGGTTTTCTCCACTCAAATTCGGCGTTCGGCGAGGGTCATCGAGCGACCGGGCCGGACAAGCGGCCCCCGACTGGTTATCATGACGGCGATTCTCAGCGGACTGCCCCCATGGTTGATTCTTACGATGCCTTCGACGAAGGCGAAAAAAGCAAAACCCAGATCAAGCGCGAGCTTCAGGCGCTGGTCGATATGGGCGAGCGCCTTACCACGCTCAAGCCCGACACCCTGGCCAAACTGCCTCTGACCGACGAGCTGCGCAAAGCGCTCGAAGAGCACAAGAAGCACACGGCCAACGAGGCCAAGCGCCGTCACCGCTCGTTCATCGGCAAGCTGATGCGCGACCAGGACCTCGACGCCATCAACGCCTTGCTCGACCAACTGGACGCGTCTTCGCGCCAGTACAACGAGCGTTTCCACAATCTCGAACGCTGGCGTGACCGGCTGATCGGCGGTACCGACGAGGTCCTGGAAAAATTCGTCCAGGAATACCCGGAAGCCGACCGTCAGCAACTGCGCTCGTTGATCCGCCAGGCCCAGCACGAGGCCAAGACCAACAAGCCGCCAACCGCCGCGCGCAAGATCTTCAAGTACATCCGCGACCTCGACGAGAGCCAGCGCGGCCTGCGCTGATTCACGCAACCGGGCGGGCACCCTGCCCGCCCGGTGTCACCTTCATGCGCCCGTGCCACCCACGGTGATCGCATCGATCTTCAGGGTCGGCTGGCCCACGCCCACCGGCACCGATTGCCCATCCTTGCCACAGGTGCCCACGCCGCTGTCCAGGCTCAGGTCGTTACCGACCATGGACACCCGGCTCATGGCTTCCGGACCGTTGCCGATCAGGGTCGCGCCCTTGACCGGGGCGGTGATCTTGCCGTCCTCGATCAGGTACGCCTCGCTGGTGGAGAAGACGAACTTGCCGCTGGTGATATCCACCTGGCCGCCGCCGAGGTTGGCGCAGTACAGACCGCGCTTGACCGAGGCGATGATCTCCGCCGGATCGCTTTCACCGGCACGCATGTAGGTGTTGGTCATACGCGGCATCGGCAGGTGCGCGTAGGACTCGCGACGCCCGTTGCCGGTGACCGCCATGCCCATCAGGCGGGCATTGAGCTTGTCCTGCATGTAGCCGACCAGCTTGCCGTTCTCGATCAGGGTGGTGCATTCGGTCGGCGTGCCTTCGTCGTCGACGCTCAGCGAGCCACGGCGGTCCTTCAGGGTGCCGTCATCGACGATGGTGCACAGGCTCGAGGCGACCATCTCGCCGATGCGCCCGCTGTAGGCCGAACTGCCCTTGCGGTTGAAGTCGCCTTCCAGGCCGTGGCCAACCGCTTCGTGCAGCAGCACGCCGGACCAGCCCGAGCCCAGCACCACCGGCAGCGTACCGGCCGGGGCCGGCACCGCTTCGAGGTTGACCAGTGCCTGGCGCAGCGCCTCGCGGGCATAGCCCATGACGCGATCTTCGGTGAAATAGCGGTAATCGGTACGCCCGCCGCCGCCATGGCCACCGCGCTCGCGACGGCCATTCTGCTCGACGATGACACTGACATTGAAGCGGATCAGCGGACGGACGTCTGCGGCCAGGCTGCCATCGGCAGCGGCAATCAGGATGCGCTCCCAGACCCCGGCCATGCTCACGCTGACCTGCTGGATACGCGGGTCGAGGGCACGGGTGGCAACATCGACGCGCTTGAGCAGCTCGACCTTTTCCGCGCGGCTCAGGACTTCCAGCGGGTTATCCGCGGCATACAGCGGGGTGATCGCCTGGCTCCTGAACGCCTGCACCGTGCCATTCTGCCCGGCCCGGGAAATCGAGCGGGCGGCCTGGGCGGCAGCGGTCAGGGCTTCGAGATTGATGGCATTGCTGTAGGCAAAGCCAGTCTTCTCGCCGGACTGGGCACGCACGCCCACGCCCTGGTCGAGGTTGAAGCTGCCTTCCTTGACGATGCCGTCTTCCAGTGCCCAGGACTCCGAGATCTGGCCCTGGAAATACAGGTCGGCCGCGTCGATGCCCGGCCCGGCCAGCTCGCCCAGCACGCTTTGCAGGCTGTCGAGGGTCAGGTCGCCGGGGGCCAGCAGTTGCTCGCTGACGCTGGTTAACAACTCGCTCATAGTCACTCCGAGGTGTGCGCAGGCCGCAAGGCGTCCTGCGAGAAAAAGCGCCGGTGCGAGGCCACCGGCATCCGCGCCCTGATGGACGCCTGTTCTGTGCTGTCGCGCGTGCCCAGCAGCACCGCTTCGCCGCGGGCCTGCTGCGCGAGAATCCGTCCCCAGGGGTCGACGATCGCCGCCTGGCCGTGGGTTTCCCGTGGTCCCGGGTGCATCCCGCCCTGGGCGGCGGCCAGCACATAGCACTGGGTTTCGATGGCGCGGGCGCGGATCAGCACTTCCCAGTGCGCCGCGCCGGTGACGGCGGTGAAGGCCGCCGGCGCCGTGATCAGTTCCGCCCCGGCTTCGCGCAGCGCGCTGTACAGCTCGGGGAAACGCAGGTCGTAGCAGACCGTCAGGCCCAGCTTGCCCACCGGGGTATCGGCTACCACCACATTGGTGCCGTGGGCATAGTCGTCCGATTCACGGTAGCGGCCACGGCTGTCGGCCACATCCACATCGAACAGGTGCAATTTGTCGTAGCGGGCGACCAGTTCGCCGTGCTCGTCCACCAGCAGGGAGCAGGCATGGGCTTTGGCCTCGGGCCGGTCGACGGGCGGCAGCGGCAAGGTGCCCGCCACTATCCATAACCTGAGGTCGCGGGCCGTCTGTTTCAACCAGGGCAGGATCGGACCTTCGCCCCGGGCCTCGGCCAGGCCAATAGCGGCGCTGTCGCGGCGGCCCATGGCGGCGAAGTTTTCCGGCAACACGGCGAGCCGGGCGCCCTGCTGCGCCGCCTGCTCCAGCAACGCGCGGGCGCGCTGGAGATTGGCGACGATATCGTCCTGGCTGATCATCTGGATGACGGCGAAGGTCATGGCCACGCTCTATCTGGATTTGCCGAAAGGTTTCACAAAGGTAATCTTAGGCTCTTTCACCGGGCCTTCGACCCGATAGTTGACGCTGGCATAGCGCGCCACCCGGTCACCCAGCAGCTTGTCTACCAGGAACAGCGCCCCGCCCACGGCGGGCGCACCGACGATCAACGCCGCCAGTGGCAGGTTGTTGGTCACCGGCAGGGTCACCATCAGATTGGCGGCGATGCGATCACGCACCAGGTCCAGGGTGCCTTCCAGCTCGAAATTGCTCGACGGGCCGGTGACGGTGATCGGCTCGCGGGTCACATAGACGCCGTCACTGGCCACCAGCAGCCCCTTGACCCGGTCGTAGCTCAGCCCTTTGCCCAGCAGGTCGGAGAAGTCCAGGCGCAAACGGCGCCCGATCGAGTTGAAGTTGAGCAGGCCGAACACCCGCAAGGCCTGGGCACTGCCGTCCACTTCGATGATCTGCCCGTCGCGCAGCGAGGCATCCATGCTGCCGGAGAAGCGCTTGAGGCTGACCCAGGCCGGCGAACCCGGCCAGCGGCCATCGGCGTCCATATGGAAATCGCGGCTGGTCACGGTCGGCGCGAAGCCCCAGGCCTTGAGCACATCGGCCAGGTTGCCGCCCTCCAGGCGTCCCTTGTACCAACTGCTGCTGGCACCGGGCGTACCTTCCCAGCCAGCCGAGCCATTGATCGCCAGGCCCTTGAGATTCAGATCAAGGTCGTTGAACGCCACGCCCTGGGCACCGGGCCGGGACTTGAGCGACACGCTGCCCATCAGGTCATCTCCGCGGAACAGCTTGCCGATGTTCAGGTTCACCGCCGGAACTTTGCGCGGATCGGTCGACGCCAGCGGATCCGGGGCATCCGGCGCGGCTTCCGTCGCCGGGTCGGCGGCCGGCAGGCGCAGGGTCGGCAGGTCGACCACGATGGGTGCGGCCTTGGCATCGGGGATCCGGGCGTTGCCGATGACTTCCTGGCTGTCCAGGCGCAGGCCCCAGTTGTCGCTGTTGCGGTCCAGGCGTACCACCGCCTGGTTGAGCTCGAAGTTCCAGGCCTTGATCCTGCCGATGCTCAGGTCCACGCCACGCAGGATCTGCCGGGCACTGCCGCTGGGATCATCGCCGGTATAGCTGCCAGCCTTGCTTTGCCAGTCCTCGAGGTTCAGCTCGGCAATCCGGCCGCGCACGCGCAGGCCCTGGCTCGCCGGCAGTTGCGCGGTGCCACCGCCCAGCAGCAACTCGCCGCGCACCTGCTCGGTCTTGCCGGCAGGCGCAGCCATGGCCAGGCTCGCGAGATCGACGTAATTCGCATCGATACGCCGCTCGTTGCCCCCCAGGTTCATACGGAACTTGCTAGCGCGGGCCTCGCTGGCGTCTTTGCCGAAGGGCGCCGGAAGGTCGATGGCCAGGCCCTTGAGGTTCGACTCGACACTCAGCAGGTTGTCGCGACCCAGCACCACCTGCAACTGATAGGGAAGTTCGCCGGAGACCGGCAGCGCCTGGTTGAACTGCAGCCAGTCGGTCAAGGATTTCAGGGCAATCTGGCCATTGGCGACGATCCGCGTCTGCAACTGCCCCGGCTTGCCTTCGGCGAAGATCTCCGCCGTCACCGGCTTGCCGAAGGCCACGGTGCTGATGCTCTGGCCGCTCAGACCTTTGTCCAGGTCAAAGCGGAAGTCACCCTTGAGCTTGCTCAGTTCGAGCACCGGTTCGCTGAGCTTCAGGCGCGCCTGTTCAGTGCGGAAGTCCACCACCACTTTCGGTTCGATGCCGTGGGCCAGCGGGATATCCAGTTTCAGCGAGCCCTTCAGGTCGCCCTCGCCTTCCCAGCCGGCGAAGGTGGGACCGGTGCCGATCGGCGCATCCTGGAGAATCTTCACCCCGTCAGCCAGGGTGCCGTCGAAATCGCCATCGACGAACAGATGACTGTGTTCGCCCGCCGGGACATGAGGGATATCCACCAGCACATCGCTGACCCTGGTATTGAGCATCTGCCCGGTGCTGGCCTTGATCCGCACGCCGTGGTCATCGATGAACACATCACCGTCCACCTTGCTCAGCTGCGGCCAGCCTGGCTGGAAGTCGAGCGCTGCGTCGCGCACCTTGAAGAACAGGCTGATGCTGCGGGCGTGGTCCGGCGCGCCATGGTTGATCGAGCCCTGGTACTGGAAATAGCCCTCGTCGACATCGCCCTTGAGGATAGCCGTGCGCAGCCAGTGATCGACATCGGGGCTGAGCACTTCCGGGAGGTACTTGGCGGTATAGCGCCCGTCACCCTCGACCAAGCCGACCCGCAGGTCCATGTAGTCTTCGTGACCCGGCTCGAGATGAATACGAATGAGGAAGTCGCCGGCGATCTTGCCCTCTTCACCCAGCACGTGGAGATAGGGGGCGACCAGGGTGAAGGCTTCCTTGTCCAGCTTCCAGGTCAGGCGCGCATTGGCCTTCAGATAATGCCAGGGATCGGCGAAGATCGGCACCAGATGCAGCATGAACTTGTCGGTGTCCAGGCGCAGCTCGCCATGCCCGAGATCGCCGCTGATGCTGCCGCTGACATTCCCCGCCGCCGGAGCGCCGTGATAGGCATCGAAGCCGACCCGGTCGAGGTTGGCGGCAAAGCTGAACAGGCGGTCGCCCTCGACCTGGGGCCGCACGTCCAGCAGGACGTTGCGCAGGCCGCCGGTGACCTTGAGGCCATCGACCACCGCCATCGCCGGTTTCGGCAGCGGACCAAGGGCCTGGATCACCGGGGTCAGCGGGGTCAGGTCGACGCGGTCGGCCTGGATCTTCCAGAGCTCGCCGTCTTCGCCGGCATTCGACTGGTTGATCTGCACATGGGATTCCCAGCGGGTTTCGCCCAGGTTCATGGCCAGTGAATCGATAGTGAGCTGCAGGCCTTCATCGCCACGCCGCAGCCAGGCATTGAGCGCCAGATTCTCGATCTTCACCGGTTCGCGCTCAGCGTAGGCGCCTTGCAACTGCGGAGCATTCAGGCGAATCGTGGCACTTTGCACCTTGCCGTTGCCCCAGCCCAGCCAGACTTCACCCCCGGCGCGCAGCTCAGGCAGTTGCCATTGCCCCAGCAAACGCGCCGGCAGCCATTTCGCCCAATCGCTTTGCGGCAGGCTGGCATAGGCGTCGACCTCGGCGTCCTGCCATTTGGCCGGGCGAATCCGGCTTTTCAGGCTGATGGCCATGGGTTGGCCATCAGGCAGGGTCATGCGTGCATCCAGGCGCTGGCGCACGCTGCCGGTCTGCAGGCTCAGGCCGACATAGGTCAGGGTCATGGGATCGTGATCGAAGGGTTCCAGGGTGATCTGGCTATCGAGCACCGAGACTTTCGATACCACCTGCATACGCCGCAGCGCCTGCTCGACATCCAGTGGCTGGTCATCAGCCTGCACCGGCAGGCCCTTGAGCGACCACTTGCCGCTTTCATCTTCATGCAGGTTGAGCTGCAGGCCGCCCAGCTCGACCCGGGCCAGGCGCACATCGCGGGCCACCAGGCTGGCCCACAGGTCGGGCACCACCTTGACTGTATCCAGGCGCAGGGCCGAGGCGCCCTCGCCCACCTGCACATCATGCACCATGAGAATCGGCGCCAGACCGCTCCAGCGGCCTTCCAGCGCACCAATATGCACCGGCAGGCCAAGGCTGGCCTCGGCCTTGTCCTCGACATCGGTACGGTATTCAGCGACCAACGGAATCAGCTCGCGACCGAGGCTGACGTAGAGCGCCACCAGCACCGCGATCAACGCGCAGGCGCCCAGCCCCCAGCGAGTCAGGGCAGCCAGAACGCGGATCAGACGCTCCATTGCTGTGGCCCCCGAGTCATCCAAGCCCTAACTATGGCCCGACATGCAGGGTTTGCCACCATCGACGGTTCAGGGCAGGTCAGAGCAGCACCACATCGTATTGTTCCTGGGAATACATGGACTCCACCTGGAAACGAATGGTTCGCCCGATAAAGGCTTCCAGTTCGGCGACATTCCCCGACTCTTCGTCCAGCAGGCGGTCCACCACCTTTTGATTGGCCAGCACTCTATACCCTTCGGCCTGGTAGGCCCGCGCCTCGCGAAGAATTTCCCTGAAGATCTCGTAGCAGACTGTTTCCGGAGTCTTCAGCTTGCCGCGGCCCTGGCAGCAGATGCACGGCTCGCAGAGCACCTGCTCCAGGCTTTCGCGGGTGCGCTTGCGGGTCATCTGCACCAGGCCCAGCTCGGTCAGGCCGATGATGTTGGTCTTGGCATGGTCGCGCTCGAGCTGCTTCTCCAGGGTACGCAGGACCTGGCGCTGGTGCTCTTCGTCTTCCATGTCGATGAAGTCGATGATGATGATCCCGCCGATATTGCGCAGGCGCAGTTGCCGGGCAATGGCGGTGGCCGCCTCGAGATTGGTCTTGAAGATGGTCTCTTCAAGATTGCGATGGCCGACGAAGGCGCCGGTGTTCACATCGATGGTGGTCATGGCCTCGGCCGGGTCCACCACCAGGTAGCCGCCGGACTTGAGTGGCACCTTGCGCTCCAGGGCGCGCTGGATCTCGTCCTCGACACCATAGAGGTCGAAGATCGGCCGCTCGCCCGGGTAGTGCTCCAGGCGATCGGCGATTTCCGGCATCAATTCGGCGACGAACTGCGTGGTTTTCTGGAAGGTTTCCCGGGAGTCGATGCGGATCTTCTCGATCTTCGGGTTGACCAGGTCGCGCAGGGTGCGCAGGGCCAGGCCGAGGTCTTCGTAGATTTCCGTGGGCGCGCCAACGGTCTTGATCTGCGCGCCGATCTGGTCCCACAGGCGGCGCAGATAGCGGATATCCATGAGAATTTCGTCGGAGCCGGCGCCTTCGGCCGCCGTGCGCAGGATGAAACCACCGGAATCCTGGATGTTTTCCTGGGCCACGCAGTCGCTGACCACCTTCTTGAGGCGCTCGCGCTCGGCTTCGTCCTCGATCTTCAGGGAAATGCCGACATGCTTGGTGCGCGGCATGTATACCAGGTAACGCGACGGAATCGACAACTGGGTGGTCAGGCGCGCGCCCTTGGAGCCGATCGGATCCTTGGTCACCTGCACCACCAGGCTCTGCCCTTCGTGGACCAGGGCACTGATGCTTTCCACCGTAGTGCCTTCGCGCAGGGAAATTTCCGAGGCATGGATGAAGGCCGCGCGGTCCAGGCCGATATCGACGAACGCCGCCTGCATACCCGGCAGCACCCGCACCACCTTGCCCTTGTAGATATTGCCGACGATGCCGCGGCGCTGGGTGCGCTCGACATGGACTTCCTGAAGGACGCCGTTTTCCACCACCGCCACGCGGGATTCCATCGGGGTGATGTTGATCAGGATCTCTTCACTCATGGCAATCTCTCGTCAAAGGGGCTTCGGGTAATCATGGATCGCCCGACACCGACTGGCGAGCGATAAAGGGCTTGGGTACATCCTCACTCGGCGTTGGGCACGCCCTGCCAGCAGGGGATGCCGAAGCGGGCCAGCAGTTCGGCGGTTTCCGCCACCGGCAGGCCGACCACGGCGGAATAGCTGCCTTGCAGGCCCTGGACGAACACCGCGCCAAGGCCCTGGATGGCATAGGCGCCGGCCTTGTCCTGCGGCTCGCCGCTGGCCCAGTAGCGACGGGCCCGTTCTGCGCTGATGATATTGAAGGCGACCCGGCTGCTGATGCACAGGCTTTCCGTGCGCTGGCCATCGCTGACGGCGACGGCGGTCAGTACATCGTGCTCACGTCCGGAAAGTGCGGCCAGCATGGCCAGGGCATCGTCGCGATCGACCGGTTTGCCGAGGATGCGCCCGTCGAGGACGACGGCGGTATCGGCACCCAGCACCGCCAGCGGTTCACTGGCGCCACTGGCGGTCAGCAGGGCCAGGCCGGCGGCGGCCTTGGCGCGGGCCAGGCGCTCGACATAAGCACCGGCCTGCTCGCCGGGCAGCGGGGTTTCGTCGATGGAGGCGCTGACGACGGTGAAGGGAATGCCGATCTGGGTCAGCAGTTCACGGCGGCGCGGCGAACCGGAGGCCAGGTACAGCGGGGTCATCTTGACTACTCCCTGTCAGCGTCGAAAAGCGAAGGTTTCAGTAGATACTCAGGCGGCTGCGCAAGCCGCGCAGGCCGAAGCTGATCCACGGCCAGAGCAAGGCACTGGTGACCGCCGGCCAGACCAGCGCCAGGGTCGGCTGGCGGTTGCCGGTCAGGGCACTGAGCCAGAGTTGCACCAACTGCGCGACGCCGAAAATCACCAAAATGGTCAGGCTCTGCTGCCACATCGGGAACATGCGCAGACGTTGCTGCAGACTCAGCACGAGGAAGGTGATCAGGGTCAGGACCAAAGCGTTCTGGCCGAGCAGGGTGCCGTAGAGCACATCCTCGCACAGGCCGAGGGCGAAGGCGGTGGTCATGCCGACCTTGTGCGGCAGGTTGAGGGTCCAGAAGGCGACCAGCAGGGCCAGCCACAAGGGACGGAAGATATCCATGAACGGCGGCATCGGCCAGACGCTCAGGAGCAGGCCGACCAGGAAGGTCAGCCAGACCACCCAGCCATTCTTGCCGTGGGTACTGACCATCAGTGTCTCTCCCGGGAAGGTGTGGTTGGCGCTGCGGGAGTCGCCGGGGCGGCGGCCGGAGCCGGCGTTGCCGCTGGCGCGTGGGGCGCCGCGGCAGGGGTCGCGGGAGTGGCAGGGGCCGGGGTCGTGGCCGGATGTGCCGGGTCGGCGCCTGGCGCCGGCGGGCCCATCTGTTCCGCTTCCTGGGCCTTGACCGCGTCGCTGGCGCGCTCTTCGGGCGTGCGGCCGTCAGAGAACACCAGCAGCAGGTAGCGGCTGCGATTGAGCGCCGCCGTCGGCACCGCACGCACGATGGCGAACGGCTGCCCGGAATCGTGGATCACTTCCTTGACCGTGGCCACCGGATAGCCCGCCGGGAAACGCTGGCCCAGGCCGGAACTGACCAGCAGGTCGCCTTCCTTGATGTCGGCCGTGTCGGCGACGTGCCGCAGTTCCAGGCGCTCCGGATTGCCGGTACCGCTGGCGATGGCGCGCAGGCCATTGCGGTTGACCTGCACCGGAATGCTGTGGGTGGTGTCGGTGAGCAGCAGCACGCGGGAGGTGTACGGCATCAGCTCGACCACCTGGCCCATCAGGCCGCGGGCATCGAGTACCGGCTGGCCGAGCACCACGCCATCACGCTCGCCCTTGTTGATCAGGATGCGATGGGTGAAGGGGTTCGGGTCCATGCCGATCAGCTCGGCGACCTCGACCTTCTCGTTGACCAGCGCCGAGGAGTTGAGCAACTCGCGCAGGCGCACGTTCTGCTCGGTCAGCGCCGCCAGCTTCTGCAGGCGGCCTTGCAGGAGCAGGGCTTCGGTCTTGAGTTTCTCGTTTTCGGCGATCAGCTCGGTGCGACTGCCGAACTGGCTGGCCACCCCCTGCCACAGACGCACGGGCAGGTCGGTGATGGTGTAGGACTGCATCAGCACCAGGGACATCTGGCTGCGCACAGGCTTGAGTACGGTGAAACGGGCATCGACCACCATCAGGGCGATCGACAGCACCACCAGCACGAGCAGGCGCACGCCCAGGGACGGGCCTTTGGCAAAAAGCGGTTTAATGGGCCGCTCCTCGTGGACGACGGTTCAGGAGGTCATTCATACGGCAACACACCGGCCTGGCTTGCGGATGGGAAGAATCGGCATCCCGGACGGACGCCGACCCGGTTTCGGACAGCACTGCGCAGGCTAGCCGAAATCCGGGCGACAGGAAGGCAATCCGGCGAATCACTCGCTGGAGAGCAGGTCCATGGTGTGCTTGTCCATCATCTCCAGGGCGCGACCGCCGCCACGGGCGACACAGGTCAGCGGGTCTTCGGCGACGATCACCGGCAGGCCGGTTTCCTGGGCCAGCAGCTTGTCGAGGTCGCGCAGCAGGGCGCCACCACCGGTCAGCACCAGGCCACGTTCGGCGATGTCCGAAGCCAGCTCGGGAGGCGATTGCTCCAGGGCGCTCTTGACCGCCTGGACGATGGTCGCCAGGGATTCCTGCAGGGCTTCCAGCACTTCGTTGGAATTCAGGGTGAAGGCACGCGGTACGCCTTCGGCCAGATTGCGGCCGCGGACGTCGACTTCGCGCACTTCGCCGCCCGGGTAGGCGGTACCGATTTCCTGCTTGATGCGCTCGGCGGTGGATTCGCCGATCAGGCTGCCGTAGTTGCGGCGCACGTAGGTGACGATGGCTTCGTCGAAGCGGTCGCCGCCAACGCGGACGGATTCGGCGTAGACCACGCCGTTCAGGGAGATCAGTGCGATTTCAGTGGTACCGCCACCGATATCGACGACCATCGAGCCGCGGGCTTCTTCGACCGGCAGGCCGGCACCGATGGCGGCGGCCATCGGCTCTTCGATCAGGAACACTTCACGGGCACCGGCGCCCAGCGCCGACTCACGAATGGCACGACGCTCGACCTGGGTCGACTTGCACGGTACGCAGATCAGCACGCGCGGGCTTGGCTGCAGGAAGCTGTTCTCGTGAACCTTGTTGATGAAGTACTGCAGCATCTTTTCGCAGACACTGAAGTCGGCGATCACGCCGTCCTTCATCGGACGAATGGCAGCAATGTTGCCCGGGGTACGGCCGAGCATGCGCTTGGCTTCGGTACCTACCGCGACGACACTTTTCTGGTTGCCGTGGGTGCGAATGGCCACGACAGAGGGCTCATTCAGGACGATACCGCGCTCACGCACGTAGATTAGGGTGTTGGCAGTGCCCAGGTCGATGGAGAGATCGCTGGAAAACATGCCACGCAGTTTCTTGAACATGGGAAAGGGACCCTGGCAACGCGTGGGTAAAAAAGTGCGGCAAACTCTAACAATGGCGGGGATTTTGGGCAAGGCGCCAATATGTTAAATTGGCGGTTTTTCCGAGCAGGCCAGCACACGATCGGGCCTTATGACCGCGTGTATCCCGGCATGTTCCTCATCCCGGACAATTCCTTTTTTCCCAGGAGATCCCCATGGCGCTTGAACGCTGCGACGTGGAAAAGATCGCCCATCTGGCCCGTCTGGGCCTGAACGAGGCCGATCTTCCACGCACTACCGATGCCCTCAACAGCATTCTCGGCCTGGTTGACCAGATGCAGGCGGTCGATACCGACGGCATCGAGCCTCTGGCCCACCCTCTGGAAGCCAGTCAGCGCCTGCGCGCCGACGTTGTAACAGAAAGCAACCAACGCGACCGCTACCAGGCCATCGCGCCGTCCACGGACAGCGGCCTGTACCTGGTTCCGAAAGTCATCGAGTAAGGGAATAGCGCCAGCATGCATCAACTTACCCTGGCCGAGATCGCCCGTGGCCTCGCCGACAAATCGTTTTCCGCCGAAGAGCTGACCCGTGCGCTGCTGCAGCGCATCCACCAGCTCGACCCGCAACTCAACAGCTTCATCAGCGTCACCGACGACCTGGCCATCGCCCAGGCCCAGGCCGCCGACGCCCGCCGCGCAGCCGGCGAGACCGGCGCCCTGCTCGGCGCGCCGATCGCCCACAAGGACCTGTTCTGCACCCTCGACGTGCGCACCAGCTGCGGCTCGAAGATGCTCGACTCGTTCAAGGCGCCCTATGACGCCACCGTGGTCGCCAGGCTGGCCGCCGCCGGTACCGTGACCCTGGGCAAGACCAACATGGACGAATTCGCCATGGGTTCGGCCAACGAATCCAGCCACTACGGCGCGGTGAAGAACCCGTGGAACCTGGAACACGTGCCAGGCGGTTCGTCCGGCGGTTCCGCCGCGGCCGTGGCCGCGCGCCTGCTGCCGGCTGCCACCGGCACCGACACCGGCGGCTCGATCCGCCAGCCGGCCGCGCTGACCAGCCTGACCGGCCTGAAACCGACCTACGGCCGGGTTTCGCGCTGGGGCATGATCGCCTACGCCTCCAGCCTCGACCAGGGCGGCCCGATGGCCCGCACCGCCGAAGACTGCGCCTTGCTCCTGCAAGGCATGGCCGGCTTCGATCCGAAGGACTCCACCAGCATCGACGAACCGGTCCCGGACTACAGCGCCAGCCTCAACGGCTCGCTGCAGGGCCTGCGCATCGGCCTGCCGAAGGAATACTTCGGCGCCGGTCTCGACCCGCGCATCGCCGACCTGGTCCAGGCCAGCGTCAAGGAGCTGGAGAAGCTCGGCGCGGTGATCAAGGAAATCAGCCTGCCAAACATGCAGCACGCCATTCCTGCGTACTACGTGATCGCCCCGGCCGAGGCCTCCTCCAACCTCTCGCGTTTCGACGGCGTGCGCTTCGGCTACCGCTGCGAGAACCCGAAGGACCTCACCGACCTGTACAAGCGTTCCCGCGGTGAAGGCTTCGGCAGCGAAGTGCAGCGCCGCATCATGGTCGGTACCTACGCCCTGTCGGCCGGCTACTACGACGCCTACTACCTGAAGGCGCAGAAGATCCGTCGCCTGATCAAGAACGACTTCATGGCTGCCTTCGAAGGCGTCGACGTGATCCTCGGCCCGACCACGCCGAACCTGGCCTGGAAGATCGGCGCCAAGAACGCCGACCCGGTCGCCGCGTACCTGGAAGACGTCTACACCATCACCGCCAACCTCGCCGGCCTGCCGGGCCTGTCGATGCCGGCCGGCTTCGTCGATGGCCTGCCGGTGGGCGTGCAGCTCCTGGCCCCGTATTTCCAGGAAGGCCGCCTGCTCAACGTCGCGCACCAGTATCAGCAAGTGACTGACTGGCACACCCGCGCACCCAACGGCTTCTGAGGAGCAGACACATGCAATGGGAAGTTGTCATCGGGCTGGAGATCCATACCCAGCTCGCCACCCAGTCGAAGATTTTCTCCGGCAGCGCCACCACCTTCGGTTCCGAGCCGAACACCCAGGCCAGCCTGATCGACCTGGGCATGCCCGGCGTGCTGCCGGTGCTGAACCAGGAAGCGGTGCGCATGGCCTGCATGTTCGGCCTGGCGATCGACGCCGAGATCGGCCAGCACAACGTGTTCGCCCGCAAGAACTACTTCTACCCGGACCTGCCCAAGGGCTACCAGATCAGCCAGATGGAGCTGCCGATTGTCGGCAAGGGCCACCTGGACATCGCCCTTGAAGACGGCACCGTCAAGCGCATCGGCATCACCCGTGCGCACCTGGAAGAAGACGCCGGCAAGAGCCTGCACGAAGATTTCGCCGGTTCTTCCGGGATCGACCTGAACCGTGCCGGCACCCCGCTGCTGGAAATCGTGTCCGAGCCGGAAATGCGCAGCGCCAAGGAAGCCGTGGCCTACGTCAAGGCGATCCACGCCCTGGTGCGCTACCTCGGCATCTGCGACGGCAACATGGCCGAAGGTTCGCTGCGTTGCGACTGCAACGTATCGATCCGGCCGAAGGGCCAGGTCGAGTTCGGCACCCGCTGCGAGATCAAGAACGTCAACTCGTTCCGCTTCATCGAGCGCGCGATCAACAGCGAAGTACAGCGCCAGATCGAGCTGATCGAGGACGGCGGCAAGGTCATCCAGGAAACCCGCCTGTACGACCCGAACAAGGACGAAACCCGCTCCATGCGCAGCAAGGAGGAAGCCAACGACTACCGTTACTTCCCCGATCCGGACCTGCTGCCGGTGGTGATCGAGTCGGCCTACCTCGACGACCTGCGCACCACCCTGCCGGAGCTGCCGCCACAGAAGGTCGAGCGCTTCCAGAGCCAGTACGGCCTGTCGGCCTACGACGCCAACGTGCTGGCGTCCAGCCGCGAGCAGGCGGAGTACTTCGAGAAGGTCGCGGCCATCGGCGGCGACGCCAAGCTGGCGGCCAACTGGGTCATGGTGGAGCTGGGCAGCCTGCTGAACAAGCTGGGTGTCGAGATCGACCAGGCGCCGGTGACTGCCGAGCAACTGGGCGGCATGTTGCTGCGCATTCGTGACAACACCATCAGCGGCAAGATCGCCAAGACCGTGTTCGAAGCGATGGCGGCGGGTGAAGGTGATGCCGACCAGATCATCGAGGCCCGCGGCCTGAAGCAGGTGACCGACAGCGGCGCGATCGAGAAGGTGCTGGATGAAATGCTCGCGGCCAACGCCGAGCAGGTCGAACAGTACCGTGCGGCGGACGAAGCCAAGCGCGGCAAGATGTTCGGCTTCTTCGTCGGCCAGGCGATGAAGGCCTCGAAGGGCAAGGCGAACCCGCAACAGGTGAACCAACTGCTCAAGAGCAAGCTCGAAGGCTGATCGCTGCGCTTCTTCCTGTAGGAGCGTGGCTTGCCCGCGAAGGACCGCGCAGCGGTCCCAGAATCTTATGGCTGCCACTATTCTGGGACCGCTACGCGGTCCTTCGCGGGCAAGCCACGCTCCTACAGGGGATAGCCCAACTCCAATGGAGCATCCTGATCAATGTGGCGTCCCCTAAGCGCCCTGGCGCTGTTCACCTTCCTTGCCGGCTGTGCCAGCCACGACATCGACCCCCGCGGCTACGATGAAACCGGCACCGCTTCTTTCTATGGTTCCCGCCATCACGGCAAACGCACCGCCAGCGGCGAGCCGTTCAACCAGCATGGCCTGACCGCCGCCCACCGTACCCTGCCCTTCGGCACCCGGGTCATGGTGACCAACCTGAAAAACGACCGCAGCGTGGTGGTCCGCATCAACGATCGCGGCCCCCATACCCGTGGCCGTCTGATCGACCTTTCCAAAGCCGCCGCCCAGCAACTGGACATGATCCGTAGCGGAACGGCGCGAGTCCGGGTACAAAGCCTGAGCGACTGATTCTGTTCTACGGGAGCACGACCATTTTCAACCTGGCCGCTTTACCCACCTTCAGCCTGCTGCAACTGGCCAGCGGCCTGATCCTCCTGATTCTCGGCGCCGAGCTGCTGGTGCGTGCCGCCCTGCGCATCGCCGCCAGCCTGCACGTGCGCCCGCTGATCATCGGCCTGAGCCTGGTGGCCTTCGGCAGCAGCGCGCCGCAACTGACCGTCAGCCTGCAGGCCGCCTACACTGGCGCGCCGGACGTAGCGCTGGGCAGCGTGATCGGCAGCAATATCTTCAATGTCCTGGTGATCCTCGGCCTCGCCGCGCTGATCATCCCGCTGCGGGTCTCGCGCCAACTGGTGCGCCTGGATATCCCGCTGATGATCGGCGCCAGCCTGCTGGTCTACCTGCTGGCCCTGAACGAGTTCATCGGGCGCTGGGAGGGCGCGCTGCTGCTGGCCGGCCTGGTGGCGTACCTCGCCATGCTCTGGCATCAGTCGCGGCATTACGCTCGCACTTACCCGGCACCCAACCCGCGGGTCGACCGGGGCATCGGCTTCTGGTTCGGCAGCCTGCTGCTGATGCTGCTCGGCCTCGGCCTGCTCAGCCTGGCCGGGCACCTGCTGCTGGAAGCCGCCGTGGAAGTGGCGACTGACCTGGGCCTGTCGGAACGGGTAATCGGCCTGACCGTGGTCGCCGTGTGCACCTCGCTGCCGGAACTGGCCACCTCGCTGATCGCAGCGATTCGCGGCGAACGGGAAATCGCCGTGGGCAACGTGATCGGCAGCAACCTGTTCAACCTGCTGGCAGTGCTCGGCCTGACCGCCGTGCTGGCACCCGAGCCGCTGTCTATCTCGCCCAATGCCCTGGACTTCGACCTGCCGGTAATGCTCGGCGTCGCCGTGCTGACCCTGCCGGTGTTCTATTCCGGCTACCGGGTCACCCGCGCCGAGGGCCTGGTGTTCCTCTGCCTGTATCTGGCCTACGGCCTGCACGTGGTGGCCTTCACCACCGGCATGCCGCTGGCCAATCGTCTGGAGCAGTTGATGCTGTTCTATGTTCTGCCAGTGCTCGCGGTATTGCTGACTTACACCACAGCCCGCGCCTGGCGCCGCCAACACTAAGGAAAACAACATGGGTGAGACGAAGAAAACCGGCGAGCAGGTTCGCCGCCAGGTCATGGGCGATGTGTTCGTCGATCGCGCGCTGGGCAATGCCACCGAATTCACCGCGCCATTGCAGGCGTTCGTCAACGAGCATGCCTGGGGCAGCGTCTGGAGCCGCGAAGGCCTGCCGCTGAAGACCCGCAGCCTGATCACCCTCGCCGCCCTGACCGCGCTGAAATGCCCGCAGGAACTCAAGGGCCACGTGCGTGGCGCACTGAACAATGGCTGTAGCGTGGAAGAGATTCGCGAAGCCCTGCTGCATTGCGCAGTCTATGCGGGCGTACCGGCGGCGATCGATGCGTTCCGCGCGGCCCAGGAAGTGATCGACGCCTGGCAACAGGACTGATCGAGCACTTCCCGGAACGGGTCGTCAGGCCTTAGGCGCGACGACCCTTGGTCAGTTTGTAGGCAATCCACAACACCAGCAGCCAGACCGGAATCAGCCCGACCGAGATGCGCGTGCCTTCGGTCATCGCCATGACCACCAGGATAAAGGCGAGGAAGGCCAGGCACAGGTAGTTGGTCATTGGGTAGCCGAGGCTCTTGTAGAAGGTCTCGTGCTTCTGCGCCGCCTTGGCCTTGCGGAATTTCAGGTGGGTGATGCTGATGATGCCCCAGTTGATCACCAGCGACGCGACCACCAGCGCCATCAGGAAGCCGAAGGCCTCGCGTGGCATGAAGTAGTTGATGACCACGCACAGCCCGGTAGCCAGCGCGGAAATGCCCAGTGCTACCAGTGGCACGCCCTTGTCATTGACCTTGAGCAGCGACTTTGGCGCATCGCCCTGGGTCGCCAGGCCGAACAGCATGCGGCTGTTGCAGTACACGCAGCTGTTGTAGACCGACAGCGCAGCGGTCAGGACCACCAGGTTGAGCACCGTGGCCACGGCGTTGGCGTTGAGGTCGTGGAAGATCATCACGAACGGGCTGCCGCCATCGACCACTTTCTGCCACGGGTACAGCGCCAGGAGTACGGCCAGGGCACCCACATAGAACAGCAGGATGCGGTAGATCACCTGGTTGGTAGCACGCGGGATGCTGTGGCGCGGGTTATCGGCTTCAGCTGCGGTGATACCCACCAGTTCCAGGCCGCCGAAGGAGAACATGATCACCGCCATGGCCATCATCAGGCCGGTGGCGCCATGGGGGAAGAAGCCACCGTGCTGCCACAGGTTGGCGACGCTGGCGTCCGGGCCGCCATTGCCGCTGAACAGCAGATAACCGCCGAAGCCGATCATGCCGAGGATGGCCACCACCTTGATCAGGGCGAACCAGAACTCCATCTCGCCGAAGACCTTCACCTGGCTGACGTTCATCAGGTTGATGATGACGAAGAACACCGCCGCCGTGACCCAGGTCGGAACGCCCGGCCACCAGTACTGGATGTAGACGCCGACGGCGGTCAGCTCGGCCATGCCCACCAGCACGTACAGCACCCAGTAGTTCCAGCCCGACATGAAGCCGGCGAACGGCCCCCAGTAGCTGTGGGCGAAGTGGCTGAAGGTCCCGGAGACCGGCTCTTCCACCACCATCTCGCCGAGCTGGCGCATGATGAAGAAGGCGATTAGGCCGGCGATGGCGTAGCCCAGCAGCACCGAGGTGCCGGCCATCTGGATGGTCTGGGCGATACCCAGGAACAGCCCGGTGCCGATCGCCCCGCCCAGGGCGATCAACTGGATATGGCGATTTTTCAGGCCGCGATGCAAACGCTCGGGCGTGATCTGGTCTTGCATGAAGTGTCCTCGGACGTGAGAGGCAGTGTTGGAGTTGTTTTTTGCGCGAAGGATCTAGATCCACCCGCCCCACTGCAATAGGAATATTCCGATATTGGTTGTCACAGCGGCGGCAAGGGTCGTGATCACGATGATCGATGCCGCCAGTTCATGGTTGCCGTTGGACGAGCGGGCCATTACGTAGCTGGCCGCAGCCGTCGGGCTGCCAATATAAAGGAACAGGATGCCCAGTTCCGCCCCGCGAAAGCCGCATAGCCAGCCGCCGAAGGTGAAGATCAGCGGCAGCCAGACCATCTTCACCAGGCTCGCACTCACCGCCATCCGTCCACTGGCGCGCAACGACGCCAGCGACAGGGTGCCGCCGATGCAGATCAGCGCCAGCGGCAAGGTCATCTGCGCGATGTAGTCGGCGGAGGTGAGCATCCAGTTCGGCAGCGCCACCTTGGCGTAGGCCAGTGGCGTTGCCAGCAGCACGCTGATGATCAGCGGGTTGCGCAGGATGCTCTTGAAGATGCTCCATGGGTCCGACTTCAGGCTCGGGCTGTACACCGCCAGCACCACCACCGACAGCGAGTTGTAGAGCAGGATCACCAGCCCGGCGAGGATCGCGCCGAGGGAAATACCGTAGTCGCCGTACATGCTGGCCGCCAGCGCCAGGCCGATCACCCCGTTGTTGCCGCGAAACGCGCCCTGGGTATAGATGCCGCGATCTTCCTTGGGGCAGCGCCAGATGGCAATCAGCCAGGCCAAGGCGAAACTGCCGAAGGTGGCGGCGATGAAGTACAGCAGCAGGCTCGGTTTGACGGCGGCGTCGAGGTCGGCGTGGTAGATGCCGAGGAACAGCAGCGACGGCATGCACACGTTGAAGACCAGCGACGAGGCGACCTGGATGAAGTTGTCGTTGATCGCATCGATGCGACGCAGCAGCACGCCCATGAACAGCATCGCGAAGACCGGTGCCGTGATGTTCAGGGTCTGGATGAAAAGGGCGAGCATGCGGGGGGATTTCCGTGGGCCTGTCGTTAGGGGGCTAATGATACGCCAGTGCAGGGCTCAGGGATGGGGGTTTGTGGATGAAATGCCAGAATTTCGGCGATTTTGAGGGCCTCATCGCTGGCAAGCCAGCTCCCACAGGACTTGTGGGAGCTGGCTTGCCAGCGATGAGGCCCTCAAGGGCAATAAAGAACTCAGCGCCGAACGGGCCGCTTCTGCAACTTGCGCTGCAACGTCCGCCGGTGCATGCCCAGGGCCCGGGCCGTGGCGGAGATATTGCCCTCGTGCTCGCTCAGCACGCGCTGGATGTGCTCCCATTGCAAACGGTCCACCGACATCGGGTTTTCCGGCACCAGGCTATCCAGGTCGCCATGCTGCGAGGCCAGCGCCGCCAGCACATCGTCGGCATCCGCCGGCTTACACAGGTAGTTGCAGGCGCCGCGCTTGATGGCCTCCACCGCCGTGGCGATGCTGGAGTAGCCGGTGAGGATCACCACCTTCATTTCCGGGTCCAGCTCCAGCAGCTTGGGCAGCAGCACCAGGCCGGAGTCGCCTTCCATCTTCAGGTCCAGCGTGGCGTAGTCCGGAATATCCTGCTGGGCCAGGACCAGCCCCTCCTCCGCCGAACTCGCGGTGCTGACACGGAAGCCGCGGCGAACCATGGCGCGGGCCATCACCCGGGTAAAGGTCGCGTCGTCGTCGACCAGCAGCAGGTGCGGCAGGTCTTCACCTTCAGCCTGGATTTCATCACTCATCACACGTCTCCTCGCGCGTCACGGGGCAGGCGCAGCTCGGTCAGCGTGCCGCCCTCTTCGTGACTATAGAGTTTTACCGAGCCGCCAGCACGGGTAACGCTGGCCTTGCTCAGGAACAGGCCCAGGCCGAAGCCCTTGCCCTTGGTGGTAAAGAAGGGTTTGCCGATCTGCTCGGCGATGGCCACCGGCACGCCGGGACCGTGGTCGCGGATGCTGATGACGATATCGGTGGCATCCCAGTCCAGCCGGACCTCCAGGCCATCTGGGCAAGCATCAGCGGCGTTGTTCAGCAGGTTCAGCAGGGCCTGGGTCAGGTCCGGCGGCGGCGCCAGGTGCGGTACCAGGCCCTGGCCGAGGCGCTGGAAGCGGTAGCTGGCTTCCGGGCGCATCAGGTGCCAGCGGTTCAGCGACTCGTCCATCCAGAAGGTCACCGGCTGCTCTTCCACCGCCATCCGGCGATTGGCCTCGGCGGCGCGGACCAGTTGCTGCAAGGTGTGCTTGCATTGCTTGACCTGCTCCTGGAGCACCGCCAGGTCGTCCTGCAGCAGCGGATCGGTGTGGTCCTGACGCATTTCGTTGATCAGCACGCTCATGGTCGCCAGCGGCGTGCCCAGTTCATGGGCGGCGCCAGCGGCCTGGGTGGCCACGGCCAGCAGTTGCTGGTCGCGCAGGCCTTCTTCACGGCGCTGGGCCTGGAAGGCTTCCTGGCGGCGCAACTCCTCGGCCATCTTGGCGGCGAAGAAGGTGATCACCGCCGCCGCCAGGGCAAAGCTCAGCCACATGCCGTAGATCTGCATCTTCTCCCGGGCCATGGGGAAGGTATCCAGCGGATAGAACTGCACCAGCAGCAGGGTGTAGGCCACCAGCGCGATACCCGAAAGGATCAGCGAATAGACCCATGGCAGGGTCACCGCAGCGATCGCCAGGGGCACCAGGTAATACGAGACGAAGGGGTTGGTCGAGCCGCCGGAGAAATACAGCAAGGCACTGTGGATCAGCAGGTCGCAGGCCAGTTGCACCGCGTATTCCAGCTCGGTCACCGGCAGCGAGGCGCGCAGGCGCAGGGCGGTGACCAGGCACAGGACCATGGAGAAGCCGAGGGTGACGCTCAGCGCCAGCCAGGGCAGTGGCAGCAGTTCGGTCCAGTAGGCAACCGCGACCGAACCGGCCTGGGCAGCCAGCACCAGGGTGCGGATGAACGTAAGGCGCCAGAGGTTCTGGCGGGTAGCAGACAACATTTGCATAGTGACCGGGGCGAGCATGAGCTCTCCTGATGAGTGCTCCAGGTAAACCGGGGCGAAGTATACCGAAGCGACGTCCGCGACTGCAGCAATGCGGCAACTCGCCACACCGTGCCAAGGCTAAATGATAGCGATTTGGAACCTTGGTGCTACTTTCAAGGTCAGACAGGGTCTGCGTGGCGCACAGGATCGTACTGGCCACGCCCATTTTTCAAGGAGTCATGCATGAATACCCCACGCCGTAGCGCCAAAGCCCTGCTGGCCGCCAGCCTGCTGGTCAGCCTCCCCGTTCTGGCGGACGAGCCGCGTTACAACCAGATTTCCCTGCGTGCCGAAGCGAGCAAGGAAGTGGCCCGGGACCTGATGGTCGTGACCCTCTACAGCGAAGCGCAGAACACCGACCCGGCCAAGCTTGCTGCCGAGATCACCACCACCCTGAACAAGGCCCTGGAACAGGCGCGCCAGGTCAAGGACGTGAAGATCAGCCAGGGCAGCCGCAATGCCTACCCGATCTATGACGACAAGGGCCAGAAGATCACCGGCTGGCGCGAACGTGCCGAACTGCGTCTGGAAAGTGCCGACTTCCCGGCCTTGTCCAAGCTGACCGGCGAGCTCCTGCAACAGCTGAAGATGGGCGGCATGGACTTCGCCATCGCCCCGGCCACGCGCAAGACCAGCGAGGATGCGCTGATCAAGGATGCGGTGGACGCGTTCAAGGCCCGGGCACAGATCGCCACCGAGGCACTGGGTGGCAAGGGCTACAAGGTGGTCAGCCTGAACCTCAACAGCAGCGGTTATCCACAGCCGTACATGCGTGCGCCGATGATGATGAAGGCCAGCATGGATGCCGAGGCGGCGCCGTCGCCGCAGGTCGAGGCGGGGACCACCCAGGTCAGCGTCAATGCGGATGGCACCATTGAAGTGCAGATGCCCTGAGTGACCTTGGGCCGGTGCATGGCCGGCCCTTCTCGATTGCCTGTGAAGGCCTCATCGCTGGCAAGCCAGCTCCCACAGTGACCGCGTGCACCGCTGAACCTGTGGGAGCTAGCTTGCCAGCGATGAGGCCCTCAAATTCAACACACATCTCGAAAATTTCGCCAATTCCCGCCAAGCAAACGTTCAACTCGCACAAAGTTACACAATCGCGACATCCTTGTACGAACGTTCCGAAATTACTGTCAGAAGCTATCCTCAACCGTTGCATCAGGTCCAGTACCTGCATAAGTATCCGCGGGTCGGCCCACAAGGCCGCCCTCAGATCACAATGACAACAATGAGGCCACCATGCTGAAAACCGCAGTCATTCCGTTCCTTGTCGGCGCAGGTTTGCTCGCCGCTACCCCGGCCGCCCAGGCCGCTTCCAACCTGGTCTACTGCTCCGAAGGCAGCCCCGCCGGCTTCGATCCCGGCCAGTACACCACCGGCACCGACTTCGATGCCTCGTCCGAGACCGTGTTCAACCGCCTGGCCCAGTTCGAGCGCGGCGGCACCCAGGTCATCCCCGGGCTGGCCACCAGTTGGGACGTTTCCGACGACGCCCTGACCTATACCTTCCATCTGCGCGAAGGGGTCAAGTTCCACACCACCGACTACTTCAAGCCGACCCGCGAGTTCAACGCCGACGACGTGCTGTTCACCTTCAACCGCATGCTCGACAAGGACATGCCGTTCCGCAAGGCGTACCCCACCGAGTTCCCGTACTTCACCGACATGGGCATGGACGCGAACATCAAGCAGGTCGAGAAGGTCGACGAGCACACCGTCAAGTTCACCCTCAACGAAGTCGACGCCGCGTTCATCCAGAACATCGCCATGAGCTTCGCCTCGATCCAGTCCGCCGAATACGCCGACCAGTTGCTCAAGCAGGGCAAGGCCGCGGACATCAACCAGAAGCCGATCGGCACCGGCCCGTTCGTGTTCAGCAAGTACCAGAAGGACGCGCAAATCCGCTTCAAGGGCAACAAGGACTACTGGTCGCCCGGCGAAGTGAAGATCGACAACCTGATCTTCGCCATCACCACCGACGCCTCGGTGCGCATGCAGAAGCTGAAGAAGAACGAGTGCCAGGTCACCCTGTTCCCGCGCCCTGCCGACCTCGAATCGCTGAAGGCCGACCCGAACCTGCAGATGCCGCACCAGGCCGGCTTCAACCTCGGCTACATCGCCTACAACGTGATGGACAAGATCAAGGGCAGCAACGAGCCCAACCCCATGGCCCAGCTCAAGGTGCGCCAGGCCCTGGACATGGCGGTGAACAAGCAGCAGATCATCGATTCGGTGTACCAGGGCGCCGGGCAGCTGGCGGTCAACGCCATGCCGCCGACCCAGTGGTCCTACGACGAGACCATCAAGGGCACCGAGTACAACGTCGAGAAAGCCAAGGCCCTGCTCAAGGAAGCCGGGGTCAAGGAAGGCACCGAGATCACCCTGTGGGCCATGCCGGTACAGCGCCCGTACAACCCCAACGCCAAGCTGATGGCCGAGATGATCCAGTCCGACTGGGCCAAGATCGGCATCAAGGCACGCATCGTCAGCTACGAATGGGGCGAGTACATCAAGCGCGCCAAGGACGGCGAGAACGGCGCCATGCTGATCGGCTGGAGCGGCGACAACGGTGACCCGGACAACTGGCTCGGCACCCTGTACGGCTGCGACGCGGTCAACGGCAACAACTTCTCGCACTGGTGCAACAGCGACTACGACAAGCTGGTCAAGGACGCCAAGCGCATCCCCGACCAGGCCAAGCGCACCGAGCTGTACAAGCAGGCCCAGCACATCCTCAAGGACCAGGTGCCGATCACCCCGATCGCCCACTCCACGGTCTACCAGCCGATGCGCAAGAGCGTCGAGGACTTCAAGATCAGCCCCTTCGCCCTCAATGACTTCTACGGCGTCAGCGTGAAGCCATAACCGCCTGCCAGGGCTGCGGCCAATGCCGCAGCCCTGGCCCAGAACAACAGCTGGTTGATGGCACATCGGTTACTTGTCCGAAATTTCCTCAACACAGTCGGAAAGCTCCCACCCCAACTTGCTCCCTGTGTACCTCGTCGGAAGCCCTGTCCCCACTTACCGTGGGAACGGTGCCCGTGCCCCGTCAGCGAGGATTCGCTGCGTGCCGCGGAAACTTCCAATAACGACTACAAGACAGGGAATTCCCATGCGTAAGACGTCTCTCTTCGCCGCCTTGCTAGGAGCCGGTCTGCTGGCCCATTCGCCCTTCGGCCTGGCCAAGGGCAGCCTGGTATTCTGCTCGGAAGGCAGCCCTTCCGGCTTCGACACCGCGCAATACCAGAGCGGCACCGACAACGACGTGTCCGAGCCGCTGTACAACCGCCTGGTGGAGTTCGAGCGCGGGGCCACGGTGGTGGAACCGTCGCTGGCCACCGACTGGAGCATTTCCGATGACGGCCTGGTGTACACCTTCAACCTGCGCCCCGGGGTGAAGTTCCACAGCAACGCCGGTTTCAAGCCGAGCCGCGATTTCGACGCCGACGACGTGGTGTTCACCTTCAGCCGCATGCTCGACCCGACCCACCCTTTCCGCCTGGCTTACGGCACGGTGTTCCCGTACTTCAGCGCCATGGGCATGGACAAGACCATCGCCAAGGTGGAGAAAAGCGGCCCGATGAGCGTGACCTTCACCCTCAACCACCCCGACGCCGCGCTCTTGCAGAACCTCGCCATGAGCTTCGCCTCGGTGCTCTCCGAATATGCCGAACACCTGCTGGCCCGCGGCACGCCGTCGGACATCACCGACAAGCCCATCGGTACCGGCCCCTTCGTGTTCACCCGCTACCAGAAGGACACCCAGATCCGCTATCGCGGCAACACCGAGTACTGGGCCCCGGAGCAAGTCAAGCTGGACAACCTGATCTACTCCATCAACGTCGATCCGTCAGTCCGGGTGCAGAAGCTGCGCAAGGGCGAATGCCAGGTGAGCATCCACCCGCGCCCCGCCGACCTCGAGGCCTTGCGCCGCGACGAAAACATCAACCTGATCGAAAAGCCCGCCTACAACCTCGGCTACATCGCCTACAACACCCGGCACAAGCCGTTCGACCAACTGGAAGTCCGCCAGGCCCTGGACATGGCGGTGAACAAGGAGGCGATCATCAAGACCGTGTTCCAGGGCGCCGGCCAGGTGGCGGTGAACACCATGCCGCCGACCCAGTGGTCCTACGACGAGAGCATCGCCGACGCCCCTCGCGACCTGGAAAAAGCCAAGCAGATGCTGCGCGACGCCGGGGTCAAGGAAGGCACCGAGATCACCCTCTGGGCCATGCCCGTGCAGCGCCCGTACAACCCCGATGCCCGCCTGATGGCGCAGATGCTCCAGGACGACTGGGGCAAGCTCGGGCTGAAGGTGAACATCGTCAGCTACGAATGGGGCGAATACCTCAAGCGCGCCAAGAACGGCGAGCACGACACCCTGCTGATCGGCTGGACCGGCGACAACGGCGACCCGGACAACTGGCTCGGCACCCTGTACGGCTGCGATGCCATCGGCAGCCACAACCACTCCATGTGGTGCGACCCGCAATACGACGCCCTGATGAAAAAGGCCAAGGGCACCAACGACCGCGAGCAGCGCAGCGAGCTGTATCGCCAGGCCCAGCACTACATCAAGCAGAACGTGCCGATCACCCCCATCGCCCACTCCACCGTCGCCCAGCCGGTGAGCACGCGGGTGGAGGGATACCTGGTCAGCCCGTTCGGCAAGACCACGTTCCGCGACGTTGGCATCGACTGACCGGCGCAGTACGGATCACGGCCCACCGGCCGCGATCCGCAGCACTGGCCGACGGGTCCACGAGGCCCGCCGGTCCATCGAGAAGAACAAGAAAGGAAGTATCGCCTTGAAACGAATCACCACCGTAATCGCCCTTTCCCTTGGCGGCCTGTCCGGCCTCGCCCAGGCCGAAGCCACCAGCCAGGACTACCTGCCGCTGACCCTCAAGGAAACCAGCGCCCAGGCCGAATCCAACGGCTTCATCGAAGACCAGAGCCTGTCCGGCTGGACCCGCAACTGGTATGCCCGCGAGCGCGCGAGCAAGGGTCCGCTGTTCCGCTACTACAAGAGCGACGGCACGCGCCAGGCCACCCACAGCCGCGACAACTGGGTGCAGGGCACCGTGCTCGACTACAGCTCCGGTTTCACCCAGGGCCCGGTCGGTTTCGCCGCCCAGGTCGCCGGCTACCACGCCCTCGCCCTGGAGCGCGGGCGCGCCCGGGTCGCCGGGCCGAACAACCGCACCCTGACCCACAGCGACGGCGACGTCATCGGCCAGTGGAGCAAACTCGGCCTGGCCAACCTGCAGGCGCGGATCTCCAACACCACCCTGGTCGCCGGGCGCCAGTCGATCAACACCCCGGTGTTCGCCTATATCGGCAACCGCGCCCTGCCGTCGAGCTTCGACGGGGTCGCCCTGCACAGCGCCGAATTCGACAACCTGTCCTTCGACCTCGGCACCTTCGAGCGGGTCTCGACCCGTACCGAACAGGGCAAGAGCAAGTTCACCACCGAGTACTCGGCACTGGGCGTCAACGCCGACCGGGTCAGCCTCGCCGGCCTCAACTACCAGCCGCTGCGCAGCCTGACCACCAGCCTGTACCTCGGCCAGGTCGAGGACATCTGGAACCAGTACTACGTCGGCGCCTCCCATGACCTGGGCGACAAGGGCACCCTGGCCTTGACCACCGGCTTCAACTACTACGGCACCCGCGACACCGGCTCGGCGAAACTGGGGGATATCGACAACGACACCTTCAGCCTGTCCTTCACCCTGGCGCACCAGGCCCACAGCCTGACCCTGGCCTACCAGCAGGTGAACGGCGACGAGTACTTCGACTACGTGCACGACACCAACGCGATCTTCCTCGCCAACTCGCTGTTCTCCGATTACAACGGTCCCAACGAGAAGTCGTTCCAGGTCGGCTACGCCCTCGACATGGCCGGGTTCGGCGTGCCGGGGCTGCGCCTGAATGTCTACACCGCGCGCGGCTGGGGCATCGACGGCACCGGCTACAAGGGCAACGGCTACGATGTACGCAACCTCGATGGCGAACATCACCGGGAATGGTCGTTGGGTGCCAGCTACGTGGTGCAGAGCGGGCCGCTGGAGGCGACCAACATCCGCGCCTACTACACCGCACACCGCGCCAGTCGCGAGCAGATCGATGGCAATCTCGATGAATTCCGCATCGTGACCACCATTCCGTTCAACATTCTCTAATGCAGGTCTCCGGCGGCGGCGCAAACACGCCCGCCGCCGGGGCAGGAGCCGACAAAGGACATGCCGATGAACACACTCCCCCTGCACGCCGCTTTCGCAGCCCTGCTGCTGACGGCTTCGGCCAGCCTCTGGGCACGCCCGCTGGTGGTCTGCACCGAAGCCAGCCCGGAAGGCTTCGATATGGCCCAGTACACCACTGCCGTCACCGCCGATGCGGCGGCGGAAACCCTGTTCAACCGCCTGGTCGATTTCAAGCCCGGCACTACCGAGATCCAGCCGTCGCTGGCCGAGCGCTGGGAGATCAGCGACGACGGCCTGACCTACACCTTCCACCTGCGCAAGGGCGTCAAGTTCCACACCACGCCCTGGTTCACCCCGACCCGCGAGATGAACGCCGACGATGTGCTCTGGAGCTTCCAGCGCCAGCTCGACCCCAAGCATCCCTGGCACGCCAAAAGCAGCATCGGCTTCCCTTACTTCGAGGGCATGAGTTTCAGCAAACTGCTGAAAAGCGTGGAGAAGACCGACGAGCACACTGTGGTCTTCACCCTGACCCAGCCCCAGGCGCCGTTCCTGCGTGACCTGGCGATGGCCTTCACCTCGATCTACTCGGCCGAATATGGCGACCAGTTGCTCAAGGCCGACAAGACCGGCGACCTCAACAGCAAGCCGGTAGGCACCGGCCCGTTCATCTTCCAGCGCTACATTAAGGACGCCCAGGTCCGCTACAAGGCCAACCCGGACTATTTCCGCGGCGCCCCGCCCAGCGAAACCCTGGTCTTCGCCATCACCACCGACAACAACGTGCGCCTGCAGAAGCTGCGCGCCAACGAATGCCAGGTGGCGGTCTACCCCAAGCCGGACGACGTGCCCTCGATCAAGCAGGACCCGATGCTCAAGGTGGTCGAACTGGAAGCGCTGATCATCGGCTACGTGGCGATGAACACCGAACACCCGCTGCTCAAGGACGTACGGGTGCGCAAGGCCATCGATATCGCCTTCGACCGCCAGGCCCACATCGACCAGCTGTTCGGCAAGGGCAACGCGGTGCTGGCGGTCAATCCCTATCCACCGACCATGCTCGGCTACAACCACGACAACCACAACCCGCCCCGCGACCTCGACAAGGCCCGCGCCCTGCTCAAGGAAGCCGGCGTGCCGGAAGGCGCCAGGCTGACCCTGTTCACCCGCAATGGCGGCGGCATGACCAACCCCAATCCGCGCCTGAGCGCAGAAATGCTCCAGGCCGACCTCAAGCAGATCGGCCTGAAACTGGATATCCGCGTGATGGAATGGGCAGAAATGCTGCGTCGGGCGAAGAACGGCGAGCACGACCTGGTGTCCACCGGATGGGCCGGCGACAACGGCGACCCGGACAACTTCCTGACCCCGCTGCTCAGCTGCGAGGCGGTGAAGAACGGCGAGAACTATGCTCGTTGGTGCAATGAAAAATTCGATGCGCTGATCACCCAGGCTCGCCAGGTGATCGACCCGCAACAGCGAGAAGCGCTCTATAAGGAGGCCCTGGCCGTGTACGATGCGGACCGGCCATGGCTAACCATGGCCCATCCGAAGATGTTCACGGCCATGCGGCGGAACGTCGAGGGCTACACCATCAGCCCCCTGACCAACAATAACTTCGCCACTACCCAGGTGAAGTAGAACAAGAACGCCCGCCCACCCCACCCGGGAAAAGCGGGCACATGCCTTACCGGCTGACGAGGAACACCACACGATGTTGAGTTTCATTGCCCGGCGTCTGGGATTGCTGATCCCGACCTTTTTCGGCATTACCTTGCTGACCTTCGCCCTCATACGGCTCATACCGGGGGACCCGGTGGAAGTGATGATGGGCGAGCGCAGGGTCGACCCTGAAATGCACGCACAGGCCATGGAACGGCTGGGCCTGAACAAGCCCTTGCCCGAGCAGTACCTGGACTATATCGGCAAGCTGTCCCAGGGTGACCTGGGTGAGTCCTTGCGCACCCGCGAGAGCGTGTGGAACGAGTTTCTCGCGCTGTTTCCCGCCACCCTCGAACTGGCCCTGGCCGCCTTGCTGTTCGCCGGCATCATCGGCGTGCTGGCCGGGGTCATCGCCGCCCTCAAGCGCGGCTCGCTGTTCGACCACGGGGTGATGGGGCTGTCCCTCACCGGTTATTCGATGCCGATCTTCTGGTGGGGCCTGATCCTCATCATGTTCTTCTCCGTGAGCCTGGGCTGGACCCCGGTCTCCGGGCGCATCGACCTGCTCTACGACATCGAGCCGAAGACCGGCTTCATGCTCATCGACACCCTGCTCAGCGACGAGCAAGGCGCGTTCAAGGACGCGGTGATGCACCTGATCCTGCCGGCCATCGTCCTCGGCACCATTCCCCTGGCGGTGATCGCGCGGATGACCCGTTCCTCCATGCTCGAAGTGCTGCGCGAGGACTACATCCGCACGGCCCGGGCCAAAGGCCTGTCGCCAGCACGCGTGGTATTCGTCCATGGCCTGCGCAATGCGCTGATCCCGGTGCTCACGGTGTTCGGCCTGCAGGTCGGCACGCTGCTGGCCGGTGCGGTACTCACCGAAACCATCTTCTCCTGGCCGGGCATCGGCAAATGGCTGATCGAAGCCATCGGTGCCCGTGACTACCCCGTGGTCCAGAACGGCATCCTGCTGATCGCCTGCCTGGTCATCCTGGTCAACTTCGTCGTGGATATCCTCTACGGCCTGGCCAACCCACGCATCCGTCACCAGCGCTGAGGCCACCGTCATGAATACGCCCGCTCCAACTCCGGCTCCAGCCATCGACCAGAGCCTGCTCTACCCGTCCCCGTACAAGGAATTCTGGCACGCCTTCTCGCGCAACAAGGGCGCGGTGGCCGGCCTGCTGTTCATGTGCCTGATCGTCTTCTGCGCACTGTTCGCGCCCTGGGTCGCACCGCACAGCCCCAGCGAGCAATACCGCGACTTCCTGCTGACCCCGCCGGTGTGGCTCGAAGGCGGCAACTGGCAGTTCATCCTCGGCACCGACGAACTGGGCCGCGACCTGCTCTCGCGACTGATCCAGGGCTCGCGCCTGTCGCTGCTGATCGGCCTGTCGTCGGTGGTCATCTCGTTGATCCCGGGGATCATCCTCGGCCTGCTGGCAGGCTTCTTCCCCAATGCCCTGGGCGCTTCGATCATGCGCCTGATGGACGTGATGCTGGCCCTGCCCTCGTTGCTCCTGGCGGTGGCTATTGTCGCCATCCTCGGCCCTGGCCTGGTCAACACGGTGATCGCCATCGCTATCGTCTCGCTGCCGTCCTATGTGCGCCTGACCCGCGCTGCGGTGATGGGCGAACTGAACCGCGACTACGTCACTGCCGCGCGCCTGGCCGGCGCCAGCCTGCCACGCCTGATGTTCATCACCGTGCTGCCCAACTGCATGGCGCCACTGATCGTCCAGGCCACCCTGAGCTTCTCCTCGGCGATCCTCGATGCCGCTGCCCTGGGCTTCCTCGGCCTCGGCGTGCAGCCGCCGACCCCGGAATGGGGAACCATGCTGGCCTCGGCCCGCGACTACATCGAACGCGCCTGGTGGGTGGTCAGCCTGCCCGGCCTGACCATCTTGCTCAGCGTGCTGGCAATCAACCTGATGGGCGACGGACTGCGCGATGCGCTGGACCCGAAACTCAAGAATGCCGCCTGAGGAGAAGCCCATGTCACTTCTGCAAATCCGCAATCTCAACGTGCGCTTCGGCGACGCCACGGCCGTGCCGGTGGTGGATGGTCTCGACCTCAACGTGGACAAGGGCGAGGTGCTGGCCATCGTCGGCGAATCCGGTTCCGGCAAGTCGGTGACCATGATGGCGCTGATGGGCCTGATCGACGCGCCCGGGCGCATCAGCGCCGACCAGCTCAGCTTCGATGGCAACGACATGCTCAGGATCAGCGGCCGCCAGCGGCGCAAGGTGGTCGGCAAGGACATGGCGATGGTCTTCCAGGACCCGATGACCGCCCTCAACCCCAGCTATACCGTGGGCTTCCAGATCGAGGAAGTGCTGCGCCAGCACCTTGGCCTGCGCGGCAAGGCCGCCCGCCAGCGCGCCCTGGAACTGCTGAAGAAGGTCGAGATCCCGGCCCCGGAAAGCCGTCTCGATGCCTATCCGCACCAGCTCTCCGGCGGCATGAGCCAGCGCGTGGCAATCGCCATGGCGATTGCCGGCGAGCCCAAGCTGCTGATCGCCGACGAACCCACCACCGCCCTCGACGTGACCATCCAGGCGCAGATCATGGAGCTGCTGCTGAACCTGCAAAAGGAACAGGACATGGCCCTGATCCTGATCACCCACGACCTGGCCGTGGTGGCGGAAACCGCCAAACGGGTCTGCGTGATGTACGCCGGCCAGGCGGTGGAAGTGGGCCAGGTGCCGGAGCTGTTCGAGGTGCCTGCCCATCCCTACAGCGAAGCGCTGCTCAAGGCGATTCCCGAGCACAGCCTCGGTGCCGAACGCCTGGCCACCCTGCCCGGCATCGTTCCCGGCCGCTATGACCGGCCCACCGGCTGCCTGCTTTCGCCGCGCTGCCCCTATGTGCGCGACAACTGCCGCCAGCAACGCCCCGGCCTCGATCCCCAGGCCCACAGCCTGGCGCGCTGCTTCTATCCGCTGAACCAGGAGGTGGCGTAATGAGCGTCGTACTGACCGCCCGTGACCTCACCCGTCACTACCAAGTCTCCCGTGGCCTGTTCAAAGGCCATGCCACGGTGCGCGCGCTGAATGGCGTGTCGTTCGAACTGGAGGCCGGCAAGACCCTGGCCGTGGTCGGTGAATCCGGCTGCGGCAAGTCCACCCTGGCCCGCGCCCTGACCCTGATCGAGGAACCGTCGTCGGGCTCGTTGCAGATCGCCGGGCAAGAGGTCAACGGCGCCAGCAAGCAGGAGCGCAAGCAGTTGCGTCGTGATGTGCAGATGGTCTTCCAGAGTCCGTATGCCTCGCTCAACCCACGGCAGAAGATCGGCGACCAGTTGGCCGAGCCACTGCTGATCAACACCTCGCTGTCCAAGGAGCAGCGGCGGGAACGGGTGCAGGCGATGATGCAGCAGGTCGGTTTGCGGCCCGAGCACTACCAGCGCTACCCGCACATGTTCTCCGGTGGCCAGCGCCAGCGCATCGCCCTGGCCCGGGCGATGATGCTGCAACCGAAGGTGCTGGTAGCGGATGAACCGACCTCGGCGCTGGACGTGTCGATCCAGGCCCAGGTGCTCAACCTGTTCATGGATTTGCAAAAGGAGTTCAACACCGCCTATGTGTTCATCTCGCACAACCTGGCGGTGGTGCGGCATGTGGCGGATGAAGTGCTGGTGATGTACCTCGGCCGGCCGGCGGAAATGGGGCCGAAGGAAGCGATCTACGAGAAGCCGCTGCACCCCTATACACAGGCGCTGCTGTCGGCGACACCGACGATTCATCCGGATCCGACGAAGCCGAAGATCAGGATCGCCGGGGAGTTGCCCAATCCGCTGAATCCGCCGGAGGGGTGTGCGTTCCACAAGCGTTGTCCGCATGCGACGGAACGGTGTGCGAAGGAAGTGCCGGCGTTTCGCAGGGTAGAAACCAGGCAGGTGGCCTGCCATTACGCGGAGCAGTTCCTCTAAAAGCATCGCTGGCAAGCCAGCTCCCACAGGGTTCCGAGTCGCCGCGGACCCTGTGGGAGCTGGCTTGCCAGCGATGAGGCCTTCAGATCAATGCATGAAGATCGCGATCAGGATGATCACAGGAATCGGTACTCCCAGGAACCACAGCAGTAATGAACGCATGATGTCTCTCCTCTCATCTCAACGAATCGGCGCAGTCCGGGCCACATAACCCGCACCGTCGACTTCCACCCACTGCACCTGGTCACGACGACGACCGCCATACAGCGCCGCCAGGCTGGCGAAGAACGCCCCGCACAGCAGACCGACGAAGGTCCACAGCGCCGTCCAGGCCGCCGCTTTCGCTGCCGCGTCCGCGGCCTGCTTGGCTTTCACCTTGGCCTGCTGAACCTGCGCGAATACCTGATCGACACGAGCTTCGGCCTCGCCCTGGGTCAGGCGAGTGCGCTGCGCTACCAGTTGCGCCAGGTAGGCACGGTCTTCCGGCATCAAACTGTCATCGACGATGGCCCGCCCGAGAATCCGTGCCGCCACGGTATTGGCCGCGTCATCGCTGACCGGCGCCGGGCCTTCACTGCGGAACAGGGTGTCGACGAAATAACCCATCGGATCGGCATTGCTGTTGCTGCTGGCGGCCGCAGTCACGGCGCTACTACCCGCCATGGCACCGGCCTGAGCACCGGCACTGGCCAGGCTACCCGCCGTACCCAGCACCATCGCCGCAGTGATCAGCGTCGCCACGGCCCAGGCCAGGAAACCATGGGCGGTATCGCGGAAATACACCTCGTCACCGTGCAGGTTGGCCCACTTCACCCGCAGCCGTCCGGCGATGTAGCCGCCGAAACCGGAGGCGATGATCTGGGTCAGCAGCAACCAGATGATCGTCGAGACGCCCAGCGCCTTGGCGCTGGCGCCCTCGTCGGCCCAGGGCGAGGCGGCGGCGAAGCCGAGCCCCGCGCCGAGCACCACGAGAATCAATGACAACGCCGCAGCGGCTGCGGCCCCGGCAAAAATCGCCGCCCAGGACACGCCCGAACGATTCGGGATGTCGAGGGCGGGTGAATAGTCGTTGGTGATCATCTGTTTGCCTCTCCGGTGAGCAATGGGTCCTTTCTCGGGAGAGGGAGGTGCAGCGGGCGTGCCAAATGTTTCAAATGATGACGATCAATGAATTCGGGGGTTTGCTGGGGGATGGGCGTCTGAGGACCGTGCAAAATGCGGGAAAGCCGTTCCGACAGATGGCTTTCTGCAATATTCACCGGCCTCATCGCTGGCAACGCCAGCTCCCACAGGGTTCGTGTGCACCGCGGACCCTGTGGGAGCTGGCTTGCCAGCGATGAGGCCCTCAAGCACTATCCAGTAATGACTCTCCTCCCCGACGGCCCGACCCAGACCCCGATCACCGCCGACACCGTCCTGCGCTACCACCACTGCTGGATGCGCCGCGACCTCGACGGGGTGATGGCGCTCTATCACCCGGACGTCGAGTACCACGATTTCTTCCAGAACCGCGTCCTCGGCTACGACGAATTGCGCGACTACGTGCGCGTCTGCCTGCCCCACGAGGACGGCGAGGATATCGTCCACGGCGACCGTATCCGCGTCGATGGCTGCACCGCCTTCATCCAGTACCAGGTCACGGTCCAGGGCGGCGAAGGGCTGGTGGCCTTCCAGTCCAGCGAAGCGATCACGGTCAGGGACGGGCTGATCTGGCGGGTCAACGAGTACGCCACGCTGATCCGCCAGAACGCCAAGGGCAGCACGCCCTCCGGCCCGCGTCCGGCCACCAGCCGCCTGGGCCTGTCGCCACGCCAGCTGAGCACCATGGCCCAGGACCTGGAGCACTATTTCCAGCGCCAGCGCCCCTACCTCGACCCGGAACTGGATCTGCAACGGGTCGCGAAAGAGAGCGGCTACAGCCGCAACCAGATTTCCTACCTGCTCAACCAGGTCCTCGGCCAGAGCTTCTACCGCTACGTCAACCAGGCCCGCCTGCAGCACCTGCTCGACGGCCTGGACGGCGGCGCCACCAGCGCGCCCATCGATGAACTGGCCTTCAACGCCGGCTTCAACTCCCTCTCCGCCTTCTACAAATGCTTCCGCGAACACACCGGCCTGTCACCCAAGGCCTACGTGAAGCAGATTTCCCTGCGTGCACGCACGTAAGACAGCCCGCCCCGCCCGCTACTAGGATCGGCTCCAGACCTTTAGCGGATGTGGGAGCAGTACCCGATGCAAGCCTGGCGCACGATCAGCCTCTGGATGGACCAGCTCGACGAATCGATCGAGCCGCGCCCGGCGTTGAGCCAGGACCTGGATGTCGATGTGTGCATCATCGGCGCCGGCTACACCGGGCTGTGGACCGCCTACTACCTCAAGCAGCAGGCGCCGCACCTGAGCATTGCCATCATCGAGGCGAAGTTCGCCGGCTTCGGTGCCTCCGGGCGCAACGGCGGCTGGCTGATGGGCAACATGCTCGGCGACGACCGCCTGCTCGCCACCCTGTCCCCGCAACAACGCCGGGACAGCATCGACCTGCTCCACGACATTCCCGACGAAGCCCGCCGTGTGCTGGATCGCGAAAACATCGACTGCGACTACCGCAAAGGCGGCGTGCTCTACTGCGCGGCGCGCTATCCCGAGCAGGAAAAAAGCCTGCGCAGCTGGCTCGACGACCTCTATCGCCAGGGCATGACCGCCGACGACTACCGCTGGCTGCGCCCCGAGGAGCTGGAAGGCCAGCTGCGGGTGAGCAATGCCTACGGTGCGATCTTCAGCCCGCATACCGCGACCATCCAGCCGGCGAAACTCGCTCGCGGCCTGGCCCGGGCAGTGGAAAGACTCGGCGTCACGATCTACGAAAACACCCCGGCCATCGACTGGAATCCCGGCCAGGTCCGCACTTCGCAAGCGACCATCCGCAGCCACTGGGTCGTACCGGCCGTGGAAGGCTATGCCGCCAGCCTGCCGCCGCTGGGCAAGCACCAGTTGCCGGTACAGAGCCTGCTGGTGGCCACCGAGCCGCTGGCGGATTCGGTGTGGGACGAGATCGGCCTCAAGGAAGGCCAGGCCTTCAGCGAAAACAGCCGCCAGGTCACCTACGGCCAGCGCACCCGGGACAACCGCCTGATGTTCGGTGCCCGTGGCGGTTACCGCTTCGGTGGGCGCCTGCGCGAGGACTTCAGCCTGACCACCGCTGAAGTGGACCTGCGCCGCTACCTGTTCGGCGAACTCTTCCCGCAACTGAAGAACGTGCGCATCACCCACTCCTGGGGCGGCAACCTCGGCATGGCGCGGCGCTTCCGTCCGCACATGCTCTGCGATCGCCAGCGTGGCATCGCCCTGTCCGGCGGCTACGGCGGCGAAGGGGTCGGCGCGACCAACCTCGGTGGGCGCACCCTCGCCGCGCTGATCCTTGGCCAGCACAACGCCCTCACCGCCCAGCCCTGGGTCCACGACAACCGCGCGCTGTCCAGCCTCGCCAGCTGGCCGCCGGAGCCGTGCCGCTGGCTGGGCTACAACGCCATCATCCAGAGCTTCGTCTACGAGGACCGCACCCTCGCCAGCCCGGCCAGCCCGCCCTGGCGCCGGCGCATGGCCAGCGGTCTTGCGGACTTCATGCAGAGCTTCATGAACTGAATCACCTGAACGAGGAACCCGTGGTCATGAGCATCACCCAGTTCAAACACACCGACAGCGTCGCCCTGGAGACTTCCAGCCCGGTCGCCGTGCCCCTCGGCGAGCCCCTCGCGGTGACGTCGGTCACCTGCGTCGAGCGCAGCGATGGCGTGGAAACCGGCATCTGGGAGTGCACCCCCGGGCGCTGGCGGCGGCAGATCGTGCAACAGGAGTTCTGCCACTTCATCAAGGGCCGCTGCACCTTCACCCCCGACGGTGGCGAGCCGCTTGTCATAGAAGCCGGAGACGCACTGATGCTACCGGCCAACAGCACCGGCATCTGGGATATCCAGGAGACCGTGCGCAAGACCTACGTGCTTATTTTCTGATCCCGCTGATCGCCTGCTGCCTTCGATAACAACAGATAAAGAAAGGTAACCCGGACATGCGCACCCTCCTTGTTGCACCCCTGATGCTGGCCGCCTGCGTGGCCAGCGCCGCCGACTCGGTGAAGATCTACAACTGGTCCAGCTATATCGCCCCGGACACCCTGAAGAACTTCCAGCAGGCCAGCGGCATCGTGCCCACCTACGACGTCTTCGACAGCAACGAAACCCTCGACGGCAAGCTGATGACCGGCCACTCCGGCTACGACGTGGTGTTTCCCTCCAACCACTTCATGGCCCGGCAGATCCAGGGCGGCGCCCTGAAGAAGCTGGACAAGAGCCAGCTGCCGAACTGGAAGAACCTCAACCCGGTGCTGCTCAAGGCCCTGGAGGTGAACGACCCGGGCAACCAGCATGGCTTCCCGTATCTGTGGGGCAGTACCGGCATCGGCTACAACATCGACAAGGTCAAGGCGGTGCTCGGCGACAACGCACCGGTGGACTCCTGGGACCTGATCTTCAAGCCCGAGTACATCGGCAAGCTGAAAAGCTGCGGCGTGGCGGTGCTGGACAACGGTCCGGAGCTGTTGCCGATCGCCCTGCACTACCTCGGCCTGCCGCACCACAGCCAGGATCCGAAGGACTACGACAAGGCCAAGGACCTGCTGATGAAAGTGCGGCCATACATCAGCTACTTCCACTCGTCGAAGTACACCGGCGACCTGGCCAATGGCGATGTGTGCGTGGTGGTGGGCTTCTCCGGGGATGTGTTGCAGGCGAAGAACCGTGCCGAGGAAGCGAAGAATGGCGTGAAGGTGGGCTACTCGATTCCCAAGGAAGGCGCGCCGATGTGGTTCGACATGGTGGCGATGCCGGCGGATGCACCGGATGAGAAAGCGGGGTATGCCTACATGAACTACCTGTTGCAGCCCGAGGTGATGGCCAATATCAGCGACTTCGTGCAGTACGCCAACGGTAACCAGCAGGCGGATGCGCTGGTGAAGCCAGAGCTGAAGGCCAATCCGATGATCTATCCGAAGGACGAGGTGATGGACAAGCTGTATGCGCTTGAGGCGATGCCGGCGAAGATCGACCGGATCAGGACCCGGATCTGGACCAGCATCAAGGCGGGGAACTGATCTTGAGCTGCAAGCCGTAAGCTTCAAGCTGCAAGAAAAGGCGGGGCCAATGTGCTCCGCCTTTTCTTGTGGCTTATGGCTTGAAGCTTGCCGCTGCCCTTAGTGATGCTCGCGAGTAGCCCGGAATTTCACATCCGGCCAACGCTCTTCCATCAGCGACAGGTTGACCCGGGTCGGCGCCAGGTAGGTCAGGTGACCACCGCCGTCCACCGCAAGGTTTTCCAGGGCCTTGACCTTGAAGTCCTCGAGCTTCTTCTTGTCATCGCAGGTGATCCAGCGTGCCGACCAGACGGTGATCGGCTCGTAGGCGCACTCGACCTTGTATTCCTCTTTCAGCCGGCTGGCGACCACATCGAACTGCAGCACACCAACGGCGCCGAGAATGATGTCGTTGCTGCGCTCCGGGAAGAACACCTGGGTGGCGCCCTCTTCCGCCAGCTGCTGCAGGCCCTGGCGCAGCTGCTTGGATTTCAGCGGGTCCTTCAGGCGCACACGGCGGAACAGCTCCGGGGCGAAGTGCGGGATACCGGTGAAGCCCAGGCTCTCACCTTCGGTGAAGGTGTCACCGATCTGGATGGTGCCGTGGTTGTGCAGGCCGATGATGTCCCCGGCGAAGGCCTCTTCCAGTTGCTCACGCTCGGAGGAGAAGAAGGTCAGCGCATCGCCGATGCGCAGGTCCTTGCCGGTGCGCACATGGCGCATCTTCATGCCCTTCTCGTACTTGCCCGAGCAGATGCGCATGAAGGCGATGCGGTCGCGGTGTTTCGGGTCCATGTTCGCCTGGATCTTGAACACGAAGCCGCTGAACTTCTCTTCCACCGGCTCCACGGTACGCTCGTGGGCGACCCGGGCCAGCGGGCGCGGAGCCCAGTCGACGACGGCGTCGAGCACATGGTCGACACCGAAGTTGCCCAGCGCGGTACCGAAGAACACCGGGGTCAACTGACCATTGATGAACTCGTCCTGGTTGAACTCATGGCAGGCGCCCTGAACCAGTTCCAGTTGCTCGATGAAACGCTCGTACTCGTCGCCCAAGTGCGCGCGGGCTTCGTCGGAGTCGAGTTTCTCGATGATCTTCACCTCGGTCCGCTCGTGGCCGTGGCCCGGGGTGTAGACGATGATGTAGTCACCGGACAGGTGGTAGACGCCCTTGAAGTCCTTGTAGCAACCGATCGGCCAGGTGATCGGTGCGGCCTTGATCTTCAGGACCGCCTCGATCTCGTCGAGCAGCTCGATCGGGTCGCGGATATCACGGTCGAGTTTGTTGATGAAGCTGACGATCGGCGTATCGCGCAGGCGGCAGACATCCATCAGGGCGATGGTCCGCGGCTCGACGCCCTTACCGCCGTCGAGCACCATCAGCGCCGAGTCCACGGCGGTCAGGGTGCGGTATGTATCTTCGGAGAAGTCTTCGTGGCCCGGGGTGTCGAGCAGGTTGATCATGTGCTCGCGATAGGGGAACTGCATCACCGAGGTGGTGATGGAGATACCGCGCTGCTTCTCCATTTCCATCCAGTCGGAGGTGGCATGGCGATCGGACTTGCGCGACTTCACCGTACCGGCAACGGCAATGGCCTTGCCCATCAGCAGGAGCTTCTCGGTGATGGTGGTCTTACCGGCGTCGGGGTGGGAAATGATTGCGAAAGTGCGGCGCTTCGCGACTTCGGCGGCCTGCTGGGTCATGGGAAATCGCCTGACTGGGGATTGAAAAAAGGGGCGATATCATACCTGAAGTCGGGCGGGGACCAAAATCGGCTCCCCTGATATGGATATTAAAGCGCGCAAATCTACTCGGCAGCCGACGGGCTGTCAGTGAAACCCTGTAGTTTTACCGGAGCGCGACCCGGCATGCAGGCGACCAGTTCCAACCGTCCTCCCAACGCCTCGACATAATCGCGCAGCGTCGAAATCAACATGTCGCTGCGGTTCTCCACTTTGGAGATATTGGCCTGACCCATTTCCAATCGCTCGGCAAGGCTTTCCTGGGTAACGTCCAACTGCCGTCGCAAAGCCTGCAGGGTCAACTCCTCACGAATCAGCTCACGGGCTTGCTCCTCGACCCGTACCCTGCGCTCTGGAGAAAAGCTGTCCATCAAATCATCAAGTGTCATTGTCATTTCCCGGCACCTCCTGCCAGATACCTGTCAAACCGCTCATCCGCGCAAGCAATCAAGCCCTTGTAGAAACGCTCCTGATTGACGCCTGCCTTGTCACCTGCGACCAAAACCACGGCGCAGCGGGAGGGATCAAATGCGAACACCACGCGCCAGACGCAACCATTGGAAAAAAACCGCAGTTCCTTGAGGTTCTGATGGCGAGAGCCTCTCAAGGTATCCACTCTGGGGCGGCCCAACAGAGGACCGATTTCCCTCAACAGCATCAGATGCACCGCCAATTGCTCTTTGAACAATTGATCGGAACGCTGTATCTCTTCAGCGAACTCTGTACAAAACTTAACCGTCCACGGCATAAAATACCTCCGAAGGAATATTCCTTCAAGCGACTATTCGCAAGAAGTACGGAGGTAAATGCTGCCCCTCGCGACTAACGGCCCAACAGCAGGTAATTCAACGCCTCCCCGTAAGAATCACGCTCATTCCTCGTGCGAAATTTCGAACACCCGGGGGATTAGCGCTGGCCAAATGCCGCATCAGATGGGAACCTTTAAAGCGATGGAGGCGTCCATTCCCCTGCAATGACCGTTGGTCGGGGGTGGTTTCACCGGCAACACGAGCCTGACGGGGCTTCGCTTATGGCGCGCAGTTTTTGCCCGCCACTTTTCGCACACGGCTCGCCCGTCGCCTGGAATGGCGACCACACGGCAGCCGTGCGCCGACGATAAAAAAAGGAGTCCGCCTATGGCTGCACGCTATGGCAAGGGGCTGATGGGATGTGCCGCCGCGCTCGTCATCCTGGCCCTGCTGATCCACTGGATCGGCATCGATACGATCGCGCATTACCGCGCCGATCTCTGGTTCTACCTGCAGGCGCACCTGATGCTGGTGCTGCTGTCGATGGTGGCGGCGCTGGCCGTGGGTATCCCCGCCGGCATTGCCCTGAGTCGACCACACCGGGTCGACCGCGCCGAACGCTTCATGCAGGTTTTCAACATTGGCAACACCGTTCCTCCCCTCGCCGTCCTCGCCATCGCCCTGAGTATCCTCGGCATCGGCGCCGGCCCCGCGATCTTCGCGCTGTTCCTCGCCTCGCTGCTGCCCATCGTGCGCAACACCTACGAAGGCCTGAAAAACGTCCCCGCCTCGCTCAAGGAAGCCGCCACCGGCATCGGCATGACCCCGCGTCAGTCGCTGTTCAAGGTCGAGCTGCCCAACGCCGTGCCGATCATCGTCGGCGGTGTGCGGGTGGCCCTGGCGATCAACGTCGGCACCGCACCGCTGTCGTTCCTGATCGGCGCCAACAGCCTGGGCAGCCTGATCTTCCCCGGCATCGCCCTGAACAACCAGCCGCAACTGCTGCTGGGCGCGGCCTGTACCGCCCTGCTGGCCTTGCTGCTCGACGCGCTGGTCGCCCAGGGCAGCCGCCGCTGGCTGGAACGCGGCCTGACTCACTGACCGAGGGATCACCATGAAACGAATCGCCTTGCTCCTGGGCGCGGCCCTGCTGTTCGCGGGATTTGCCCAGGCTGCCGAAAAACCCCTGATCCGCATCGGCGCGCGGGTCTTCACCGAGCAGACCGTGCTCGCCGAAATCACCGCGCGCTACCTGCGCCAGCACGGCTTCGAGGTGCGCATCACCAGCGGCCTGGGCAGCAACCTGGCGCGTAGCGCCCAGGAAAGCGGCCAGCTGGACATGGTCTGGGAATACACCGGGGTGTCGCTGGTGTCCTACAACCATTTCGACGAACGTCTGCCCGACGCCGCCGCGACCTACGCACGGGTCAAGGAACTGGACGCGAAGAAAGACCTGATCTGGCTGGCGCCCTCGCGCTTCAGCAACACCTACGCCCTGGCCCTGCCGCGTAACGTGGCCGAGGAGTACCCGCAGGTGCAGACCATCAGCCAGCTCAACCAGGTGCTGCGCGACGAAGCGGGCAAGACCCACGTCCTCGCCCTCGACACCGAGTTCGCCAACCGCCCGGACGGCCTCGCCGGCCTGACCGAAACCTACGACCTGCAGTTCACCCGCAAGGACATCCGCCAGATGGATGCCGGCTTGGTCTACACCGCGCTGCGCAACGGCCAGGTGTTCACCGGCCTGGTGTACACCACCGACGGCCGCCTCAGCGCCTTCGACCTGAAGCTGCTGGAAGACGACCGCCACTACTTCCCGGACTACACCGCGGCGCCGGTGGTACGCAAGGCTATCCTCGATGCCAACCCGGAACTGGCGACCCTGCTGAAACCGCTGGCCGAGCAACTGGACGACGAGACCATGCGCCAGCTCAACGCCAAGGTCGATGTCGAACACCAGAGCCCGGGCAAGGTGGCCGACGACTTCCTGCGTGAACACCCGCTGCAAGGAGGTGCGCAATGAGCCTGCTGGATACCTTCGCCCACCTCGACTGGGCGCAAGTGCTGCAACTGACCGGCCAGCACATCACCCTGGTCGGCATCGCCGTGACCCTGGCGATCCTCGTCGGCGTGCCGCTGGGCATCCTGATGACCCGCTTCCCGGCCCTCGCCGGCCCGCTCCAGGCCAGCGCCACGGTGCTGCTGACGGTGCCGTCGATCGCCCTGTTCGGCCTGCTCCTGCCGTTCTACTCGAAGTTCGGCCAGGGCCTCGGCCCGCTGCCGGCGATCACCGCGGTGTTCCTCTATTCCCTGTTGCCGATCATGCGCAACACCTACCTGGCCCTGACCAACGTCGAGCCGGGCATCCGCGAAGCCGCCCGCGGCATCGGCATGACCTTCGGCCAGCGTCTGCGCATGGTCGAACTGCCGATCGCCGTACCGGTGATCCTCGCCGGGGTGCGTACCGCCGTGGTGATGAACATCGGCGTGATGACCATCGCCGCCACCATCGGCGCCGGCGGTCTTGGCGTACTTATCCTGACCTCCATCAGCCGCAGCGACATGTCGATGCTGCTGGTCGGTGCCGTGCTGGTGAGCCTCCTGGCCATCGCCGCCGACCTGCTCCTGCAAGCCCTGCAACGCAAGCTGACTCCAGAAGGACTGCTCAAATGATCGAACTCCAGAACCTCTCGAAAACCTTCCAAAGCAACGGCAAGGAGGTCAAGGCGGTCGACTCGGTCAGCCTGACCGTCAACGAAGGCGAGATCTGCGTCTTCCTCGGCCCGTCCGGGTGCGGCAAGAGCACCACGCTGAAGATGATCAACCGCCTGATCGAGCCTACTTCGGGCAAGGTGCTGATCAATGGCGAGGACACCACCGACCTCGACGAAGTGACCCTGCGCCGGCGCATCGGCTATGTGATCCAGCAGATCGGCCTGTTCCCCAACATGACCATCGAGGAAAACATCACCGTGGTCCCGCGCCTGCTCGGCTGGGACAAGCAGAAATGCCACGACCGCGCCCGCGAACTGATGAGCATGATCCGCCTGGAGCCCAAGCAGTATCTGCAGCGCTACCCGCGCGAGCTGTCCGGCGGCCAGCAGCAGCGCATCGGGGTGATCCGCGCACTGGCGGCCGAGGCGCCGCTGCTGTTGATGGACGAACCGTTCGGCGCGGTCGACCCGATCAACCGCGAGATGATCCAGAACGAATTCTTCGAGATGCAGCGGGCGCTGAACAAGACCGTGATCATGGTCAGCCATGACATCGACGAAGCGATCAAGCTGGGTGACAAGATCGCGATTTTCCGCGCGGGCAAGCTGATCCAGATCGATCACCCGGACACCTTGCTGGCGCATCCGGCGGATGAGTTCGTCAGCAACTTCGTCGGCCAGGACAGCACGCTCAAGCGCCTGCTGCTGGTGCGCGCGGAAGACGCGGCGGACAACGCGCCGTCGGCCAGCCCGGAAATGCCGGTGGCGGAAGCGCTGGAGCTGATGGACGAGCACGACCGCAAGTATGTGGTGGTGACCGATGGCGAGAATCGTGCGCTGGGTTATGTGCGACGTCGGGACCTGCACCGTCAGCAGGGTGTGTGTGCCGATTTCCTGCGGCAGTTCAATGCCACCGCTGCGCATGACGAGCACCTGCGCATCCTGTTGTCGCGGATGTATGAATTCAACCGGGCGTGGTTGCCGGTGCTGGATGCGGAACAGGTATTCCTGGGCGAGGTGACCCAGGAGTCGATTGCGGCCTACCTGAGCTCGGGGCGCTCGCGTGGGGGCAAGACCAGTATCGTGTCTCCGGCTGAAACTGCTGTGTAACGGCTGATGGCCTCATCGCTGGCAAGCCAGCTCCCACAGGGTACGCGGTCCCTGTGGGAGCTGGCTTGCCAGCGATAGGGCCCTGAAGGTCAGAACCCTAGGCTGGCCTGCACATAGAACGTCCGCGGCTCACCCACATAGATCCCCGAGTTGTTGTCGCTGGAGCGCGTGTAGTACTGTTTGTCGAAGATGTTCTTCACCCCCGCCGCCAGCTTCAGGTTGGACAGCTCCTGGCCGAAGTCATAGCCGCCCCGCGCACTCCAGGTCACGTACCCCGGGATATCGCCATACTGCCCATCGGCACTCGGCGCGGTGATGTAGTTGCCGGTGAAACTGCCGTCGGCATTCATCCCGGTCCCCGGCGCACGCTGCTTCGACTGGGCGAAGGCATCCAGATTCCAGGTCCAGCGGTCCACCTGGTAACGCAGCCCGGCATTGACCACCTGGCGCGAGTAGAACGGCAGGTCACGGCCCTTGAAGCCCGGGATCTCGCCTTCGTAGGTCGCACGGGTGTAGGTGAACCCGGCATTCGCACTCAAGCCGTCCAGCCGCGCATCCAGCCCGGCCAGGTCATACCGCACCGACGCCTCGATGCCCTGGTGCTTGGTCGCGCCCAGATTGGTCCAGCCCACATCGTTGCTGATGTATTGCAGCTCGTCGTCGAAGTCGATGTAGAACGCGGTCAGTTCGCCGCCCCAGTGCTCGCCGTTGTAGCGCGTGCCGATCTCGTAGGTCTTGGCCTTTTCCGGCTCCAGGCCGTTGGCGGTCGAGTCACCGACACCGCCCTGCCCCAGCTGGAAGTACTGCAGGCTGCCGAACGAGGTTTCATAGTTGGCAAACAGCTTCCACGCGTCAGAGACGTGGTACATCACGCTCAGCGCCGGCAGCGGTTCGTCGCTGCTGATGCTGCGGCTCTTGGCCTGGACCCGCACGCCGTTGGTACCGAGCACCGCGCGTTCGTGCCAGTCGGTATTGATGTGCTCGAAGCGCAGGCCCGGGGTGATGGTCCAGTTGCCGACGTCGATCTTGTCGTCGATGTAGTACGCGCTGGCCTCGGTGCCGCCGGTACGGTCCTGATAGACATGGCCGTCGGAAGTCGGGGTGACGGTCGGCACGTTGTTGATCAGCGCCAGGCGGCTGGCCTGCTCGTGCATCGCTTCCTTGAGGTAGCGGGCGCCGACGCTGACTTCCTGGGTCACATCACCGATGAAGAACTGCCGCGACAGCCGCGGTTCGATGGCAAAGGTGTGATAGCTGCGCGGGAAGGACGACAGGGTCTTCTGGTCGCGGGCGGCAATGGTGCTGCCACGGAAGCTGTCGGTGTAGTAGGTCTGCACCTCGAACTGGGTGACATCGTCGATCTGCCGCAGGTACTTCAGCGACACATCCTTGCGCCGGCCGCTGAAGTTGTCGTAGTCGCGGTCGGACTGGTACGGGTCGGCATCGTACTGGGCCTGGGTCAGGCCGCCGGGCATGTCGGCCGAGCCGTCGTAGTAGTGGAAGTTCAGCCACAGTTCGTCCTGGTCGGTCGGTGCCCAGTGGGTCTTGAACAGCACGTCGTCGATATCGTTGCCGTTGTTGCTGCGGCGGTAGCCGTTGCCATTGACCCCGGAGTACAGCAGCGCGGCGCCGATACCGTTGTCGGCGGTGCCACCGAGGAAGGCCGTGTCGATGTGCTTCCAGCCGCCGTAGCGAGAGGTTTCCAGGGTAGTGCCGATTTCCCCGGTGGCCTTTTCCGGGATCGCCCGGGTCACGAAGTTGATCACCCCGCCGACGTTCTGCGGCCCGTAGCGCACGGAGCCGGCACCACGAACCACGTCGATGCTGTCGAGGTTGCCGGAAGAGATCGGCGCCATCGACAGTTGCGGCTGGCCATAGGGCGCGAAGGCCGCCGGGATGCCGTCGATCAGCACCGTGGAGCGTGGCGACAGGCGCGAGGTCAGGCCGCGCACCCCGACGTTGAGCGACAGGTCGCTGCCGCCGGTACCATTGGAGTCCTGCACCTGCACGCCGGGAATGCCCTTGAGCACGTCGCGCACGTTCATCGCGCCCTGCTCGATCATCGCCTCGCGACGCACCACAGTGCGTGCGCCAGGATGGTTCTGCACCACCGCTTCCTGGGCATCACCGAGCCAGTCGCCGACCATGGAGATATCGGTCGGCGCCAGCTCCAGGGTTTCACCCGCCTGCGCGCCGGTCTGTGCCGCATGCAGGACCACGCTGCCCTGGGAAATCTCGTAGGTCAGCCCGCTGCCCTGCAGCAGGGCCCGCAGCGCCTGCTCCGGCGCCAGGTTGCCGGACACCGCCGGGGCCTGCTTGCCGGCCACCAGGTCAGGGCTGAAGAACAGTTGCAGCGAAGTCTGCTGACCCAACTGGTTCAGCGCGCTGGCCAGCGGCTGGGCCTGGATCTGGATGCTGGTCGGGGTCGAGTCGGCGTAGCTGTTGCCGATGCCGGCACTGACCGCCAGGGCCAGCGCCAGGGGCAGCCAGCGCGAACGGCCGGCGGAACGCGGAGCATGCTTGTTGTTGTTCACGTCTTCGGGACTTCCTGAGAATGAAAATGCTTGGCAGTTACAAGTCAGGCAGGAAGACGAACAACCGGGAAAATACCTGAATCTATTTTGAAATTATTTCCTGGGAGCCGTCGGCATGGGCCACCACGCTGACCGGCAGGATGCTCGGCAAGGCCCGCAGTAGAGCGCCCGTATCGTCGACGCGGAAGGTGCTGCTCAGGCGCAGCTTCGCCACTTTCGGCGCCACGTGCAGCGGATGCTGACGATAGCGCGAGACCTCTTCGGCCACCTGGGCCAGGGAGGCGTCGTTGAATACCAGCTTGCCGGAACGCCAGGCGGTCAGCGCGGCAGGGTCCACCTTGTACGCCGCGGCGACGTTGCCTTCTTCATCTATATGGGAACCGAACCCGGCACTGAGCAGCGCCTGGGATTCGCGATGGCCCTGGACCCGGACCGAGCCCTGTTCCACCACCACCCGGGTCTGACCGGGGTCGCGGCGCACATCGAAGCGGGTGCCGGTGACGGTGACCGTGCCGTTGCCCGCATCCACCACGAATGGCCGCTCGCTGTCATGGGCGACACTGAACATCACCTCGCCCTGCTCCAGGCGGATATCCCGCTGACCGGCGCTGAAGCGCACTTCGAGGCGGGTACGACAGTTGATTTCCAGACGGGAGCCGTCCGGCAGCTCGACCTGGCGGTGTTCGCCAAGGCCGGTCTGCAACTGTTCATGATGGTTGAGCTTGCCGTCCTGCCAGGTGAACCAGCCGAGGCCGACGGCAGCAGCCATGACGCCCGCCGCCAAGGCCTGGCGAATGAAGCGACGACGGGGCAGGACGGCGACCTTGTCCTCGACACACAGGGCTTCAAGCCGCACACGCGGCAGCAGATCGCTGGCACGCCACAGGTCGGCCAGCAACGCGTATTCGTCACGATGGAGAGGATCCTGCGCGAGCCAGGCCTCGAAAGCCGCCTGCCGTTCAGCCGACAGCGGCCCGTCCTGAACACGGGCGAACCATTCGGCTGCCTGCTCGCGCGCGGCCTCCTGCGGGCCGGGACTTGCGTCCTGATTCATGAATACCTTCGCCTGACTCATCTGTTCGCCACATCCAGGTGCTCGCGCAGATGGCGAAGCGTGCGGATCATATACTTTTCCACCATGTTCCTGCTCAGGCCCATGCGCTCGGCGATCTCCGCCTGGGTCAGGCCCTCGAGTTTCTGCCAGACGAACACCTTGCGGCAGTTCAGCGGCAGCTCGGCCAGCGCCCGCTCGACGCTGTCGGCCAGTTGCAGGGCATTCATGAACGCCTCCGGGTCGTCGTCCAGCTGCGGGGCAAGCTCCAGGGCCTGCAATTCCAGGGACTGGCGGCGGTCTTCGCGGCGGTATCCGTCCACGGCGATATTGCGTGCAGTCTGGTGCAGGTAGGCGCGCGGCTGCGCCACCGCATCCTGCTGGGTTTCCAGGACGCGGACAAAGGCATCGTGCGCGAGATCCTCGGCCTGCTGGCGACTGCGCAGCTTGCGCGTCCAGGTGCCGATCAGCTCGTGGTAGTGGTCGAGGAAGCCTTTGTGTCGAGACACGATAGGAAGGTCGTCGTCAGGCAATGGAAAAGTGCGCGAATAGTAATATTTCTCGTTAAGCCGGGCAAATCCCTCCTTCAGGTGCCCGATCGAAGGTGCGCGAGGGTCGTCGACGCAAATTTTTTTCGCGCCGAACACTCACGAAACGAGTGGCCATAAATATGAACACCCAGCCCCCTCAAACAGCCATTCGAAGACACTCGACAAACGGTCATCCTTAATAAGTGAACAGCAACTTGAAGGGAAACGCGCCAATTGAAAGGCTGAGTGTCGAAGTTCTGGAAAAGTGAGCACTTCGCCAGCTATTCCACAATTTTTTACGCAAGGGCGATCTGACGGAACATATGGCTGTCACCTGAGTCGGTTATGAAAGGAACACGTCGACAACAGGCCGCCGAGGAGTACGAAAAGGCGACATTTTTAGTTGATCTTGAACCCCTCAGGTCCTAAAGTTCGCGCCGAACGTCCATGCTGGAAACGATCCATCCGGCTCAAGTACTGACGACGAGACAGCAAGGTCACCCGTAGCAGCAATGTATCGCGCGCGGTTGACCTTTTTGCTTTCGGCGACATGCCTTGGGAAGTAGGCGAACCAAAGTGGGGATACGGAGGGCGTTCAGTTGCAGCCACTTATTCATTCAGTTTGCCCATGGAGTTCCCAGGTATGTCGATTCAGGTCGAAGACTACTTTGCGCGTGAAACCTTCCAGAAAATGAAGGCGTTCGCCGACAAGCAAGAAACCCCGTTCGTACTCATCGACACCCAGATGATCAGCCAGGCCTACGACGACCTGCGCGCCGGTTTCGAGTTCGCCAAGGTCTACTACGCGGTCAAGGCCAACCCGGCGGTCGAGATCATCGACCTGCTGAAGGAAAAAGGCTCGAGCTTCGACATCGCCTCGATCTACGAGCTGGACAAGGTGATGAGCCGCGGCGTCAGCGCGGACCGCATCAGCTACGGCAACACCATCAAGAAATCCAAGGACATCCGCCACTTCTACGAGAAGGGCGTGCGCCTGTACGCGACCGACTCCGAAGCCGACCTGCGCAACATCGCCAAGGCCGCCCCGGGCTCGAAAGTCTACGTGCGTATCCTCACCGAAGGCTCGACCACTGCCGACTGGCCACTGTCGCGCAAATTCGGCTGCCAGACCGACATGGCCATGGACCTGCTGATCCTCGCCCGCGACCTGGGCCTGGTGCCTTACGGCATCTCCTTCCACGTCGGCTCGCAACAGCGTGACATCTCCGTGTGGGACGCCGCGATCGCCAAGGTCAAGGTGATCTTCGAGCGCCTGAAGGAAGAAGACGGCATCGAGCTCAAGCTGATCAACATGGGTGGCGGCTTCCCGGCCAACTACATCACCCGGACCAACAGCCTGGAAACCTACGCCGAAGAGATCATCCGCTTCCTGAAGGAAGACTTCGGCGACGATCTGCCGGAAATCATCCTCGAGCCGGGCCGTTCGCTGATCGCCAACGCCGGTATCCTGGTCAGCGAAGTGGTGCTGGTGGCGCGTAAATCCCGTACCGCCGTCGAGCGCTGGATCTACACCGACGTGGGCAAGTTCTCCGGCCTGATCGAAACCATGGACGAATCCATCAAGTTCCCGATCTGGACCGAGAAGAAAGGCGAGACCGAGGAAGTGGTGATCGCCGGCCCGACCTGCGACAGCGCCGACATCATGTACGAGCAGTACAAGTACGGCCTGCCGCTGAACCTGGCGATCGGTGACCGCCTGTACTGGCTGTCGACCGGTGCCTACACCACCAGCTACAGCGCGGTGGAATTCAACGGCTTCCCGCCGCTGAAGGCCTACTACCTGTAAATGAAAAAAGGGGCTGAGTGATCAGCCCCTTTTTTTTGTATCGCTCTTTCGGGCCTCATCGCTGGCAAGCCAGCTCCCACAGGTTCAGCGGTGCACGCGATCCCTGTGGGAGCTGGCTTGCCAGCGATGAGGCCCTCAAGGCCACTACACAAGCTCAGCCAGACGCTTCTTGTAAGCCCCCGCCATCGCCCGAATCTCCGGCTCAGCCGCCTGCTCCAGCGCCGGTCCGGCCACCCGCAGGAAATTGGCATTGCCGCCTTCCAGCGCCACCTGCAGCCACCTCAGCGCCCCCTCCAGCTCACCCTGCGCCGCCAACACCGCCGCATGACTGAACTGCCCACGGAAATCCCCGGCCTCCGCCGAACGCCGATACCAGTCCTGCGCTGCCGGCACATTCACCTGGCAATGCAAGCCCTCCTCCAGGTACCGCCCCAGCAGGTTCATCGACTTCGCATGCCCCATTTGCGCCGCGCGCCGGTAGCAGGCCAGCGCCAGCTCATGGTCCAGCTCCACGCCACGCCCGGTCGCCAGCAGGTTGGCCAGGTTGTAGATCCCCCAGTCCAGTCCGCCATTGGCCGCATGCCGGTAATGCAACGCCGCCTTGGGCACATCCGCCTCGCCGCCCCAGCCATGCTCCAGGCAACGCCCGAGCATGTTGTGAGCCATGGCGCTGCCCTGCTGCGCGGCAATCCCGAACCAGGTCCGCGCCAGCGCCGGGTCCCTCTCGATCCCGCGCCCGTCGAGGAGGATCTGCCCCAGCAGCGCCTGGGCCTCGACCACGCCCTTGCCCGCCGCCATCAACAGGGCCTGGGCCGCCTTGGCCGGGCTCTGTTCGAGCATCTGGCCGAATTCGTCCGAGCCCACCACTTCCTCACGCCGTAACTGGAACGCCATGCCTCAGACCTCCACCCAGCGCCGCAGCAGGTTGTGATAGGTGCCGGTGAGTTGTAGCAGCGACGGGTGATCCGGCACATCGGCGGTGAGTTGCTGGATGGCGCTGTCCATCTCGAACAGCAGCGCGCGCTGGCTGTCCTCGCGCACCAGGCTCTGGGTCCAGAAGAACGCCGCATAGCGAGCGCCACGGGTCACCGGGTTGACCCGATGCAGGCTGGTGCCCGGATACAGGACCATGTCCCCCGCCGCCAGCTTGACCCGTTGCATGCCGTAGGTGTCCTGGATCTCCAGTTCACCGCCGTCGTAGTCCTCCGGATCGCTGAAGAACAGGGTCGACGACAGGTCGGTACGCACCCGCTCCACACTGCCCTTGGGCTGGCGCACCGCGTTGTCGATATGGAAACCGAAGTTGCCGCCTTCGCGGTAGCAGTTGATCAGCGGCGGGAACACCTTGTGCGGCAGCGCCGCCGACATGAAGCGCGGGTTGCTCCACAGGCGCTCGATCATCGCCGCGCCGATTTCCTTGGCCAGCGGATGACCTTCGGGCAACTGCAGATTGTGCTTGGCCTTGGCCGATTGATAGCCTGCGGTGATCTTGCCGTCGGCCCAGTCGGTAGCCTCCAGTGCCTCGCGAATGCGCAGCACTTCCTCACGGTTGAACAGGCCGGGAATGTGTGAAAGCATGGCGATCTGGCACCTAAGCGGAAAAAGTTGTCAATGGTATTGATTCTTATCCGTAGGTCACAAGCCCCAACCGAGGGGCGGCCATTGATCCTTGGCAAAATTTCGTGAAGAAAGGTGTAAAGAATGTAAATGCAAGCCTTTCTCAATTGTGAGTGCCAATCACTTGCTCTTATATTCCGCCCCCTCGAAACCTTGGGAGGGGGTCCACCTGATGTCGCGTCAATTCGTTCCAGCCACTGTCAGCTCACCGCGCTTGCTCGCATCCGCCATCGGTGTCGCCATCACCGCCACGTCCGCCGCGCACATGGCCTATGCCGACGAGCCAGTACCTGCCAAGCCGGCTGGTCCGTTGACCCTCGATGCCACCAGCATCAATGCCCAGGCCGCCGAGCAGGCCAGCACCGACTACAAGGTCGAGCGCGCCTCGTCGCAGAAATACACCGCGCCGCTGGTCGATACTCCGCGTTCGGTCACCGTGGTCCCGCAACAGGTCCTCAAGGACACCAATGCCCTGACCCTGCAGGACGCCCTGCGTACCGTACCGGGCATCACCTTCGGTGCCGGTGAAGGCGGCAACCCGCAAGGCGACCGTCCGTTCATCCGCGGCTTTGACTCGCAGAACGACACCTACATCGATGGCGTGCGCGACACCGGCGCACAGAGCCGCGAGCTGTTCGCCGTGGAATCCATCGAAGTCAGCAAGGGGCCGAACTCCGCAGTCGGCGGCCGTGGCGCCGCAGGTGGCAGCATCAACCTGGTGAGCAAGAAAGCCCATCTGGGCAACTCCTTCGACGGCGGCTTCACCTGGGGCTCCGACCAGACCCAGCGCTATACCCTCGACGGCAACTATCAGTTCACCGACACCATTGCCGGTCGCCTGAACCTGATGAGCCACGAAAGCAACGTCGCCGGCCGCGACAAGGTCAACTACGACCGTTGGGGCATCGCCCCGTCCCTGGCCTTCGGCCTGGGCACCGACACCCGGGTCAACCTCGACTGGTACCACGTCGAAAGCGACGACCTGCCGGATTCCGGCGTGCCCTACACCTACTCCGGCACCAACCGCACCTCGGCCAACCCGGACAAGCCTTATTCCGGCGGCGACCACAGCAACTTCTACGGCCTGACCGACCGCGACTTCCGCAAGTCGCGCACCGATATCGCCACCATTGCCATCGAGCACGACCTGACCGACGCGCTGACCATCAAGAACACCCTGCGCCACGGCAACTCGATGCAGGACTACATCCTGACCCAGCCCGACGACTCCAAGGGCAACGTCAACAACGGCAGCGTCTGGCGCCGGGCCAACACCCGGGTGGGCAACACCGCCACCACCACCAACCAGACCGACCTGTTCGGCGACATCTATATCGCCGGCTTCAAGAACAGCTTCTCCACCGGTATCGAGTTGAGCCGTGAAGAGAGCGAGCGTTCGACCTACGACGTCAACACCGACACCACCCCAGCGACGCCGATCACGCCGACCGTGCCGTCCAGCACCAACTGCACCCCGGCCATGATCGTCTCTAGCGGCTACAACTGCACCTCGCTGAGCAACCCGAACCCGGACGATCCGTGGAACGGCTCGATCTCGCGCAACTACGCCGGCACCACCACCAAGGGCAAGACCCGCGCGATCTACGTCTTCGACACCCTTGAGCTGACTCCGCAATGGCTGGTCAACATGGGCCTGCGTTACGACCACTTCGATACCGAGTACCGCACCTACGGCGCCAACGGTGCCACCACCGTCAGCAAGACCGGCGTGCGCGCCGAGGGCAAGGACACCAGCGAGTTCGTTACTGGCCAGCTGGGCCTGGTGTGGAAACCAGCCGACAACGGCAGCGTCTATGTTTCCTACGCCACCGCAGCGACCCCACCGGGCGCAATGCTGGGTGAAGGCATGGAAGGCAACGTCCTGCCCAATAGCACCGACCGTAACGGCGTCCTGCTCGGCAGCGACATGGAGCCGGAAGAAACCACCAACTACGAAATCGGCACCAAGTGGGACCTGCTGGACAGCCGCCTGTCCCTGACCGGCGCGATCTTCCGCACCGAGAAGGACAACGCCCGCGTCCAGGTCAACACCAACACCTACGAGAACGTCGGTACCACCCGCGTTGACGGTATCGAGCTGTCGGCCAGCGGCAAGATCACCGAGAAATGGCAGGTCTTCGCCGGCTACGCCTACATGGAAGGTCGGCAGATCGACGGCGGCCCGCTGGGCAAGGCCAACGACGGCAACCAGTTGCCGAACCTGCCGAACAACTCGGCCAGCCTGTGGACCACCTACCAGATCACGCCGAAGTTCACCATCGGTGGCGGCGCCTTCTACACCGACGAAGTGTTCGGCAGCGTGGCCAACACCACCAAGGTCGACAGCTACGTGCGCTATGACGCCATGGCCGCCTACAAGCTGACCAAGAACGTCGACCTGCAACTGAACGTGCAGAACCTGACCAACGAGGTCTACTACGACAAGGCGTTCTCCACCCACTTCGCCAACCAGGCGGCGGGCCGTACCGCCCTGCTGACCACCAGCGTCCACTTCTAAGGTCGCTGTTTTCACCCCGCCCCGCTCATTCAGATGAGCGGGGCTTTTGTGTATCAAGGCATAATGCGCGACTAATTCGCATTCCCAGAAACATTCCAGGTGGTCGATGTGCTGAAAAAGACACTGTTCCAACTGCACTGGTTCTTCGGCATCACGGCCGGGCTGGTGCTCGCGCTGATGGGCATCACCGGCGCAGCGTACTCGTTCCAGGATGAAATCCTCCGGGCCATGAACCCGCAGGTGCTCAAGGTCCAGGTCCGCGAAGGCGGCGTGCTGGCGCCGGCCGAGCTGGTGCGGCGGGTCGAGGAGACCGAGGGCAAGAAGGTCTCGATGATCTGGGTCGATACCAAAAGCGATGCCGCAGCGCGGATCTTCTTCATGCCACCGCCGGGGGAACGCCGTGGCCAGCTGCGCTATGTCGACCCTTACACCGGCGCCTTCCAGGGCGATGTGGTGGGCCAGGACTTCTTCAACCTGATGCTCAACCTGCACCGCTTCCTGACCATCGGCGACACCGGCCGGCAGATCACCGGCGCCTGCACCCTGATCCTGGTGTTCTTCTGCCTCTCCGGCCTGTACCTGCGCTGGCCGCGCCAGGCGCTGAACTGGCGCACCTGGCTGACCCTCGACTGGGCGAAGAAAGGCCGTGCGTTCAACTGGGACCTGCATGCGGTGTTCGGCACCTGGTGCCTGCTGTTCTATCTCCTGTTTGCCCTCACCGGCCTGTTCTGGTCCTACGAGTGGTACCGCGAAGGGCTGAACAAGCTGCTGGCGGACAAACCGCCGGCCGGCCAGCAACAGCAGAAACGCGGCGAAGGGCGCGGTGGTCACGGCGGCCCGCCCAAGCCGGATGCCAACGCACCGGCGCTGGTGGTGGACTACGACGCCATCTGGGCCAGCCTGCAAAAGGCCGCCGGCCCCGGCATGACCGCCTACAACCTGCGCCTGCCGCCGGTAGGCGGGCAGCCGGCGATGATCTTCTATCTACTGGACGATGCCGCCCACGAGCGCGCCATCAACAGCCTGACGATCGATCCGGCCACCGGCGAGGTGAAGCGCCAGGAGATCTACAACGACAAGTCGTTCAAGGCGCAACTGCTGACCAGCGTGTATGCCCTGCACGTGGGCAGCTACTGGGGCCTGCCGGGGCGGATCATCGTGACCCTGGCCAGCGTGACCATGCCGCTGTTCTTCGTCACCGGCTGGCTGCTGTACCTCGATCGCCGACGCAAGAAGCGCCAGATCCGCGCCGCTCGCGGAGGCATGACCCAGGATGACGGCCAGGGCGACAGCTGGCTGGTGGGCTTTGCCAGCCAGAGCGGTTTCGCCGAGCAACTGGCCTGGCAGAGTGCCGGGCAGTTGCAAGCGGCCGGTTTGCCGGTGCGGGTGCAATCGCTGGCTTCGTTGAGCGAAGCGGACCTGCGCCAGGCCGGACGCGCGCTGTTCGTGGTCAGTACCTTCGGCGACGGCGAAGCGCCGGACAGCGCCCGTGGCTTCGAGCGCAAGGTGCTCGGCCAGGCGCTGGCGCTGGAGGGCCTGAACTATTCGCTGCTGGCCCTCGGCGACCGGCAGTACCCGCACTTCTGCGGCTTCGCCCGGCGCCTGCATGCCTGGCTGGGTGAACGTGGTGCCCATGCCCGCTTCGCCCCGGTGGAAGTGGACAGCGCCGACCCGCTGGCCCTGCAACGCTGGCAGCAGCAACTGGCGGAACTGAGCGGCAGCGCCGTGATGCCGGCCTGGCAGGCGCCGGAATTTGCGCCATGGACCTTGAACCGTCGCGAGCTGCTGAACCCGGGCAGCCAGGGCTTGCCGGTGTTCCTGCTGGGTCTGACTCCGCCGACGCCTTCGCAATGGGAAGCGGGCGATCTGGTGGAAATCATGCCGCGTCAGGCACCGGCTAGCGTGGAGCGTTTCCTTCAGGGCCTCGGGCTGGACGGCAACACCCAGGTGCAACTGGCTGGCCTGAACGAATCACTGTCCGCCGCCCTCGCCGGCCGGCAACTGCCGGTCAGCCGCGAGCACCTGGTCGGGCTGCATGCTCAGGCGCTGGTGGATGCGCTGATTCCGATCGATGCGCGGGAGTATTCCATCGCGTCGATTGCGGTGGATGGTGTGCTGGAGCTGATCGTGCGTCAGGAGCGGCATGCCGATGGCAGTCTTGGGCTGGGTTCCGGATGGCTGACCGAGCATATGGCGCCGGGCAGCACTGTCAGCCTGCGCCTGCGCCGCAACAGCGGTTTCCATCTGCCAGCGGAGGCTGCGCCGATGATCCTGATCGGCAACGGCACCGGGCTGGCGGGGTTGCGCAGCTTGCTCAAGGCGCGGATCGCGGCGGGCGAGCAGCGTAACTGGCTGTTGTTCGGCGAGCGCAATGAAGCCCATGACTTCCACTGCCGGGACGAGCTGCAAGGCTGGCTGGCCAGTGGCGACCTGGCACGACTGGACCTGGCGTTTTCGCGGGACCAGGCGGAGAAGGTGTATGTGCAGGACCTGTTGCTGCAGCGTGGCGAGGAGGTGAAGCGCTGGCTGGAGGATGGGGCGGCGATCTATATCTGCGGTAGCTTGCAGGGGATGGCTGGCGGGGTGGATGCGGCGCTCAACGGGTTGCTCGGTGAGGCGGCTGTGGAAGAGTTGATCGAGCTGGGGCGATATCGCCGGGACGTCTACTGAGTATTTGAGGGCCTCATCGCTGGCAAGCCAGCTCCCACAGGGATCGCGTGCACCGCTGAACCTGTGGGAGCTGGCTTGCCAGCGATAGGGCTCTCAAGAACTCAGTGAAGCTCGAAGGTATCGGCATCCAGGTTCGCCGGGAACCGCGTCCGGTAAGCCGCGAGATCCGCCGAACTCAGCTCCACGGTAAACACCCCATCCGCCTCCCCCGCGCTCAGCAGGCTTTCACCCTGGAAGTCCAGGACCTGGCTGTCGCCGGTATAGGCAAAGCCCTTGCCATCCGTCCCCACCCGGTTCACCGCCGCCACATAGCACAGGTTCTCGATGCCCCGCGCCGGCAGCAGCCGGTTCCAGTGCTGGCGCCGCGCCGCCGGCCAGTTGGCGGTGTACAGCAGCAGATCGGTGTCCTGGGCATCGCGGCTCCACACCGGGAAACGCAGGTCGTAGCAGATCAGCGGGCGAATCCGCCAGCCCTTGAGCTCGAACTGCACCTGGCGCTCGCCCGGGGTGTAGTGCTTGTGCTCACCGGCCATGCGGAACAGATGGCGCTTGTCGTAATGCAGGATCTCGCCATCCGGCCGCGCCCAGAGCAGGCGGTTGCGGTGGCTGCCATCGGCAGCCTGGATGATCACGCTGCCGGTGATCACTGCATCGATGCGCTTGGCCTGGGCCTTGAGCCAGGCATACGTTGGGCCGTTCTCCGGCTCGGCGAGACGCTCGGACTCCATGGAGAAGCCGGTAGTGAACATCTCCGGCAGGATCACCAGGTCAGCGCCCCTGGCCTGGTCCAACAAGGCTTCGAAATGCTCGTAGTTGCCCTGGCGGTCCTGCCAGACCAGGCTGGTCTGGACCAGGGCAATGCTCAGGTTGGGCAGGTTGCTCAGATCGCGCATAGTTTTTCCGCTGCCTCGCGCAGCGTCTCCTCGCGTTTGGCGAAACACAGGCGCACCAGGCGCTGCTCGGGAATGGGTTGCTGGTAGAACACCGACACCGGAATGGTCGCCACGCCATGCTCGCGGGTCAGCCACAGGGCCATGTCGACATCGTTCAGGTCAGGCCGAATGGCCGAGTAATCCACCAACTGGAAATAGGTGCCCGCCGACCGCGTGAAGCTGAAACGCGACGGTTCGAGCAGGTCGCAGAACAGGTCGCGCTTGGCCTGGTAGAAGGCCGGCAATTCGTCGATATGCTCGGGATGCTCGGCCATGAAGTCGGCCAGGGCCCATTGCAGCGGGGTCACGCCGCAGAAGTTGACGTACTGGTGGACCTTGCGCAGTTCGGCACTCAGTGCCGGCGGTGCAATCACGTAGCCGGTCTTCCAGCCGGTGACGTGGTAGGTCTTGCCGAACGAGCTGACCACGAAGGCGCGCTGGTACAGGGCTTCATGGCTCAGCACGCTGGCATGGGCGACGCCGTCGAACACCAGGTGCTCGTAGACTTCGTCGCTGATCAGGTAGATATCGCGGTCGGCGATCAGAGCCGCCAACTGGTCGAGGTCGGCCCGGGTGATCAGCGCGCCGCTGGGGTTGTGCGGCGAGTTGATGATGACCATGCGGGTTTTCGGGCTCAGGGCATCGCTGAATGTCTGCCAGTCGATGCTGAAGTCCACCGGGTCCAGCTGCACATGCACGCAACGGCCACCGGCCAGCTCCACCGAGGGCTCGTAGCTGTCGTAACTGGGGTCGAAGACGATGACTTCATCACCACTGCGAATCACCGCCTGAATGGCGCAGAAGATCCCTTCGGTGGCACCGGGCACGATGGTCACTTCATGGTCGGCATCGACGCTGACGCCATAGTGCCGGGCGATCTTCGCCGCCACCTGCTGGCGCAACGCGGGCAAGCCGGTCATCGGCGAATACTGGTTATGCCCGGCGCTGACATGCCGGCCCACCGCATCGAGCAGGGCCTGCGGGCCATTGAAGTCGGGGAAACCCTGGGACAGGTTCAACGCACCGGTTTGCACGGCGAGCTGGGACATGGTGGTGAAGATGGTCGTGCCGACATTCGGCAGCTTGCTGCTGATCATGAAGCCCTCTTTCCTGCGGACCCGGCCCGGGGGCGGTAAGCCATCGAGCATAGCGGATCGGACAGTCAGGAAAAAGCTTGTAACACGTAGCCGGCGGAGGGCGCTGACGGGGATCAACAAGGGATGCGGCGCAGGGTTTGCCCCTGCGCCGCAACGAGCTTACTTGCGCTTGTCCTTGCGCTTCTTCTCGGCCTTCTTGTGGTGCGACATCAACCGGCGCTTCTTGTTGACCTGGCGGTCGGTGAGGGTGTTCTTGTTGCCCTCGAACGGGTTGTCGCTGCCCTTGTACTCGATGCGGATCGGCGTACCGACCAGCTTCAGCACACGGCGGTAGGTGTTTTCCAGGTAACGCGAGTACGAACGCGGGACCTTCTCCACCTGGTTGCCGTGGATCACGATGATCGGCGGGTTGGCACCACCAAGGTGGGCATAGCGCAGCTTGATGCGGCGGCCGTTGACCATCGGCGGCTGATGCTCGCTGACCGCGTCTTCGAGGATCTGGGTCAGGCGGCTGGTCGGCCAGCGGGTGACCGCCGACTTGAACGAGTTCTGCACCGACTGGTACAGGTTGCCCACGCCGGTGCCGTGCAGCGCCGAGATGAAGTGGATATCGGCGAAGTCGACGAAGAACAGCCGGCGTTCCAGCTCGGTCTTCACGTAGTCGCGCTCGCTCGGCTGCATGCCGTCCCACTTGTTCAGGGCGATGACGATGGCGCGACCGGCCTCGAGGGCGAAGCCCAGCAGGTTGAGGTCGTGGTCGACCACACCTTCGCGGGCATCCATGACGAAGATCACCACGTTGGCGTCCTTGATCGCCTGGAGGGTCTTCACCACCGAGAACTTCTCGACTTCCTCGTGGATCTTGCCGCGCTTGCGCACACCGGCAGTGTCGATCAGGGTGTACTTCTCTTCGTTGCGCTCGAAGGGAATGTAGATACTGTCGCGGGTGGTGCCGGGCTGGTCGTAGACCACCACGCGCTCTTCGCCGAGCATGCGGTTGACCAGGGTCGACTTGCCGACGTTCGGGCGGCCGATGATGGCGATCTTGATGCCATCCTTCTCGCTCGGGCCCGGGATGCGCGTGGCTTCCTCGCCTTCGGCGACGTTTTCGTCGAGCGCGTCTTCTTCCTTGTCGCGCGGCACGTCACCCAGCACGGTTTCCATCAGTGCGTTGATGCCGCGGCCCTGGGAACCGGCCACCGGGATGGCGTTGCCCATGCCCATAGGCGAGAACTCGGCGCGGGCGGTGTCCGGATCGATGTTGTCGATCTTGTTGGCCACCAGGAACGACTGCTTGTTCCGCTTGCGCAGGTGCTCGGCGATCATCTGGTCGGCGGCGGTCAGGCCGGCGCGGGCGTCCACCAGGAACAGCACGTAGTCGGCTTCTTCGATGGCCATGAGCGACTGCTCGGCCATCTTCTCGTCCATGCCCGCCTCGTCACCGGTGATACCGCCGGTGTCGATCAGGATGAAGGTACGACCCTGCCAGTGGGCTTCACCGTACTGGCGGTCGCGGGTCAGGCCCGAGAGGTCGCCGACGATGGCGTCACGGGTCTTGGTCAGGCGGTTGAACATGGTGGACTTGCCGACGTTCGGACGACCTACCAGGGCAATTACGGGAACCATGCGGCTCTCCATTGGGTAAATTCAAAAAATACAAAGGCCGCTGCGGGGCAGCGGCCGGAGTCTTGGGCAACGTCTCTCGACGTGCAGCCCGGGGCCCGGAGGCCCCAAGCATAGTCTTACTTGATCTTGTACGCCTCGAGGGCGCCGCTGTTGCCGTACACGTAGATGGTGTCGCCAACCACCAGCGGACGGGCACGCAGGCCATCGCTGTCGACACGCTCGCGACCGACGAAGCGACCGTCCACCTGGCTCAGCAGGTGCAGGTAGCCTTCGAAGTCACCCACCGCCACGTAGCTGGAGAACACTTCCGGCGCCGACAGTTGACGGCGGGCCAGCTGGTCGTTGCTCCACAGCGCCGAGGACGAACGTTCGTCGATCCCTTCGACGGTGCCCGAGGCTTCGCTCACGTAGACGTTGCCGAAGCCCTGGGCCACACCGGTGTAGCTGGAGGCATCACGCTGCCACAGCACACGGCCGGATTCCAGGTCCAGGCCGGCGACGCGGCCCTGGTAGGTGGCGACGTACAGGGTGCCACCGGACAGCAGCAGGCCGCCGTCGATGTCGACCACACGCTCCAGCTCCGAACGACCTTGCGGGACAGCGACGCGCTGTTCCCACACCGGTACGCCGTTGCTGGTATCCAGGGCAATGACCTTGCCGCTGGACAGACCGGCCACCGCCAGGTGGTTGGTCACGATCGGTGCGCCGGTACCGCGCAGGGTCAGGACCGCAGGGGTGCTGTCGTAGATCCAGCGACGGTCGCCAGTGGCGGCGTCGAGGCCGATCAGGCGGTCGTCCTGGGTCTGCACCACCACCACGTCACCGTTGGTGGCGGGCGGGGCCAGCACTTCGCTGGTCACGCGGGCCGTCCATTTCTGTTCGCCGGTGCTGGCATCCAGGGCGATCACTTCACCCTTGAGGGTGCCCAGCATGACCAGGCCGTAGCCTACGCCAACCGCGCCGGAGACCGGTTTTTCCAGGTCTTTCTTCCAGATCACGTCACCGTTCTGGCGGTTCAGCGACATGACCACGCCGGTCACGTCGGAGGCGAAGATGCGGTCGTTCTCGATCACCGGAACCAGCATGTTCCAGGTTTCGCCCTGACCATCACCGATCGAACGGCTCCATTGCTTCTGCAAGACCACCTCTTCGGTGAACTTGGTCAGCTCGGCCGGAGGCAGTTCCTTCTTGCTGTTGCTGCTGCAACCCGCGGCCAGGATGGCCAGGGTCAGCACTGCTGCATGTTTCCAACCGATCACGTCACGCATCCCCTTTGGCCAGGTCGTCGAGCTTGAGTTGCAGGCCACCTACCGCGTCGTCATCGGACAGTGCGGCCTTGGCTTTTTCGTATGCAGCATGGGCGTCGTCGGCACGGCCCAGTTGCACCAGCAGGTCGCCTTTCAGCTCCTCGCGGGTGGCAACGAATGCCTTGTCGGTGTCGCCGTCGAGCAGCTTCAGGGCTTCGTCGGCCTTGTTCTGCGCAGCCAGCACGCGGGCCAGGCGCTGACGGGCGATCTCGCCCAGGGTCGCGTCGGCCGGCTTGTCGTAGACGCTCTTCAGCTCGGAAGCGGCGTCGTCCAGCTTGCCGCTGTCCACCGCCACCTTGGCGACGAACAGGCTGCCGTACTGGGCGTACGCAGTACCACCGAACTCGCTTTTCAGCTTGCCCGACAGCTCGGCGACCTTGGCCGTGTCCGGCGTGCCGGTCGGCGTCAGGGTGGTTTCCAGCAGAGCCTGATAAAGGTTCGAGGCGCCTTGCGACTGGTTGGCCTGGTACTTGTGCCAGGCCTGCCAGCCAAAGACGGCCACCAGAGCCAGCAGACCGCCGGTTACCAGTGGCTTGCCGTTACGCTCCCACCAGTCCTTGAACGCGGCCAGTTGTTCATCATCGGTACTCGACACCCCAATACTCCTTTCAACAATTCGGCGGTGAGCGCTTCACGCCTGCGCGAGGGAAGCTTCCAGGTGCTCAGCCAGAGCATCCCAGGCAATGTTTTGTTGTTCGCCCTGACCACGCAGGGGTTTGAAACCTACCACTTGTTGCGCCATTTCGTCCTCTCCGAGGATCAAGGCGTACAGAGCATTGCTCTTGTCGGCCTTCTTGAACTGGCTCTTGAAGCTGCCGCCACCGGCATTGACCTGCAGGCGCAGGTTCGGCAACCGGTCGCGCAGACGCTCGCTCAGTTGCAGACCGGCCAGCTCGGCGGCCTCGCCAAAGGCGCAGAGGTAGACATCGACCTGGCGGGAGATCGACTCCGGAACCAGTTCCAGGGTTTCCAGCAGCAGGATCAGGCGTTCGATACCCATGGCGAAACCGACGCCGGTGGTCGCCTTGCCGCCCATCTGCTCGACCAGGCCGTCATAGCGGCCGCCGGCGCAGACGGTGCCCTGGGCGCCGAGCTTGTCGGTAACCCACTCGAACACGGTCTTGCTGTAGTAGTCGAGGCCGCGCACCAGCTTGGTATTGATCACGAACGGAATGCCGGCAGCGTTCAGGCGGGTCTTCAGGCCCTCGAAGTGCACGCGGGACTCTTCGTCCAGGTAGTCTTCCAGCTTCGGCGCACCGACCAGGGCAGCCTGGGTGCCGGCGTCCTTGCTGTCGAGGATGCGCAGCGGGTTGCTCTTCAGGCGGCGCTGGCTGTCTTCGTCCAGTTGCTCGAGACGGGCCGAGAGGAACTCCACCAGGGCATCACGATAGCGGGCGCGGGCCTCGCTGGTGCCCAGGCTATTCAGCTCCAGGGTGACCGCGTCGCGCAGGCCCAGCAGGCCCCACAGGCGCCAGGTCAGGGCGATCAGCTCGGCGTCGATGTCCGGACCGTCGAGGTTGAACACCTCGATACCGATCTGGTTGAACTGGCGGTAACGGCCTTTCTGCGGACGTTCGTGGCGGAACATCTGGCCGATGTACCAGAGTTTCTGCACTTCGCCGTTGCCGGTGATGCCGTGCTCCAGCACCGCACGCACGCAGGACGCGGTGCCTTCAGGGCGCAGGGTCAGGGAATCGCCGTTGCGGTCGGTGAAGGTGTACATCTCTTTTTCGACGATGTCGGTCACTTCACCGATGGAGCGCTTGAACAGCTCGGTGAACTCGACGATCGGCATGCGGATCTGGCGATAGCCATAGGTATCCAGCAGGCCCGCCACGGTGCTTTCGAAGTAGCGCCACAGGGGCGTCTGCTCGGGCAGGATGTCGTTCATGCCACGGATGGCTTGCAGCGATTTGCTCACGAAAGGTCCTTAACGAAATCTGTAGCGGTCAACCGCGGGCAATCAGTGCCGCGTCGGCCTCGGCCTTTTCGGCCGCTTTCTGGCGGATGAGCTTCTCGAGGTCGTCCACCAGGTTGTCATTGGTCAGCTTCTGCGCCGGCTTGCCGTCGATGTAGATCAGGTTCGGCGTGCCGCCGGTCAGCCCGACATGGGCTTCCTTGGCTTCGCCGGGGCCGTTGACCACGCAGCCGATCACCGCGACGTCCATCGGCACCAGCAGGTCTTCCAGACGGCCCTCGAGCTCGTTCATGGTCTTGACCACATCGAAGTTCTGCCGCGAGCAGCTCGGGCAGGCGATGAAGTTGATGCCGCGGGAACGCAGGTGCAGCGACTTGAGGATGTCGTAGCCGACCTTCACTTCCTCGACCGGGTCGGCCGCCAGCGAGATGCGGATAGTATCGCCAATCCCGTCGGCGAGCAGCATACCGAGGCCGACCGCCGATTTCACCGTGCCCGAACGCAGGCCACCGGCTTCGGTGATGCCCAGGTGCAGCGGCTGGACGATTTCCTTGGCCAGCAGGCGGTAGGCTTCGACGGCCATGAACACGTCGGAGGCCTTCACGCTGACCTTGAAGTCCTGGAAGTTCAGACGCTCGAGGTGCTCGACGTGGCGCAATGCCGACTCCACCAGCGCCGCCGGGGTCGGTTCGCCGTATTTCTTCTGCAGGTCCTTTTCCAGGGAACCGGCGTTGACGCCGATGCGGATCGGGATGCCACGGTCGCGGGCGGCATCGACCACGGCGCGCACGCGGTCTTCGCGACCGATGTTGCCCGGGTTGATGCGCAGGCAATCGACGCCCAGCTCGGCCACGCGCAGGGCGATGCGGTAGTCGAAGTGGATATCGGCGACCAGCGGCACGCTGACCTGCTGCTTGATGCGGCCGAAGGCTTCGGCGGCGTCCATGTCCGGGACCGAGACGCGGACGATGTCCACGCCGGCGTCGACCAGGCGGTTGATCTGCGCCACGGTGGCGGCGACGTCGTTGGTATCGGTGTTGGTCATGCTCTGGACGGCGATGGGCGCATCGCCGCCGACAGGTACGTTACCGACCCAGATCTTCCGGGATTCGCGACGTTTGATCGGAGAGTGGCCGTGCATGAGTTACTGCCCCAACTTCAGGCGAGCGGTCTCGCCACTGGTGAACGGTGCGATATCCACGGCCTGGCCGTTGTAGCTCACCTGCGCGGCGCGGGCGACGCCCAGGCGCACGGCGAAGGGTGGCTTGCCGGCCAGCTCGAGGTTTTCACCCTTGCGCTTGATACCGCTGTACAGGACCTTGCCATTGCCGTCGGTGACCGACGTCCAGCAGTCGGCACTGAACTGGATGGCGACCTGGCTGCTGCCGGCCGGCGCTGGCGTGGCGGCCACGACGGCTGCGCTCACGGCAGGAACGGCCGGCGCAGGCGCGGCCGGAGCAACCGACGCGGCAGGTGCCGGAGTCGCCGGTGCGCTGGCGGCGGGTACTGCTGGCGTGGTGGTCACAGGCGCGGCTGGCGCGGCCGGGGTCTGCACAGTGCTTTCGGTAAGCGGAAGCGCCTGCTCGGTAGCCGGGGCAGCCGCTTCAGGCTGCTGGCCTGCGCTCACGGCCTGGTCTTCCGGCTCGTCCAGCGGATGGATCTGGGTGGTGCCGTCGGCACTTTCCACTTCGATATGTTCCGGCGCGGCACTGAACAGGTCACGGGTGGCGTTGGCGCTCTGGTCTTTCCACCAGACGAAGCCGCCACCGACCACGACCACCAGCAACAGCAGGCTGACGATACGCAGGATGTTATGGGACAGGCGCACCGGCTCTTCGATGCGGCCGAGGGCATGCACGTCGCTGCCCTGGGCATGGGTGCCGGTGCAGAGGTCGAAGGACTGCACCAGGGCGGCCTGGTCCATGTCCAGCAATTTGGCGTAGGCGCGGATATAGCCGCGGGCGAAGGTATGCCCCGGCAGCTTGTCGAAGGCGCCGGCTTCGAGGTTGTTCAGGGAACTCACGGTCAGATTGAGCTTGCGGGCCACTTCGGCCTGCGACCAGTCCCGGCTTTCACGGGCCTGACGCAGGATCTCACCGGGATTTTCGCGAGTCGCTGCTGCTGCTTCGGGATGCGCCGCTTTCATCATTGCTCCGACAGGTATTGCTGATATTCCGGCGTACCGGGATAAAGTCGTTGTAATTGCAGGCCCAGTTGGTCGGCCTTGTTGCGTTCTTCGAAGACCGTCGCCAGGCGATTGCCGAGCAACAGGCTGCGGGCGCTCGGTTCACTCAGGCGGCTGTGCCGGTCGTAGAACTCGCGAGCTGGCACATAATGCCTGTCTTCGTAAGACATCTCAGCCATTTCCAGCAACGCACGGGGTTGCTGGTGGTTGAGACGTAGAGCCTTTTCCAGGTAGTCCCGCGCCTGGTCGCGCTGGCCCATGCGCAGGGCCGTCAAGCCGAGGTTCTCGAACACCCGGGACCGCTCAGGATACAGGGTATCGGTCGAGGCTTGGCGAAACATCTGCTGCGCCTTGGCATATTGGCCCTGGGCGTAGAGAAAACTGCCGTAGTTGTTGCGGATCCGCGGGTCGTGGGGCTGGGCCGAGAGGGCCTGGCGGAAGTGCGTGTCGGCCAGGGCCGTCTCGCCTTCGCGCTGGAACACCAGGGCCAGCGCCGCGTTGACCGCGGCATCGTTGCCACCGAGGTCGAGGGCTTTCTTCAGGGGAATCTTGGCGCGCTCGGTATAACCTTGTTGCAAATACCCCAGGCCGAGCTGGACATAGGCCTGGCGGGCCTCATCGCGCCTGACCTGCGTACCGGAACTGCCGGAGCTGACGCAGCCGCACAGCAGCGTCGTCAGCAGGACCAGCGGCAGCGCGGCGCGCAGGGTCATGGCGGCCCTCGTCTCAGTTGCCCGCCACGCCGCTGGAATCGGCGTCGGCGTTCAGTTGCCGCACGGCGATGTAGCGCTCACTGCGACGGGTACGGTCCATCACCTGGCCGACCAGCTGGCCACACGCTGCGTCGATGTCTTCGCCGCGGGTGGTGCGCACGGTCACGTTGAAGCCGGCGTTGTGCATGTAGTCCTGGAAACGGCGGATCGCGTTGTTGCTCGGACGCTCGTAACCGGAATGCGGGAACGGGTTGAACGGGATCAGGTTGATCTTGCACGGCACGTCCTTCAACAGCTCGGCCATTTCCTTCGCATGTTCGAGCTTGTCGTTGACGTCCTTGAGCAGGGTGTACTCGATGGTCAGCACGCGCTTCTCGCCGAGTTCCGACATGTAGCGCTGGCAGGACTCGAGGACCACCTTGAGCGGGTACTTCTTGTTGATCGGCACCAGTTCGTTGCGCAGCGCGTCGTTCGGCGCGTGCAGCGAAAGGGCCAGGGAGACGTCGATGTGCTTGGCCAGCTCATCGATCATCGGCACCACGCCGGAGGTGGACAGGGTCACCCGGCGCTTGGAGATGCCATAGCCGAGGTCGTCCATCATCAGGTGCATGGCGGCGACGACGTTGTCGAAGTTCAGCAGCGGCTCGCCCATGCCCATCATCACCACGTTGGTGATGGCGCGGTCGATGGTGGCCGGCACGGAGCCGAACGACTTGTTGGCAATCCACACCTGGCCGATGACTTCGGCGGCGGTGAGGTTGCTGTTGAATCCTTGCTTGCCGGTGGAGCAGAAACTGCAGTCCAGGGCGCAACCGGCCTGGGACGATACGCACAACGTACCGCGCTTGCCCTGGGGGATGTAGACGGTTTCGACGCAACTGCCGGAAGCCACGCGCACGACCCACTTGCGGGTGCCGTCCGAGGAGATGTCCTCGCTGACCACTTCAGGGCCGCGAATCTCGGCGCAGCTCTTGAGCTTTTCGCGCAGGGCCTTGCCGACGTTGGTCATGGCGTCGAAATCATCGACGCCAAAATGGTGAATCCATTTCATGACCTGACCGGCACGGAAGCGCTTCTCCCCTATCGAGTCGAAGAACTTTTCCATTTCCGGCTGGGTCAGCCCCAACAGGTTAGTTTTGCCAGTAGATGTAGTCATGGATTCACCTTCACTCGAAAGCCGTGGCTTAGCGAGTGGTTACCTCGGTAGCAGCGAAGAAGTAAGCGATTTCGCGAGCGGCAGCGGCTTCGGAGTCCGAACCGTGGACGGCGTTGGCGTCGATGGACTCGGCGAAGTCAGCACGGATGGTGCCGGCAGCAGCTTCTTTAGGGTTGGTAGCGCCCATCAGCTCACGGTTGCGAGCGATGGCGTTTTCGCCTTCCAGCACCTGGACGACAACCGGACCGGAAGTCATGAAGGCAACCAGGTCACCGAAGAAACCGCGCTCTTTGTGCTCGGCGTAGAAGCCTTCGGCTTCGGCCTTGGACAGTTGCTTGATTTTCGAAGCGACGATTTTCAGGCCGGCGTCTTCGAAACGGGTGGTGATCTTGCCGATCACGTTCTTGGCAACGGCGTCAGGCTTGATGATGGAGAAAGTACGTTGAACAGCCATGGTGTAACTCCAGAAACAGTAAGTGATGCGAAAAATTAAACCCGCGAATTATACGCGGGTTCCGGGGGATTGCCTAACCTGCCGAGTGCGCTCAGTCGGCTTCTTCGATCCAGGCGGCCTGGATGGCTTCCAGGACCTTCTCGCCACCGCGTGCCGGATCGTCGCTGAAGTCTGGCAATGCCAGCACCCAGCGCTGCAGATCGACGAAATTCACGTAACGAGGATCGACTTCCGGCTTGCTTTCGGCAAGCTGGATAGCAATTTCAAGTACATCAATCCATTTCAGGCTCATGGTCGGCTCCAGGATCAATGCGGCGCTTCGGCGGCGTGGTTGAGCGAATATTTCGGAATCTCGATGGTCAGGTCTTCGTCACCGACCTTCACCTGGCAGGCCAGGCGCGACTGCGCTTCCAGGCCCCAGGCCTTGTCCAGCATGTCTTCTTCCAGCTCGTCGGCTTCCTCGACCGAGTCGAAGCCCTTGCGCACGATGCAGTGGCAGGTGGTGCAGGCGCACACGCCGCCACAGGCGCTTTCGATCTCGATGTGGTGGTCATGGGCCAGTTCGAGAATGGAAGTCCCCGGTGCTGCCTCGACGGTCAGGCCGTCCGGGCAGAACTTCTCGTGGGGCAGAAAGGTTACCTGCGGCATCAGTTGTCCTCGATCTCATTCAGGTTGCGCCCGGCCAGTGCGGCTTTGACCGTCGAATCAAGGCGTCGGGCGGCAAAGGCATCGGTCACCTGCGACAGACGCTTGGTCTGCTGCTCGATGGCCGGGCCATCGGTGCCGTTCATCAAATCACGCAAGTCTTGCATCTGTTGCTCGATCGCGGCGCGCTCCTCGGCGTCCAGCAGGCGCTCGCCATCGGCCTCGAGGGCGCCCTGCACCGCTTCGAGCAGACGCTCGGCGTCAACCTGGTGCTCGCGCAACTGGCGCGCGGCCTTGTCATTGCCGGCATGTTCGAAGGAGTCCTTGAGCATGCGCGCGATCTCGCCGTCGGTCAGGCCGTAGGACGGCTTGACCTGGATGCTCGATTCCACGCCCGAACCCAGCTCCCGCGCCGAGACGCTGAGCAGGCCGTCGGCGTCGACCTGGAAGGTCACGCGGATCTTCGCCGCACCGGCGACCATGGCCGGGATGCCGCGCAGCTCGAAGCGCGCCAGGGAACGGCAGTCGCTGATCAACTCGCGCTCGCCCTGGAGCACGTGGATCATCATCGCGCTCTGGCCGTCCTTGTAGGTGGTGAACTCCTGGGCACGGGCGACGGGAATGGTGGTGTTGCGCGGAATCACCTTCTCCATCAGCCCGCCCATGGTCTCCAGACCCAGGGACAGCGGAATCACGTCCAGCAGCAGCAGTTCGCCGCCTTCACGCTGGTTGCCGGCCAGGGTATCGGCCTGGATCGCGGCGCCGATGGCGACCACCTGGTCCGGGTCGATATCGGTCAGCGGCTGGCGGCCGAACAGCTCGCCAACGGCACTGCGCACGCGCGGCACACGGGTCGAACCGCCGACCATGACCACGGCACTGACTTCGTCCAGCTCGACACCGCTGTCGCGCACGGCCCGGCGGCAGGCCTTGAGGCTACGGGCGATCATCGGCTCGATCAGCGCGTCGAAGGCGGCGCGGGTCAGCTCGGCCTGCCAGTCGCCGTAGCTCACGGTCACGGCTTCGGCATCGGTCAGCGCTTCCTTGGCCGCGCAGGCGGTCTCCAGGAGGCGGCGCTGGGCGCTCGGGTCGAGGTCGGAGGATAGGCCGGCGGACTGCATGATCCAGGTGGCGATGGCGTAGTCGAAATCATCGCCGCCCAGGGCGGTATCACCACCGGTGGCCAGCACTTCGAAGACACCGCCGGTCAGGCGCAGGATGGAAATATCGAAGGTCCCGCCGCCCAGGTCATAGATGGCCACCACGCCTTCGGCGTTCTGGTCCAGACCGTAGGCCACGGCCGCAGCGGTCGGCTCGTTGAGCAGGCGCAGCACGTTGAGGCCGGCCAGACGCGCGGCGTCCTTGGTGGCCTGGCGCTGGGCGTCGTCGAAGTAGGCCGGGACGGTGATCACCGCTCCCACCAGCTCGCCACCGAGGGTCGCTTCGGCACGCTGGCGCAGGACCTTGAGGATATCGGCCGAGACTTCCACCGGGCTTTTCGGCCCCTGGACGGTCTCGATGAACGGCATGTGCGACTCGCCGCCGACGAAGCGGTACGGCAGTTGCTCGCCCAGTTGCTTGACGTCCGCCAGGCCGCGGCCCATCAGGCGCTTGACCGAGAGGATGGTGTTCAGCGGGTCGGTCGACGCGGCCTCGCGGGCGCCATGACCGACGTCGATGTGATCGGCGTGGTAGCGCACCGCGGACGGCAGGATCACCCGGCCTTCGGCATCGGGCAACGGAGCGGAGAGACCACTGCGCAGGGCAGCGACCAGCGAATTGGTGGTGCCAAGGTCAATACCCACGGCCAGGCGGCGCTGGTGGGGTTGAGGGCTCTGACCGGGTTCGGCGATCTGCAGTAGGGCCATGCTTATCTGAATACCAAAGGTGCCGCCAGGGGCGACACCGGGTTAATCGTCGAGGCGCTCTTCCAGCTGGCGCACTTCGTAGGCGAGCTTGTCGAGGAACTGCATGCGGCGCATCAGGCGTTCGGCCTGTTCACGCTGCGCAGCGTCGTTCCAGCACGCGGCGAACTCCTCGTTGAGGGCTTCCTGGGCGACTTTCAAGCGGCGCTTGAACGCGGCAACGCCATCGAGGTCGGCACTGTCCTGCAGGTCCTCGAGCTCTTCGCGCCATTGCATTTGCTGGAAGAGGAACTCGGGGTCGTGGACGGTGACTTCCTGCGGCACTTCATGACCGCCGATCGCCAACAGGTAACGCGCCCGGCGGGGTGCGCTCTTGAGGGTCTGGTAGGCCTCGTTGAGGCCGGCGGAGCGCTCCAGCGCCAGGCGCTGTTCGCGCTCGCTGGCGTCGGCGAAGCGATCCGGGTGCACCGCGCGGGCCAGCTCGCGATAGCGGGTGGCCAACTGGTCCAGGTCCAGACGGAAGTCCGGTTGCAGGTCAAACAGGGCGAAATGACAAGGAGTACCCACGCGCAGCCTCAGACGTTGAAGCTTTCGCCGCAGCCACACTCACCGCGCACGTTGGGGTTGTTGAACTTGAAGCCTTCGTTCAACCCTTCCTTGACGAAGTCCAGTTCGGTGCCGTCGAGGTAGACCAGGCTTTTCGGGTCGATGATGACCTTCATGCCATGGCTCTCGAAGACCTGGTCTTCGTCATTCGGCTCGTCGACGAACTCCAGCACATAGGCCAGGCCCGAGCAGCCGGTGGTACGGACGCCCAGGCGAATACCGTCACCTTTGCCACGTCCGTCGAGGGAGCGCCGCACATGGTTGGCGGCGGCTTCTGTCATGCTGATAGCCATCGGAAACTCCTTGACCTGCGACAGGCGGGTTAGATCAAACCTTTCTTCTGCTTGTAATCGCGAACGGCCGCCTTGATGGCGTCTTCGGCGAGTACCGAGCAGTGGATCTTCACCGGCGGCAGGGCCAGTTCTTCGGCCAGTTGGGTGTTCTTGATGGTTTCGGCTTCGTCCAGGGTCTTGCCCTTCATCCACTCGGTGGCGAGGGAGCTGGAGGCGATGGCCGAACCGCAGCCGTAGGTCTTGAACTTGGCGTCTTCGATGACGCCCTGCTCGTTGACCTTGATCTGCAGGCGCATCACGTCGCCGCACGCCGGGGCGCCGACCATGCCGGTGCCGACATCCGGGTCCTCGGCATTCATCTTGCCGACGTTACGCGGGTTTTCGTAATGGTCGATGACCTTTTCACTGTATGCCATGGTGCAATTCCTTCCTCATCAGGGAGCCGCTCTTGCTGGCGACTACTTAGTGCGCAGCCCACTCGATCTTGGAGATGTCGACGCCGTCTTTGAACATGTCCCACAGCGGCGAGAGTTCACGCAGCTTGGTGACGGCCTCGCAGACTTTCTGCGCGGCGTAGTCGATTTCTTCTTCGGTGGTGAAGCGACCGAACGTGAAACGGATCGAGCTGTGCGCCAGCTCGTCGTTGCGGCCCAGGGCGCGCAGGACGTAGGACGGCTCGAGGGATGCCGAAGTACAAGCGGAACCGGACGAAACGGCCAGGTCCTTGAGCGCCATGATCAGCGACTCGCCTTCGACGTAGTTGAAGCTCAGGTTCAGGTTGTGCGGGATACGCGCGGTCAGGCTGCCGTTGACGTACAGCTCTTCCAGGCCCTGGACCTGCTTGAAGAAGCGGTCGCTCAGGGCCTTGATGCGTACGTTCTCGCTGGCCATCAGCTCTTTGGCCACGGCGAAGGCTTCGCCCATGCCGACGATCTGGTGGGTGGCCAGGGTGCCGGAACGCATGCCGCGCTCGTGACCACCGCCGTGCATCGCCGCTTCCAGACGCACGCGAGGCTTGCGGCTGACGTACAGCGCGCCGATGCCTTTAGGGCCGTAGGTCTTGTGGGCGGAGAAGGACATCAGGTCGACTTTCAGCTTCTGCAGGTCGATCTCGACCTTGCCGGTGGACTGGGCTGCGTCGACGTGGAACATGACGCCGCGGGAGCGGGTCAGCTCACCGATGGCGGCGATGTCGTTGATGGTGCCGATCTCGTTGTTCACGTGCATGACCGAAACCAGGATGGTGTCTTCACGCAGCGCGGCTTCGACCAGGGCCGGAGTGATCAGGCCGTCTTCGCCTGGTTCGAGGTAAGTGACCTCGAAGCCTTCGCGCTCGAGCTGGCGAGTGCTGTCCAGGACCGCCTTGTGCTCGATCTTGGAGGTGATGATGTGCTTGCCCTTGGAGCCGTAGAAGTGCGCAACGCCCTTCAGCGCCAGGTTGTCGGATTCGGTGGCACCGCTGGTCCAGACGATTTCGCGCGGATCGGCGTTGACCAGGTCGGCGACCTGGCGGCGAGCGTTCTCGACCGCCTCTTCAGCTTTCCAGCCGAAGACGTGGGAGCGCGAGGCCGGGTTACCGAAGTTCCCGTCGACCAGCAGGCATTCGCTCATCTTCTGGGCGACGCGTGGGTCGACCGGAGTGGTCGCGGAATAATCGAGGTAGATCGGCAACTTCATTGAATATCTCCTATCAGGCAGGCACGTCGCTCGTTCGACACGGTCAATCGACGGCGGACGTTTCAATCTTGTCCAGTGGGGCGCGGCCGGCTACGCGGCGCTGATCCTGACGCAGGGCGACTTCCTGGACCTCACGGCGGGTCACGAGGTCGGCCAGGCTGATTCCGCTGAGGAATTCATGGATCCGGGCGCTGAGGTCGCACCACAAGTGGTGGGTCAGGCAGGTGTCACCGGCGTGGCAATCGCCGAGCCCCTGGCAACGGGTGGCATCGACCGATTCGTTGACCGCATCGATCACCTGGGCCACCTGGATGCTTTCCATCACCCGCGAGAGCTGGTAGCCGCCACCCGGGCCGCGCACGCTGGAAACCAGGTTGCTGCGGCGCAGCTTGGCGAACAGCTGCTCCAGATAGGAGAGGGAGATGCCTTGGCGCTCGGAGATGTCGGCCAGGGAGACCGGCCCGTTCTGCGCGTGCAGTGCCAGGTCGAGCATGGCAGTCACGGCGTATCGGCCTTTAGTAGTCAGTCGCATGGCTATTTGATACCACGGGAGTTACGGGATGTGTGCGAGTATGCGATTCCCGAGCATTTAAGTCAACTATAAGACCTAGTGCTTTAGTCGGGATTGCGCCTGAACGGCGGCGCAGATCATAGCAAAGTCGGGGCGCGATCACACGCCCCGATTTACCGGCGGGCTGTCAATGCGTCGGCGCGTCGCTGCGCACCTCGCCCTTGACGCAGGCGAAGTCTTCTTCGTGCAGCGGTGGCAGTTCCTTGGCGCAGTAGTCGCTGCCCAGCTTGGTCAGGGCACCGCACATGCCTTCGAGGCGACCGTCGACCGCCTGCAGGTGGTCGAGCAACTGGCCGATGGCACGGGCGACCGGGTCCGGCATGTCTTCGCTGACGCCGTAGGCATCGAAGCCGATCTTCTCGGCCATGGCCTTGCGCCGGGCTTCCTGCTCGACATCGGTCTTGACGATGATCCGCCCGGGAATGCCCACCGCCGTGGCGCCGGCCGGCACCGCCTTGGTCACCACCGCATTGGAGCCGATCTTGGCCCCGGCACCGACAGTGAACGGACCGAGCACCTTGGCGCCCGCCCCCACCACCACGCCGTTTTCCAGAGTCGGGTGGCGCTTGCCCTTGTTCCAGCTGGTGCCACCCAGGGTCACGCCCTGGTAGAGGGTGACGTCATCGCCGATCTCGGCGGTTTCGCCGATGACGATGCCCATGCCATGGTCGATGAAGAAGCGTCGGCCAACCTTGGCCCCCGGGTGAATCTCGATGCCGGTCAGCCAGCGCCCGAAGTTGGACACCAGGCGGGCCAGCCATTTCCAGTCCTTCTTCCACAGGCAGTGCGCCGCGCGGTGCAGCCAGATCGCGTGCATGCCCGGATAGCAGGTCAGCACCTCGAAGGCATTGCGTGCCGCCGGGTCACGGTGGAAAACGCTTTGGATATCTTCACGCAGACGCTCGAACATTTACTGATCCTTCCGCTTGTGCGCATCGCCCCGGGCCGCTTTCTGGGTTTCGGTGAGGATGCCGCGCAAAATACTCATTTCCGAACGATTCACCGCACTGCGCCCGAACAGGCGACGCAGACGCGGCATCAGGTGCTTGGGCTTGGCCGGATCGAGGAACCCGATCTGCACCAGGGTGCTTTCCAGGTGTCCGTAGAACCGCTCCATCTCGTCCATGGTGGCCAGTTCCTCGACCACTTCGTCCTTGTCCGTCTTCACCACCTGCGGCTCACGGGCCAGCCAGGCAGTCCGAACCTCATAGCTCAGCACCTGCACCGCCGCCGCCAGGTTCAGCGAGCTGAAGTCCGGGTTGGAGGGGATATGCACGTGGTAGTGACATCGCTGCAGCTCTTCATTGGTCAGGCCGGCGTGTTCACGACCGAAGACCAGGGCGACCTCCTCGCCTTGAGCCGCTCGTCCGATGGATTCGCTCCCGCATTCGCGGGGATCGAGCATTGGCCATGGCAGGCTACGGCTGCGGGCGCTGGTGCCGACCACCAGGGTGCAGCCGACCAGGGCGTCCTCAAGGGAGCCGACCACTTGCGCGGACGCCAGCACATCATCGGCGCCGGAAGCCCGGGCACTGGCCTCGGGAGAAGGGAAATCCGCCGGATTGACCAGCACGAGGCGCGACAGTCCCATGTTCTTCATGGCACGCGCAGCTCCGCCGATATTGCCGGGGTGACTGGTACAGACCAGGACGACACGAATATTTTGCAGCACGTCAGGCGCTCACAGACATGGAATCAGGGGGAGCAAATCTTACAGAAGGGACCGCCGCAACGCTACGTAAGCAAATGTTGCCCCACCCAGCCGGAACTTTTCTGATAGACTGTGCGGCTTTCATTTCTTTAAAACTCAGGTGAAACGTCCATGCAGCCCATGCTGAATATCGCGCTGCGCGCCGCCCGCAGCGCCAGCGAACTGATTTTCCGCTCAATCGAACGCCTGGATACCATCAAGGTTGATGAGAAGGACGCCAAGGACTACGTGTCCGAGGTCGACCGCGCAGCCGAGAAGGTCATCATCGATGCGCTGCGCAAAGCGTATCCGAACCACGCCATCCAGGGCGAAGAGACCGGTCTGCATGCCGGCAGCGGCGAAGGTGAAGACTACCTGTGGATCATCGATCCGCTGGACGGCACCACCAACTTCCTGCGTGGCGTTCCTCACTTCGCGGTCAGCATCGCCTGCAAATACCGTGGTCGCCTGGAGCATGCCGTGGTCCTCGACCCGGTTCGCCAGGAAGAATTCACCGCCAGCCGTGGCCGTGGCGCCCAGCTCAATGGCCGCCGCCTGCGCGTCAGCTCGCGCACCAGCCTGGAAGGCGCCCTGCTCGGCACCGGCTTCCCGTTCCGTGACAACCAGATGGAATACCTGGACAACTACCTGGGCATGTTCCGCGCCCTGGTTGGCCAGACTGCCGGCATTCGTCGCGCGGGTTCGGCGAGCCTGGACCTGGCTTATGTGGCTGCAGGTCGTTTCGATGCATTCTGGGAGTCGGGCCTGTCCGAGTGGGACATGGCTGCGGGCGCGCTGCTGATCCAGGAAGCGGGCGGCCTGGTCAGCGACTTCACCGGTGGCCATGACTTCCTCGAGAAGGGCCACGTGGTCGCGGGCAACATCAAGTGCTTCAAGGCGGTACTGACGGCGATCCAGCCGCACCTGCCGCCTTCGGTCAAGCGCTGAGTTTCGCCTGAAATGAAAAAAGCACCTTTCGAGGTGCTTTTTTTGTGCCCGGATTTCAAGGCCGCCGCGTACCCTGTGGGAGCTGGCTTGCCAGCGATAGCTATGGTGGATTCACTACAGCAATCGCTGGCAAGCCAGCTCCCACAGGTTAGGTGTCAGCCTTCAGACAGGATTACTGAGCCGGCTGAGCCTGCCCCAACACCAGGTTGCCCTGCTTATCCAGCGGAATCTGCGACCCCGGATCCCGGTCCATACGCACCTGTCCGGCCTTGTCGCCGATGGTGTACTTCACGTCATACCCGACAACCTTCTCGCTGACATCATTCACCGTGTTGCAGCGGGTCTGGGTGGTGGTGTAGGTATCGCTGTTCTGCATGTGCTCCTGCACCTTGTTGCCGGCATAACCGCCGCCGACCGCACCGGCCACGGTGGCGATCTTCTTGCCGGTGCCGCCACCAATCTGGTTGCCGAGCAGGCCGCCGGCCAGTGCACCGACCACGGTACCCGCGATCTGGTGCTGGTCCTGCACCGGTTTCTGGCGGGTGACCGTGACGTCCTTGCAGACTTCGCGTGGCGTCTTGACGGTCGTCTTGACCGGTTGCACGCCCGTTACCTGAGCGTATTCCGGCCCGTTGTTGACCAGGCTGTAGGTCGCGACAGCACCTCCGGCAGTCACACCGACAGCACCCAGTACCGCACCCACGAGCATCGACTTGTTCACGTGAACCTCCTGATTTACCTGCGGACCTCAATCCGCGCTTCTCCCAGCCTTGGAGCAAAAAAAAGGGCGCGAGTTCAACACTCGCGCCCTTCTCTTCCGCCAAACGGCGTAGGAAGAATCCTTATGGACGGTCGTCCACGCCTTCGGTTTTGGCCGGAGGAATCAGGTCTTCAGTGGTCAGGTTCAGCCAGATCAGCACCACGTTGGCGATGTAGATCGACGAGTAGGTACCCGCCAGAACACCGACCAGCAGCGCCACCGAGAAGCCCCAGAGGTTGTCGCCACCGAAGATCAGCAGGGCGGCGATGGCCAGCAGGGTCGACACCGAGGTGGCCACGGTACGTAGCAGGGTCTGGGTGGTCGAGATGTTGATGTTCTCGATCAGCGTCGCCTTGCGCAGCACGCGGAAGTTCTCGCGAACCCGGTCGAACACGACGATGGTGTCGTTGAGCGAGTAGCCGATGATCGCCAGGACCGCCGCCAGCACCGTCAGGTCGAAGGTGATCTGGAAGAACGACAGGATACCCATGGTCACCACGACGTCGTGGACCAGCGAGAGGATCGCGCCCACGGCGAACTTCCACTGGAAGCGGAAGGCCAGGTAGATCAGGATGCCGCCCAGCGCCATGAGCATGCCGAGGCCGCCCTGGTCGCGCAGCTCCTCACCCACCTGCGGGCCGACGAACTCGACGCGCTTGACCGTTGCCGGGTTGTCGCCGCCGATTTTCTTCAGCGCGTCGGCAACCTTGTTGCCCAACTGAGGATCATCGCCAGGCATGCGCACCAGCAGGTCGGTGGTTGCACCGAAGCTCTGCACCACGGCTTCGTGGAAGCCGGAATTGACCAGCTCCTCGCGAACCTTGCCGAGATCGGCCGGACGCTCGTAGGTCAGCTCGATGAGCGTACCCCCGGTGAAGTCCAGACCGAAGTTCAGGCCCTTGTGGAACCAGCTGAACAGAGCCACCACTGTGAGGAGCATGGTGACGGCGAACGCAACATTGCGCACGCCCATGAAGTTGATCGTACGTAGCATGGCAGCCCCTTAAACCCACAGCTTCTTGATGTCGCGGCCGCCATAGATCCCGTTGACGATCGCACGGGTAACCAGAATGGCAGTGAACATCGAGGTGAAGATACCCAGCGACATGGTGACCGCGAAGCCCTTGACCGGGCCGGTGCCCATGGCGAAGAGGATGCCGCCGACCAGCAGGGTGGTCAGGTTGGCGTCGAGAATCGCCGTGTAGGCACGGTCGAAACCTTCGTGGATGGCGCGTTGCGCCGACATGCCATTGGCCAGCTCCTCGCGGATACGCGAGAAGATCAGCACGTTGGCGTCGACCGCCATACCCATGGTCAACACGATACCGGCGATACCAGGCAGGGTCAGGGTCGCGCCGAGCAGCGACATCAGCGCCAGCAGCAGGACCATGTTGCCCGCCAGGGCGACGGTGGCGATCAGACCGAAGAAGCGGTAGATGGCCATGATGAACAGGGAGACGAACAGCATGCCCCACAGGGATGCATCGATACCCTTGGTGATGTTGTCGGCACCCAGGCTCGGGCCGATGGTGCGCTCTTCAGCGAAGTACATCGGTGCGGCCAGGCCACCAGCACGCAGCAGCAGGGCCAGTTCGGACGATTCGCCCTGGCCGTTCAGGCCGGTGATGCGGAACTGGCTACCCAGCGGCGACTGGATGGTCGCCAGGCTGATGATCTTCTTGTCTTCCTGGAAGGTCTGGATCGCCACGTCTTTTTCAACGCCGTCGACCACCTGCTTCTCGTAACGGGTGACCGGACGCTGCTCGATGAAGATCACCGCCATGCTGCGACCGACGTTGCTGCGGGTCGCGCGGCTCATCAGCTCGCCGCCGTGGCCGTCGAGACGGATGTTCACCTGCGGACGGCCATGCTCGTCGTAGCTGGCCTGGGCATCGGTAACCTGGTCACCGGTGATGATCAGGCCGCGCTCGACCGGCGCGGAACGCCCGCCTTCACGGAACTCGAAGACCTCGGTAGTGGCTTTCGACGCACCAGGCTCGGCGCCCAGGCGGAACTCCAGGTTGGCGGTCTTGCCGAGGATACGCTTGGCTTCGGCAGTGTCCTGCACGCCCGGCAGCTCGACCACGATGCGGTTGGCACCCTGGCGCTGTACCAGCGGCTCGGCGACGCCCAGCTCGTTGACCCGGTTGCGCACGGTAGTCAGGTTCTGCTTGATGGCGTATTCACGGATTTCCGTGATCTTCGCCGGCGAGATCGCCAGACGCAGGACCGAGAGATCGTTACGCTCGGTGGTGGTCAGGTCGAAATCGTTGAAATTCTTGCGGATCAGGTTACGGGCCTGTTCGCGGGTCGCATCGTCGGAGAAGCCCAGCTGGATGCCACCATCCTGCTGCGGCAGGCTGCGGTAGCGGACTTTCTCTTTGCGCAGAAGGCTTTTGACTTCGCCCTCGTAGACTTTCAGGCGCGCGGCCATGGCCTTGTCCATGTCCACTTCGAGCAGGAAGTGCACACCACCGGACAGGTCGAGACCCAGCTTCATCGGGTGAGCCCCGATGCTGCGCAGCCATTGCGGCGTGGTCGGGGCCAGGTTCAGCGCCACCACGTAATCATCGCCCAGAGCCTTGCGCACGACATCCTTGGCCGGAAGCTGGTCTTCCTGCCGGGACAGGCGCACCAGTGCACCCTTGCCGTTTTCGCCCAGGCTGGCGCCCTTCACTGCAATCCCTGCGTCGGCCAAAGCCTTGCTGACCCGGTCCAGATCGGCCTGGGTCACCTGCAGCGCAGTGCTTGCGCCACTGACCTGTACAGCCGGATCGTCAGGATAGAGGTTGGGAGCGGAATAAATAAAACCGATCGCCAATACCGCCAGGATCAGTACGTACTTCCATAGAGGAGTTTTGTTCAGCATCACGCCGCCCGTTCAAGACGCGGGGCGCCTTGCGCGCCCCGTCGATTGGATAAAAACTAATCAGATCGCTTTCAGCGTACCTTTCGGCAGGGTGGCCGCGATGGCGCCCTTCTGGAACTTCAGTTCGACCGAGTCGGACACTTCGAGCACCACGAAGTCATCGCTGACCTTGACGATCTTGCCGGCGATACCGCCGTTGGTGACCACTTCGTCACCCTTTTGCAGGGCGCTCAGCAGGTTCTTCTGCTCTTTGGCACGTTTGGCCTGTGGGCGCCAGATCATCAGGTAGAAGATGACCAGGAAGCCGACCAGGAAGATCCACTCGAAGCCGGTACCGGCCGGGCCGGCAGCAGCGGCAGGGGCTGCGGCGTCCGCGTAAGCGGCAGGAATCAGAAAGCTCATTTAGCACTCCAGTTGCAGAAGTTGGTTTTTGTCAGGATGGCAAATACATCAATCCAAAGGCGGTACGGGAAGCCCGCGCTTGGCGTAAAAGGCGTCGACAAAGGCGGCCAATGTACCTTGTTGAATAGCCTCGCGCAAACCAGCCATCAAGCGCTGGTAATGACGCAAGTTATGGATTGTATTCAACATGGCGCCGAGCATTTCGCCGCATTTATCCAGGTGATGCAGATAGGCGCGGGAGAAGTTCTGGCAGGTGTAGCAGTCGCAGGTCGGATCCAGGGGCGAATCATCATGACGATGGAACGCGTTGCGGATTTTCAGCACGCCGGTATCGATAAACAGATGACCGTTCCGCGCATTGCGGGTAGGCATCACGCAATCGAACATGTCGACGCCGCGGCGCACACCCTCCACAAGATCCTCCGGCTTGCCAACACCCATAAGGTAACGAGGTTTGTCAGCGGGCATCTGGCCCGGCAGGTAGTCGAGCACCTTGATCATCTCGTGCTTCGGCTCGCCCACCGACAGACCGCCGATGGCCAGGCCATCGAAGCCGATCTTGTCCAGGCCTTCCAGGGAGCGCATGCGCAGGTCCTGGTGCATGCCGCCCTGGACGATGCCGAAGAGTGCTGCGGTGTTATCGCCGTGGGCGTTCTTCGAGCGCTGGGCCCAGCGCAGCGACAGCTCCATGGACACCCGCGCCACGTCTTCGTCGGCCGGGTACGGGGTGCACTCGTCGAAGATCATCACCACGTCGGAGCCCAGGTCGCGCTGGACCTGCATCGACTCTTCCGGGCCCATGAAGACTTTCGAACCGTCGACCGGGGAGGCGAAGGTCACGCCCTCCTCCTTGATCTTGCGCATTGCGCCCAGGCTGAACACCTGGAAACCGCCGGAGTCGGTAAGGATCGGGCCTTTCCACTGCATGAAATCGTGCAGGTCGCCGTGGGCCTTGATCACCTCGGTGCCTGGGCGCAGCCACAGGTGGAAGGTATTGCCGAGGATCATCTCGGCGCCGATGGCCTCGATGTCCCGAGGCAGCATGCCCTTGACCGTGCCGTAGGTGCCCACCGGCATGAAGGCCGGGGTTTCCACGGTGCCACGGGGGAAGGTCAGGCGGCCGCGACGGGCCTTGCCGTCGGTGGCCAGCAACTCGAAGGACATACGACAGGTGCGACTCATGCTTGATCCTCGGGGCCGCGTGGCGCCGGATTGCGGGTGATGAACATGGCATCACCGTAACTGAAGAAGCGGTACTCGTTGCTCACGGCCGCCGCGTAGGCCGCCATGGTTTCCGGGTAACCGGCGAAGGCCGAAACCAGCATCAGCAGCGTGGACTCGGGCAAATGGAAGTTGGTGACCAGGGCATCGACCACATGGAAGGGTCGGCCGGGGAAGATGAAGATATCGGTATCGCCGCTGAACGGCTTGAGCACGCCATCACGCGCCGCGCTCTCCAGCGAGCGCACGCTGGTGGTGCCCACCGCCACCACCCGGCCACCACGGGCGCGGCAGGCGGCCACGGCATCCACCACATCCTGGCCGACTTCCAGCCACTCTTTATGCATATGGTGGTCTTCGATGCGCTCGACGCGCACCGGCTGGAATGTCCCGGCACCGACGTGCAGGGTCACGAAGGCGGTCTCGACGCCTTTCTCGGCGATCTTCGCCAGCAGGTCCTCGTCGAAATGCAGGCCGGCGGTTGGCGCGGCCACGGCACCGGCGCGCTCGGCGTACACGGTCTGGTAGCGCTCGCGATCGGCGCCTTCGTCGGGGCGGTCTATATATGGAGGCAACGGCATATGGCCGACGCGGTCCAGCAGGGGCAGCACGTCCTCGGCGAAGCGCAGTTCGAACAGGGTGTCGTGGCGCGCAACCATTTCCGCCTCACCGCCGCCGTCGATAAGGATCTGCGTGCCTGGCTTGGGCGCCTTGCTGGCGCGCACATGGGCGAGGACGCGATGGCTGTCCAGCACGCGTTCGACGAGGATCTCCAGCTTGCCGCCGGAGGCTTTCTGGCCGAACAGCCGGGCCGGGATGACGCGGGTGTTGTTGAACACCATCAGGTCGCCGGGGCGCAGGTATTCCAGCAGATCGGCGAAATGCCGATGGGCCAGCGCGCCGCTCGGGCCATCGAGGACCAGCAGCCGGCTCGCCCGGCGTTCGGCCAGCGGATGGCGGGCGATCAGGGAATCGGGGAGTTCGAAAGAAAAATCGGCGACGCGCATGGCAGTGGGGTACGGGTTCGACAGGGCCGGGAAGTTTAGCCGAAAGCGGAAAAATTGACCATGAAAGCTGATTGACCAACGGTAGGGGGCTCTTTATACTCCGCCGCCACATGCCCTGATGGCGGAATTGGTAGACGCGGCGGATTCAAAATCCGTTTTCGAAAGGAGTGGGAGTTCGAGTCTCCCTCGGGGCACCATCATTTTCCTTGTAAATCAAGGACTTAGAGAAGGGGTAGAAAGAAATTTCTACCCCTTTTTCTATCCAAAAAATCTACCCTTCTTTGCTCATTTCAGAGCCTAAAAGCCCACCTACGGCGGTTCGTCTCGCTATGCAAGCACGCGAGCGAATGACGCGAAAAAGCCCATCCCTGCCTTTCTCTGCAATGACGTTGCTCGCTCCTTCAAGGCAGCCCCCTTGGACGACGGGTCTTTGATCAGGGTGGTTTGATGTGCGGGGACTTGTACCCGTGCAGCAAATCGCCGGTTAAGCGTTGTATGGCAGTGCATCCCTATGGTTGGGTAGAATCATCGAGCGGTGCCACTGGTGGGCCACTACTCAACGATTTCTAAGGATGGCGAATGAAAAGATTAAGTCTTGTGCTGATTGCTGGATCACTGCTGAGCGGCTGTGCCACTCAGAAACCGCCGCTTTCGGATGGTCAATACACCGCATTCGCTACCCAATTGATCGGCATCATGAAGTGTGTCAACAGCGGATATATGACGCCCGATGTTGGGGCACGCGGTCAGCAGTATTCAATGGCAAATTTGAATACATGGCAATATGACAAAAATTATTTTATGAGCAGAGCACAGCAGATTGGCAATTCAGTCAATCCATCCCAAGGCGACTGCAATATGTTGTCGATGAATATTGTGCAGACAAAAAATCAGATTGACGCTCAAAATCAACAGGCGGCACAGGAAGCACAAGCGTGGCAAAACCTGCAACAACAGCAGGAACAGAATAAAACCACATATTGCAACCAGATCGGCACACAAACTATTTGCAACCGCTACTAAATCAAGGCGTGCAGCGGCTCGCCTATTCTGGTGGTCGCTTCGCTTTGAAAAACAACCATAGTCGGCGGGAAAAACCGCCAAGGTGTTAATAAATTTCCGTATGGGATAAGAACGGAAAATTTACACCGGACACAAAAAAAGCCCTTTTTTTGGGCTTCTGTTTTCTACTGCGTTTTTAGTAACCGACCATATCGACAAGCGTTTTGTAATGCTTGTTTTGTTCATTGAATACCGCCAAAAACTCTACGCCATCGACTTCAAAGCAAGGGTGAAATAACGCGGGCCTTGTGGCTTTTTTAGGCGTGCTTTCTACTCTTTCATAGTCATATGGTTTGCTACCAGCGATCAACGTAAAATGGCCAATATTGCATTTTATCTTCTTGAAGACTTTGCCATTTTTTACTAGCGAAATCCTGACAACATATTCTTTTCTAACTTCTTGAAATTTGAAAAAGTCAACCTCTGCGTTATCGTGAAAAACTTCTAGCACCGCTGGGACAAATGGAATGCCATTTTTTGGCTTCAATTCCCCCGCTTCAATTAGCTTTGTATATCTTTGCATCTGCGATAAAGACGACACGGATTTATAGGTCTTTTCAATGCAAAATTTTATCGCAGCAAAATCATAATCATGTTCATCCAGATCAATGATGTGTATTTTCTTTGATCTGGCTTCTGTGTATTCATCTGATTTGAAATAATCTCTAAATACAGCGTTAACTATATTCAATCCATTTAATGAATTGCTAACAATAAAATATTTACTCGATCTTGTATTTGTGTAGGTGTCGTCTACACCTAAAAGAGCTGATGAACGAAATGCGTCATAGGCCAACTCTCTAACGTTAAATTTTTTCGGTTTAGTAGCAATGATGTTTAGCATAAGTCTCCTTTTTGTTTTGTTACTTCCATTAGAACATATGTTAATTGTTTGTCAAATTAAACCGCCAAACTTTTTAATGGTTGAAATGGTATGGTTGAACCCTATTTAAAGTTAACGTCGAACCTTAAATATATTTTCAACCTGCTATTGACAAGAGTTTTATGGCTTATGAAAGCCAAAAACTAGGGGTTGGAAAAATCACAAAACACGAAAAAATCGAAAATTCCTTGAAAATATTTCGCCGTGTTTTTCATGAAAAATAATTTGTCAAAATAAACCGCCAAGAAAACAACAGGCACAAAAAAGCCCCGGTTAAGGGGCTTAATGATTATGGTGATTTACCAGTTTAAAGCTGTATTCAACGACCTGTCAGAGACGTAGCAATCAAAAACGTACCCAACGCCACGGCGATCTTCAAGGTTTCGCTTTGCTGCTTCATACGAAATTTTTACGTCAGCAACGTAAAAATAAAGGTCATCTTCTTCTTCAACGACAGTAACGTTGAAACGACAGTCAGTCAAAATATGAAGGATTAAGGCACTTGCGGCGGCGACCTGTGACACATTGTCGAAGTCGATATCATCGATCAACAGGCCAAAACCTTCTTTGTCGCAATGCTCATAATCTTCGTAAAAATCATCGTATTTAGATTGACTGAAAGTCATGCGGGTACGCCTCCCAGTTTCTTGATCAAAGCATCGAAATCCGACACCTTGTTTTTCTTGATCAAGTCATTGAGATAATCAGCATATGTCGTGAAGCCTAGTGCTTTAATCTTTCCATCAACCGCCCCGGCTTTCTTGCTTTGCAGGACCGTTTCAACGCCATTGATCATGACTTTGTATTTAGTGGCTTTCGCCCTTGGTGCCCTCACGCTCACGCTTTTAGGTGTTTTGGCGGGGGTTTTAACGTTGTGAAGGGAATGCACCACGTCGAGAAAATCGGCCACGTTATAGCCATGCTTTTCACGTAAGGCTTCAAGCTCTTCAACAAATTTAAGCACCTTGGCTTCATTTTCATCTGCTTCGAGCTTTTTGATTTGTTCAACAATGGCTTTTTGCTGTGCCAGTAGGTCAAGCAATTTCGACATTTTCAACGATCCTTATTGAGATCATGTAGGAATGGGGAGTAGCTTTTTTTAATCTTGGCGTAAAACTCGGGCCAATTATCATCAACGATTTTTGAAATTGTTTCTTTTACATTTTCAAGATTTTCTTGGCTTTCGACTTCTGATTGTCGATAGCCTAGGGTGTAAAGTATGACATAAAGGGCGAACGGTTTTAATGCTGATTTTAAGGCTATTTCAACGCCAAATAAACCCACATCAACGCCCGACTTAACGTCTAGCACTTCGACACAATATTCATCGAAATGGAGGCAATCCAACGCTTTACCGTCCCTAGGATCTCTCGCCCATTGGTTGTGCAGCGTTTCTAAAATAATTGATTGATTAACGACTAGCTTTTCAAGGATCAAGATTTTCTAGCCTACCTATGGACAAAATCAGGATCTTAAAATCAGTGTGTAGATTTGTCAAAATAAACCGCCAAGGTCAAAGATTTTAGGGTTTTGATTTTTAGCCTCACCAGAATGGCTTTTGACCTTCGCTTACATATTATATAAATAAAAAACATTTACGTAGTAAATATCTTGTACCGTCATAGAACAATTAAAAAAGCCCGCCAAAACAAGGGAAATTTAAAAATCTCGGTTATAGCATTTTATTTTTTAACGTCTAAAACGCTCGTTTTTTGAGTTTTCGGTTAACGCATTTTATTTTTTTTGTGCGGTTTATGCTTTGAATATTGGGTTTTCCTAATAGCATTAAAGTATGGTTAACGCAGTTTATTAACTTTTTCCTGTTTTATCCTTGTAATTTCTTTTTTTAATGGTTCAATATAAGAAAGAACAAGGAAAAAATAACCGTGCAATACAATTTAAGAGAAATAAAAGACAATAAGGGGAATCCAAGAAAAGTCAGATCATTAAAAACATTCACATCAGTGCCAAGGCTCTTTTTGATATTGCCGCTATTTAACATCATAAACGGCAGCGAAAACCGTGATGAACCTATCATAGTACCTAAACATCAAAACACGCGAAATATAGAGATAAAGAACGCACAATTGACCATCGAAAATGATTTTGATGTGTTTTTGTTTATCCTCAGAAAGGTTTTTCGTAGCAACAGCACATCAATAGAATTTTCAACATCAGAAATGATGGACGAACTAAACATCGAAAAAGTAAGCCGAGCACAGTATTTAAAGACTTTTATCAAGTCAGTAAAAAGACTGAGCAATATCCATGTTGAGTATGAGGAAAAAGTCAATGGCGAATGGCAACACACATTCTTCAATTTCATTGAAGGTAGATTGACTAAATCCAAAGGCACAATTGAGGTTTCAAAATTCTTTATTGAATTTTTCGGAAACCTAAAAGAACTGTATGAGATCAATCCAGAAATTTTAGGCGTTTTGAATAAGTACCAGAGGATCTTATACGTCCTATACGTGTGTAACAGAATGAGCACAACCAATTATTTCAGTGTAGATAGATTGAAAGAAAGATTTAACATCAACAGCGATAAAATGCCAGATAAGCAATTCATCAAAAAAATTAGAGACACGAACAAAGATTTGCAAGACCTTGGTTTGATTATCGGCTTTAAAGAAATCAAAGCATTAGACAAAGAAGGAAAAAATGACAATCCACGTCAACCAACGGTTCAATTTGACGTTGATTATACCTACAAGACTTTGTATCCAAAGATCAGCAAATTGCGTGAGTTATCAGCCTTGATAAAGGGTTTTAAGGATACAAAGAACGTGGATATTGAAGAAGAAAAAGAAGAACCTAAACAAATAAAAACAGATGATGGAGACGAAGAATGGATATAAAAGAAATTAGAGAAATCGACTTGAAGCACGTCAGTGTTGCTGCTACTGCTTTAATTCAACACATTGAAAGCATATTGAGTAAGATCCCGAGCGACATCGTTAGGCAGGTCATAGCCGCTAGATTAGGTGCCGCTATATCTCAGGGGGGGAATGAAAAATTGCTGCGTCAGATCCTTCTATTGGCGGTTACAGCCATAGAAAAAAGTAAGCTGATAGAGCACAAGATAGCGACCAATGATCTTGAATTTAATCCCATAACTGGTGAGATCATGAGTGAGTTAAACGTCATTCCTGCTGTTGATTCAGTGATCAAGGTCATGAAAGAAGTTAAAGAAAAAACACCGCCAAAGGCAACGCAAAAACCTAACAACCCACAACAATCAGGAGACCAATGAGCGACGAATTTTCTGTGTTTTATGTGCTACATGATCTGATCCCGGTCGCTGTAGTTTTAGGTATTTGCTGCCTTCTTGTTTCCGTGCATTTATTAATTGAATCCGAAAGCAAAAACAATTTCACATCAAAAGAAATTAAAATTACTTGGATCTTGATGGCCGTTGGTCTGCTTCTATTAATCAGCCCCGGCGTTACAGAAAAAATTGTATTCAACTATTTTTCGCCAGAAAGTTTTTGTAAGTTTGAGAAGGGACGCGATCAACGTCTTCAAGAACATTGCGTGTTTCATGTAAAAATAAAAGAAATAATTGAACATCGATCAGGAGAACAATGAATGTAAGAAATTTCATCACATTTTTAACGCTGCTTTTCCTTCCAGTCATCGCATTCGCTGATGACGCTACGCAAGCCCGCGTCGAGCTAATTTCAGCTAATATTGGCTTGATTAAACTCGTGGTATTTCTTATCGGTTTTATCACCTTTGTCTCAGGTGGGTACAAGCTCATATTGCTTACAGAGCAGGGTGGAAAAATGGGCAAAAGCGTGCCCCTTGTCTATATCCTTGTTGGCACCATTCTTATGAGCCTTACAACGTCTATCAGCGTTTTTGGCAACACATTATTCAAGGCCGGGGATTTCTGTTTTGTTGTCGCAGAAGGATCAATAGATAACGCTTGTATGAATACAGAGGTATCAGGTCTTACCGGGGAACTCCAAAGCAGGGTTGAAAAGCTGTCGAGTGGTAGCACTGCTAAACAATTCATGCAAAATATTCAAATAATTATCGGTATTTTCCAGATCATCGGGTTCATTTATTTTGCGATTGGAGCGTATGGATTAGCACAGGTCGCCAATGGATCATCAAAAGAAAATGGCTACGGTAAACCCATAATCACCATGTTTGCATCTGCATTGATTGTGGATATTCCGCACACTGCTCAGATGGCCATTGATACGTTGGAAAGGATAGGAATTAACTTTTAAAAAACTACGGAGAATTTATGAAAAAAATGATCATGCTTTTAACGCTTTTATCACCAGCGGGGGCTTTTGCTTTTGAGAATCCTTGTGCCAATGGTTGCACAATCGATCAGATCAAAGCGTTCAACAAAGCAAACTATAAATCCACTGAGCAAATAATTCGTGAAGCCGAGGAAACAGAGCGTTTAATGTATGAGGAATGGCTCAAAGAGCACAACGAAGCACAGGCCCGAGCTGACGCCTTGCCCAAAGCCAAATACGTTGCAAAGCCGCCCTATTGGACGTGTGTAGCTGGGACTTATGAAAAAGCCACGGCTATTTTAGGTGATGATGCGAGAGAACATATTTCTGTAAGCATTGGTGAAACCATTGATAAATGCGTATTTACTGTTAAACAGTTTTATCCTGATGGGAAAGCTTGCGACAACTTAGCCGCATTGTCTGGTATCGCAAAATTTACGCCGGGGGTTTATGGTGAAGAAGAATGCAGATTTGAAAAGGAAAAATGGGAAGCTACAAAGGATTTTGCAGATGTGATGTATACACCAGCTTGGACAACCGCAATTGATAAAAAATATAGAGCGGCGTTAAAGCCAGTTACAGAAAAACACGTTGATAGAGTTCGCAAACTACAAGAGCAAGAAAAAGCTAAAGAAGTAACAAAGTGACGGCTATTTTCGCGTGATTTGATTTTTTAATATTATTATATATAATAATATTAACAACATCATTTTACGCCATGCACCAATCAAGATTATTTTTTATTTCAACACTCGCTGTCATAGCGTCGTGTGCGTTTCTAATTTCTGTCGCCGTTCAATATCCAGAAGCAATTTCAAATCCTAATCTGGTTTTTCTAATCAGTTTGGAATTATTTGCTATTTTCAATCTTTTCTTGATGAACTCAATAATCCGCAAGGAGAAAACCAAAAAAAACAATAACGAGGAAATACAATGAAAAAGCCATTATTCTTACTAACCGTTCTATTTGCTTCAATGACTGCAAACGCAGCCTTTAAAATCGCTATTCCGCTCGAAGCTAATGCGGGCGGTTCGTTACCTGCCAGCAGCATTGCTTTCGTAAAGCCGGGTGATTCAGGTTCAAACCCTTCCAATCCGTCTAATCCAGAAACCCCAACAACGCCAGAAAATCCAGCGGAAAACCCTGATGGATCAGAAACACCAGCAGAAAAAACAGGGGCTGAATTGTGTGATGACAGAGTGCAACCAACGATCAATTTCTTAGCTATGAACTATCCTGACATTTATTACATGTCGCATGCTTATCAAAAATTGACTATGCCTGAAGATGAACCCATGATTATGGGTTGCAGAATAGTTTTGAATGCACCGTTTTCAAAATCGTTTAAGTGTATAAGCAGTAATGAATATACTTTGAGTGCGTCGAATAAGCTTTTTGATCGAGGTATTGACGAGGTTGCATTCGAACACTATGGGGCATGTCAGTAACAAGAAAACGCCAAAAGGCGTTTTTTTATTGAGGTTTTGGCATGTTCTTTTTACGTTTTTTATTTTGATGGTACTGGCTTTCAGCTTCATCATTTTTGTCTTTTATTTCTTTATCAAGAACACGCATTTCTGAAAATTTATCTTCAATCATATTTGCAGTGAAGCTATTTGTCATGTCGCATAGAGCCGTGACAAATCCTTCAATAATTCCAGCCGCACCGCTATTAGCTGCTCTTTCTGCTGGGGTTTCTGCTTGTCTTCGTGTTTCGGAAACTTTGAAGTGTGTGAAGCTTTCAAGCTTAAATGCACTGTTATTCTCTGTTCTCATGTCTGATGTAGATTTATGAACGTGATGGGCATTTTTACTCAACGTATTTTCAGCATTGGTTAGATCTGGATTGAACTTGTTTTGTTCTTGTTCAAGCTTAAATTTATCAGCTTGCGTCGGTGAATAGCCTGACAATGTATGGCCTTTTTTATCCAACCCCATTAGGTGGAATTGAAGCCATATTTGACTTTTCGCATAGTCACTACCATCAAGCCTAAAATTGTCAGGCTTGTGGGTGTTTTCCATCAGTTTTTGCAAGCCAGCTTTGATAGCGGTCGGGCTATTGCTGTTGAACTCTACACGGCCACGCTGAGCGTCGTATTCAAAGGCTTTCTTGGTAGAGTTCTTAAAGTAGAACTCATGCCCATCATGACTATCGAAACGTGTGTCTAAAACGCGGTTGGATTTCTTTTTCTTAGCTTCGTACTGGTCAAGGTCTGCTTGGGTGACATACATGTCAAAGCTGATGCCGCCCATTTCGCGTTCTGGGGCCTTTTTCACGCCGAGACGTGCAAGGGTGTCACTGAACTGGGGATCGTCGCCAAAACGGGCTTTTAGGGCCTTGTAGGAGCCACCCACATCGGACGCCTTGAAGATCTTCCCGTCCTTTTCCAGCGAATAGGCGTTGTTGCCGTTGGTGATCAACGTGTAGCCATCGCGGTCAAGGAATTCGAGGAACTCGCCAGCGGTCATAGCCTTGTCAGTAGCTGCGGCCACGGCTTCCTTGAACAAGGTTTTTTCGGATTTTTTGCCTTTTTTCTCGTAACGCCATTCGTTAGACGATTGGGGATTTGTCGGCATATCCGGTTTTAGGAATTTTCTGTTTTCAACGACCTTTAAGCCATTCGCCATTTCTGTCTTGTGCAGGGCTTTTTCAAATAGCTCGTAGTCGTTTTTTTGGTTGTAGATTTTCCCGGCGTTGTCGCGTTTGTTCCAGACCAAATGGACGTGGATTTGATCGGTGTCAGTATGCACGCCCCAGCGGTGCTGGTGGTTGTCTATGTCGAGCACGTCACGCCACACGCCCAAGGCTAATTCAGCGGCTTGCTCGGGTGTGATGTTGTCGGCAGCGTCAAAGCTGATCATTTCGTGCATGCCTACATTTTCTTGTTTTCTACCTGATTTATTTTCATATTTGTTGTTGACCTGATCGCACTTTTTTACGCCGAGCCTCACGAAGTCCGCAATGCTGGTTTTTTCAAATTTCGCTTGGCTACCGCCGACCAACGCAGCTTTTTCAAGTGCATAATTCATCGCACGACCCATCGAGCCGCTATCAGGTAATTTGCTTAATTCTTTCCTAATCATTTTGCAACCCTCTTTTTAATCACCGCTTTTGTGTTTTTTTCAACCACAACGGTTTCAAGAGCGTCAAACTTGGTGATGACTTGTTCGAGGGTTTTTATGTCTTGCTCTGTGAATGCCTCCCCGGCGTTCACCTTCCTAGCCATCTGGTTAAGGTTGTTACCGATTGAGCCAAGCATTTTTTCGATTTTCTCGAAAGAGGCGAGCAAGGTAGGGTTATTGATTTCGATGATTTGATCAAATCCATCATTGACGATTTTTTTGATCAATGCTGTTTTAGTCATTGAAAGACTAGAAGCGAGTTTATTGATTTTTGCAATGTCTTCTTTGCTAGCTCTTATTGATATTTTGTCTTGTGCCATGTATCTCCTGATCGATGTGTTTTATTTGGTGAACAAAGGCCGGGGCCTTTTGCTCATGTTTACAATCTGCCTTCTGCAAGCTCTATGATGAAAATTGCAAAAGTCTTGATGTCTCGCATATCCTGCCCGTGGATTTTATGATCATGGTTGTCTTCAGCGGCGTTATACGCAATTGATTGTATGTCGGCAGCAAGTCGATAAATAATATCACCTAGTTTTTTGCTTCCGTCTGGATAGCTATCTAGAAAGTCTTTCATAACTACATTTTCAAACCAATCAATTTGGCCTGTTCTTTCGTGATAGCCTCTGACAAAATCTATTATTGGCTTTAATTCTTTTAGGCGTTCATCTTCTTTTTCTTTTTTGCGTGCTTCCATTTCTTTCAAGAAAACGGCCCGAGCTGCAGCACGTCTTTCCACTTCTTTTTCATCAATACTGGCGTTCTTGTGGATAACGGTTTTTTGTATGGGTTCACTTTTCACTTCATCGCCAAAATCAAAATCATTGCTGTCTTCAAAATCGAATTCACTGCTAACGTCAAATTCTTCTTGGTCTTTTTTGTCTGTCATAATTTTCCTCATGCTCATTATTGGTTTTTTCTGTAACGTCCGAAGGCGTTACAGTAGGCTTGCTTTTGACTTTGCTTTTGCTTCTCCATTTTCAAACGAAGTGCAGAAAATCAAGCGGAAACGGAACAAAAAAGACCGTAGGTTTTTTTGTGACCGACAAATTTAACGAAGTTAAAATGTCGGACGTTTCCATTGCTTGCCTGTATTTAAAAGCAACCTATATAAATGTTGTATCATATATTTTAATGCTTTCAATATCGTCCGACAATTTTGTACGACATAGAAAGCGTCCGACATTTTAGAAAACGTATGACAAAACGTACGACATAAACCGTTTGATTGTTAGACCTTTAGGATGAGCTATCTAACGTTTGATTTTTAGACAACATAAAAAAAGGCCATCCATAACTTGGGCAGCCTCTAAATCGTTTGATGGTTAGACTTATTTGCGTGCTTTTTTGGCGTTTGATTTTTAGACCGCATAAAAAAGGCCACCCAATGAGGTAGCCTTTTGAGCAACTGATAGCAATCAAAACCAAGCTGACTGAATAATGCCTATATATGCCCAATGATTTATTAGAAAACCATACCGCTATCACTGGCAGACTTCAAACGTTCACCGTGAGGGCTTTTATTGAACTGCTGGACTTTCTTGTAGGTCATCAACTTCTTGGGACTATCCGCATCGTATTTGCTAGAGAAAGCTTGAAACTCGTTTTCGCCTACGGTTTTGATATGAATCTGGAGTTCGGGGCTTTCCATCCCATAGAGTTCAACAAAGCCGGTAATCTCACTCTGTCTGGCAATCATGACTGCTTCTTTACTCACTTTGTCGTAAGTATAAAAAGTGGCCTTAACCATGATGGCGTTGCCCAAAGAGGTGTCGGCTCTACCAAAGTATTTGTTGTCATAAGCTTCAAAGACTACGCCACCATTCATTTCTTTGGTCTGGCCAAGCCATTTGTAGCCCTCAATGACTTTAGCTACTGACTTAATAGGGCCGGAATATTCAACGCTAGTCCTATCGTGGTCAAGCTCTACTCTTTCGTAAGCCTGAACGGTAGATGCTAAGGATGATGCGGCCAGAACTAATGAAAAATAAAATCCGATGGTTTTCTTCATCTCTCTTCCTTGCCATTCAATGAAAATCGGTAAGCCATCACTATGCTACCACAAGGAAAGATTCTAACTCCAGCGTGAAATTTAGACTGAAAACTTGTATTTCAAATTTTCAACAGCTTTCAATTTGGCGGGTGGCGTCGGACCTTCTGAGTATCTATCAAAGGTCATTCTTAGCAGCCCATCTGCTTTGTGACCAACCAAAGATATGATGACAAGGTTCTTAACGTCAGCACGTTCTAGCGTAGTGATAACAGTCTTTCGTATACTATGGAAAACACATCGCTTATCAAATCCAAGCTCTGCTTTGAATACCGAAAACTGATTACCTAAGCCCTTGGATTTTGTTTCATACTTGCCGCCTTTGCTTGTTTTCAACAAATAGCCATCGTCCGACGAACTTACAAGCCGGTTTACGGTTTTCATAAGAGCCGGGTGGATTGGAACAAAACGAACAGATGCTTGTGTTTTACCTTCTGTGATATGAAAACAATCAACACCATCTTCTTTAACAACTGACGATGTTTTCAAACGGCAAATCTCTTCAATCCGTGCCCCGGTGTAGGCTGCTATCTCAATCAAGTCGGCTAGCTGACGCTTACCTTTCTCGACTGCCTTACTATGCAAGGTATTGACTTCATCAGCCGTAAACGCTCGTCGTTCGTCCTCTTTGAGCGTTCCACGTCTGACTTGGCTCAATTCATGACTTTTAAAAGGATTGATTGGATAATGCTCTTTGAACGGTGGCTCTTTCTTAATCAAGAAATTATAAAAAGCATTAAACGAAAACAAATATTGCTTCTTGGTCTTCGGCTCAAGGTTTTTTGACATCAAGAATGAAGCTACTGCTTCATAGTCTAGAAGCAGATTTTCCGACTTTAAAAACGCATCAAGAGCCTTAATTCTCTTGATATGTCTATCGACGGTATTCAAATCAACCTTTCGTTGATTTAATTCATAGCTATAAAAAGCATCAAGGCGACTTTTAAAAAATGGAGTCTTGGGTGAATAATCCGAGCGACCAGCAGCAATATCAATCGCTTCATTAACAAGGTCGATACTTAATTTTTTATCATGTGCATACTGGATTACTTCAAAACCCATTTTTGCTTCACTGGTTGGAGCTTTTCCTTGAATTTTATCAAGATTTATAGCCCGTTGGTGCTTTTCAACTATTTGAAGAACATCATCACGAAAATTACCGATTTCACCCCTTCGGGCTTTTTCAATTTCGGCCTTCCATTGGTGCAACCACCTCAATTTGAGAACGTGAGCTTCCGAGCGGTTGCCGGTTTTAAGACTTTTAGTCAGAACCTTACGCCCGGCGAAGGCTTCCCGTGCTGCTTCTGGAACGTCCAGACGGACGTGGTAGGTGCCAGATTTCAGGACTAAAAAATCGGTCATAGCAGCAGCCCTTGGCTAGTGATTTCTACCCAAAATTCTATCCAAAATTTCTAGCCAAAGCCACTGTAAGCCTTTAAATACGCGGCCCTACTGGTTTGAAGCGTAATTTTGAGGGAGTTCGAGTCTCCCTCGGGGCACCAAGATCGATGAGAAAGCCGACTTTTTAGTCGGCTTTTTTGTGCCTGAGATTTGGAGTTGGAGATGCGGTGCTGCATTTTCTCTGTGGGAGCGAGCTTGCTCGCGAAGGGCTCACCCCACATAGACTTGTGGCTCCCCGGAACCCCGGCCCATTCATCCAATGTGGTTGACACGAGTGTCACCTTCTATATCCTTGCATTTGAGGACTGCAACTGCGCATACGTCGGGACTGGGTACCAGCAACATCCCCCCCCGCAATTTTGGCAGCAGAGAAAGCTGGTTTCTCTGAAGTAGTGACGATGGCATTGTCCGTCGGATTCTGAACCCAAGGTCGTGAGACCGGGAGCTAAAGAATCGCTGCGACTACTCCTCAAAAATTTGAAAGGCGCCCATGTGGCGCCTTTTTTATTTTTCAGCTCGCTCAAAATCTGCTGGCCCCTCCTCGGCTCGTGGTCGAGGAATTTGTCCTACCAGCGTGCCGTGTGCTCGACGCTGGGGATACCAGGTAACGACATAGTAGCCAAAACCTGACGCCCGCTCGTGGCGCGGCTCAAGAATCAGGCAGCCAGTGGATGTCCTAAGCACTGCGATGCGGTTGCCACCTCGCTGTTCCTTGAACTCACAATAGATCTGCGCCCCAGGCACAATCATTTTGGCGATGTGGTCAGCGACGCCATCAATGCTGATGCAACCATGCCTAAGCAAATCAGCCTGGTGCGCCTGCCACACATGAATCACTCCAAACCCGCTGTTGACCCGGTGATGAGCCCCTACACGAAGATAAACTTCGCCGCCGGGCAGACCGAACTTTGGCATCTCGGGAATCGTGCCGAAACTGAACCCGCCAGCAGGGTGTGACACCAGAGTATTCGGTTTAAGCTTGAGCAATTCAGACAAGCGCCCTCCCCAACATGACTCAAGGCGATGCGTTCTGCCATCTCTGATTGAGGTCTTGATCGCGATTCATGGTTTTCCTCGATGAGCGTGCGGAGCAGCTCCAGCACACGCTCGCTCCCGGCACCCAGGAAATCCTACCGGCTCAAGAGGGAAGTAAAAGGTGTCGCATATAGCTACGAAAACCCTGCCATTTCCGACTTTCTTGTAGGCAATTTCCCAAGCATACTCCCCCACCCCACCTGGCGGTTGCGTCCTCTGGAAACCGTGCCTACGCTTCGCCGGTCGTTGCCAAATCAACGATCGGATTAGCAGTCCGCGCACAGAAGCAACCACCAGCAACCAGTCAATGGCGGCTGTGCGTGTGGGCACCTTCGGGTGCGCCGGGTTTGCTCTGTGTGCCGGTCTGCTACCTCACGTACAGTCGCCACCCTCCGTCTAGCAGCGGAATGTGGCGATCTCTTGAAACAACACAGAGCGTAGCCATGAAGAAACTCGTACCCGATCCACCACCCGTCCTCTGCATCCGCGCGGGCATGTCCACCGAGGAGGCAATACACAATGCTGAGAAGCACCTCCAAAGTGCCCTTTTCTCTCTGACCCGGTTGCCCTCACAGCCGCTACTCGCTGACCAAACGAAAATCAGCAGTGCCATCGTCAATCTGAAAATCAGCAGAACATTGTTGACTGTCGCTAGGGCGAAATCAGGACTCAGTGTGCCTGTGCAGTAAAGGGTATCTCGCCGCGGGCGCGCCCGCGGCACTGCGCTGCTCTTCAACGCTTCCGCTCATTCGTTCACCCCCGTGCCATCTTTAGTTTTTGGGCTGCCTATACGGCAGTGAACAGCGGGGCGAGGCTATACCTTGTAACCCACGTATTTCTGAGCTGCCTATACGGCAGCTCAGAAATGCACTTCCGGCGTCAGGGTCTTGATCCTGGTGTTCACTGCCGTATAGGCAGCTCAGAAACGGGCAAAATCAGGCGCCAGCGTGCCGATTCGGTTCACTGCCGTACAGGCAGCTCAGAAATGCAGGGGAGTTTTGTCCTGTACGTTTGTGACGTTCACTGCCGTATAGGCAGCTCAGAAAGATGACCGACATCCTTGCCAAGCTGGAGAAGAGTTCACTGCCGCATAGGCAGCTCAGAAACGGCGACCCAGCCGTCCGGCACGCCACGGGTTGTTCACTGCCGTATAGGCAGCTCAGAAATGGATGTTGGTCGGCGTGATTGGCTTCTCGATGTTCACTGCCGTGTAGGCAGCTCAGAAATATCGGGGATGCAGCTGATCCCGACACCGTTCGTTCACTGCTGTAAAGGCAGCTCAGAAAACCTCGATATCCGGCAGCACGATCAGCCCCCATTCACTGCCGCGTAGGCAGCTCAGAAAATCTAGGGTGTAAGGAGGAGGACGCACTGGCAAGACCGAACAACTAGGGTGCCGCAGGCCTGCTCTCGGCACCGGTTCATTTACGTGACAAGCGCTCCACTATGCCTCGCATCGTTGGACGCTGCGCCTGCCATTCCGCTCGAGTGATGCCAAGCAACACGACATCGAGACGCGCACCGTCTTTCAGGATGTTCTGGCGCCGGACTCCTTCCTGAGAAAAACCGAACTTGCAGTGCATCTTCACCACCGCCGTGTTGCTCTCCAGCACTTCGCAGTTGAGCTTTTCCAGCCCCGCTTCGTTGAACGCATGATCGAGCAGCCAGAACTCCACCAAGCTCCCCACCCCGCGCCCCTGGAGCGCCGGATCGAGATAGAACGCCCAGTCCGCCGTCCGGTGCGCCGCATTGATGGCATTGAGCGAAACGATGCCCGCGACCTGATCGTCGAGCATCACGACAAAGACCCTCTGACGCTGATTGCCCACCAGCGACGCCAGCCACTGCCCATGCTCGTCAATGGAGATCTCGTGGCTGCTGTACATGAACCGCCGTACATCAATGTGGTTGCGCAGGTCGCGAACCCGGGCCTGGACGGCGAGGGATGTGTCGAGGATGTTGATGAAGTGCATGGGAAGCACCAAAGGCTGGCGGGAGAAGATCATACAATTCACATCCAGAAACACCCAGCCCTTTGCTACTACCCTCCCCTATCTGCTTGCATGCCCTCTTCACACACAAGGAGTGCAGCGATGAAGACGATGGTGATCGGCGCCAGCAAGGGACTGGGCAAAGCATTGATGGAAGGTCTGGGTAATAACGGCGATCTGTTGATCGGCGTGTCCCGCACCCGCCCGCATGAGATGAAGCCCTTTCCAGGCGTCAGTCAGCAATGGATCGAAGCCGACCTCGGAAACCCGGTAAACGCCGCCGACTTGCTCGCCCACTGCGCCGGCGAAACCGGCCTCGATACGCTGATCTACAACCTCGGCATATGGGAAGACCAGGCCTTCGACGACGCCTACAACTTCCTCGAAGATCGCGACGAGCAATTACAAGCCATCGTCAATTGCAACGTCACCGCACCGATCCTGCTGATCAAGCGCCTGCTGCCGATCCTGCTGCGCAGCGAACGTCCCCGCATCATCCTCACGGGCTCCACCTCAGGCCTGCCACAGAGCGGGCGACCTGAAGTGACGTTCGGCGCCAGCAAATTTGCCCTGCGTGGCATCGCCGACTCACTGCGCGAGGGCTATCGCGACCAGCGCCTTGGCGTGACCTGCCTGAATCTGGGTTACCTGAATACCGAAGACACCTTGACCACGCCCCGTGAACAAGCCGAACAACGCGGCGCTGGCGAACTCATCCCGGTCCACGACGTGGTACAGGTGGTACGGATGGCCCTGAGCCTGTCAGCCGCGAGCTTCGTCAAGGAAATCACCCTCCCGGCGATCCTCGACCCGCGCTTCTGACTCGCGCATCTCCCGCAACTGCCGCTTGATCACATGCACAGGCGGCGCATACAGGAAGCCGAACGACACGCTATTGCGCCGCCCTTTTATCGCATGGTGCATCAGATGCGCCTGGTACAGGCGGCGCAGATAGGGATGACGCGGCTTCGGTCGCACCGGCCAGTGGCGGTGGACGATGCCATCGTGGACAAACACATAGATGATCCCGAACGCCGCCACCCCCGCCCCCACCCACTGCAACGGATCATGCCCGGCATTGCCCAGCACGATCAGGGTGATGGCGACCAGGGCGAGGATCAGCAGGTAGACGTCATTGGTCTCGACAACGCCCAGGTGTGGCTCGTGGTGGGAACGATGGAGGAACCAGCCGGGCCCGTGCATCACGTACTTGTGCGCAAGAAAACCGACACACTCCATGGCGACCAGGGTGCAGAGGAAGATGGCGAGGTGGAGGATCATGTGCAGCCGGTGCCGGGGATAAGGGGTGGGCGTCAGATTAGGGGAAGTGGCGGGGAGAATCCATGACGGGATTGTCATGTGGGAGATGCGCTGACGGGCTGTAGGAAATGGACCGCGGGACTGCTCCCCGCGGCATCCTTGCGAATTATTTCGAAGGCTCTTTTTCTTCCTGCAAAGCGATCTGGGCTTCCATGCACGGGTGCAAGAGTTGGCTACTACGAAAGAAATCATCATCCAATTCAGGGATGTCGGAAAAATCGATGTCCTCGTCCTTCATGCTTGCGAGTCGGTCCCAGTCAGTCTTGGTTTCGTCTTTGCTCATAAAAACTATTTGTATTGATGGATGGAAAGAAAAATCTAGGTCACCAAAGCAAGTTCCGCTCAGGCAAATCGAGTCGGAATATGTCGCCCGCATAACCCGCTTGACCTCAACCTAACTAGAGGTCTGAAACTCCTCGATTCTTTCGTCCTACGGAGCTCCCCCATGACCGCCCCCTTCCAACTGATCAACCCCGAAGGCCTCTACGACCCAAGCGCCAATGCCTATTCCCACATCGCCGAGGTCAAGGCCGGGACGCGCTTGCTGTTTCTTGCCGGGCAAGGGGGCGAGGACCTGGGCGGCGCCCTCTCGCCGGTGTTCGCCGAGCAGGCGCGGCAGGCGCTGGAGAATGTGCGCACGGCGCTAGCGGCGCGGGGGGCGGGGATCGGGGATGTGTTCAAGCTGACGCTGTTGATCGTCGATCATTCGGCGGAGCGGCTGCGGGATTGGGTGCAGGTGGCGGATGAGGTGTGGGGGGATAGGATGAAGCCGGCCTGTACCTTGATTCCGGTGCCAAGATTGGCGCTGGAGGGGATGCTGGTTGAGGTGGAGGCTGTGGCGGTCGGGCAATAACAGCAGATCCAAAAGCACCGCTAAACCCGTGGGAGCTGGCTTGCCAGCGATAAGGCCCGACTGGACAACATCAGTGCAACTGATGGCCAAATCGCTGGCAAGCCAGCTCCCACAGGGTTTTGCAGTGTCTGTCAGATCACTTCTCAGGCCGCACGATCACCGTACAAGTCGTCCCCGCCGCCAGCAAAAACCCGTCCGGCACGTCATCGATATGAATCCGCACCGGCACCCGCTGCGCCAGCCGCACCCAGTTGAAAGTCGGGTTCACATCGGCGATCAGCTCGCGGCTTTCAGGGTTGTCACGGTCATAGATGCCCCGGGAAATGCTCTCCACATGCCCCTGCAACACCTCGCCGCTCATCATCTGCAGTTCGGCAGGATCACTCACCCGCACATGGGGCAGCTTGGTCTCTTCGAAGAAGCCGTAAACCCAGAACGAGTCCTTGTCGACCACCGCCATCTTCGCCTCGCCAGTCCGCGCGTAATCGCCCCGGTGCACATTGAGGTTGGTCACGTAGCCATCGACCGTCGCGAGAATGGTGGTGCGCTTCAGGTCGAGCTGCGCCGCCGCCAGTTGCGCCTGGGCCTGCTGGTAATCCGCCTGCGCCGAGTTGGCAATATTGCTGGCGTCATCGCGGTTCTCTTTCGAGATCACCAGGTTGTCCATGTCCGCGCGGCGGCTGGCGTTGACCTTGCGCATTTCCCAGGTGGCCTTGCGCGAGGCCACCAGCGCTTCCGCCTGGCGCACCGCGACCTCGTAGTGCTCGGGGTCGATGCGCATCAGCACATCACCCTTCTTCACCAACTGGTTGTCCTTGACCGGCACGTCCACCACATAACCCGGCACGTCGGCGGCGACGTTGATGATGTCGGCGCGCACCCGGCCGTCCCGGGTCCAGGGCGTGGTCATGTAGTTGATCCACAACTGCCGGCCGATCGCCACGGCGGCGGCCAGTACGAGCAAGGTGGCGATCAGGCTGAAAAACTTCTTCATCGACGGGCTCTCAACGGTAGACGGTCAGCGCCATGGCGCCGAACAGGCAAAGAAACAGGCACAGGCGCAGCAAGGCCGGGTGCCAGAAAAAACGGTAGCCATCGACGCTGGCGATAAACCGGTCCAGGCCCCAGGCCAGGCCCGCGGCGAACAGGAACATCAGGGTCACGGTGGGCATGTACAGGCCATGGAAGGCGATTTCACGAAGCATGCGGCTGTCCTGGCTGCGGGCCGAGGGCGGCCAGCGGCGATTGAGGGTCGAGCAGGGAAGTACGGATGAAGTGCAGGTAGCTCTGCACCCGGCGCAAGGCCGAGGTGTCGAAGTGTCGGGCGAACGGTTCGTCGGTGGCCTGCACGCGGCTGATCGCATGCTCCACCGCCACCAGGGCGCGCTCGTGGTTGCTCGCCGACGGCTGCAGGAACAAGCGCGCCAGCGCCCGGCCCATCACGCGGATCGCCTGGCGCCAGGGCTGGGATTCGGCATAGGACGGGTGCACCGGGAGGATTGCCTGTTCCTTGCGCAGCTCGATGATCGCGTGGCCGACCTCCAGCACCACGAACATCCAGCGCAGCAGGCGGCTTTGCACCAGCGGCTGGCCGACCGCCAGGCCATAGGCCTGGTGCAGCAGGTCGCGGGTGCGGCTTTCGAAGCCCGAGCCCAGCCCGCGCAAACGCCCGCTGATGGCGAACAGCACCTGCTCGCGCAGGTCCTGCTCCAGGCGGCTCCACAACCAGCGGCTGTTGGGCGGCAGGATGATCGCGCCGGCCGCGGCACACACCAGCATGCCGATGACCATGCCGATGTAGTCGTTGATGAAGGTGTAGGGGTTGTAGACGGTGAGGTTGTTCGGCACCGAGCCGATGGCGAAGAACACCAGCAAGCCCAGGCCGTAACCGGCATAGGCCGGGCGCGAAGCGAGGAAGGCGCCGAGCACGAATACCGGCGCCAGCACCAGGCACAGCAGCGGGAAGCCGTCGATCCAGGGGAAGACGAAGAAGGTTTCGAAGAAGCCGACGAAGGCGCCGAACAAGGTGCCGCAGGCCATCTGGAAGGACATGCGCTTGGGATTCGGCGAGGCCGCCGAGAGGCCCACGGTGACCGTGGCGATCAGGGTCATCATGCCGCCGCTGGGCCAGTTGCTCAGCAGCCAGTAGCTGCCCAGCAACAGCAATACCGCCGCCGCCCGCACCCCGGCCGCCGCCGATACCACCCAGCTGGTCTGCGCCACATAGGGCTCGTCCCACTGCTCGCGCTCGTGGTTGTGCGCGGCCAGGGAGGCGTGGGTCTCGGCGTAGTTGTGCATATCGTCGACGAAGCGATAGAGCAGCTCGTAGGCGGTGTGGAAATCCAGCAGGTCGGATTCGCTCGGGCCGGTTTCCTCGTAAGCCGAACGCAAGGCGCGGACCTGCGCCGGCAAGCCTTCCTTGTAGACCGCAAGTTCCAGGGTCAGGCGCAAGGCGTCGGCATCGGTCAGGGCGCGACCGACATAGGGATCGAGCAATTCGGCGAGGGTCTTCAGGCCCGGTTCGATGGCGCTGACGATCTGCAACGGCCCGCGCAAGCGCAGGCGCTCGAGCAACTGGTGCAGGGCGTTGTAGCGCGTGGTAATGGCCATGAATTCGCTGTTCATACGCATCAAGCGCCCGCTGCGCCGGCGCATGTGCGGGTCTTCGAAGGTGGTGACGCTGCGCAGGCTCTCCAGCCCCACCGCCTCGGCGATAAAGCGCACGTTGCTGGTTTCCAGGCGGTCGCGCTGGCTGTCGCCGCGCAGGCCTTCCACCACCACCCCGGCGAATACACCGAAGCGCTGGTACAGGGCGTTGCGCATCGCCGCACTGGCCGATTGCGGGAGGATCGCGGCGCTGACCAGGGTGGAGACGAAGATCCCCAGGCCGATCTCCAGCACCCGCCATACCGCCGCCATGAAGGCTTGCTGCGGCTGGTCGAGCACCGGCAGGCCGATCATCGCCGCCGTATAGCCAGCGAGGACGAAGCCATAGGCGCGGAAGGTGCGATAACGCATCGCCCCCGCCGAACACAGGCCGACCCACAGCGCCAGGCTGGGCAGGAACAGCTCGGTGTTCTGCGGAAAGATCGCGATCAGCGCCACCATCATTGCCGAGCCGGCCAGGGTGCCGAGCACCCGGTAGAAGCTCTTGGCGAACACATGCCCGCTCTGCGGCTGCATCACGATGAACACCGTGATCATCGCCGTGCGCGGCTGCGGCAGTTCCAGGCGCATGGCCAGCCACAGGGTGACGAAGGCGGCGGTGAGGACCTTGAAGATGTAGACCCAGGTCACCCCGTCGGTGCGCGCCCACTCGAGAAAGCCGCGGCGCCACTCCAGGGAGGCGAGCCAGCGGAACGGCAAAGCCAGTGCGTTCATTGGTCGTGGCCGGGTTTGTCGAAGATCGCCAGGGTTTTCGGGGTCGCGGGTGCCGTCTCGCGCCCGGCATCGGGCACATCGGCGCCAGCACCGAGGCCGCCACCGAGCGCGGTGACCAGCCCGGCATGGGCACTCAGGCGCGCAGCCTGGACCTGCTGTTCGATCATCTGCTGCTTGAACAACAGGGTCTGGGCATTGAGCACATTGAGGTAGTCGGTGAGGCCGCGCTGGAAGGCGATCGTCGCGATGTCGTAGGTCTTCTGCGCGGCAGCAACGGACTCGGCCGCGAAATGCGCCTGTTCCTTCATCGACTCGCGGCGGATCAGTTGGTCGGAGATGCCCTTGAGCGCCTCGACCACGGTCTGGTTGTAGTGCGCCACGGCGATGTCATAGCCGGCGGAAGCGACGCCCAGCTCGGAGCGCAGGCGCCCGCCGTCGAAGATCGGCAGGCTGATGGCCGGGCCGACGTTGTAGTTGAATTTGCGTCCGGTGAGGAATTCCAGCGGACCGCCGCCGGTAGCCATGAAGCCGAGGCCACCGACCAGATCGACATTGGGGAAGAAGCCGGCATGGGCCACATCGATCCCCCGTGCCTGCGCCGCGACCTGCCAGCGGCTGGCGACCACATCCGGACGCTGCCCGACCAGTTCCGCCGGCAGCGCCGACGGCAGTTTCAGTGGTGCGCCAAGCGCCAGTCGCGGACGCTGGATCTGCGCGCCCTCCCCCGGACCTTTGCCGGCGAGCGCGGCAAGCTGGTTGCGGGCCAAGGCGATTTCTTCATTGAGCGCGTCGAGCTGACGATGGGTTTCCGGCAGCGGCGCCTGCGCCTGGCTGACTTCGAAATGGGTGCCGATGCCGCCGGCCAGGCGCCGTTCGGCGAGGCCGAGGATCTGCTCCTGCTGGGCCAGCTCGGCCTTGACCACATCACGCTGGGCAAAGTGCAGCGACAACTGGATATACACGCGCACCACGTTGTTCTGCAGTTCGAGCTGGGCTTGGCGGGCCTGGGCCACGCTCATATGGGCGCGGTCTACGGCCTGTTCGCTGGCGTTTTCCTCGCGGCCCCAGAGGTCGAGGGCGTAGCGAAAGCCCAGGGCGGCGTTGTTGTCCCAGGTGTTGGCGCCGGACAGGGCGCCGGGACCGTAGAACTGGTCTTCCGGCCAGTTATGGCGTTTCAGGGTAGCGTCGCCATTGACCTGGAGCTTCTCCGCCGACTCGACCACGCCGGCCATGGCCTTCGCCTCGCGCACCCGCGCCGCGGCCATGGCCAGGGTCGGACTGCCGTGCGTGGCGAGGTCCATCCAGCGGTTCAGTTGCGGGTCGCCATAGGCCCGCCACCACTGCTGTTCGGGCCAGTGGGCATCGCGGGCGGCGGCTTCGATCGCCGCGTCGGTCGTCAGAGTATTGGCTTGCAGCGTCTTGCTTTGCGGGGCAATGCCCCAGGTTCCGATACAGCCGCTCAAGGTGAAGCAAAAGGCACAGACACTGAGCGCACTCAGCGCTCTGATGATGCGACGCGGCACTGCTGCAAATTCCCGACGTAGGTGGATGAAGCCAAGAGGCCGCAATTCTATGAGGCCGCCGGGATGGCGATAAGCGCGCATTCCTGTGAATCTTTGTTACCGATTCGGCGATAATCCGGCTTTAGTCTGAAGACCGGCCAAGTTACTTCATGTCACAATTCTGTCGTCTTCCTTGAGAGCGCCCCATGGACACCCTGCAAAACATGCGTGCTTTCAGCTGCGTCGCCCAGGTTGGCAGCTTTACCGCCGCCGCCGTGCAGCTGGATACGACCACCGCGAACGTCTCGCGGGCGGTTTCCAATCTTGAAGCGCACCTGCAAACCCGCCTGCTCAACCGCACTACCCGGCGCATCGCGCTGACCGAGGCGGGCAAGCGCTACCTGATGCGCTGCGAGCAGATCCTCACCTATGTCGAGGAAGCCGAGGCCGAGGCCAGCGACGCCCACGCCCGTCCGGCGGGGCAGCTGAAAGTGCACTCCATGACCGGGGTCGGCCAGCACTTCGTCATCGACGCTATCGCCCGCTATCGCCAGACCCACCCCGACGTGACCTTCGACCTGACCATGGCCAACCGCGTGCCGGACCTGCTGGACGAGGGCTACGACATCTCCATCGTGCTCGCCAGCGAGCTGCCGGACTCGGGCTTCGTCTCGCAGCGCCTGGGCATCACCTACAGCATCGTCTGCGCGTCCCCTGAGTACGTGGCCGAGCACGGCGTGGCGCAGAAGCCATCGGACCTGCTCAAGCATGCCTGCCTGCGCATGGTCAGCCCGGTGATCCCGCTGGAGAAATGGCTGTTCGACGGCCCGGAAGGCCAGGAAGTGGTGAACATCACCCAGGCGCCGTTCCAGGTGAACTCCGCCGACGCCATGAAGGCGGCGATCCGCAGCGGCATGGGCGTCGGCGTGCTGCCGATCTACTCGGCCATCGACGGCTTGCGCGACGGCAGCCTGGTACGGGTGATGCCGGCGTACCGCCTGCAGGAACTGAACCTGTACGCGATCTACCCGTCGCGGCAGTACCTCGACGCCAAGATCAAGACCTGGGTCGAGTACCTGCGCAACTCGCTGCCGGAGATCCTCGCGGCCCATGAAGCCGACCTGAAGACCCACGAACTGCGCATGGCCAACTGAAATCTTGCTGCACAGCGGCGGCGGGGAATGATAGGTTGCTACCCATTCTCCCCCGCCAGCAGAGATTTGCCCCGATGAAAAAGACGGTACTGGCCTTCAGCCGCATCACCCCGCCCATGGCCGAGCGCCTGGAGCAGGACTTCAACGTCATCGTTCCCAACCCCAAGAACGGCGATATTGCCGCCCAGTTCGACGAAGCGCTGCCCGAGGCCCATGGCCTGATCGGTGCCGGGCGCAAGCTGGGCGCCGCGCAGCTGGACGGCGCGCTGAAGCTGGAAGTGGTGTCCAGCGTCTCGGTGGGTTACGACAACTACGACGTGGCCTACCTGACCGAACGCGGCATCGCCCTGACCAACACTCCGGACGTGCTGACCGAAAGCACGGCGGACCTGGCGTTCAGCCTGGTCATGAGCAGCGCCCGTCGCGTCGCCGAGCTGGATGCCTGGACCAAGGCCGGCAACTGGAAGGCCACGGTGGCGCCGTCGCACTTCGGGTCCGATGTGCATGGCAAGACCCTGGGTATCGTCGGCCTCGGCAATATCGGCGCGGCGGTCGCGCGGCGCGGGCGTTTCGGCTTCAACATGCCGATCGTCTACAGCGGCAACAGCCGCAAGCCGGAGCTGGAACAGGAACTGGGCGCGCGTTACCTGAGCCTGGAGCAGTTGCTGGCGGAAGCCGATTTCGTCTGCCTGGTGGTGCCGTTGAGTGCGCATACCAAGCATCTGATCGGTGCGGAGCAGTTCAAGCTGATGAAGCGCAGTGCGTTCCTGATCAATATTTCCCGGGGTCCGGTGGTGGACGAGGCGGCGCTGGTGGAAGCGCTGCAGAACGGTACCATTCGCGGGGCCGGGCTGGATGTGTATGAGAAGGAACCGCTGAGCGAGTCGCCGCTGTTCTCGCTGAGCAATGCGGTGACCTTGCCGCATGTGGGCTCGGCTACGGCCGAGACCCGCGAGGCGATGGCCAACCGGGCGATCGACAACCTGCGGGCTGCCCTGCTGGGTGAGCGGCCTCGGGACCTGGTGAATCCGCAGGTCTGGAAGTAGTCCTTCAGGGCCCTATCGCTGCGGTGCGGCGGTCCGACAAGCCAGCTCCCACAGGTTCAGCGGTGCACGCGGTCCCTGTGGGAGCTGGCTTGCCAGCGATGAGGCCCTGACGACCAACAGAAATCCATCTACCTCAGCACCGCCTCGGCATTCACCACCTTGGCCTTGGGCTTCCTGAACACCAGCACATTCCCCATCATCACCAGCACCAGCCCCACCAGCGCTGGCGCCGTCCACTGATACCCTTCCACCACCGCCGACACATTCAGCGCCACCAGCGGGAACAGCACGGTGCAATAAGCCGCCCTCTCCGGCCCCATCCGGCCCACCAGGGTCAGGTACGCGGTAAAAGCAATCACCGACCCCGGCACCGCCAGGTACAGCAACGACCCCACATACTGCCCACTCCAGTCCATGCCGAACGGCACGCCGCTGACCAGGCAATACACCCCGAGCATGCTCGCCCCATACAGCATGCCCCAGGCATTGGTGGTCATCGGCCGCAGCCCGGACTTCTGCTGCACGCTGGACAACATGTTCCCGGCCGAGAAGCACAAGGTCCCGAGCAGCCCCAGGCCCAACCCCATCAAGGTTTCATGACTGGCCCCCTGCCCCGCCAGCTCCGGCCAGAACAGCAG
>NZ_MKZO01000074.1 GCF_001941965.1 Pseudomonas putida | reverse complement strand
TAGGGATGCTCCGATCAACTTGTCGTGCAGCCGCGGCAAGTTGCAATTTTCCAGGCACCTACAGCGTCATTGGACGAAAAGTGACCGAAAAATCATGTACGGAGAGCTTTTTCGACCGGTTCTCCGTGTTAAACGCGAACCTCACCCATACCCATGAGCTGTTTTCGAACCCTCCACAGGTTTGCCAGGGCGAACAGCGTGGTCAACTGAGCCGTGTTTTTCATCAGCCCACGAAAACGTACTTTCACGTAACCAAACTGCCGCTTGATCACGCGAAACGGATGCTCGACCTTGGCCCGTGTCTGAGCCTTGCAGAACTCGATCTTGCGCTTGGCTTTGTACAGTACGCTGCGCTGGTTCAGCTTGGAATAGGTGCTGCGACGCGCTGCAATCTGCCAGATCACCCCCCGATTTTCATGCTCTTCGCGCCTTTCGACACCGGTGTAACCGGCATCTGCATACACGGCGTTTTCTTCGCCATGCAGCAGTTCAGCCACCTGCGTGACATCGGCCACATTGGCAGCGGTGCCATGGACGTGATGCACCAGGCCGGACTCGACATCGGCACCGATGTGCGCCTTCATCCCGAAGAAATACTGACCGCCTTTCTTGGTCTGGTGCATCTCGGGATCACGCTTGCCTTCTTTATTTTTGGTCGAGCTGGGGGCATGAATAATGGTGGCATCGACGATGGTGCCTTGGCGCAGCGACAGGCCTTTTTCCTGCAGATAACCATTGATGACCGCAAGGATTGCCGGTGCGAGCTGATGCTTCTCCAGCAAGTGCCGGAAGTTCATGATCGTGGTGTCTTCGGGGATTGGCGCGCTCAGCGTCAGGCGTGCGAACTGGCGCATGGGCGTGATTTCGTAGAGCGCTTCTTCCATGGCCGGGTCGCTCAGGGAGAACCAGTTCTGCAACAGATGGATGCGCAGCATGGTTTCCAGAGGATAGGGTTTTCTACCGCCGCCGGCCTTGGGGTAGAACGGTTCGATCAGCTCCAGCAGGCCTGCCCAGGGCACCACCTGATCCATTTCGGCGAGGAAGCGCTCTCGGCGGGTTTGCTTGCGCTTGCCGGCGTACTCAAAGTCGGAAAAGCTCATCTGGCTCATGGGCGGCTCGGATCAGGTGTTGCGGGGATTCTCGCATAACTGAAGGCTTGTTCGGAGATTCC
>NZ_MKZO01000073.1 GCF_001941965.1 Pseudomonas putida | reverse complement strand
CGCTCTCGGCGGGTTTGCTTGCGCTTGCCGGCGTACTCAAAGTCGGAAAAGCTCATCTGGCTCATGGGCGGCTCGGATCAGGTGTTGCGGGGATTCTCGCATAACTGAAGGCTTGTTCGGAGATTCCTTAGCGGACCCAACACGCCATGAATAAAAATCTCCGTTTCAGCCACAAGATCTTGTTGGCCGCCTCACTGATCGTGATGCTCGCGTTCAGCCTGTTCACTTTGTACAACGACTACTTGCAGCGTAATGCCATCCGGGAAAACCTGGAAAACTATCTCGGCGAGATGGGCGATACCACTGCGACCAATATCAAGAACCTGTTCGACGGCCGCATCCTGCTGGTGGAAAACGCCGTGCAGAACATCGCCAGCGATCCGCAGAACGTTGGCACCATGCTCGGCCAGAAAGCGGTGACTTCAAGTTTCCTCACCACCTACCTGGGCCATCCGAACGGTGACTTCACCATTCGTCCGCAGATGAAGATGCCTGACGGCTACGATCCGCGCGTTCGCCCCTGGTACAAGGACGGCCTGGCCGCCGGCAAGACCATCCTCACCGAACCCTACATCGACATGAGCACCGGCAAGATGGTGATTTCCATCGTCACCCCGGTATCCCCGCAGGTCGGCGTGGTGGGTGGCGACCTGGCGCTGGACGGCCTGGTGGAAATCATCAACTCGCTGAACTTCGGCGGCATGGGCTACGCCTTCCTGGTCAACGACCAGGGCAAGATCCTCGTTCACCCGAACAAGGACCTGACCATGAAAGCCATGAGCGAGCTGTTCCCGAACAACACCCCGCGCCTGGACAAGAAACCGGTGGAAGTGGAAATGGACGGCAAGCCGACCATCCTCAGCTTCACCCCGGTGAAAGGCCTGCCGTCGGCCAACTGGTACATTGGCCTGGCCGTGGACAAGGACAAAGCCTACGGCATGCTCAGCAAGTTCCGGACCTCGGCGGTGATCGCCACCATCATTGCGGTGGGCTTCATCATTGGCCTGCTGGGCCTGCTGATCAACGTGCTGATGCGTCCGTTGCACACCATGATCCGCGCGATGGAAGGCATCGCCCAGGGTGAAGGCGACCTGACCCGCCGCCTGGACATCCACAACCACGACGAATTCGGCATGCTCGGCAAGGCCTTCAACCACTTTGTCGGACGTATCCACGAATCGATCCGCGAAGTGGCCTCGGCCACCGAGCACGTCAACGAAGTGGCCCTGCGGGTGGTCAGCGCCTCCAACTCGTCGATGGTCAACTCCGACGAGCAGAGCAACCGCACCAACAGCGTCGCCGCTGCGATCAACCAGCTTGGCGCCGCCGCCCAGGAGATCGCCCATAACGCCGCCCAGGCCTCGCAACAGGCCAGCTCGGCGCGGCACCTGGCGGAAGAAGGCCAGCAGGTGGTGGACCGCAGCATCCAGGCGATGAATCGCCTGTCGGACATGATCTCCACCTCCAGCACCCACATCGAGACGCTGAACAGCAAGACCGTGAACATCGGTCAGATCCTCGAAGTGATCACCAGCATTTCCCAGCAGACCAACCTGCTGGCGCTCAACGCCGCCATCGAAGCGGCCCGTGCCGGCGAAGCCGGCCGCGGCTTCGCGGTGGTGGCCGACGAGGTGCGCAACCTGGCCCACCGCACCCAGGAATCGGCGCAGCAAGTGCAGAACATGATCGAGGAGCTGCAGGTCGGTGCCCGCGAGTCCGTGGACACCATGAGCCAAAGCCAGCGCCACAGCCACGACAGCGTGAGCATCGCCAACCAGGCCGGCGAGCGCCTGAGCAGCGTGACCCAGCGCATCGGCGAGATCGACGGCATGAACCAGTCGGTGGCCACCGCCACCGAGGAACAGACCGCCGTGGTCGACTCGATCAACATGGATATCAGCGAAATCAACATGCTCAACCAGGAAGGCGTCGAGAACCTGCAATCGACCCTGCGTGCCTGCGCCGACCTGGAACAGCAGGCCGGTCGCCTGAAGCATCTGGTCGGCAGCTTCCGCATCTGATTCGACCCTCCGTCCGGCGGCGTCCTGCCGCCGGACACCCTCGTAACATTTCGAACAAACTATCCTTCCACAGGGTCAACCCTAAGGCGCGTCACCGTGGCTTTGCAGCCGCCGCGTGACTGTCCGAAAGAAGATCCCGGAGGGATGCTGATCGTGCATATCGCCGACATCACCATGTTCTACGCCCCCGCCAGCGGCGGTGTGCGTACCTATCTTGATGCCAAACACCGCCGCCTGGGCCTGGCCCCGAATGTCCGCCACAGCCTGCTGATTCCCGGGGCGGTTGCACGCCAGCACAACGGAATCCACGAAGTCCCCGCCCCGCCGCTGCCGTTCGGCAACGGCTATCGTTTTCCCCTGCGCCTGGCGCCCTGGTGCAATGTCCTGCACGAACTGCAACCCGACCTGATCGAGGTTGGCGATCCCTACCTGACCGCCTGGGCCGCCCTCGGCGCGCGGCGCCGGCTGGACGTGCCGGTGATCGGCTTCTATCACTCCGATCTGCCGCTGCTGGTCAGCAACCGCATGGGCAACTGGTTCACCCCCAATGTCGAGGCCTACGTCAGCAAGCTCTACGGCAATTTCGACCGCGTCCTGGCGCCCAGCCAGGTGATGGCGCACAAACTGCGCCGGCTCGGCGTCGCCAATGTCCACGTGCAGCGCCTGGGCGTCGACCTAAACACCTTCCACCCCGAACGCCATGACCCGAACCTGCGCGCCGAACTGGGCCTGGCCGACGATACCCGGCTGCTGGTCTTCGCCGGCCGCGGCTCGCGGGAAAAGAACCTGCCGGTGCTGCTCGACTGTATCCAGCGCCTGGGCAAGCCCTGGCACCTGTTGCTGGTGGGCTCGCATATGCCGGTCAATGTGCCGGACAACGTCACGGTGTTCGGCGAGTTTCGCCCGGCCACTGAAGTCGCCCGCCTGCTGGCCAGCGCCGACCTGCTGGTGCATGCCGGCGATCAGGAAACCTTCGGCCTGGTGATCCTCGAAGCCATGGCCAGTGCCACGCCGGTGGTGGCGGTGGCGGCCGGGGCCTTCAGCGAGATCGTCCACCCCGATTGCGGCCAGCTTTGCGCCCCTGGAGACGGCCAGGCCATGGCCAACGCGGTGCGCGAAACCTTCGAGCGCGGCACCGCGGCGCTCGGCCAGCAGGCGCGCCAGCATGTCGAGCAGCATTACAGCTGGGACAACGTGGTCAGTGGCCTGCTCGCCCATTACCGCGCGGTGCTCGGCTACAGTGACCTGCCGGTGCGTGCCCATGCCTGAGATCCCTGCCCCCGGCCGCAGTGTGTTGCTGGTCCTGCACGACGTGGCCCCGGAAACCTGGCCGGACTACCAGCCCTTCGTCGAAGCGGTGGACGCCCTTGGCCAGATCCCCATGACCCTGCTGGTGGTCCCGGACTTTCACAAGCGCAACGCCCTGGAACAGGACGCCAGCTTTCGCCGGGTAATGGAACGGCGCCTGGTGCGCGGGGGCGAACTGGCCCTGCATGGCTACTTCCATACCGACGACGGCCCGCCACCACGCTCGCCCGGCGAGTACTTCATGCGCCGCATCTACACCTGGGAAGGCGAGTTCTATGGCCTGAACGAAATCCAGGCGCTGCAACGCCTGGAAGCCGGGGTGGAACTGTTCCAGCGCCTGGACTGGCCCCTGCGCGGCTTCGTCGCCCCGGCCTGGCTGATGAGCGGGGGCACGCGCCAGGCCCTGCGCCAATTGCCGCTGCACTACACCAGCGATCCGCAGCATCTGTACCGGTTGCCGGACTTCACCCCGGTCGATGCGCCAGGCTTGGTGTGGAGTGCCCGCAGTGCCTGGCGGCGCGGGTTGTCGCGGGCCGTCAGCGCCATGCATGAGCGCCGTATGAGCGATGCCAGCACCATCCGCCTGGGCCTGCATCCGGTGGACATGCGCCACGCCTTTTCGCGCAACTACTGGCTGGACACTCTGCAACGCCTGCTCACTGACGGGCGCATTCCCATGACCAAGATGGCCTGGCTGGCCAGCAGGCCCGCGCCGTGAACCGCATCGGCTGGCTGCTGGCGGCGCTGTTGATGGCGGCGCTGGTGCCGGCCCTGCTCGGCGGCGCTGAATTGCTGCCGCGCCTGCGCAGCTTCCCACCCGGGCTGCTGCTGGCCTTGTTCGGCATGATCGTGCTGTGCTGGGTGCTGAACGCGTTACGCCTGCGCCTGTTGCTCGGCAGCCAGGGCGAAAGGATCGGTCGCCTGCGCAGCCTCGGGGTGATCATGGCCACCGAGTTCGCCATCTGCACCACCCCCGGCGGCAGCGGTGGCCCGCTGACCCTGATGGCGCTGCTGTCCCGCGACCGGGTTCGGCCCGCCCACAGCGGCGCCGTGTTCGCCATGGATCAGTTGAATGACCTGCTGTTCTTTCTCGGTGCGGTACTTGGGATAGTCGTCTACACCCTCTTCCACAATCTGGGCCGCAGCCTTGAGGGCATGCTGATCGGCAGTGCGCTGCTCATGCTTGCGGTGCTGGGGCTGGGAGTGGGTTTGCTGCGCTGGCGGCGCGGGCTGATGCGCTGGAACGGGCGCGTGCTGAAAAGATTGAATGTGCGGGAGTCGACACAACGGCGCTGGGCAAGACGGCTGCTGCATTTCTTTCGGGCGTTCCGGGCGACCTTGCGTCTGCCCCGGCGGGTGCTGGCCCTGGTCTTCCTGCTGACCTGCCTGCATTGGGCCCTGCGCTACAGCGTGCTGTACCTGGTGCTGCTGGGGCTGGGCGGCAACCTGCAATGGATTTCCAGTTTCCTGGTCCAGGTCCTGTCGTTGAGCGCCGGGCAGTTCAGCCTGTTGCCAGGCGGCGCGGGTGCGGCGGAGCTGACCTCGGCGACGCTGCTGACGCCGATGGTCGGCAAATCAACCGCGGCGGCTGCGGTCCTGGTCTGGCGGGTCGTGACGTACTACTTCTACCTGATCGCCGGCGGGCCGGTGTTCCTCTGCCTGCTCGGCCGGCCGCTGCTCGAGCGCCTCGCCGGCTTGCGCCGCTGATTGCGCCTGCCACAGTTCGGCGGCACCGGGAAAATCGGTGCCGTCCTCGCTGTCCAGGGCCTCCGGGTCGTAGCGACTGAGACAGCCCTCGCCCAGGGTGGGCGGGGGATGGGCAGCGCCCCGGTCGAGCGGGTCGCTCATGGCCTCAGTTGAACACCACGGTCTTGTTGCCGTGCACCAGCACGCGGTCTTCCAGGTGATAGCGCAGGCCGCGGGCCAGGACCATCTTCTCGACGTCACGGCCGAAGCGGACCATGTCCTCGATGCTGTCGCTGTGGCTGACGCGCACCACGTCCTGCTCGATGATCGGACCGGCGTCCAGCTCTTCGGTGACGTAGTGGCAGGTCGCGCCGATCAGCTTCACACCGCGCAGCGAGGCCTGGTGGTACGGCTTGGCGCCCACGAACGACGGCAGGAAGCTGTGGTGGATGTTAATGACCTGCTGGGCGTATTCCGCGCACAGCTGTGGCGGCAGGATCTGCATGTAGCGCGCCAGGACGATGACATCGGCACCGTGCTCCTGGACCAGGCGCGAGACTTCGGCGAAGGCTGGCTGCTTGTCCTTCGGGTCGACCGGAACATGGAAGAACGGAATGCCATGCCACTCGACCATGCTGCGCAGGTCGTCGTGGTTGGAGATCACGCAGGGGATGTCGCAGTCCAGCTCGTTGCTGTGCCAGCGGTGCAGCAGGTCGGCCAGGCAGTGGGATTCGCGGCTGGCCATGAGCACGACGCGCTTCTTCTGGTCGGTATCGGTGATCCGCCAGGTCATGGAGAACTCTTCGGCGATCGGCGCGAACGCCTCGCGGAAGGCCTCTATGCCGAACGGCAGGGTATCGGCACGGATCTCGTGACGCATGAAGAACCAACCGCTCAGGTCATCGGAGTGATGGCTCGCTTCGGTGATCCAGCCGTTGTGGGACGCCAGGAAATGACTGACTTTGGCGACAATGCCGACACGGTCGGGACAAGCGATCACCAGCCGATAGGTACGCATGCAGGGGGCTCCAGAACTTCGCAAAGGCGCACATTCTAACGATTGCCCGGCAAAACTACAGTAGTCACGTGACATCCGGCGGCGCCCGTGCCTTTACCCAAGGTCATGCTGTGGATACCCGAGGCCCGCAGTGAAGATTAATTTAGTTGCGAATTTCACCTCCCGGCATTTGTAAAGTGCCAGCGCGACAATCCATCCCGGGAATAAACATTGAAAAGCGTGGCACTCGAATGTTTACTTGGGCAGATTGTCTGACTATTATTGCGGCACTGTTATCCCGAACGCCCAATTACCAAGGAACGCCTCATGTCCCTGATCAACGAATATCGCGCTACCGAAGAAGCCATCAAAGAACTGCAAGCCCGCCTGAAGAATCTGTCCGAAGACAACAAGCTGCAGCAAGAGCTGGAATTCGAAAAGAAGCTGCGTGACCTGATGGGGACCTACGGCAAATCCCTGAAAGACATCATTGCCCTGCTGGACCCGGAAGCCAAACTGAACAAGGCCCCACGCGGCGGCGCAGTTAAAGTCACCGGCACCAAGCGCGCGCGCAAGGTCAAGCAATACAAGAACCCGCACAACGGCGAAATCATCGAAACCAAAGGCGGCAACCACAAGACCCTGAAAGAGTGGAAAGCCAAGTGGGGCGGTGACGTCGTGGAAAGCTGGGCCACCCTGCTCGATTGATTTGCGTCCTTATCAATAAAGAACGCCGGCATTGCCGGCGTTTTTTATTGGGCGCTCTTAACACTGTTTACAGGGCCAGGCGCTGACGTAGTTCGTTGGCATGTGCGTGCCATGCTTCCAGCAAGGCCCGCTGCTCGCCCAGCGCGCCAGCCAGGGCCTCGCCCAGCGCGGTTTCAAAGGCCGCCAGGGTATGCGGGGCCCCCATCGCGGGATCATCAAGACGCTGTTGGCAGAATGTTCTCCATTGTACTTGCTCCGTTTCACTTAGGCTCGCCGGAAAGTTCCTAGCCCTATATCGGAACAATAGTTCTGTCAGACGCGGGTCATCGAACATCCATTGCCCACTTGCCAACTGCTGCGGATCTGCCAGGCGCACCTGCTCGCATAGACGCCGGTCACGATCACCGAAAAAACCGTCATACAGCTGCTGCTCCGGGTCTTCGCTCGCAGCGAACTCCTTGCCTTCATAAATTGGCGCCAATTTATTTTCCCACTGCTCCCGGGCAGCAATCAGCTGTTCACCACGGCGTAGCAATTCGGACATATCGAGGCCCAGGCGCTGCTGGTCTTCCTTGCGCACTACAGCCAATGGCGCCACCACCGGGCAACGGTTGATGTGCAACAACTTGAGAGGAACAGGCAATTGTCCGTCAGGCATTTCCTCACGGCGCGTGTATAACCGCTGGCGCAATACTTCGGAATCTTCCGTCAACAGCGGCGCAATATCCTGGTGCAGATCACAAACAATCAGCGCGTTGCGATTGGCCGGATGCCAGGCCAATGGCAGTACCACACCGAGATAATTACGTGCCGCCGAAAAGCGCCCGGAAATATGTACCAGAGGCTGCAACAAGCGCACCTGGTCGAGGACTTTGTGTTTGCTGCGCAGCTCGAACAGCCACTCATACAGGCGCGGTTGTTTCTCCCGGATCAGACGGGCCAGGGCGATGGTCGCACGCACGTCGGACAGCGCCTCGTGGGCCTGGCCATGGTGGATGCCGTTGGCCGCGCTGAGCAGTTCCAGACGCAGGCTGACCTGGCCAGTCTCGCCCCGAGGCCACTGGATACCCTCGGGACGCAGCGCATAGGCCGTGCGCACCACATCGATCAGGTCCCAGCGGCTGTTGCCGCCCTGCCACTCGCGGGCGTAGGGATCGAAGAAGTTGCGATACAGGCTGTAGCGGGTGACTTCATCGTCGAAACGCAGGGTGTTGTAGCCGGCACTGCAGGTCCCGGGCCGGGCCAGTTCGGCGTGAACCCGGGTCATGAAGTCGGCTTCGGCCAGGCCGTCCCGGGCCAGTTGCGCCGGGGTGATCCCGGTGATCAGGCAAGCGGCTGGGTGCGGCAGGATATCGTCGCTCGGCTGGCAGAACAGATTCACCGGCGCTTCGATCTCGTTGAGGTCCAGATCAGTGCGCACACCAGCGACCTGCAGGGGCCGGTCGCAGCGCGGGTTGATCCCGGTGGTTTCGTAGTCGTGCCAGAAAATGCTGGAGCTCACGGCGATTCATCCTGAAGGGTAAATCGCCGGAGTCTACCTTATGCCGAGGTTGGCAACGGCCGGAAGCTGAAGTAGTTGAGCAAGGCGGCCACCAGTTGGTCGTACTCCCGGGGTGCCTGCAACAGCATGAAACCGGAGTCGTAGAAGCCAGGGCTGGCGTCTTCATGGCACCACAGGCAACTGGCGGTGATGTTGATGCGCTGCCAGGCACCAGCCTTGGCGGGAATGCGCAACTGCAGTTCGAAATCGGGACCGACCAGCAAAGGCAGGGTGCTGATCAGCATGAGGCCGTCTTCCGATGCATTGCCCAGGTAACCGATGGGCTGATCGGTGAAACGGTTGTAGACCTTGAGGAAGTGGGGGAGCAGATGACGCTCGATTCGGCGCTCGGTATACATGGCAATGGGTCGCATTGGATGACCCTTAGAGCAGGGTCGCGCTAGTGCCGTCTTGTACAGGTGCACGCTCTTTGTACACAGTCTGTCGCAATGAGAGTAGCGCAGACCGGGGCAAGGCTTCCAGCGCAAAATTGCCCCGGCACTCCCTCAGCGCGAGGGCGAAAGCGGCACCGGACGCGGGATCGCCGCCTCGCCTTCGCGATAATGTCCAAGCTGTTCAAGCGTTTGCAGACGCGCCTGGGCACGGTAGGCGTATTCGTTCTGCGGGTACTTCTGGATGATGAATTTGTAGGTTTGCGCCGCATCGACGAACAGCTTCTGGCGCTCCAGGCACTGGCCCCGCAGCAGCGCGGTTTCCGGCCAGATGAACGGTCGTGCGCGGCTGGTGCGATCGACCTGCGAGAGTTCCAGGGTGACCTGCTCGCAATCGCCGCGGTCGTAGGCCCGGTACGCATTGTTCAGGTGGTGGTCCATGGACCAGCGGGTGCAGCCGACGACGCTGGTCGCCAGGGCCAAGACAATCAGGGCTCGCATGGGGATTCTCCTTTCGATAGGCAGTGTATCGGCGCCTGACCGGAATTCTTCAGCCACGAAGCTGCAAGCTGCAAGCTGCAAGCTGCAAGCTGCAAGCTGCAAGAGAATACGCGATCCGCTTTTACTTGTAGCTTTCGGCTTGTAGCTTGCAGCTCGAAGTCCCCGTTCAAACGCCCGCCTGCCCCCTCCCAAGGTAGTGCAAAGGAACAATGACTACAGCGCTTTTCAGGAGTAGCCTTTCGCTGCGCTTCACTACAGGAGTCTGTGCATGACCATCCGCCGTACCAAAATCGTCGCCACCCTCGGCCCCGCCAGCAATTCACCGGAAGTAATCGAACAACTGATCCTCGCCGGCCTGGATGTCGCCCGCCTGAACTTCTCCCACGGCACCCCGGACGAGCACAAGGCTCGCGCCCGGCTGATCCGTGACATCGCTGCCCGCCACAACCGCCACGTGGCGCTGCTGGGCGATCTGCAGGGTCCGAAGATCCGCATCGCCAAGTTCACCAACAAACGAATCGAACTGAAGGTGGGCGACCGCTTCACCTTCTCCACCGCGCACCCGCTGACTGCCGGTACCCAGGAAATCGTCGGCATCGACTATCCGGACCTGGTGAAGGACTGCGGCGTCGGTGACGAACTGCTGCTCGACGACGGCCGCGTGGTCATGCGCGTCGAAACCGCCACCGCCGACTCGCTGCACTGCGTAGTGCTGATCGGCGGCCCGCTGTCCGACCATAAAGGCATCAACCGCAAGGGTGGCGGCCTGACTGCGCCGGCCCTGACCGAGAAAGACAAGGCCGACATCAAGCTGGCTGCGGAAATGGACCTGGACTACCTGGCCGTGTCCTTCCCGCGCGATGCGTCCGACATGGAATATGCCCGTCGCCTGCGCGACGAAGCCGGCGGTACCGCCTGGCTGGTGGCCAAGATCGAACGTGCCGAAGCCGTGGCTGACGACGAAACCCTCGACGGCCTGATCCGCGCCAGTGACGCGGTGATGGTGGCCCGTGGCGACCTCGGCGTGGAAATCGGCGATGCCGAGCTGGTGGGCATCCAGAAGAAGATCATCCTGCACTCGCGCCGCCACAACAAAGCAGTGATCGTCGCGACCCAGATGATGGAGTCGATGATCCAGAACCCGATGCCGACCCGTGCCGAAGTGTCCGACGTGTCCAACGCCGTGCTGGACTACACCGACGCCGTCATGCTCTCGGCCGAAAGTGCTGCCGGTGCCTACCCGCTGGAAGCGGTGCAGGCCATGGCGCGGATCTGCCTCGGTGCCGAGAAGCACCCGACCAGCAAGACCTCCAGCCATCGCATGGGCACCCAGTTCAGCCGTTGCGACGAGAGCATCGCCCTGGCGGCCATGTACACCGCCAACCACTTCCCGGGCGTGAAGGCGATCATCGCCCTGACCGAAAGCGGCTACACCCCGCTGATCATGTCGCGGATCCGTTCCTCGATCCCGATCTTCGCCTTCTCCCCGCACCGCGAGACCCAGGCCCGCGTGGCCATGTTCCGCGGCGTCTACACCGTGCCGTTCGACCCGGCGGCGCTGGCCCCGGAACAGGTCAGCCAGGCTGCCGTGGACGAGCTGCTCAAGCGTGGCGTGGTCGAGCAGGGTGACTGGGTCATCCTGACCAAGGGCGACAGCTACCACACCATCGGTGGCACCAATGGCATGAAGATCCTGCATGTCGGTGATCCGCTGGTTTGATGCGCTTGCTGTGAATGAAAACGCCCGGCCTTGAGCCGGGCGTTTTTCATTGTTCTTTCGGGCCCTATCGCTGCGGTGCGGCGGTCCGACAAGCCAGCTCCCACAGGGTCTGCGGTGCATGCAACACCTGTGGGAGCTGGCTTGCCAGCGATAGGGCCTACACATGCCCCACAAAAAGATCGGAATACACCTGATTCCTCGGCACCCCCGCCAAAAACAGCCGCCGCGAAAACTCCTCCACACTCCCCGGCGCCCCGCACACCAGCGCCACCGTCTGCCGCGACTGCACGCGCAACGCCGCCAGGGCCATCGGCAACCCGGTCGGCGTCACCAGTTCCACCTGCAACTGCGGATGCTGTGCCGCCCTCTCCTTCAATTCCTCGGCCAGATAATGCCCGCCTTCATCCCGCGCCAGGTGCAGCAACCTGATCTGCCCGCGATGCTCCTGGCGCAGCGCCTCGCGCAGGATGCCCCATAACGGCGCCAGGCCCGTCCCGGCCGCCAGCAGCCAGAGCGGCCGCTCCTGCCAGTCCGGGTCGTAATGCAGGCCGCCGGCACGCAACTCGCCGAGCCGCAACTCCGCCCCTTCGACCAGGTGCCGCGCCGGCGTACAGAACGCCCCCGGCTGCCGGCAATCGATATGGAACTCCAGCCACGGGTCCTCACCCGGCACACTGGCCAGGGAATACGGGCGCGCCACGCCCAGGGCATTCCACAACAACAGATGCTGCCCCGCCTGGTAACGCAGGCCGTTCAGCGGTTGCAGGCGCAGGCGCAACACCTCGCCCAGCCACTCCACCGCGACCACCCGCGCCGGCTGGCCATCGGTCTGCGGATCGAACAACGCCACCCGCAAATCCATCCCCACCCGGCACTGACAGGCCAGGCGCCAGCCGGCCTCGCGCTGCGCCGCGCTCAGGGCCTCGGGCCGGCCATCTTCCGGCTCGCCGTCCACGCAGCGCACCAGGCAGGCATGGCAGCTCCCCGCCCTGCAGCTGTAAGGCACACCGCAGCCCGCATCATTAAGGGCATCTAGCAGATTGCTGCCGGGCGCAACGGACCATTGGCGTTCGCCGACCTGCAGTTCAGGCATTGCTGTTCATCTCCCCTGAATATTCATGCGCCAATCTAGGCCTGTTCCGATCCACAGGCCAAGGGAAACAGCAAAAACGATGCCGGGCGATCACCGACCATGGTTGGACCACTGGCGCGTGTACCAAAAGCCCAGCCGCGCTATACTGCCGCGCCTTTTTTGCGCCGGGACATTTTGTCGCGGCGTGTCTGAAAGGTCGTTTCGACACCTCGGCCTGTCCGCGTCGGAATACCTATTGAATGTTCCCGTGTTTAAGAGGAGCGCGCTGCATGACCGTGATCAAGCAAGACGACCTGATTCAGAGCGTCGCCGATGCCCTGCAATTCATTTCGTACTACCACCCCGTCGATTTCATCCAGGCGATGCACGAAGCCTATCTGCGCGAGGAGTCGCCGGCTGCGCGTGATTCGATCGCCCAGATCCTGATCAACTCGCGCATGTGCGCCACCGGCCACCGCCCGATCTGCCAGGACACCGGTATCGTCACCGTGTTCGTCCGCGTCGGCATGGACGTGAGCTGGAACGGCGCGACCATGAGCGTCGACGACATGATCAACGAGGGCGTGCGTCGCGCCTACAACCTGCCGGACAACGTCCTGCGCGCCTCGATCCTGGCCGACCCGGCCGGTGCGCGTAAAAACACCAAGGACAACACCCCGGCGGTCATCCACTACTCCATCGTTCCGGGCAACACCGTGGAAGTGGACGTGGCGGCCAAGGGCGGCGGTTCCGAGAACAAGTCGAAAATGGCCATGCTCAACCCGTCCGACTCGATCGTCGACTGGGTACTGAAGACCGTTCCGACCATGGGCGCCGGCTGGTGCCCGCCTGGCATGCTCGGCATCGGCATCGGCGGTACTGCCGAGAAAGCCGCGGTGATGGCCAAGGAAGTCCTGATGGAATCCATCGACATCCATGAGCTGAAAGCCCGCGGCCCGCAGAACCGCATCGAGGAACTGCGCCTGGAGCTGTTCGACAAGGTCAACCAGCTGGGTATCGGTGCCCAGGGCCTCGGCGGCCTGACCACCGTGCTCGACGTGAAGATCATGGACTACCCGACCCACGCCGCGTCGCTGCCGGTGTGCATGATCCCGAACTGCGCCGCCACCCGTCACGCCCACTTCGTCCTGGACGGCTCCGGCCCGGCCGAACTGGAAGCGCCGTCGCTGGACGCCTACCCGGAAATCGTCTGGGAAGCCGGCCCGTCGGCCCGCCGTGTCAACCTCGACACCCTGACCCCGGAAGACGTGCAGAGCTGGAAACCGGGCGAGACCATCCTGCTCAACGGCAAGATGCTCACCGGCCGCGACGCTGCGCACAAGCGCATGGTCGAAATGCTCAACCGTGGCGAAGAGCTGCCGGTGGACCTCAAAGGCCGCTTCATCTACTACGTCGGCCCGGTCGACCCGGTACGTGAAGAAGTGGTTGGCCCGGCTGGCCCGACCACCGCGACGCGCATGGACAAGTTCACCCGCCAGATCCTCGAGCAGACCGGTCTGCTGGGCATGATCGGCAAGTCCGAGCGTGGCCCGACCGCGATCGACGCGATCAAGGACAACAAGGCCGTGTACCTGATGGCCGTGGGTGGCGCTGCCTACCTGGTCGCCCAGGCGATCAAGAAATCCCAGGTCCTGGCCTTCGCCGAACTGGGCATGGAAGCGATCTACGAGTTCGAGGTCAAGGACATGCCGGTCACCGTCGCGGTGGACAGCAACGGTGAGTCGGTACACATCACCGGTCCTGCGATCTGGCAGAGCAAGATTGCCGAGAGCCTGGCGGTGGAAGTGAAGTAAAAAGCCACAAGCTTCAAGCGATAAGCTTCAAGTGAAAGGCAAAAAGCGGCGTGGTCTCCACGCCGCTTTTTTATTGGCTCAACGCGCGACGGCTTTCAAGGGGACCGGCTCGGTATTGCGGCGCTGGCCCAGGTAACGGATACAACTCACCCGCAGGAACGAGGCGAAGTTCACCACCTCGCCGCGGTACTCCATCACTTCGTCGTACAGCTTGGTAATCAGCTGGTTGGTGGTCATGCCATCGACCTCGGCGATTTCCCGCAGCACATCCCAGAACTGGTTTTCCAGACGCAGTGTGGTCACCACCCCGCGAATGCGCAGCGAGCGGCTGCGGGATTCGTAGAGGATCGGGTCGGCCTTGACGTACAGCTCGCACATGGTCGCTACCTCACAGGGTGATGCGGGTACCCAGCAGGCCAAGGAAGCCCGCCAGCCACGCAGGATGCGCCGGCCAGGCCGGAGCCGTGGCGAGATTGCCCTGGACATGGGCCTGGGTCACCTCGATATCGATATAGCGACCGCCCGCCAGTTTCACTTCCGGCGCGCAGGCCGGGTAAGCGCTGCATTCACGGCCTTCCAGCACGCCGGCTGCCGCCAGCAGTTGCGCGCCATGGCAGACCGCCGCGATCGGCTTGCCGGCCTGGTCGATGGCCTTGACCAACGCCAGCACCTCTTCGTTCAGGCGCAGGTACTCGGGGGCACGGCCGCCAGGAATGACCAAGGCGTCGTAGTCCTCGGACTTGACCTTGGCAAAATCGAAATTGAGGCCGAAGTTGTGCCCCGGCTTTTCGCTGTAGGTCTGGTCGCCTTCGAAATCGTGGATCGCGGTGCGCACCGACTGCCCCGCGTGCTTGCCCGGACACACCGCATGCACGGTATGACCGACCATCTGCAGGGCCTGGAACGGCACCATCACTTCGTAGTCTTCGACGTAGTCACCCACCAGCATCAGAATCTTCTTGGCCGCCATTTCACGCTCTCCTTCGTGTGCAGGGGAAAAGGTACCCAGACACGTTAGACCTTGCCGGGCGCTTGCGGGTAATAGGCGCCTACTACGTCCCGCCTCAGTCGCGGCGATCCAGCAGGTTCACCACCAGCCGGTCCAGCCAGCCCCAGATCCGCTGCTGCACCCGCCGCCACAGCGGGCGCGCGCGCCAGTCGTCGAGACTGACTTCGCTGCTCAAGGCGAAATCGCGGACGAAGCTCTCGGTCACCGCCTGATTCAGCCCCGGGTGGATGGCCTCGACATTCGCCTCAAGGTTGAAGCGCAAATTCCAGTGATCGAAGTTGCACGAGCCGATACTCACCCATTCATCCACCACCACCATCTTCAGGTGCAGGAAGCACGGCTGGTATTCGAAGATCTTCACCCCGGCACGCAGCAGGCGCGGGTAATAGCGATGACCGGCATAGCGCACCGAGGGATGGTCGGTACGCGGGCCTGTCAGGAGCAGGCGTACATCGACACCCCGCGAGGCAGCCCGGCGCAATGCCCGGCGGACCTTCCAGGTCGGCAGGAAATACGGGGTCGCCAGCCAGATCCGCTGCTTGCCGTTGTTCAGGGCTCGGACCAGGGATTGCAGGATGTCGCGATGCTGGCGGGCGTCGGCATAGGCGACCCGGCCCTGCCCTTCACGGCCAGGCGGCAGGCGCGGCAAACGCGGCAGGCCGAAATGGGTCGGCGGGCGCCAGGCGACCCGCCGGGGGTTGGCCCGCCATTGACGGTCAAAGAGCATCTGCCAGTCCGCCACCAGCGGCCCTTGCATCTGCACCATCACCTCGTGCCATTCACTGCTGTTCTCGCCGGGATGCCAGAACTCGTCGGTGACGCCCGTGCCGCCGACCCAGGCCACATTCTGGTCGACGAGGAGGATCTTGCGATGGTCGCGATACAGGTTGCGCACACCGCGCCGCCAGCGCAGGCGGTTGTACCAGCGCAGCTCGACGCCCGCACCTTGCAAACGCTGACGCAGGCTCAGGGTAAAAGCCAACGAGCCATAGTCATCGAACAGGCAGCGCACCTGCACGCCGCGCTCGGCAGCGCTGACCAGGGCCAGGACCATGGCCTCGGCGCAGGCTCCCGCCTCCACCAGGTACAGCTCCAGATCGACCTGGAACTCGGCCCGGGCGATGGCGGTGAGCATGGCGGGAAAAAACGCCGGTCCGTCGACCAGCAGTTCGAATTGATTGCCGGAACGCCAGGGAAAGACCGGCCCGGCCATGTCAGCGCGCCGTGAAGATCAGCACCGCACCCACCGGCACCGAGAGGTTGATCGATTTGAGCCCGGCCGCCTTGCGCAGGGTCTCCAGGCCCGGGGCCAGGTCGAAATGCTCGGCACGCAGGATCAGCGGCTCCATGGTCACCACCTGGAAACGCCGCTCATCGAGGCGGGTGGCCAGGAGCTGGGCGTTATAGCTGTGGGTCTTGCCGTGCAGGGTGACGTTCAGCGGCAGGCGCAGTTCGAGCTGGGCGCCATTGGCCAGGTCGTTGATCGGACGCAGGTCGAGCTGGGCGCGGATGCTCGCCTCGGGGAAGCTCTCGACCGCAAACAGGTCCTTGCGCATGCGCTCGTCGCGCAGCGGGATGCCGCTGCTGACCGAATCCATCTCGACCTGCAGGGACGCCGCGCCCTTGCGGTCGACCTTGCCGTGCAGCACCAGGAAGCGGTGCACTTCCGACACATCGCCGTTCTTGCTGGTGATAAAGGAAAGGCGGGATGACTCGTTGTCCAGGTACCAATTGGCCTGGGCGGGAAGGCAGACGAGCGCCAGGGCGGCGAGCAGGAGGCGGAGCGGGCTGAACATTTGAAGTCCTGAAACACTTTGGCGCTCAACCTTACCCGCCCGCCCTCACGGCAGCAAGCGACAGCCCTCGCGCGGGCCTTGCCACTGGGCGCTGGCGCTGCGACCGAGGCCGCGGGCATCGACGCGGTGGGCCATGGGGTCGTCACGCAGGTCGCTCAGGGGCAGCCATTGCTTGACGTAGGTTGTGCAGTAAGCGGCGTCGAAGCCCATCACGTAGCGGCACGAGCAGAACTCCTTGGCCGAGTAGGCGCTGAGGATGCCGGGGAAGGCACTCAAGGCCGCCCGCTCCGACCAGCCCCAGGCCAGCAGGCCAAGGAGCACCAGCAGCAACAGGCGTTTCATGGCTGTTCTCCGGGGAAGGCGGCGAGGACCTGGCGCAGCAGGGTGTTGTGCTGGAAGCTGCCGTCGCGGTCGTCGGCGTAACGGACGATCACCAGCTTCTGTTTCGGCAGCACGTAGAGGCCCTGGCCCCAATGGCCGAGGGCGGCGAAGGTGTCGCCAGGGGCGTCCGGCCAGGCCAAGGTGTTGTTCAGCCACCATTGGCCGCCGGGCATCGCTTCGCCGGGTTCGGCGGCGGCCTTGGCGAAGGGCGTTCGGGTGAATTTCACCCAGTCCGCCGGGAGCAGTTGCCGGCCTTGCCAGCGGCCGTCGTCGAGCATCAGTTGGCCGATGCGCGCCAGCTCGCGGGCGGTCATGTAGAGGTAGGACGAACCGACGAAGGTGCCCTGGGCGTCCCGTTCCCAGACCGCTCTTTCGATGCCGAGGGGCTGGAACAGGGCGGCCCAGGGATAATCGGCGTAGCGCTCCGGGCCAACCATCTGGTGCAGGGCGGCGGCGAGGAGATTGCTGTCGCCACTTGAATAGAGGAAACGCTCGCCCGGTGCGGCAGCCACACCATGGGCGGCAGTGAAAGCGGCCATGTCCTTGCGGCCGTTAGTGTAGAGCATGGCGACCACCGAGGACTTCAGCGGGGCGTACTCGTAATCTTCCTGCCAGTCGAGGCCGCTGGCCCAGTGCATCAGGTCCTGGATACGCACCTGGGGGTGGGCCTTCATCGGCGGGTAGAAAGTGGCGACCGGGTCATCAAGCTTGAAGCGGCCTTCGCCGTAGGCAACACCGAGGACGGTGGCCATCACGCTCTTGCTGATGGACCAGGTGAGGTGCGGGGTGTCGGCGCCGGTCGGCGCGGCGTAGTGCTCGTAGACGACCTTGCCGTCCTGGATGACCAGCAGAGCGTCGGTGCGGATGCCTTCGCGGGTCTGCTCGTTGCGCGGCGGGAAGGCGTAGGCCTGCAACGCCGAGTCGTCGGCCCAGGCGGGAGTGAGGATGAACAGGAGGAAGGCGATGAGCGCGGTGCGCATGGTCGATACCCGGGTGCGTGATCGGGCAAGGGTAGCCGGGGTTCATGACAGGTGGAGGGTGTTCTTTCGGGCCTCATCGCTGGCAAGCCAGCTCCCACAGGGTCAGCGGTGTACTCGGTCACTGTGGGAGCTGGCTTGCCAGCGATGAGGCCATCAACCACAACTCAGAACCCGGCCTGCCCCCACGCCTTGGCCAACCGCTTGGCCCGCGCCGCACTGGCGATCTCCAGGATCCCCTGGTCACGCATCCACAGATTGGCCCACTCCCCTTCACTCTCGGCCAGCGCCTTGTTGATCTCGTCACGCATCTCACCGAACTGGGCGAACAATCCGCCGAGCAACAGATGACAGGCCGGCGACTCGGGACTCTGCCGGCTGCCTTCCGCACACCCGGCCAGCAGCGCCAGCAAGCGCAACATCAAGCCCTGCGACCAGCCATTGCCACGCCCGATGCCATACAGCCACGCCGTCAGCGCACTCAGCACGTAGAGATCCTCCAGCGTGCGGAAGGGTTTCACATAGGCATCCCAGCCATCCCCCGCCAGCCGCTCGCACAGCGCCTGTTCCAGATGCAGCCGCGCATGTCCCACCTCCGGCATAAGTGGCAACGCTGGCAAGGGATCGAGCCGCACTCCCGGCTCTCCCGGATAGACCACCGCCAGACTGATCTGCGGCGCCTCCCCCGGCGCTTCGCTGCGGGCCGCCACCAGCAGCCAGTCGGCCTCGTGCCCACCGGTGACGAAATCCTTGCTGCCATTCAGGCGCAGGGCTTCCAGGTCCAGGCGCATGTGCATGTCCGCCGGCCGGACGCTGCGTTTCTCGCTGGCACACAACGCGCCGAGGCTCTCTGGCGCGCTAGGCCAGAGCACCCGCAATGCCGCCTGGTATCCGGCCAGGAAGGCCAGCCCCGGCGTGGGCATGGCCTTGCCGCCGAGCACCGCCAACTCGAACGGCGACACCGAACCCAGGCGGTCGAGCAGTGCCGCCCAGGTGTCGTCGAGGTTGCTCAACAAGGGTTGGGATACAGCGTGATCGAGACGTTCCAGCCAGCTCATCGCGGGACTCCTTGGGGCCTGTCATACAAGCATCACCAAACATTCACGGGGGTGACACCCCCCCTACCTAGTCTGAGCTTGCACAACAAAGTCGACCGGCCGCAACCCCATGGCTGGCTTATGGAGACACGCAATGACTCAGATCGCTCGCTCTGGCGACAACAGCACTGAACGCCGTCTGCAAGCCGAACGCCTGGTGGGCCCGGCTGCACTTCGCGAGGCCCAGGCCCTGCGCTTCAGCGTTTTCAGTGGTGAATTCAAGGCCAAGTTGAAAGGCGCCGAACAGGGCCTGGACATGGACGACTACGACGACCACTGCATGCACATCGGCGTGCGCGACCTCAACAGCGGTTGCCTGGTCGCCACCACCCGCCTGCTCGACCACCAGGCCGCCAGCAGCCTGGGCCGCTTCTACAGCGAAGAAGAATTCAGCCTGCATGGCCTGGTCCATCTGCAAGGCCCGATCCTCGAACTCGGCCGTACCTGCGTCGACGCCGCCTACCGCAACGGCGGGACCATCGCCGTGCTGTGGAGCGAGCTGGCCGAGATCCTCAACGAAGGCCAGTACCGCTACCTGATGGGCTGCGCCAGCATCCCGATGCAGGACGGCGGCGTGCAGGCCCACGCGATCATGCAGCGCCTGCGCGAACAGCACCTGTGCACCGAGCACCTGCGCGCCGAACCGAAGAACCCGCTGCCGAACCTGGCCCTGCCAGGCAACGTGGTGGCGCAGATGCCACCGCTGCTCAAGGCCTACATGCGCCTGGGCGCGAAGATCTGCGGCGAGCCTTGCTGGGACGAAGATTTCCAGGTCGCCGACGTGTTCATCCTGCTCAAGCGCGACGAACTGTGCCCGCGCTACGCCCGTCACTTCAAGGCGGCCGTGTGATGCAGCGCCTGCGGGTGTTCGCCCGCATCGCCCGGTTGCTGCTGGTGGTCCTGCTGGGCCTGGGCATGGCCTCGGCGTTCGGCCTGTTCGAGCGCCTGGGCATCAACGCGTCGGCGCAACGCCGGCAGCGCTGGTCGCAGATCTTCATGAAGCGCCTGGTCAATGCCCTGCCGTTCCGGGTCAAGGTCATCGGCGAGTTGCCCCGCCAGCCGATGCTGTGGGTCAGCAACCATGTGTCCTGGACCGATATCCCGGTGCTGGGCATGCTCGCCCCGCTGTCCTTCCTGTCCAAGGCCGAAGTGCGCACCTGGCCGGTGGCCGGCTGGCTGGCGCACAAGGCCGGGACCCTGTTCATCCGTCGTGGCGGTGGCGACAGCCAGTTGTTGCGTCGGCAGATCAGCCAGCACCTGGTGCAGCAATGCCCGCTGCTGATCTTCCCGGAAGGCACCACCACCGATGGCCGCAGCCTGCGCACCTTCCACGGCCGCCTGCTGGCCAGTGCCATCGACAGCGAAGTACCGCTGCAGCCGGTAGCCGTGCGTTACCTGCGGGATGGCAAGCCGGATCCGATTGCGCCGTTCATTGGTGATGATGATCTGCTGTCGCACCTGATGCGCCTGTTCGCCCAGCCTTGTGGCGACGTCGAGGTGCAGTTGCTGGAGCCGATCGCCAGCAAGGGCGAGGAACGTGCGGCCCTGGCGTTCCAGGCGCAGCAGGCGGTGAGCCGGGCGTTGTTCGGCGAAGCGGCGGAAACCTTGCCTCAGCGCCGCGCCAAGGCGGCCTGAGGGTCGGCCAGCGCGGCGGCGGCGAAGGCCTGCAACTCAGGATAGAACTGGCGGAAGTCCTCCAGCAGCAACGGATACAGGGCTTCCACCTCCGCCATCGCCCCGGCCATGCCTTCCGGGCGCGACAGCCGCCGGGCGATGCCGCGGAATACCTGCTCCAGCACCGCGAACTCGCGGTACGACCCCAACCAGTCTCCAGCCGCCATCAACGGCGCGATCTGCGCCAGGCGGCCCGGCAGCGCCGGCTCCCTGTCCAATACCTGGTACACCCGCGCGGTGAATTGCGGCAGTGGCTGCGTGGCGTAATCGTGCCAGTGCAGGGCCAGGCAGTGGTCGAAGAACACATCGAGGATGATTCCGGCGAAACGCCGGCGCTCGGTGGGGAAGCGCGCCAGGGAGGCAAGCACCAGGGGGTGGCTGTCGGTGAAGGTGTCGATATGCCGGTGCAAGCGGATCGCCCGCTCCAGGGGCAGGGAGAAACGGCCTTCGAGCGGGCCCTTGACGAAATCGCCGTAGAGGCTGCCGAGCAATTGCTCGGGCTGGTCGCCGCCGAGATGGAGGTGGGCTAGGTAGTTCATGGGGTGTGAGTCTAAGGCATTTGTGGCGCTTTTGAGGGCCTCATCGCTGGCAAGCCAGCTCCCACAGGGACCGAGTGCACCGCTGAACCTGTGGGAGCTGGCTTGCCAGCGATAGGGCCCGAAAGAACACCGCATATACCGATTTTTTCTACACCCCAAACCTTTTCATATTTGTATATCGCGAAATACCGATTTACATTTCGCCCCATCGCGATATACCGCTACACCCCTACGAGCCCGACCATGCCCCTTGATCTCGACGAAATAATAAAAGCCCTCGCCCACCCCGTGCGGCGCGACATCCTCGGCTGGCTGAAAGACCCGCAGCATTGCTTCCCCGACCAGTACCACAGCCTCGACAACGGCGTGTGCGCGGGGCAGATCGACCAGCGCTGCGGCTTGTCGCAGTCCACCGTCTCGGCGCACCTGGCCACCCTGCAACGGGCCGGCCTGATCAGCAGCCAGAAGGTCGGGCAGTGGAACTTCTTCAAGCGCAACGAGGACACCATCCAGGCGTTTCTCGCGCAATTGAGCCACGAGCTCTGACAGCAATCCCCATGCTCCGTAATGGCCCCCACAACCCACTGAGGTTTGAGCAATGACGACTCTGTTTGATCCGATCACCCTCGGCGACCTCGAATTGCCGAACCGCATCATCATGGCCCCGCTGACCCGCTGCCGCGCCGACGAGGGCCGGGTGCCCAACGCGCTGATGGCCGAGTACTACGTACAACGCGCCAGCGCCGGGCTGATCCTCAGCGAGGCGACCTCGATCATGCCCATGGGCGTGGGCTACCCGGATACGCCGGGGATCTGGTCCAACGACCAGGTGCGCGGCTGGACCAACGTGACCAAGGCCGTGCATGCCGCCGGCGGGCGGATCTTCCTGCAACTCTGGCACGTGGGCCGCATCTCCCACCCAAGCTACCTGAACGGCGAACTGCCGGTGGCACCCAGCGCGATCCAGCCCAAGGGGCATGTCAGCCTGGTGCGGCCGATCACCGAATACCCGACGCCACGGGCCCTGGAAACGGCCGAGCTGGAAGATATCGTCGACGCCTACCGTACGGCGGCGGAGAACGCCAAGGCCGCCGGTTTCGACGGCGTCGAGGTGCATGCGGCGAACGGTTACCTGATCGACCAGTTCCTGCAAAGCAGCACCAACCAGCGCAGCGATGGCTACGGCGGCTCGCTGGAGAACCGTGCGCGGTTCTTGCTGGAAGTCACCGATGCGGTGATCGAGGTGTGGGGCGCCCAGCGGGTCGGCGTGCACCTGGCGCCGCGCGCCGATGCCCATGACATGGGCGATGCGAATCGGGCAGAAACCTTCACCTATGTCGCCCGGGAGCTGGGCAAGCGCGGCATCGCCTTCATCTGCTCGCGGGAGAAGGAAGCCGACGACAGCCTCGGGCCACAGATCAAGGCGGCGTTTGGCGGGCCGTATATCGTCAACGAGCGCTTCGACAAGCAGAGCGCCAATGCGGCGCTGGCGGCGGGGAATGCGGATGCGGTGGCGTTCGGCGTTCCGTTCATCGCCAACCCGGACCTGCCGGCGCGGCTGGCGGCGGATGCGCCGCTGAATGAGGCGCGGCCGGAGACCTTCCATGGGAAGGGGCCGGTGGGGTATATCGATTATCCGCGGATGTGATGTCGTTCTTCAGGGCCTCATCGCTGGCAAGCCAGCTCCCACAGGGACCGCGTGCACCGCCGAACCTGTGGGAGCTGGCTTGCCAGCGATAGGGCCCTGAAGGTCACTTAGTTCTTGGCATTGATCTGCTGCTGCAGATTCTGCACCTGGCTTTGCAGGGTGTTGATGTTGCGGGTGACCTGCCCGCGGAAGGCATCGAATTCCGCCGTCGAGGCGCCACCACCGGCAGCCGCTACGGGACGATTCTCCTGCTCGCTCTTGAGCACGATCAGGTCCTGCTCCAGGCGCTGGGTCGCCGCCGCCTGGTTCTTCAGTTGGGTATCGATCCTGCTGCCATCCACCTTCGCCGCCTTGAGCGCCGCGACCTCATCGGCCACCGACTTGATCTGCCCGTCGATCTTGCCGCCATCCAGTTGCGCCGCCTTCACCGCAGTCAGCTCCTTGGCCACCGCCGCCAGTTGATTCTGCAATTCGGTCTGCAACGCGGCATTGGCCGCCTGCTGCTGGCTGACCTGGGCCATCGCCGTTTCCAGGCGCTTGCCCAGCTCACCAGCCTGCCCTTCCTGCAGCTTGCCCTGCTCGCCCAGGCTGGCCTGCAACTGGCGTACCTGAAGCTTCAGTGCTTCATTCTCGGTGTTGGCCGACGATTCGCTGGCCGAGACCTTGCCGGAAATCACCTGCAACCGCCCCGCCGCCTCCTCGCTGATGCGCGCGAAGCTTTCCTGGGTCGCCACCAGTTGCTGCTCCATCAGCGAGATCTGCTGGAAGCTCCACCAGGCCACGCCGGCCAGGGCGATGAACGAGGCACCCAGCAAGGCCCATAGTGGCCCGACCATCGGCGCCTTGGCCGCACGATTGCGGGCGCTGCGCGGGTGCGCCGCAGGGGCGAACTCATCGTCATCGCGCTCCACCGCCTGAAGGGTGGGCACATCGTCAAAATCGTCTCGAGCATCGTTGCGCATGGGCAGTTTTCAACCACGGTGATAGCAAAATGGGCGCTAGTATAAACCGCTTCGCGGCGCCCTCATCGACCACGATCAGGGGATCGGGTTCAGTGACCGCCCTGCTGGGCCTGCCACCAGGCGCAGAATTCATCCAGCGCAGCCCAGATGCTGACCTGCGGGCGGTAATCCAGGTAATGCCGGGCACGGCTGATATCCAGGCTGAAGTCCTTGCTCATCACCTGCACGCCCAGGCGGCTGAGGGTCGGCTGCGGGCGCCCCGGCCAAAGCAGGCAGGCGCCTTCATTCAGTGTAGCGGCGGTGTAGGCCAGCCCGACCGAGCGGTAACGGGTGACCTGGGGCAACTGCATGCGGCGCATCACGTAGTTGACCACGTCCCACACCGGCAACGGATGACCGTTGCTGATGTTGTAGGCCATGCCAAGCGCCTCGGGGCCGGCGTTGATCGCGCTGAACAGAGCCTCGTTGAGGTTCTGCACGCTGGTGAAGTCGACCTTGTTCAGGCCGTTGCCGATGATCGCCAGGCGCTTCTTGCGCTGCATCTGCATCAGCCGCGGGAAGATGCTGACATCGCCAGCCCCGGTGACGAAGCGCGGGCGCAGTGCCAGGACTTCCAGGCCGAACTCCTGGGCGCCGAAGACCTTCTGCTCGGCCAGGTGCTTGGTCGCCGCGTAGTGATCGTAGAAACGCCGCGGCACCTGGTCCTCGGTGATGCCGGTGCGCGAGCGGCCATTGAAGTAGATCGACGGCGAGGACAGATGGACCAGGCGCCGCACATGTTCCTTGAGACAGGCTTCGACGACGTTTTCAGTGACCACCACGTTGCCCTGGTAGAAGTCCTGGTAACGCCCCCAGTTGCCCACGGCACCCGCGCAGTGGACCACGGTGTCGATGCCCTGGCACAGGCGCCGGGCCACTTCCGGATCGCCGAGGTCGCCCGGGATGAACTGCGCGCCGCGCCGCACCAGGTGCTCGACGCCCTCGGCACGGCGGCCGTTGACCCGCACCTCCAGGCCCTGCTCCAGGGCGAAACGCGCAAAGCGCCCGCCGATGAAGCCGCTTGCGCCGGTGACCAGAATTCCCATGAACATTCCGCCTTACGATTTTTTACCTGAGGGTGCAGACGCCGCCTGGGCGTCCCACGGCACCAGCCATTGCCCGGCGCTGCGGCGCAGATGGTCGGTGAGCTGGTTGAGCAACTGCCCGCCGCTGCGCCAGTGATGCCAGTACAAGGGCACATCGATGGGGCGATCGGCGACGATCTCGACCAGCCGCCCGCTGGCCAGTTGCTCGCGGGCCTGCAGCTCGGGCACCAGGCCCCAGCCCAGACCGGCCTCGGTCATGCGCAGGAAGCCTTCGGATGAAGGACACAGATGATGCAGGAAACCGTCGCTGATGCCTAATGAAGCCAGGTAGCGATGCTGCAGGAAATCATCCGGGCCGAAGACGATGGCGGGGGTGCGGGCCAGGCGCTGCGGCTCGACACCGTCGCCGAAATGCCGGGCCATGAAGGCCGGGCTGGCCAGCGCACGATAGCGCATGGCCCCCAGCAGCACGCTGCGCGCCCCGGCCACCGGGCGTTCGCTGGCGCACAGGCAGCCGGCCACTTCGCCGGCGCGCATGCGCTTGAGGCCGACTTCCTGGTCCTCCACCACCAGGTCGAGGAGCACCTGGGTCTCGGCACAGAAGTCCTTGGCCGCCTCGCCCCACCAGGTCGCCAGGCTGTCGGCATTCAGGGCGATGCGCAGGCGTTCGGGCAGGCCTTCCTCGTCGAGGGCCGGGACCTGGCCTTGCAGGTCGCGTTCGAGCAGGCGCACCTGCTGCACGTGGTTAAGCAGGCGCCGGCCGATTTCGGTGGGGGTCGGCGGAGTGGCGCGCACCAGCACCGGCTGGCCAACCCGGGCCTCGAGGAGTTTGATCCGCTGGGAGATGGCCGATTGCGACAGGCCCAGCAGTTGCGCGGCGCGCTCGAAACCGGCCTGTTCGATGACGGCGGCGAGGGCCGAGAGGAGCTTGTAGTCGAACATCAGATTTCCTAATACGGGATGAGGTTTATTGGTTTTTCTTATATCCGCAAAGTCTGGAGAATTGCTAGTCATTGCGGGCCTCATCGCTGGCAAGCCAGCTCCCACAGGTATTGCATGCACCGCTGACCCTGTGGGAGCTGGCTTGCCAGCGATGAGGCCCCGGAAAGCACTGAAGATCCGGAGTCATCCCCATGTGGCAAAGCTACCTAAACGGCCTCCTCGTCGCCTTCGGCCTGATCATGGCCATCGGCACCCAGAACGCCTTCGTCCTCGCCCAGAGCCTGCGCCGTGAACATCACCTGCCGGTGGCCGCTTTATGCGTGTTCTGCGACGCCGTGCTGGTCGCCCTCGGCGTGTTCGGCCTGGCCACCGTGCTGGCGCAGAACCCGACCCTGCTCGCCGTCGCCCGCTGGGGTGGCGCAGTGTTCCTGATCTGGTACGGCAGCAAGGCGCTGATGCGCGCCTGCTCCAGCCAGAGCCTGCAACAGGGCGACGGCCAGGGCCTGCGCTCGCGCCGCGCGGTGCTGCTCAGCGCCCTGGCGGTGACCCTGCTCAACCCTCACGTGTACCTCGACACCGTGCTGCTGATCGGCTCCCTCGGCGCCCAGCAAAGCGTGCCCGGCGCCTACGTGGCCGGGGCCGCCAGCGCCTCCCTGCTGTGGTTCTTCACCCTCGCGCTCGGCGCCGCCTGGCTGGCCCCGTGGCTGGCGCGGCCGAGCACCTGGCGCCTGCTCGACCTGATGGTCGCGGTGATGATGTTCGCCGTGGCGGCGCAGCTGATTTTCACCTGACCGGCCGCTCATCCGACCCCGGCAAAGGCTCTGGAACCTCTTGCCCACACACTTGTTGCGTGGTTTAGCCACAGGCCCGGTGCTATGATCCCGAGTCTGCGCCGCAAAGAGTACAAACTCGCCGGCGCATTTTCCGGCCGCCCGTGATCGGCCTTGCGTTCACCGCACCAGACCTGATTAGGAGAATCCAAATGGCTTTTGAATTGCCGCCGCTGCCTTACGCCCACGATGCCCTGCAGCCGCACATTTCCAAGGAAACCCTGGAATACCACCACGACAAGCACCACAACACCTACGTCGTGAACCTGAACAACCTGGTCCCAGGTACCGAATTCGAAGGCAAGACCCTGGAAGAGATCGTCAAGTCCTCTTCGGGTGGCATCTTCAACAACGCCGCCCAGGTCTGGAACCACACCTTCTACTGGAACTGCCTGGCGCCAAACGCCGGTGGCCAGCCAACCGGCGCCCTGGCTGATGCCATCAACGCTGCGTTCGGCTCCTTCGACAAGTTCAAGGAAGAGTTCACCAAGACTTCCGTCGGCACCTTCGGTTCCGGCTGGGGCTGGCTGGTGAAGAAGGCCGACGGTTCCCTGGCCCTGGCCAGCACCATCGGCGCCGGCTGCCCGCTGACCAGCGGCGACACCCCGCTGCTGACCTGCGACGTCTGGGAACACGCCTACTACATCGACTACCGCAACGTCCGTCCGAAATACGTCGAGGCGTTCTGGAACCTGGTCAACTGGAAGTTCGTCGCCGAGCAGTTCGAAGGCAAGACGTTCACTGCCTGAGCCCCGCGCTCCTGAAGAAACCCGGCCTCGGCCGGGTTTTTTCGTTTTATGAGCCGCAAGCTGCAAGCCATAAGCTGCAAGAAAAAGCGCGAGCGATGCGATCTGCCTTTTCTTATGACTTGAGGCTTAAAGCTTGAAGCTCAGAACGCCGCAAACCTTGCCGAGAACCCAAGGCACGCTAACATCAACTCCTTGGAAATCTTTCGTCGTCCGGTACTCAAGTCCCGCGACAGGTCAACCGATACAGTGCTGAAGGTCCGCCGGGCGAGAGGGACCAGGCCACCGGAAAAGGTAAGAGCCCAGACCTTTCCGTGCAAAGGCCGATAGTGGATTGTCATGGTTGATGGCAAAATGATGCCGCGCGCATGGATTAAGGAACTCCCATTGAAGCTGGAATTCAAGAACAGCTTATCGGTCAAGTTGCTCAGGGTTGTCCTGCTTTCGGCGCTGATCGTCGGAGTAGTGCTCAGCTGTGCGCAGATCGTCTTCGATGCCTACAAGACCCGCCAGGCCGTGGCCAGCGATGCGCAGCGCATCCTCGACATGTTCCGCGACCCGTCGACCCAGGCGGTGTACAGCCTCGACCGGGAAATGGGCATGCAGGTCATCGAGGGCCTGTTCCAGGACCAGGCCGTGCGCATGGCCTCCATCGGTCATCCCAATGAAACCATGCTCGCGGAAAAATCCCGCCCGCTGCAGGACAACCAGACCCGCTGGCTGACCGACCTGATCCTCGGCCAGGAACGCTCCTTCACCACCCAACTGGTCGGCCGTGGCCCGTACAGCGAGTACTACGGCGACCTGAGCATCACCCTGGATACCGCCAGCTACGGCCAGAGCTTTATCTTCAGTTCGGTGATCATCTTCATTTCCGGGGTGCTGCGTGCCCTGGCCATGGGCCTGGTGCTGTACCTGGTCTACCACTGGCTGCTGACCAAGCCACTGTCGCGGATCATCGAACACCTTACCCAGATCAATCCGGACCGCCCCAGCGAGCATCAGTTGCCGCTGCTCAAGGGCCACGAAACCAACGAACTGGGGCTGTGGATCAATACCCACAACCAGTTGCTGGCCTCGATCGAGCGCAATACCCATCTGCGCCACGAGGCGGAAAACAGCCTGTTGCGCATGGCCCAGTACGACTTCCTCACCGGCCTGCCCAACCGCCAGCAGTTGCAGCAGCAACTGGACAAGATCCTGGTCGACGCCGGGCGCCTGCAACGACGGGTCGCGGTGATCTGCGTCGGCCTCGACGACTTCAAGGGCATCAACGAACAGTTCAGTTACCAGGCCGGCGATCAGTTGCTGCTGGCCCTGGCCGACCGTCTGCGTGCCCACAGTGGCCGCCTCGGCGCCCTCGCCCGCCTCGGTGGCGATCAGTTCGCCCTGGTCCAGGCCGATATCGAGCAGCCCTACGAAGCCGCCGAACTGGCGCAGAGCATCCTCGACGACCTGGAAGCCCCCTTCGCCCTCGACCTCCAGGAAATCCGCCTGCGCGCCACCATCGGCATCACCCTGTTCCCGGAGGATGGCGACAGCACCGAGAAACTGCTGCAAAAGGCCGAGCAGACCATGACCCTGGCCAAGTCCCGCTCGCGCAACCGCTACCAGTTCTACATCGCCAGCGTCGACAGCGAGATGCGCCGCCGCCGCGAACTGGAAAAGGACCTGCGCGAAGCCTTGTCGCGCAACCAGCTGTACCTGGTCTACCAACCGCAGATCAGCTACCGCGACCAGCGCGTGGTCGGGGTCGAGGCGCTGCTGCGCTGGCAGCATCCGGAACTGGGCATGGTCCCGCCGGACCAGTTCATCCCCCTGGCCGAGCAGAACGGCAATATCGTGGTGATCGGCGAATGGGTGCTCGACCAGGCCTGCCGCCAGTTGCGCGAATGGCACGACCAGGGCTTCACCGAGCTGCGCATGGCGGTCAACCTGTCCACCGTGCAACTGCACCACAGCGAACTGCCGCGAGTGGTCAACAATCTGCTCCAGGTCTACCGCCTGCCGCCACGCAGCCTGGAACTGGAAGTCACCGAGACCGGCCTGATGGAAGACATCAGCACCGCCGCCCAGCACCTGCTGAGCCTGCGCCGCTCCGGCGCGTTGATCGCCATCGACGACTTCGGTACCGGCTACTCGTCCCTGAGCTACCTGAAATCCCTGCCGCTGGACAAGATCAAGATCGACAAGAGCTTCGTCCAGGACCTGCTGGAGGACGACGACGATGCGACCATCGTCCGCGCCATCATCCAGCTCGGCAAAAGCCTCGGCATGCAGGTCATCGCCGAGGGCGTGGAAACCGCGGAACAGGAGGCCTACATCGTTGCCCAGGGCTGCCACGAGGGCCAGGGCTACCACTACAGCAAGCCGCTGCCGGCCCGTGAACTCACGGCCTTCCTCAAGCAGGCGCAGCGTACCCAGGCCTCGATACTCTGAGACGACGTCGTGCTTGTCCGGGTGCGACAGCCCCGGAATATTTGCGTGATGGCCTCTTTACATAAAATGCAAATCTTTCGCATTATGTCGCAGCTTTTTTTTCGCGTGCGGCCTTCTGCACGTCTGTTCAACCCTCCGATGCAGGAATTCGCCATGATTCGTATGCCTCTGGCCACCGCCAGTCTGTTGGCCATTGCCATCTCCCTCGCCGGTTGCGGCGAAGGCAAGGACAAGGCCACCGCGCCGCAAGCCCAGGCCCCTGCCGCTGCCGCCACCCCGGCTGCTCCAGCCGCCGCCGGCGCGGTCGACGAGGCTGCTGCCCAGGCCGTGGTCAAGCACTACGCCGAGATCGTCTATGCCGTGTACAGCGACTCGCTGAGCACCGCGAAAACCCTGCAGACCGCCATCGACGCGTTCCTCGCCAACCCGAACGACGACACCCTTAAAGCCGCCAAGGCTGCCTGGGCCGCCTCGCGCGTTCCGTACCTGCAGAGCGAGGCGTTCCGCTTCGGCAACACCATCATTGACGACTGGGAAGGTCAGGTGAACGCCTGGCCGCTGGACGAAGGCCTGATCGACTACGTCGACAAGAGCTACGAGCATGCCCTGGGCAACCCGGCGGCCAGCGCCAACATCATCGCCAACACCGAGATCCAGGTCGGCGAAGACAAGGTCGACGTGAAGGACATTACCCCCGAGAAGCTGGCCACCCTGAACGAGCTGGGCGGTTCCGAGGCGAACGTCGCCACCGGCTACCACGCCATCGAGTTCCTGCTCTGGGGCCAGGACCTGAACGGCACCGGCCCGGGCGCCGGCAACCGTCCGGCTTCGGACTACCTGGAAGGCCAGGGCGCTACCGGCGGCCACAACGACCGTCGTCGTGCCTACCTGAAAGCGGTGACCGACCTGCTGGTCAGCGACCTGGAAGAAATGGTCAAGAACTGGGCGCCGAACGTCACCGACAACTATCGCGCCAGCCTGGAGGCCGAGCCGGTTGCCAACGGCCTGCGCAAGATGCTGTTCGGCATGGGCAGCCTGTCGCTGGGTGAACTGGCGGGCGAGCGCATGAAGGTTTCCCTGGAAGCCAACTCGCCGGAAGACGAGCATGACTGCTTCAGCGACAACACCCACTACTCGCACTTCTACGACGCCAAGGGCATCCGCAACGTCTACCTGGGCGAGTACACCCGTGTCGACGGCAGCAAGATGACCGGCCCGAGCCTGTCGTCGCTGGTGGCCAAGGTCGATCCGGCTGCGGACAAGACCCTGCAGGACGATCTGGCCGCTACCGAAGCCAAGATCCAGGTCATCGTCGACCACGCCCTGAAAGGCGAGCACTACGACCAGCTGATCGCTGCCGACAACACCGCCGGCAACCAGATCGTGCGTGACGCCATCGCTTCGCTGGTCAAGCAGACCGGCGCGATCGAACAGGCTGCCGGCAAGCTGGGCATCACCGACCTGAACCCGGATACCGCCGATCACGAATTCTGATTCGGTGCGGGAGTAGTCAGAGGCGGCCTTCGGGTCGCCTTTTTTTTGAGCTGCAAGCTTCAAGCTGCAAGTCATAAGAAAAAGCCGCGGCGCCACGGACTGCTCTTTCTTGCAGCTTGAAGCTTGAAGCTTGCAGCTCCCCCGACAACGATTTCATCCAGCAAACGCAAATCCCTCTTATTCACTCCGCCCGCTCCTGTTAAGCTTGCGGGCTGTTTTTTCGAACACCGTCCGGGATCGTCCATGCCCTCGCTGCTTCGCCTTTGTCTGCCCCTGCTGCTGGCCTTGCCCCTGGCCGCCTGCGACGAAGCCCCGCGCTTCACCCAGGCCGAGCCGGGTGAAGCCCGTGCCGGTGGCGATACCACGGTGAACCGCGGCGACCGCGGGGCCTACCAGATGCCCTCGTCCAACCTGACCCCGGCCCGGCGCCTGGACTTCAACGTCGGCAACAGCTTCTTCCGCAATCCCTGGGTCATCGCCCCGTCGACCACCACCGCCCGCGACGGCCTCGGCCCGCTGTTCAATACCAACGCCTGCCAGAACTGCCATATCCGCGATGGCCGCGGCCATCCGCCGGAGCCCGGCGACAGCAACGCGGTGTCGATGCTGGTACGCCTGTCGATCCCCAACCAGCCGGAGTACGTCAAGGTCATCGAGCGCCTGGGTATCGTCCCCGAGCCGGTCTACGGCGGTCAGTTGCAGGACATGGCGATCCCCGGTGTGGCCCCGGAAGGCAAGGTGCGGGTCGACTACGAGCCGCAGACCGTGACCTTCAAGGACGGCACCCAGGTCGAACTGCGCAAGCCGAAACTGGACATCACCCAGCTCGGCTATGGCCCGATGCACCCGGACACCCGTTTTTCGGCGCGCATCGCCCCGCCGATGATCGGCCTCGGCCTGCTCGAAGCCATTCCCGAAGAAGCGATCCTGGCCAACGCCGACCCGGACGACCGCAACGGCGACGGCATCCGTGGCCGCCCGAACCGGGTGTGGGACGACGCCAAGGGCGAAACCGTGCTCGGCCGCTTCGGCTGGAAGGCCGGGCAACCCAACCTCAATCAGCAGAACGTCCACGCCCTCTCCGGCGACATGGGCCTGACCACCACCCTGCGGCCCATGGACGATTGCACCCCGGCCCAGGTCGATTGCCTTGCCGCGCCCAACGGCAATGGCACCAATGGCGAACAGGAGGTCAGCGACAACATCCTCCGCCTGATCCTCTACTACACCCGCAACCTGGCCGTGCCGGCACGCAAGGACGTCGACTCGCCGCAGGTCCTGGCGGGGAAGAACCTGTTCTACCAGGCCGGCTGCCAGGGCTGCCACACGCCCACGTTCGTGACCTCGGCCAACGCCGCCGAGCCGGAACTGGCCAACCAGACCATCTGGCCCTACAGCGACCTGCTCCTGCACGACATGGGCCCGGGCCTGGCCGACCAGCGCAGCGAATTCGCCGCCAGCGGCCAGGACTGGCGCACCCCGCCGCTGTGGGGCATCGGCAAGAACCAGGTGGTCAGCGGCCACACCCAATTCCTTCACGATGGCCGGGCCCGCAACCTGCTCGAAGCCGTGCTCTGGCACGGCGGCGAGGCAGAGGCGGCGCGCCAGCGTGTGTTGTCCTTCGACGCCGGCCAGCGCGACGCGCTGCTGGCCTTCCTGAATTCACTCTGAGAGAGGAACCGGACACATGTTCCGTCCCAAGCTGTTGTTCACCAGCCTCGCCGCCCTTGCCCTGGGCGCCTGCTCGCCGCAAGACCCGCAGGCGGTGACCTCCGCCGCCATCGCCAAGCAGGTGATCATGCCGACCTACAGCCGCTGGGTCGAAGCCGACCGCCAGTTGGCCGTCAGCGCCCTGGCCTATTGCGAAGGCAAGGCCAGCCTGGAAACCGCCCGCGCCGACTACCTGCATGCGCAGAAGGCCTGGGCCGAACTGCAACCGCTGCTGATCGGCCCGCTGGCCGAGGGCAACCGGGCCTGGCAGGTGCAGTTCTGGCCGGACAAGAAGAACCTGGTCGGCCGTCAGGTCGAAGCCCTGGTCGGTGGCGACAAGCCGGTGGACGCAGCCACCGTGGCCAAGTCCAGCGTGGTCGTGCGCGGCCTGTCCGCCTACGAATACATCCTCTTCGACAGCAAGCCGGACGCCGCCAACCCTGAGCAGAAGGCGCGCTACTGTCCGCTGCTGGTGGCCATCGCCGACTACCAGAAGACCATGGCCGAAGACATCCTCAAGGGCTGGAACAGCACCGACGGCATGCTCGCGCAGATGACCAAGTTCCCCAACCAGCGCTACGCCGATTCCCACGAGGCCATCGCCGACTTGCTGCGCGCCCAGGTCACCGCCCTGGACACCCTGAAGAAGAAGCTCGGCACCCCGATGGGCCGCATGAGCAAGGGCATTCCGCAGCCGCTGCAGGCCGAAGCCTGGCGCAGCCAGTCGTCGCTGAAGAGCATCGCCGCCAGCCTGGCCGCTGCCCAGACCGTCTGGGTCGGTGTCGACAACCAGGGCGTGCGTGGCCTGCTGGGCAAGGACCAGAAGGCCCTGGCCGACAAGATCGACGCCGCCTACGCCGACGCGATGCAGAAGCTGGAAAGCACCCCGCGCACCCTCGACGAGTTGCTCCAGGACGAGGCCGGGCGCCAGCAGCTCAACGCCATCTACGACAGCCTGAACGTGGTGCATCGCCTGCACGAAGGCGAGTTGGCCAAGGCGCTGAACATCCAGCTCGGCTTCAATGCCAACGACGGTGACTGATCATGTTGCGACGCCAGGCCCTGAAACTCGGTAGCGTTCTGCTCAGCGCCCTGACCCTGGGCGGCTGGACCCTGCTGCGGCGAAAGGATCAGCCGCCCCTCCTGCTGTCGGCCCGTGATGACGGGGACGGCCAGCATTACGCGGTCGGCTATCGCCTGGACGGCACCCAGGTGTTCGCCACCCGGGTGGCCCAGCGTTGCCACGACATCATCAATCACCCCGAGTTGCCCATCGCCCTGTTCGTCGCCCGTCGCCCGGGCACCGAAAGCTACCTGGTCGACCTGCGCGACGGGCGCTTGCTGCAGACCATCGTGTCGCAACCCAATCGCCACTTCTATGGTCACGCCGTGATCCACAAGAGCGGGGAATGGCTGTACGCCACCGAGAACGACACCACCGACCCGGGACGTGGCGTGCTCGGCGTGTACCGCTTCGAAGGCGAGCGCCTGGTACACACGGGCGAAATCTCTACCCATGGCGTCGGCCCGCACCAGGTCAGCTGGCTGCCCGACGGGGAAACCCTGGTGGTGGCCAACGGCGGTATCCGTACCGAAGCGGAAAGCCGGGTGGAAATGAACCTGAACGCCATGGAGCCAAGCCTGGTGCTGATGCACCGCGACGGCAGCCTGATCAGCAAGGAAACCCTCGGTCAGCAGATGAACAGCGTGCGTCACCTGGCCATCGCCAGTGATGGCACCGTGGTCGCCTGCCAGCAGTTCATGGGCGATGCCCACGAAACCGCCGAGTTGCTGGCGATCAAGCGTCCAGGCCAGCCGTTCGAGGCCTTCCCGGTGCCGGAGCACCAGTTGCAATCCATGGCCCAGTACACCGCCAGCGTCGCCGTGCACAGCGAGCTGCGCCTGGTGGCGATGACCGCGCCGCGGGCCAACCGCCTGTTCATCTGGAACCTCGACGACGCCAGCATCCGCCTCGATGCGCCGATGCCGGATTGCGCCGGCGTGGGCGCCGTGGCCGATGGCTTTGTGGTCACCTCCGGGCAGGGCCGCTGCCGTCTGTACGACTGCCGTCAGGAGACGCTGGTCGGCCAGCCGCTGCAACTGCCGTCGGGACTGTGGGACAACCACCTGCACCTCATCTGAAGACTTGTCGCCGGGCGAAGGGCAACGGACTAGACTTCGCCAACATCTATCCAGGGAAATGGACCTATGCTGCGCCGTCGCATGCTGATCATGTTGGGCATCGTGCTGTTGATCGTGTTGATCCTGGGAGGCTACAAGGCCTTCTCGATCTACAAGCAGATCCAGATGTTCACCGCACCGAAACCCGCCCTCGCCGTGGCGGCCACCGAGGCGCGGGAACTCGCCTGGCAAAGCCGCCTGCCGGCGGTGGGCAGCCTCAAGGCGCTGCAAGGCGTCGACCTGAGCCTGGAAACCGATGGCACGGTGACCAAGCTGATGTTCGAATCGGGGCAGAAGGTCAAGCAGGGCCAGCCGTTGCTGGAACTGGACCAGAAAGCCGAGACCGCCCTGCTCGGCACCGCCCAGGCCGATCTCAAGCTGGCGGAAGTGGACTTCGGTCGTGGTAGCCAACTGGTCGGCAGCCAGGCCATCTCCAAGGGCGAATTCGATCGCCTCACCTCGCAGTTCCGCCGTAACAAGGCGGTGGTCGAGCAGCTCAAGGCCTCCCTCGACAAGAAGAGCATCGCCGCTCCGTTCAGCGGCACCATCGGCATCCGCCAGGTGGATGTCGGCGAGTACCTGCCCAGCGGCACGGTGATCGCCACCCTGCAGGATCTCAGCAGCCTGTATGTCGACTTCTCGATCCCGGAACAGAGCCTGCCCAAGGTCGGCATAGGCCAGGAAGCGCTGATCGACGTCGCCGCCTTCCCCGGCCAGACCTTCTCCGCCCGGGTCAGCGCGATCAACCCCAAGGTCGAGGACGCCACCCGCAACGTGCTGGTCCGCGCCACCCTGGCCAACCCCGACGGCAAGCTGCTGCCGGGGATGTTCGCCAACGTCCAGGTGCTGCTGCCCAACCCGCGCAACGAAGTGGTGGTGCCGCAGAGCGCGGTGACCTACACCCTCTACGGCAATTCGGTGTATGTCGCAGTGCCGAAAAAAGCCGAGAACGGCGAGGAGGAGAAAGACGCCCTGATGGCCGAACGCCGCTTCGTCACCACCGGCGAGCACCGTGACGGCCTGGTAGTGGTCAGCAAGGGGCTGAAGGCCGGCGAACAGGTGGTCACCGCCGGGCAGCTCAAGCTGACCCAGGGCGCGCACATCACCGTCAGCCCGGACAAGACCCTCAAGGATCAACCGAACAGCCAGCCTGGCGCCAACTGACAAGGAGGCACCATGGCATTTACCGATCCGTTCATCCGCCGTCCGGTGCTGGCCAGCGTGGTCAGCCTGCTGATCGTCCTGCTCGGCTTCCAGGCCTGGAGCAAGCTGCCGATCCGCCAGTACCCGCAGATGGAAAACGCCCTGATCACGGTGACCACCGCCTACCCCGGGGCGAACGCCGAAACCATCCAGGGCTACATCACCCAGCCGATGCAACAGAGCCTGGCCAGTGCCGAGGGCATCGACTACATGACCTCGGTGAGCCGGCAGAACTTCTCGGTGATCTCGATCTACGCACGTATCGGCGCGGACAGCGACCGGCTGTTCACCGAGTTGCTGGCCAAGGCCAACGAGGTCAAGAACAAACTGCCCCAGGATGCCGAAGACCCGGTGCTGAGCAAGGAGGCCGCCGACGCCTCGGCCCTGATGTACATCAGCTTCTACAGCAGCGAGCTGAGCAACCCGCAGATCACCGACTACCTGTCACGGGTCATCCAGCCGAAGCTGGCGACCCTGCCGGGCATGGCCGAGGCGGAAATCCTCGGCAACCAGCTGTTCGCCATGCGCCTGTGGCTCGACCCGGTGCGCCTGGCCGGCTACGGCCTCAGCGCCAGCGACGTAACCGATGCAGTGCGCCGCTACAACTTCCTCTCCGCCGCCGGCGAGGTGAAGGGCGAGTACGTGGTCACCAGCATCAACGCCAATACCGAACTGAAATCCGCCGAGGCCTTCGCCGCCATCCCGCTGAAGACCAGCGGCAACAGCCGGGTGCTGCTCGGCGACGTGGCGCGGGTCGAGATGGGCGCAGAGAACTACGACACGGTCAGCTCCTTCGATGGCACGCCCTCGGTGTATATCGGCATCAAGGCCACGCCCGGGGCCAACCCGCTGGATGTGATCAAGGAAGTACGCAAGCTGATGCCGGAGCTGGAGGCCCAGTTGCCGCCCAACCTCAAGGCGTCCATTGCCTATGACGCGACCCTGTTCATCCAGGCCTCCATCGACGAGGTAGTGAAGACCCTGGTCGAGGCGGTGTTGATCGTGATCGTCGTGGTGTTCCTGTTCCTCGGCGCGTTCCGCTCGGTGCTGATCCCGGTGATCACCATCCCGCTGTCGATGATCGGCGTGCTGTTCTTCATGCAGTTGATGGGCTATTCGCTGAACCTGCTGACCCTGCTGGCGATGGTTCTGGCCATCGGCCTGGTGGTGGACGACGCCATCGTCGTGGTGGAGAACATCCACCGGCATATCGAGGAGGGCAAGACGCCGCATGAGGCAGCGCTGGAAGGTGCGCGGGAAATCGCCATGCCGGTGGTCTCGATGACCATCACCCTGGCCGCGGTGTACGCCCCGATCGGCTTCCTCGAGGGGCTGACCGGGGCGCTGTTCAAGGAGTTCGCCCTGACCCTGGCCGGGGCGGTGATCATCTCCGGGATCGTCGCCCTGACCCTGTCGCCGATGATGTGCGCCAAGCTGCTGCGTCACGAGGAAAACCCCAGCGGCTTCGCCCACCGTCTCGACCAGCTCTTCGAACGGCTCAAGCTGCGCTACCAGAAGCTGCTGCACGCCACCCTCGATACCCGTCCGGTGGTGATCGTCTTCGGCCTGATCGTGCTGTGCCTGATTCCGCTGTTCGTCAAGTTCAGCACCTCGGAACTGGCGCCGAACGAGGACCAGGGCATCATCTTCATGATGGCCACCGCGCCGCAGCCGGCCAACCTCGATTACCTGAACGCCTACACCGACGAATTCACCGCGCTGTTCAAGGAGTTCCCGGAGTACTACTCGTCATTCCAGATCAACGGTTTCAACGGCGTGCAATCCGGGATCGGCGGCTTCCTGCTCAAGCCCTGGGGGGACCGCACGCGCACCCAGATGGAGCTGCTGCCGGAGGTGCAGCACAAGCTCGACGGCATCGCCGGCCTGCAGATCTTCGGCTTCAACCTACCGTCGCTGCCGGGCACCGGCGAAGGTCTGCCGTTCGCCTTCGTGATCAACACGCCGAACGACTACGAGTCGCTGCTGGACGTGGCCCAACGGGTCAAGGAACGCGCCGAGAAATCCGGCAAGTTCGCCTTCCTCGATATCGACCTGGCCTTCGACAAGCCGGAAGTGGTGGTGGACATCGACCGGGCCAAGGCGGCGCAGATGGGCGTGTCCATGGATGTGCTCGGCAGCACCCTGGCGACCTTGCTCGGTGAGGCGGAAATCAACCGCTTCACCATCGACGGGCGCAGCTACAAGGTGATCGCCCAGGTCGAGCGGGCTTACCGCGACAACCCCGACTGGCTGAACAACTACTACGTGAAGAACCAGGACGGGCAGATGCTGCCGCTGTCGACCCTGATCACCGTCAGCGACCGCGCCCGTCCACGCCAGCTCAACCAGTTCCAGCAGCTCAACTCGGCGATCATCTCGGGCGTTCCGCTGGTGAGCATGGGCGAAGCCTTGCAGGAAGTGCGCAGCATCGCCCAGGAGGAAGCACCGGCCGGCTTCGCCTTCGACTACGCCAGCGCGGCTAGGCAATACGTGCAGGAAGGCAGCGCACTGTGGGTCACTTTCGGCCTGGCCCTGGCGATCATCTTCCTGGTACTGGCGGCGCAGTTCGAGAGCTTCCGCGACCCGCTGGTGATCCTGGTGACGGTGCCGATGTCGATCTGCGGGGCATTGATCCCGCTGTTCCTCGGGCTGTCGAGCCTGAACATCTACACCCAGGTGGGGCTGGTGACGCTGATCGGGCTGATCAGCAAGCACGGGATCCTGATCGTCGAGTTCGCCAACCAGTTGCGCGAGCACAAGGGGCTGTCGGTACGGGAGGCGATCGAGGAAGCGGCGGCGATCCGCCTGCGGCCGGTGCTGATGACCACGGCAGCGATGGTGTTCGGCATGGTGCCGTTGATCATCGCGACGGGCGCCGGGGCGGTCAGCCGGTTCGATATCGGCACGGTGATTGCCACGGGGATGTCGGTGGGAACGCTGTTTACCCTGTTCGTGCTGCCATGCGTGTATACGTTGCTGGCGAAGAAGGATGAACCGCGTACGGTCGAGCAGACTGTGTAAACAATGAGGGCCTCATCGCCGGCAACGCCGGCGATGAGGCCCTGCTGGTTGAAGCAGCCCTTCAACCCTGGGCGCGAAGCCCCTGGCTCATACCAAACAGAAACAGCAGCAGATCATGGTCGGGCTGTACCTGGACCTGCGGTTTCGCCGTGCGCGGCAGCGGACAGTGCGTGGAGGCACTGATCACTCCGGGACGCGGCTGCTCCCAGGCGGCCACCGCTGCGGTTGCGGTGGCCAGGGCAGCCAGGAGAAACAAACTTCGTGCTATTTCTAGTTTCATCACTCTAAACCTTTGACTGCGCTGCCAAACGCCGTACGGTAAAAGTAGAGCAGCTTTTCCCAGTCAGCATCGCTGAACGACGAATGGCGGCGCAATTGGCGCAGGTCATTGGCAGCCGCCTTATGCTTGCTGATGCGCCGCCGGCATTTCTCCAGGTCGAGCAATGCAACCTCGGCACGGGCCGCGTCACCTTCGCCCACCACCTTGACGAAGACATGCTTGGCATACAGGCAGCCATGCTGCCAGTGCCCCAGGTGCATGCGCGCGAGGTTGCGCGCCAGGTCTTCAAGGATGCGATCATGCAGGGCTTCGCCGTGGCGCTCGCGGCCACCTGCGGCATACCAGTTGTCGATCTCCTCGAAACCGTCCAGTGCCTCGCTGACCAGCAGCGCCCGCCACTGACGATCGGCATCACGCTCGACCCCGCAGTACACGATATGCGGGACCCGCACCCCCAGTTGTTCGAAACTGTGCAGTGCCTCGTACTCGCGCAACACCGTAGGGCGACCGAAAGGATGCAACAGGCTGCGATAGATATGCCCGACCTGGCGCTTGGCATAGAGCATGTGGCCCCGCTCGTCGCGCAGGCGCTGCACACCGCTCTCGCCCCCACGGCGCTGGTTGGGCGCTTCCACCCATTCACCCTGCTGCTGCCAGAAGTGCTTGAATTGGTCAGTACCGGAGGCCCGGCCCGCGTCTGTCACATCCATAGTCTTCAACCCTTTCGCAATACATAAACTCGCCACATGGCGTAGAACGGCAGAAAGTCCATTCGTTCCTGGATGCGGAAACCTGCCGCCTTGAATTCTGCTTCGACCGTAGCCGCTGGTAACACGAAGCGGTTCTGGTAACCCCCGGTTTCGCCCCGGGCAATCCGCTGCGCTTCGAGCTTTTTCCGGCGCCAGGCCTTGAGATTGCCATCGACCCACAACGACAGAATCACGCTATCACGCGTAACCCTTTGAAATTCTTTTAGAATTTGCATCCTGTGAGGCGCTTCACCGATATGGTGGAACAGGCGCATGCAGAAAATGCTGTCGACGGCGTTATCAGGCAAGTCGATGTCGAACGCAGAAGTCTGCAAGGGGCGTACCCGTTTCACGATATCCGCCGGCTGCGAGCGACAGGCTGTCTCCAGCATGGCGGCTGAGTTGTCGGCGCCGATGATCACGCGGTTGTGCTTTTCCGCCAACATCGGCCAGAAGCGGCCCGCGCCACACGGCAGATCGAGGACCAGGCCGGGGTCGCCTGCCAGGGTCAGTGCACGCCGGGCCAGTTGCTCGTCGCGCTGGTGGGACAGGCGCCGGGCCAGGCTGGCCTGGTGCTTCTCGAAGTACTCCTGGGCGTGCTGGCGGTCGTACTTGTCGGAAAACTCGAGTTTGGTCTGAGTGGACATGGAACATCTCCTGACTTCAATGAGCGCCACGTTACGGGTGGCGACGTTGCCGTCAGGTCATGTCGTTGTGAAAAAAACGTCAGATAAAACCATAGGTTTTACAAAGTATTACACCGGGCGCCGTCAGCCTTAGGCGTCCGGCGCCATCCCCTTGTCGCCCAGGCTGACGTGGAAACGGCAGCCATGGGGTTGGGTTTCGCTGAGCGTGACCACCCAGCCCTGGTCGTCACAGATGCGCTGCACCAGCGACAGGCCAAGCCCCAGCCCCTCCCCGCGCTTCTCGCCACCGCGCACGAACGGCTGGAACATCGCCTCGCGCTGCTCAACGGGAATGCCCACGCCGCTGTCCTCGACGGTAAAGCTGTCGGCCTCGAGGGTCAGGCGGATAAAGCCTTCATCGGTATAGTGGGCAGCATTGCGCAGCAGATTGCCCATCACCGAATGCAGGAAGGTCGCGTTGTACAGGGTCGGTGACTGCTCGTTGACCACCAGGGTCAGCTTCAGGCCCTTCTGCTCGATGGTGTCGCGCCAAACACCCAGCAGTTCGTCACTCACCTCCTTGAGGGTGGTGCGTGACGCCACGGCGCCTTCATCGCGCTGGGCCCGGGCCAGCATCAGGAAGGTCTTGACCAGTTCCTGCATCTCTTCGGTAGCACGGGCAATGCGCTCCACCTGGGCACGGGCGCGGCCTTCGATACCTGGGTATTCCATCAGCAACTCGCAGGAACTGGCGAGCACCATCAAGGGCGTGCGCAACTCATGACTGACGTCGCTGGTGAACAGACGTTCGCGAGTCAGCGCGTCGCGCAGGCGGCCCAGGGTGGCATCGAAGGCCACCGCCAACTGGCCCACCTCGTCCGCGGCGTAATCCGGCGCCAGCGGCGGGGCCAGGCCGAGCAACTGGTCGCGATGACGAACCTGCCGGGCCAGGCGGATGACCGGTGCCATCACCCGCCGCGCCAGGATCCAGCCGAGGAACACCGCCAGCGCCAGGCTGAGCACGAAGCCCACCACCACCACAGCGAACAGCACCCGCTCGCGTTCTTCGAAATCGCTCTGGTCCTGCAACAGCACATAGCGCCGGCCATCCACCACTTCGACCATGGCGTGGTACGACAGATGCTCGCGGAATACCTCGTGGAAGCCGGGGTTGAGGTGACGCAGATCCGACGGCAAGGCAAAGTCATCGCGCCCGCCGCTGTAGTAGAACAACTGGTCCGGCCGTGGCCGGTGGCTCCACTCGCTGACACTGTCCATCAGCAGCAGGCGTTGCAGATCGCCACCGAGCACCGAGGAAATCAGGCGTTCTTCCACCAGATGCACGGTGGCGACGATCCCGAAGGCGAACGCTCCCGCCACCAGCGCGCTCATCAGGGCAAAGGCGATGATGATCCGCTGGGCGAGGCTCTGCTTAAACTCCATCGCGGCCCTCGGCCAGGCGATAACCGACGCCATGCACGGTGTGCAGCAGCGGTTTGTCGAAGGGCTTGTCGATCACCTGGCGCAACTGGTGAACGTGGCTGCGCAGGCTATCGCTGTCCGGGCAGTCGTCGCCCCACAAGGCGTCTTCCAGCACCTCGCGACGCAGGACATGCGGGCTTTTCTGCATCAGCACGGCGAGCAGCTTGAGGCCGACCGGGTTGAGCTTGAGGTGACGGCCCTGGCGGGTGACTTCGAGGGTATCGAGGTCGTAGCTCAAGTCGCCGACCTGCAGGCTGCGGCGTCCGCCGCCCTGGGCCCGGCGCAGCACCGCTTCGATGCGGGCGGCCAGTTCGGACAAGGCGAACGGCTTGAGCAGGTAATCGTCGGCCCCTGAACGGAAACCCTGGAGACGGTCGTCAAGCTGGTCGCGGGCGGTCAGCATGATCACCGGGGTATCGCGGCGGGCGTCCTCGCGCAGGCGCTTGCACAGGGTATAGCCGTCGATCCCGGGCAGCATGATGTCGAGGACGATCAGATCGTAGTGTTCGGTGGCGGCCAGGTGCAGGCCGGACAGGCCATCCTGGGCACAATCCACGGTATAGCCCTTGAGCCCCAGGTAATCGGCCAGGTTGGCCAGGATATCGCGGTTGTCTTCAACCAGTAGAATGCGCATGGCGTCCCTCTTGATGTTCGGCTGATGGCCTTCAGGTGGCGCAGCTTACGGTCATAGTAGACAAGCTGCTAGGGCATTCGAACGATATTGTCACCTGACGATTTTTTCACGACGGATTCACGAACGGCCCATGTGTCGAGGCGGAGAATCGCCGGTCGACTCCATCCCGTCAGGATCGCCCATGCCCGCCATCAACGACTTCCGTCCGTCGCGCCCGCTCAATCCCTGGATTGTACTGGGCATTCCCCTGTTAACCGCTGTGATCCTGATCCTTCTGGAAATGACCGACCTGGACATGATCCTGGCCAACCAGTTCTTCGACCACAGCGCCGGCCAGTTCATCGGTCGGCACAGCTATTTCCTGGAAAACATCCTGCATGACCGGGCCAAGCAGGTGGTGATCGGCTTCAGTGTGCTGGCAATCATCGGCTTTGTAGCCAGCTTTACCCTGCAACGCCTGAAACCGATCCGCCGGGAGCTGGGTTGCCTGGTGCTGAGCCTGGGCCTGGCCACTGCATTCGTTACTCCACTCAAGGCGGTCACCGCAGTCCAGTGTCCGTGGAGCTTGAGCGAGTTCGGTGGCAAGGAAACCTACAGCAAGCTGCTGGAAGCCCGGCCGCAGACCGACAAGCCCGGACGCTGCTGGCCCGGTGGGCACGCGGCTACCGGCTTTACCCTGTTTGCGCTGTTCTTCGTGCTGCGGGATCGGCGTCCGCGCATGGCCAGGGCCGCGCTGGTGTTCGCCTTCGCGCTGGGCACGGTGTTCTCGGTCGGGCGCATGTTGCAAGGGGCGCACTTCTTCTCGCACAACGTGTGGACGGCGGTGTTCTGCTGGCTGATCGGGCTGGGGTGCTATTACCTGGTGCTGTATCGCCGGAAGGCGCCGGTGGTGAGTGCCGAAGCCGGTAAAGTAGCCCAGGCTGGATAAGCAACGCGGACCCTGTGGGAGCTGGCTTGCCAGCGATGAGGCCGGCAAGCACAAAAGGGTTGTCAGATCCGGCCAGATCGCTGGCAAGCCAGCTCCCACAGGGTATTGAGCCAGCCCATGACACCTGGGCTTGTCCCCAACAGAACCTCAGCCTGCCACTGAAGCCAAGCCCCACAGGGGACCACTTTGCTTTCCGACAGGCATAAAAAAAGCCCCGCATCTAGCGGGGCTCTTTTATGCAGCAGGGTAAGGCTGGATTACATCATGCCGCCCATGCCACCCATGCCGCCCATGTCTGGCATGCCGCCGCCAGCTGGCTTGTCTTCCGGCAGGTCGGCAACCATGGCTTCGGTAGTGATCATCAGACCACCGATCGAAGCAGCAGCTTGCAGAGCCGAACGAGTAACCTTGGCAGGGTCCAGGATGCCCATTTCGATCATGTCGCCGTACTCGCCGGTAGCAGCGTTGTAACCGTAGTTGCCGGAACCGTTCTTGACCTTGTCGACCACTACGCTTGGCTCGTCGCCGGCGTTGGCAACGATCTGGCGCAGTGGCGCTTCGACAGCGCGACGCAGCAGGGCAATACCGACGTTCTGGTCTTCGTTGTCGCCTTTCAGGTCGGCGATCGCTTGCAGCGAACGAACCAGGGCAACACCACCGCCAGGCACCACGCCTTCTTCGACGGCTGCACGGGTAGCGTGCAGGGCGTCTTCAACGCGGGCTTTCTTCTCTTTCATTTCAACTTCGGTGCCGGCACCGACCTTGATCACGGCAACACCGCCAGCCAGCTTGGCCAGACGCTCTTGCAGTTTTTCACGGTCGTAGTCGGAGGAAGTTTCTTCGATCTGGGCACGGATCTGCTTGACGCGTGCTTCGATGTCGGACTCGGCGCCAGCACCGTCGATGATGGTGGTGTTTTCCTTGGACAGGGTCACGCGCTTGGCGTTGCCCAGGTGCTCCAGGGTAGCGGCTTCCAGGCTCAGGCCGATTTCTTCGGAGATCACGGTACCGCCGGTCAGGACGGCGATGTCCTGCAGCATGGCCTTGCGGCGGTCGCCGAAGCCAGGTGCCTTGACCGCAGCAACCTTGACGATGCCGCGCATGTTGTTGACGACCAGGGTCGCCAGCGCTTCGCCTTCGACGTCTTCAGCCACGATCAGCAGCGGACGGCCGGACTTGGCAACGGCTTCCAGGACTGGCAGCAGTTCGCGGATGTTGGAGATCTTCTTGTCGACCAGCAGCAGCAGCGGGCCTTCCAGCTCGGCAACCATGGTGTCCGGCTTGTTGACGAAGTAAGGGGACAGGTAGCCGCGGTCGAACTGCATGCCTTCTACGACGGACAGTTCGTTTTCCAGGCCCGAGCCTTCTTCGACGGTGATCACGCCTTCTTTACCGACTTTTTCCATGGCTTCGGCAATGATGTCGCCGATGGAGTTGTCGGAGTTGGCGGAGATGGTGCCGACCTGAGCGATGGCCTTGGAGTCGGCGCATGGCTTGGACAGGGCTTTCAGTTCCTTGACGATGGCGATGGTCGCCTTGTCGATGCCGCGCTTCAGGTCCATCGGGTTCATGCCGGCGGCAACCGATTTCAGACCTTCGCTGACGATGGCCTGGGCCAGGACGGTAGCGGTGGTGGTGCCGTCACCGGCTTCGTCGTTGGCCTTGGAGGCAACGTCTTTCAGCAGCTGGGCGCCCATGTTCTCGAAGGCGTCTTTGAGCTCGATCTCTTTGGCGACGGAAACGCCGTCCTTGGTGATGGTCGGAGCGCCGAAGCTCTTGGCCAGGACCACGTTGCGGCCTTTCGGGCCCAGGGTCGCTTTGACCGCGTCAGCCAGTACGTTGACACCAACGAGCATTTTCTTGCGGGCGGAATCGCCGAATTTTACGTCTTTAGCAGCCATGATCGTTTAATCCTTGAATACTTTGGAGTAACGGGAAACCAGCGGAATCAAGCTTCGACAACGGCGAGGATTTCGTTCTCGCTCATTACCAGCAGGTCTTCGCCGTCAACTTTCACAGTGTTGCTGCCCGAGTAAGGGCCGAAAACCACTTTGTCACCCACTTTCACGGCCAGCGCACGCACTTCACCGTTGTCCAGGATGCGACCGGTGCCAACGGCGACGACTTCGCCACGGTTTGGCTTTTCAGCAGCCGAGCCTGGCAGAACGATACCGCCAGCGGTTTTCGATTCTTCTTCGCTGCGGCGGATAACGACGCGGTCATGCAGAGGACGAAGCTTCATTGTCGATCTCTCCTGATTGTGGTTTTCATCGGCCGGTTTCGTTACCGGCGGGTGGATGCTTCCGGCGTTGCCGGTCGTGGCTCGCCAGGCGGGCCACATCTGTTCATGTCTGGTGCGGATGCCCAGAAACCTTGCGGTGACCCATACATAGGGGCGGCCAAGGGGATTACAAGGCTCGCAAATGAATTTTTTTGCAATGAAAGGGCTGGAATGAAAAACGGCCCTCGCAAGGGCCGTTTTTCAGGAGCGGATCCGGATCAGGAATCGCGGTGCTCGTACTCACCTTCGATCACATTCGGCTGCCGGGGGTTGCGGCCCTGCGCACCGGGCTGGCCCGGCTGGCTGTTCATGTACTCATCGGCAAACGCCCGCTGGCGCATGGCCTGGGCCTCGGCGCGCTCGCGCAGCTTGCGCCCGAGCAGGCGACGGACGAACGGCAGCAGCAGGAGCAGGCCGAACACATCGCTGATAAAGCCCGGGATCAGCAGCAGGCCGCCACCCAGCGCCAGCATCAGGCCGTGGAACATGTCCTCGGCGGGCATTTCGCCGCGCTGCAGGCTGTCACGGGTACGCAGCGCCGTGGCCAGACCGGCGACCCGCACCACCAGGATACCCAGGGCGGAGCCGGCGAAGATCAGCAGCAGCGCCGGGAAGAAGCCGATGGAGCTGCTCACCTTGAAAAAGACGTACAGCTCCAGGATCGGGAAAGCGAGAAACAACAGTAGAAAAGCACGCATCGAGGTTTCCTCAGCGGAAGACATCTTCCAATAGACCCCAAATGGTAACTTTAGCTCGTAATTTCAAGCCTCAGCTGTTTGCACCTGTGGCCATTTATCAGCGCGGGCCAGCAAAACCAAGGCTTCACGCACTTGTGTCGGCGTGTTGCAAAGCTCCGGAAACGCCAGCCAATACAGTGCCTGACCGATGCGCAGGTGCATGCCTTCGCTGTCGATCCCGGCCAGTTGCGCTGGTACCGCGTCAGGCAAACCGCTGAGTGCGACGTAGTGGGCGATGGCATTGGCGTGGTCGCTGTTCATGTGTTCGACCATGCTCAGCTCGGCCTTGCCGGCGAACGGATTGGCCAGGGTCAGCTGATCGATCCAGTGGATGGCGCCGAAACCGCCAATGTAGCGGTGGCGCACCGGCTCCAGGACCCAGAAGTCGAAATCGTGGGCGCTGTGGTAATTGCGCGATTCAGGGAAGTAGCGGTAGTAGCGCTCGGCAGCGGCCTCGATGGCCTCGGCCTGCTCCAGCTTGCGCGCTTCGGCCAGCACGGTCAGGCGACCGACCGCCTGGACATCCTCGGCACCACGCTCACCTACCAGCAGCGAACACTTCGGGTCCTTCTGCAGGTTGTGGGTGTGCTGGGCGATGCGGCTGATCAGGATCAGCGGGTTGCCATCAGCGTCCAGGCAGTACGGCACCACGGAGCCGAACGGGAAGCCGGGCATGGATTTGGAATGGGTCGAGAGCACCCCGCGGTACTCTTTCAACAGCAATTCTCGGGCGGGCCTGGCTACGTTGGCACTCACGTCTGCACTCCTGGAAAAACGGACCACCCGGCACGGGCGGCGATAGCGACAAGCTAATCATTATCGTTGCCGATGCCAAGGGGCCCGCTTCCCGGAGCCGTGTTACCAGGTCACGCCGAATCCGGCGGTGTAGCGGGTCTTGTCCAGATCGCTGTCGCGGGTGCCGCTGATGATGTCCTTTTCCGCCTTGAGGTTCAGCGAGGCCCACTCGGTGACCTTGTAGCGCAGACCCAGCTCGGCATCCAGGCTGTAGTCGGCGACATTGCCCAGCGGCTTGCCGACCTCGCCGTTGGTGAAGACCTCGACCGTCTTGCCGATCAGGTAGCGGTTGTAGTTCCACTTCATGCCGACGGAATAGAAGTTGTCCTTGCCGCCATCGGCGTACTCGTAGTCGGTGCGGTTGAGCAGCGAACCGAGGGAGAAGGCGCCCAGTTCGTCATCCCAGAACTGGTAGCCCGGGCCGGTACCGACGGTACGCTGGCGAGCCAGGTCCTCGATATGGTCGCGCTTGTATTCCAGGCGGCCCTGCCAGAACCACTTGTCGGTGATGAAGCGGTCCAGGGCGTACTCGGCGCTCCAGTTGTTGGTGGTGGTGACATCGTCCTTGCTGTCGCGGTTGTATTCGCCTTCGGCGTTGTGCCGCCAGCGACCGTGACGGGCGGTTGTCTTGAAGTCGACGTCGTAGTCGTCGGTGTTGGTCTCGGCGCGCTTGTAGTCCAGGGCCAGGTCGACGTTGCCCTTCCAGACCAGGTCCTCGACCACCGGCTTGGGCTTCATGATCTGCTGGATGCTCGCCAGCTCGACGGTCTTCGGCGCCTCGCCGTTGGCCAGGATCACTTTGCCCGGTTCGGCGGCCTGCAGCGACTTGGCGCGCTCACCGTTGTACTCGTCCTGCTTGACCAGCAGTTCCTGGTCGCTCTCCAGGGTCTTGACCTGCTTCCAGTCCAGCGGAATGGAGCCGCCGTAAGGGGTTTCCAGCAGCAGCTTGCCGCCATCGAACACCTTGATCTTGCCGCTCAGGCGGTCACCGTTCTTCATCCACACGGTATCGGCGAGAGCCGGCGCGCACGCGCCGACCATTGCAAGGCACAACAGGGTTCTAGAATACATAGGCAGCACTGAGTTCAGGTTCGCGAGAAAAAGTCGGGCATTATCCGGATGCCCAGGCCCAGAGCAAGGAAAGACCCACCCAATGCCAATGAGTTCAATTAGCAACCCTTTCTCCGTGTGCACCGCGAAGGGGGAAACACCCGAATGAATGCCGCCTCCGACATGACCCAGGAAAGCGCCGAAGGCCGACGAACGGCGCTGTACCTGGTCATGAACCAGATCCCGCCGGGCAAGGTGGTCAGTTATGGCGAACTGGCCGAAATGGCCGGCCTGGGCCGCGCTGCCCGCTGGGTCGGGCGTACCCTCAGCCAGTTGCCGGCCGACACGCGCCTGCCCTGGCACCGGGTGCTGGGTGCCGGCGGTCGTCTCAGCCTTGAGCAAGGAACGCCTTCGGGCGATGAGCAACGGGCGCGCTTGCGCGCCGAAGGGGTCAGCCTGCGCAATAATCGCGTCGATATGTCGCGCCATGGCTGGCGTCCGATGGATCACACCAGTTAGAGTGCGCGCTTTGTGTTCGTATTCTTGAGGCAGATGTTGGCCCATGCCCCGTAAAACCTGGCGCGCTGCGCTCGCTGCCTATGCCAGCCCGTCGACTGTGGTGCTCCTGCTGCTCGGTTTCGCCGCCGGCCTGCCTTACATGTTGGTGTTCTCGACCCTCTCGGTCTGGTTGCGCGAGGCCGGAGTGGCACGCGAGACCATCGGCTATGCAAGCCTGATCGGCCTGGCCTACGCCTTCAAATGGGTCTGGTCGCCACTGCTCGATCAATGGCGCCTGCCCTTGCTCGGCAAGCTCGGCCGGCGCCGCTCGTGGCTGGTGCTGTCGCAGATCCTGGTGCTTATCGGCCTGGTCGGAATGGGCTTCTGCGATCCGCAGAAGCACTTGTCCTGGCTGATCGCCCTGGCCGTTCTCGTCGCCTTCGCTTCCGCCACCCAGGACATCGCCGTCGACGCCTACCGTCTGGAAATCGCCGACGACCAGCGCCAGGCCGCCCTCGCCGCCAGCTACATGGCCGGCTACCGGGTCGCCGCCCTGCTCGCCACCGCTGGCGCGCTGTTCTTCGCCGAGTGGTTCGGCTCCACCGGTTTCAACTACATGCACAAGGCCTGGACCGGCACCTACGTGCTGTTCGGCCTGATGATGCTTCCGGCAGTGATCACCACCCTGCTGATGCGTGAACCCCCGGTGTCGCTGCGCACCCAGTTGCAGGCCGCGCGCTACGGCTTCAGTCACCAGCTGATCTCGGTGTTCGTACTGATCGTGCTGCTGGTCTCGGTCCCTGCGATGTTTACCCAGTTGTACAACACCGATTTCGCCAGCGTGCTGTTCGACGGCGTCAGCCTGCTCGACCTGCTCCTGGAAGACCGCGCCTTCCTGCGCGCCATCCTCTACACCACCCTGACCTGCCTGTGCCTCTCGGCCATGGGCCGGCGCGGCCTGGCGCCGGTGCTGACGCCGGTCAACGACTTCATCCACCGCTACCGCTGGCAGGCCCTGCTGCTGCTCGGGCTGATCGCCACCTACCGGATGTCCGACACGGTGATGGGCGTGATGGCCAACGTGTTCTACATCGACCAGGGCTTCACCAAGGACCAGATCGCCAGCGTCAGCAAGATCTTCGGCCTGATCATGACCCTGCTCGGCGCCGGCATCGGCGGCTTGCTGATCGTGCGCTTCGGCATCCTGCCGATCCTGTTCATCGGCGGCGCCGCCTCGGCCGCGACCAATATCCTGTTCGTGATGCTCGCCGACATGGGCCCGAACATCCAGATGCTGGTGGTGACCATCTCCCTCGACAACTTCAGCTCGGGCCTGGCCACCTCGGCCTTCGTCGCCTACCTGTCGAGCCTGACCAACCTGAAGTTCTCCGCTACCCAGTACGCCCTGCTCAGCTCGATCATGCTCCTGCTGCCACGCCTGATCGGCGGCTATTCCGGGGTGCTGGTGGAGAAGTTCGGCTACCACGACTTCTTCCTGATCACCGCCCTGCTCGGCGTACCGACCCTGATTCTGATCGCCTTGCACTGGCACCAGGAGATCCGTCGCGGCAAGGATCCGGACCAGCAGGCGGAGCAACCCGCCGCCGCCCCTGCCAGCGAACAGCAGCAGTCCTGATCAGGGCTGCTGCTGCAACACGCCCCGCAGCGGCCACAGCGCCAGCACCCCGGCCACGCCCGAAGCCACGGCGAACGCCAGCAGGCTGGCCCCGGCGCCGAACATGGCCATCACCACACCGCCCAGGCCCAGCAGGGCGATGGTGATCATCCCCAGCATGGCCGAGACCAGGCCCTTGCTCTGCTCGCTGCTGAACAGGGTCATGCGGTACAGCACGGCGTTGCCGATACCCAGGCCCAGGGCATAGATCGACAGACCGACCACCAGGCTGGGCACGCTCGGGTAGATCCAGGTTGCCAGCAAAGCCAGCGCCAACCCGGCGAGAAAAGGCCAGAGGGCACCGCGGACCAGTGCGGTCAGCGGATACCGATCGGCGATGCGGTTGATGATCAGGTTGCCGAGGATCAGCCCGCCGAACACCGGCAACTGCCACAGCGCGTATTCCATCTTGCTCAGGCCCTCGTCATGGATCAGCAGTACCGGCGACAGGCCGATCCAGCCGATCAGCGGCAGGCCGATCAGGCCCAACGCGGCGCTGCCGGCGACGAAACGGCGATTGCCGAGCAACTGCGCGTAGCCGGACAGCAGCGGCAGCAGGTGGATCGGCTGGAACGCCAGGCGCGAACCATCACGGCGCTCGACCCCCAGGGTCTCCGGCATGAAGCGGTACAAGGCGAACCAGGCCAGCACGGCAGTGATGCCGAACAGCACGAACAGCCAGCGCCAGGACACCCACTCCAGCAGCAGCGTGCCCACCAACGGCCCGAGCAGCGGCGACAACAGGGCGATATTGGCCAGCAGCGCCATCATCCGCACCGCATCCGCCTCGCTGAAGGCCTCGTTCAGGGCCGGGTAGCTGACCGTGACCACGAAGCCCAGGCCGATGCCCTGCAACAGGCGCAGCAGGTTGAACATCTCGATACCGTCGACCCAGTAGGTCACCAGGCAGGCCACGCAGAAGAACGCGCAGCCGCCGAGCAGCAGCGGGCGCCGGCCATAGCGATCGGCCAGCGGGCCGATCAGCCATTGCAGGAGTACTCCGCCGAGCAGGTAGAGGTTCAGGGCGTGGGGGATGAATTCGGGACTGGCGTCGAGGTCGCTGACCACCTGCGGCATGGCCGGCATGACCACGTCGCTGGCGAGGTAGGTGAGGAGTTCGAACAGGGCCAGGGTCAGGGCGAAGCAGAAGGCTCTGAAGGGAGTGATCTTGATGAGCGGGGTCATGGGTCGGTCGGCAGTTGAAGACTAGACCGGGCTGTATGCCAGAAAACCCTGTCGGACCGATAGCGGGGAGAAGTGAAGAAGTGTAATGCCTTCAGGGCCCTATCGCTGGCAAGCCAGCTCCCACAGGGTTTTGTGGGAGCTGGCTTGCCAGCGATAGGGCCATCAGCAACGACACAGGGCTGACTACTGGGCAGCAGTCTCCTGCACTACACGAATCACGCGCTGCGGAAAGGGAATATCGATCCCCTCGTCCTTCAGCCGGTCACGCGCGTGCTCGTTGAGCATGAACATCACGTCCCAGTAATCCGCAGTATTAACCCAGATCCGCAGGGAAACGGTGATGGAACTGTCGCCCAGGGTCGAAACCACCGCCTGCGGCGCCGGATCCTTGTGCACCCGCGGGTCGTTCTTGGCCAGCTCGAGCAGGACGTTGCGGGCCTTCTGCAGGTCGGCCTCGTAGTCGACACCGACGTCGAACACCACCTTGCGGGTCGGCTGGCGGTTGTAGTTGGTGATGATGCCGTTGGACAGGTTGCCGTTGGGCACGATCACCGTCTTGTTGTCGCCGGTGCGCAGCACGGTGTGGAAGATCTGGATGCTGTCCACGGTGCCGCTGACACCCTGCGCCTCGATCCAGTCGCCGAGGCGGAACGGACGGAACAGCAGGATCAGCACACCACCGGCGAAGTTCGCCAGGCTGCCTTGCAGGGCCAGGCCGATGGCCAGGCCGGCGGCACCGATGGCGGCAACGAACGAGGTGGTTTCCACGCCGATCATCGAGGCCACGCTGACGAACAGCAGGATCTTCAGGATGATATTGGCCAGGGTGCTGATAAAGCCTTGCAGCGCGGTGTCGGCGTTGCGCAGGGCCAGCAGCTTGCCGAGTTTCGCGGTGACCTTGTTGATCAGCCACCAGCCGATCGCCAGGGTGATCAGCGCCAGGGCCAGGCGGCTGCCGTATTCCATGATCAACGGAATCCAGGTCTGCGAAGTCCTGACCAGTTGATCGACCTCTGCATTCAAATCCATATGCCCTCCTGATGCGGCAAAAAACAGAAATTAAAGCGCCGCAAACGATTCAGCGACGCCAGGAACCTGGGACGCCGACAAAGCGCCAAGGTTCCTGAAACGCCGTGATCAATCGCGGAAATTGTTGAACTGCAGCGGCATGCCGAACTCATGGCCACGCAGGGCGGCGATGCATTCCTGCAGGTCGTCGCGCTTCTTGCCGGTCACACGGATCTGCTCGCCCTGGATCGCGGCCTGGACCTTGAGCTTGGCATCCTTGATGTGAGCGACGATCTTCTTCGCCAGCTCTTTATCGATACCTTCCTTGAACACCGCTTCCTGCTTCATTTCCTTGCCGGAGGCGTAGGCGTCCTTGATCTCCAGGCACTGGACGTCGATCTTGCGCTTGACCAAGGCCAGACGCAGGATCTCGACCATGGCTTCCAGCTGAAACTCGGCTTCGGCGGTCAGCAGGACGGTCTGGTCCTTTTCCTTGAACTCGAAGCTGCCCTTGCCCTTCAGGTCGTAGCGGCGATCCAGTTCCTTGATGGCGTTTTCCACGGCGTTGGTGACTTCGTGCTTGTCCAGTTCCGATACCACGTCGAACGACGGCATACCTTTTTCTCCAGAAAATAAAAGGTGCGCTGGCACTCCTTGACGGGAGTGCGATGGAGCGCACCGGGTTTGACGGTTAAAATGCCGGCTCATTATAAACGCTTGGGAAACGCTGATGAGCAGCACCTGGCATATTCTCGGCGCCGGCAGCCTCGGCAGCCTCTGGGCCTGTCGCCTGGCCCGCGCCGGCAAACCGGTTCGCCTGATCCTGCGCAGCGCGCAGCGCCTGCAGTCCTATGAGGCGGCGGGCGGCCTGAACCTGGTCGAACAAGGCCAGCCGGCGACCTTTGCCATCCCCGCGGAAACCCTCGACGCAGACACGCCGATCCAGCGCCTGCTGCTGGCCTGCAAGGCCTATGACGCAGAAAAGGCCATCGCCAGCATCGCCCACCGCCTGGCACCGGACGCCGAGCTGATCCTCCTGCAGAACGGCCTCGGCAGCCAGGACGAAGTCGCCGCCCGGGTCCCGCAGGCCCGCTGCATATTCGCTTCCAGCACCGAAGGCGCTTTCCGCGAGCGCGACTGGCAGGTGAACTTCGCCGGCCACGGTTTCAACTGGCTGGGCGATCCTGCCAACCCGCTGGCACCGACCTGGCTCGACGACCTCACCGACGCCGGCATTCCCCATGAATGGACACCGGACATCCTCACCCGCCTGTGGCGCAAGCTGGCCCTGAACTGCGCGATCAACCCGCTGACCGTGCTCTACGATTGCCGCAACGGCGGCCTCGCCGGACATCATTGCGAAGTCGCCACCCTGTGCGCCGAGCTGGCCGGGCTGCTGCAGCGCTGCGGCCAGCCACAAGCGGCGGAAAACCTGGAAACCGAGGTACAACGGGTGATCGAGGCCACCGCCGCGAACTACTCTTCGATGTACCAGGACGTACGCAACGGCCGCCGGACCGAGATCCACTACCTGCTCGGCCACGTCTGCCGCAGCGCGATGCGCCACGGTCAGCCGCTGCCCCATCTGGAACGGCTCTATCGGCGCCTGGTCGAACACCTGGACAGCCACGGATTGCCCAGCGACTGAGGGCAGCGTTACCCTGCCCCATCACCCACAGGACCACGCCGTCACCATGCCCTTGCGCGAACGCCTGGAAAACCTGCCGGTCGGCCAGAAACTGCTGGCCGCACTGCTGGTGCTGCTGATCACCATCCTGCTGGTGGCCAACCTGACTTTTATCAGCGCCGCCTACTGGATTTCCCAGGAGGCCATGGCGCCCCAGGCGCTGCAGACCATCGGTCGCCTGGTGTCCAACCCGCAACTGGCGCAGCAGGCCACCGACTCGCCGGAAGCGGCCAACCGCCTGCTCGACGAGCTGGACACCTACACCCCCCTGCGCGCTGCCGCGCTGTACGGCAGCGACGGCAAGCTGCTCGCGGAGCTGCAGCATGGCGAGCCGATCGCCCTGCCCAAGCGCTACCGCAATATCGAAGGCTGGCGCCTCACCGAATTCCGCAGTACCCAACTGGTGCGCCTGCCCCGTACCGGCAGCCCGCCCGGCCATCTGCTGCTGGTGGCCAGCAGCGAACTGCCCACCGCCTTCTACACCGGCACCCTGACGGCCAGCCTCGGCATCCTGGTGTTCAGCGTGCTGCTGTGGATGATCATCGCCCGGCAGATCAAGCGCCTGATCACCCAGCCGATCTACCAGCTCGAACAACTGTCGCGCCAGGTCACCCGGGAAGAAAACTATGCCCTGCGCGCCCGCCCCGGCAACCACGACGAGATCGGCAGCCTGGCCGAGGCCTTCAACACCATGCTGTCGCGCATCGAGGCCCGGGAGCAGCAGCTCAAGCGCGCTCGTGACGAATTCCAGCAGGCCTACGACCAGGCCCAGGGCCTGGCCGAGGAAACCCGCCACACCAACCGCAAGCTGGAACTGGAAGTCCAGGTGCGCGGCAAGATCGAGCGCAAGCTCACCGGCTTCCAGAACTACCTCAACAGCATCATCGACTCCATGCCCTCGGCGCTGATCGCCCTCGACGAACAGCTCTACGTCACCCAGTGGAACCAGGAGGCCAGCAGCCTCTCCGGTACGCCCCTGGACGAAGCGCTGAACCAGCCGATCTTCCTCGCCTTCGAGCCGCTCAAGCCGTTCCTGCCGCAACTCAAGGAAAGCGTCGAGAAGCACCGGGTGGCGAAGATCGAGCGGGTCACCTGGACCCGCGAGGATGACGTGCGCCACTACGCCCTGACCTTCTACCCGCTGATGGGCGGCGGCGGGCGTGGCGTGGTGATCCGTATCGACGACATCACCCAGCGCCTGTCGCTGGAGGAAATGATGGTGCAATCGGAGAAGATGCTTTCGGTGGGCGGCCTCGCGGCGGGCATGGCCCACGAGATCAACAACCCGCTGGGCGCCATCCTGCACAACGTGCAGAACATTCGCCGGCGCCTGTCGCCGGACCTGCCGAAGAACCTCGAGGCCGCCAGCGAGACCGGCATCGACCTGGACACGGTCAATCACTACCTTGAAGAGCGCCAGGTCCCGCAACTGCTCGACGGTATCCAGCAGGCCGGGGCGCGGGCGGCGAAGATCGTCACCCATATGCTCAGCTTCAGCCGCCGCAGCAACCGGCAGATGGCGCCCTGCGACCTGCCGGCGCTGATCGACCAGGCGGTGGAGATCGCCGGCAACGACTTCGACCTGGCCATCGGCTTCGACTTCAAGGGCCAGGCCATCGTCCGCCAGTTCGACCCGGCGCTCGGCCCGGTGCCGGGCACCGCCAATGAGCTGGAGCAGGTACTGCTCAACCTGCTGAAGAACGCCGCCCAGGCCATTCACCTGCGCGAGGACGACCGCGAACCCGGGCGTATTACCTTGCGTACCAGACTGAATCCGCCGTGGGCGGAGATCCAGGTCGAGGACAACGGTATCGGCATGCCCGAGGCGATCCGCAAGCGCACCTTCGAGCCGTTCTTCACCACCAAGGAAATCGGCCAGGGCACCGGCCTTGGCTTGTCCGTCTCGTACTTCATCATCACCAACAACCACAAGGGCCAGATGGAAGTGCAATCGAGTCCGGGCCAGGGCACCTGCTTCACCCTGCGCCTGCCCCTGGTTGCCACCCCGCTGCCCGTCACTCGCAAACTGGAGTCATAAGCATGGGTTTCCGCCTGTCGAAGATCTACACCCGCACCGGCGACAAGGGCGAAACCGGCCTTGGCGATGGGCGTCGGGTGCCCAAGGACCATCCGCGGATCGAGGCGATTGGCGAGGTGGATACGCTGAACAGTCAGTTGGGGTTGTTGCTGGCAGGGTTGGCTGCGCAGGGGCTGGGCGAGCTGACCGACGTATTGGCGCCTTGTCAGCATCGCTTGTTCGACCTGGGTGGCGAACTGGCGATGCCCAGTTACCAGGCGCTGGACAAGGCCGAGATAGAACGGCTGGAGACGGCGATAGACCTATGGAACGAGGAGCTGGGGCCACTGGAGAACTTCATCCTTCCGGGAGGCTCGGCGCTGGTGGCGCAGGCCCATGTGTGCCGGAGCCTGGCACGGAGTGCGGAGCGGCGGTGTCAGCAGTTGAATGCGGTAGAGCCGTTGGAGGGGGTTGGGCTGGCGTATATCAACCGGCTGTCGGACTTGTTGTTCGTCGCCGCGCGCTTGATCGCCCGCCGCCAGGGCATCGGCGAAATCCTCTGGCAGGCTGCCGCAAAACCCTGAATAGGAAGCCAGACCCTGACAACATTTTTGCCCTTGCCGGCCTCATCGCTGGCAAGCCAGCTCCCACAGGGTTATCTGCCGGACACAAAAACCATGGCTGACCCAGGACCTTGTGGGAGCTGGCTTGCCAGCGATTGGCCAGGCCTGACAACATCATTGTTCAAGCCAGCTCCCACCGGGGTCAGGCTTCGGGCCAGAACGCCCGGATCCCGGCCACACCCTGCGCACCGATCTGCCAGGCCCGCTCACGCTCGTTCGGCCCCACGCCACCCAGCAGGAACACCGGCTTGTTGAAGCCGTCGATCATCTGCTGCGCCGCCTCCCAGCCCAACGGCTGAGCCTCAGGATGGGTCAGGGTCGCCTGCACCGGCGACAGGGTGACGAAGTCCACGCCCATCTGCTCGGCCAGCGCCAGCTCTTCAAGACTGTGGCAGGACGCCGCCAGCCAGCGATCCTTGGGGAACGGCCGGCCATTGGGCGCGTACTTGCGCAACTGCTCGGCCGTCAGGTGCCAGCCGGCAGACGGGAAGTCCCCCAGCCATTCCAGTGGCCCCTTGAGCATCAACTGCGCCTTGCCGGCACACAAGCCAACCGCGTCCACCGCGACATCACGGTATTTCGGGTCGTACATGTTCGGCGCACGCAGTTGCACCAGCTTGACCCCGCCAGCAATGGCCTTTTGAATCCCGCGCAGCATCTGCGGGGTTTCCAGGTCGTCCGGGGTAATCAGGTACTCGCCCGGCAGACGCGCCGCCGCAACGATCGGCCGGTTGGCCTCGGGGAACTCGTATTGCCCCAGCTCCCGCGGCGAGACCCAGGCCAGCGGCTGCCCCTCGGCACCATGGGGTTCGCCGGTAAAGGCGCCGACTTCCCAGACATCGAGCAGGATCTGCTTGTCCGGATAGTCATGCTTGATCTTGATCAGTGGCCGCGCTGCGGTCACCTCGATGCCCAGCTCTTCACGCAGTTCGCGGGCCAGGGCTGCCTCGACGGCTTCACCGTCCTCGACCTTTCCTCCGGGAAACTCCCAGAGACCGCCCTGATGCTGGGTTTCGCCACGCCGGGCGATGAGAATACGGCCATCCGCGCCACGAATGACGGCGGCGGCGACATGAATCCGTTTCAACTTTGAACTCCGCTGATTGAGAGGATGCCGCCGCCCGGCCAGCCCAGGCGGCGGCGTTCGATCAGGTGCGGTATTCCGCGTTGATCTTCACGTACTCGTGGGACAGGTCGGTGGTCCAGATGGTCTCGTTGCACTGACCACGGCCCAGCTCGATACGGATGGTGATTTCTTCCTGGGCCATGACGGCGGAGCCCTGCTCTTCCGTGTAGGTAGCGCTGCGGCCGCCCTTGGAGGCGATGCAGACACTGTCCAGGTACACGTCGATCAGGCTGACGTCGAGGTTCGGCACGCCGGCACGACCCACGGCAGCAAGGATCCGGCCCCAGTTCGGGTCGGAGGCGAACAGCGCGGTCTTGATCAGCGGCGAGTGAGCCACGGCGTAACCGACGTCCAGGCACTCCTGGTGGTTGCCGCCGCCGTTGACCTGCACGGTGACGAACTTGGTGGCGCCTTCGCCGTCACGGACGATGGCCTGGGCCACTTCCATGCAGACTTCGAACACCGCCTTCTTCAGCGCGTCGAACAGCGGGCCGCTGGCTTCGCTGATCTCGGCCACGTCGGCCTTGCCGGTGGCGATCAGCATGCAGCAGTCGTTGGTCGAGGTGTCGCCGTCGATGGTGATGCGGTTGAACGACTTGTTGGCGCCGTCCAGGATCAGGTCCTTGAGCACCGCCGGGGCGACCTTGGCGTCGGTGGCGATGTAGCCGAGCATGGTGGCCATGTTGGGACGGATCATGCCCGCACCCTTGCTGATGCCGGTGACGGTGATGGTCACGCCTTCATGCTGGAACTGACGGCTGGCACCCTTGGGCAGGGTGTCGGTGGTCATGATGCCGGTGGCGGCTTCGGCCCAGTGGTTCTCGGACAGGTTGTCCAGGGCGGCCTGCAGGGCGCCTTCGATCTTCTCGACCGGCAGCGGCTCGCCGATCACACCGGTGGAGAACGGCAGCACGGCGCTGGCGTCGACGCCGGTCAGCTCGGCCAGTTTGGCGCAGGTGCGCTCGGCGGCAGCCAGGCCCGGGGCGCCGGTACCGGCGTTGGCATTACCGGTGTTGGTCAGCAGGTAGCGGACGGTGCCCTGCACGCGCTGCTTGGCGATGATCACCGGGGCGGCGCAGAAGGCGTTCAGGGTGAACACACCGGCAACGCTGGAGCCTTCGGCACAGCGCATCACCACCACATCCTTGCGCCCCGGGCGCTTGATGCCCGCAGAGGCGATACCGAGTTCGAAACCGGGAACCGGGTGCAACGTTGGCAAAGGACCAAGACCAACAGCCATGAAAGCGCTCCTAGAAAAAATTCACCGCCGGCGATCCGACGGTGCTTGAGATGGAACAACGCCGCGACGGTAGGAACCGGTCGCGGCGCGGTGTTCAGGTTTCAGCGTGTCACGGCTCGATCAGTTGATCTGCCCGTGGCAGTGCTTGAACTTCTTGCCCGAGCCACACCAGCACAGCTCGTTGCGGCCCAGCTTCTGGTCGTTGCGTACCGGCGCGGTGGCGACGGCGACTTCAGCGCCCTCTTCCAGCTGCTCGGCCGCTTCCAGGCCTGGGGCTGCGGCATGCTGGAACTGCATGCGCTGGGCCAGCTCTTCAGCCTCGCGGCGCAGACGGGCTTCTTCCTCGACCGGATCCTCGCGGCGCACCTGGACGTGGGACAGCACGCGGATGGTGTCGCGCTTGATCGACTCCAGCAGTTCCTGGAACAGGGTGAACGACTCGCGCTTGTACTCCTGTTTCGGGTTCTTCTGGGCGTAGCCACGCAGGTGGATACCGTGACGCAGGTGATCCATGGTCGACAGGTGGTCTTTCCACAGGTCGTCGAGGACGCGCAGCAGGATCTGCTTCTCGAAGGTACGCAGGGCCTCGGCGCCGGCGCTGTCTTCCTTCTCGTTGTAGGCCGCAACCAGTTCGGCCATGACCTTCTCGCGCAGGGTCTCTTCGTACAGCTTGTCGTCTTCGTCGAGCCATTGCTGGATCGGCAGTTTCACGCCGAAGTCGCTGGCCAGCGAAGCTTCCAGGCCGGACACGTCCCACTGCTCGGGCAGGGATTGTGGCGGAATGTGCTGGGCGAAGGTGGCGTCCAGGGTTTCCTGGCGGAACTCGGTGATGGTGTCGCCGATGTTCTCGGCGGCCAGCAGGCTGTTGCGCATGTGGTAGATCACCTTGCGCTGCTCGTTGGCCACGTCGTCGAATTCGAGGAGCTGTTTACGGATGTCGAAGTTGCGACCTTCGACCTTGCGCTGCGCCTTCTCGATGGCGTTGGTCACCATGCGGTGCTCGATGGCCTCGCCGGACTGCATGCCCAGGGCCTTCATGAAGTTCTTCACCCGGTCGGAGGCGAAGATGCGCATCAGGCTGTCTTCCAGGGACAGGTAGAAGCGGCTGGAACCCGGGTCACCCTGACGACCGGAACGACCACGCAACTGGTTGTCGATACGGCGCGATTCATGACGCTCGGAGGCGATCACGTGCAGGCCGCCGGACTCGATCACTTGCTGGTGACGCTTCTGCCAGTCGGCCTTGATCTGGGCGATCTGCTCGGGGGTCGGGTTTTCCATGGAAGCCACTTCGACTTCCCAGTTGCCGCCCAGCAGGATGTCGGTACCGCGACCGGCCATGTTGGTGGCGATGGTCAGCGCACCCGGGCGACCGGCCTGGGCGATGATCTCGGCTTCCTTCTCGTGGTACTTGGCGTTCAGGACCTTGTGGTCGATACCTTCCTTCTTGAGCAGGTTGGACATGTGCTCGGAGGTTTCGATGGTCGCGGTACCGACCAGGACAGGACGGCCCGAGGCCATGCTTTCCTTGATGTCGGCGATGATCGCGGCGTACTTCTCGTCGGCGGTCAGGTACACCAGGTCGTTGAAGTCCTTCCGGGCCAACGGTTTGTTCGGCGGGATGACCATGACGTTTAGGGCGTAGATCTGGGCGAACTCGAAGGCCTCGGTGTCAGCGGTACCGGTCATGCCGGACAGCTTGTTGTAGAGACGGAAGTAGTTCTGGAAGGTGGTCGAGGCCAGGGTCTGGCTTTCGGCCTGGATATTCAGGTTTTCCTTCGCTTCGATGGCCTGGTGCAGGCCTTCGGACAGACGGCGGCCCGGCATGGTACGGCCGGTGTGCTCGTCGATCAGCAGGACCTGGCCGTCCTGGACGATGTACTCGACGTTGCGATGGAACAGCTTGTGCGCGCGCAGGCCGGCGTAGACGTGGGTCAGCAGGCCCAGGTTGTGCGCGGAGTAGAGGCTCTCGCCCTCGGCCAGCAGGCCGACCTGGGTGAGCATCTCCTCGATGAACTGGTGACCGGCTTCGTTGAGCTCGACCTGGCGGCTCTTCTCGTCGATCTTGTAGTGGCCTTCCTGGGTGACCTGGCCTTCCACTTCCTCGATGTGCTGGGTCAGGCGCGGGATCAGCTTGTTGATCTCGATGTACAGCTTGGAGCTGTCTTCGGCCTGGCCGGAAATGATCAGCGGGGTACGGGCTTCGTCGATCAGGATGGAGTCGACTTCGTCGATCACGGCGAAATTCAGCTCGCGCTGGAATTTCTCTTCCACGCTGAACGCCATGTTGTCGCGCAGGTAGTCGAAGCCGAATTCGTTGTTGGTGCCGTAGGTGATGTCGGCGGCGTAGGCGGCGCGTTTCTCTTCAGGCGGCTGGAACGGGGTGACGACACCGACGCTCAGGCCGAGGAACTCGTACAGCGGACGCATCCAGTTGGCGTCGCGGCGGGCCAGGTAGTCGTTGACCGTGACCACGTGCACGCCCTTGCCGGACAGTGCGTTGAGGTACACGCCCAGGGTTGCCACGAGGGTCTTGCCCTCACCGGTGCGCATTTCAGCGATCATGCCTTCATGCAAGGTCATGCCGCCGATCAGCTGCACGTCGAAGTGGCGCATGCCCATGATCCGCTTGCCGGCCTCGCGCGCGACGGCGAAGGCTTCGGGCAGGATCTGGTCGAGGGTCTCGCCTTTGGCCAGGCGCTCTTTGAACTCGGGGGTCTTGGCCCGCAGCTGTTCGTCGGAGAGGGCCACCATCTGCTCTTCGAAGGCATTGACGGTCTGCACCGTCTTGAGCATGCGCTTCACTTCACGCTCGTTCTTGCTTCCAAAAAGTTTCTTTAACAAAGGCGCAAACATATCGGCAGGATCTTCCACACGTAGGGATGGAGGGCGGCCCCGTGAGTCGCCCGTGCAGCCCTTATTGGCCGCATGCGAACGAGCATTCTACCCGGAAACGATGGTGAGGAAAGTGGTGGAGTTCCACGATGCTGGCACAGCGCTGTGACGGGGCTTTTTTACAATAAGGGCTTTTTCCCCAACTTCAACCCGCGTGGATCAAGATTCACGTGGATAGTGGCGTTCCAGCCCCTCGCGGGCGATCTGTTAAGATACCGCAATCGACTTTCCAGGTGTCATCATGGCCTACCGCCCCTCCCCCGCTCGCGCCCCCGGCACGCTGTTGCGCGAAGCCCGTCCGCTGAAGGCACTGTTCAACCAGGCGCAACGCCTGGCGCAGTTGCAGCGCCTGGTGGAAAGCCAGTTGCAGCCGGCAGCGCGGGAGCATTGCCATGTGGCGTCGTGGCGCGAGGGCACGCTGACGCTGATCGTCACCGACGGGCACTGGGCGACCCGCCTGCGCTATCAGCAGAAGCGCCTGCAGCGGCAGTTGCAAGCGCTGGATGTGTTCGTGAACCTGAGCCGGATCCTGTTCAAGGTGCAGCCGAGCGCCACTACCGTCCGCCCGCCGAGCCATGTCATCGATATTTCCGACAAGTCGGCAGAGACCATCCAGGCCACCGCGGAGGGGATCAGCGATCCGAACCTGCGGGCGGCGCTGGAGCGGTTGGCGAGTCATCGCAAGAGCAATAAAGACAATGCCTGAGGTGTTGCTGGTGGCCTCATCGCTGGCAAGCCTGCTCCCACAGTGTCCGCGTCGAGCACAAATCTTGTGGCTGGCATAAACCCTGTGGGAGCTGGCTTGCCAGCGATAGGGCCCGACCTGACAACATCATTTCCCAAGCCAGCAGACAGGCATAAAAAAGGCCGCCCGAGGGCGGCCTTCAAAACTAGAGAGAGTATTCGAGCTTATACAGCGGCAACCGGACGCATGTAGGAGATCGGTGCAGTGCTGGCGTCTTCGAACGTCACCACTTCCCACGCATCGGTCTCTTCGATCAGCTTGCGCAGCAGCTGGTTGTTCAGCGCGTGACCGGACTTGAAGCCACGGAATTCGCCGATCAGGCTGTTGCCCAGCAGGTACAGGTCGCCGATGGCGTCGAGGATCTTGTGCTTGACGAATTCGTCTTCATAGCGAAGACCGTCTTCGTTCAGGACACCGTCCTTGTCCACCACGATGGCGTTTTCCACGCTCCCGCCCAGGGCGAGGTTGTGCTTGCGCAGGTACTCGATGTCGCTCATGAACCCGAAGGTACGGGCGCGGCTGACTTCCTTCACGAACGAGGTGCTGGAAAAGTCCACGCTGGCACTTTGGGTCCGGTTGCGGAACACCGGGTGGTCGAAATCGATCTCGAAACTCACCTTGAACCCGTCGAAAGGCAGGAAGGTGGCGCGCTTGTCGCCGTCTTCAACAGTCACTTCACGCAGGATGCGGATGAATTTCTTCGGCGCGTCCTGTTCTTCCAGGCCGGCGGATTGAATCAGGAATACGAAGGGGCCTGCGCTGCCGTCCATGATCGGGACTTCGGAGGCAGAGAGCTCGACGTAGGCGTTATCGATGCCCAGGCCAGCCATGGCCGAGAGCAGGTGCTCAACCGTGTCTACCTTGGTATCGCCATTGACCAGCGTGGTCGACATGGTGGTCTCGCCGACGTTTTCCGCACGGGCAGGAATTTGCACCACGGGGTCGAGGTCGGCTCGGCAAAATACGATGCCGGTATCCACAGGCGCGGGTTTCAGGGTCAGGTAAACCTTTTCCCCGGAGTGCAGGCCGACACCTGTGGCACGGATGATATTTTTCAGGGTGCGTTGTTTAATCATGGCATTGGCCGCTTCAGCACAGATTGCGAACTGGTATCAACAAAGGCTGGGGATGATAACAGACCCAACCTTTGCTGAACACCAATCACCCTAATACCCCTGATAAATTCCATCAATCGGCCTGGCGACGCAGGAAGGCCGGGATGTCCAGGTAATCCAGATCGTCCTGCGGGTTGAGCTTGGCCGCTGCCGCTGCACCCGCGTGAGTCTGGTTGCGCATCACGGTCGGACGCTCCAGGTCACGGTAGTTCACCGCTGGCTGCTCGTTGCGCACAGGCGCTGGAGCCGGGGTCGACGCCTGGGCTGCCGCGGATTGCAGGGTGTTGTCGATGACCTTCACAGGCTTCTCGATCTTCGCGCCCAGACCGGTGGCGACCACGGTGACGTGCAGCTCGTCGCGCATGTCCGGATCGATCACGGTACCTACCTTGACCATCGCGTGGTCGGAGGCGAACGCTTCGATGATGCTACCCACGTCGGAGTATTCACCCAGCGACAGGTCCGGACCTGCGGTGATGTTGACCAGGATGCCGCGGGCGCCCTGCAGGTTGACGTCTTCCAGCAGCGGGTTGCGGATCGCCGCCTCGGTGGCTTCGCGAGCACGGTTCGGACCGCTGGCGCAGCCGGTACCCATCATCGCCATACCCATTTCGCTCATCACGGTACGCACGTCGGCGAAGTCGACGTTGATCATGCCCGGACGCTTGATGATATCGGAGATACCGCGAACGGCACCGGCCAGTACATCGTCCGCCTTGGCGAAGGCCGACAGCAGGCTGGCGTCTTTACCGAGGATGGTCAGCAGCTTTTCGTTCGGGATGGTGATCAGCGAGTCGACGCTGTCAGCCAACGCGCGGATGCCTTCATCGGCGATCTGCATGCGCTTGCGACCTTCGAACGGGAACGGACGGGTCACCACCGCAACGGTGAGGATGCCCATTTCCTTGGCCACTTCGGCGATGATCGGCGCAGCACCGGTACCGGTACCGCCACCCATGCCGGTGGTGATGAAGACCATGTTGGTGCCCTGCAGCACCTCGGCGATACGCTCGCGGTCTTCCAGCGCGGCCTGGCGGCCGATTTCCGGGTTGGCACCCGCGCCCAGGCCCTTGGTCACGCCGGTACCCAGTTGCAGAATGGTGCGCGCACCGATGTTTTTCAGGGCCTGGGCATCAGTGTTGGCGCAGATGAATTCGACGCCTTCGATGCTGCTCTTGACCATGTGGTTGACGGCGTTGCCACCGCCGCCACCGACGCCGATCACTTTGATGACCGGACTTTGCGGGACGTTGTCTACGAGCTCGAACATTTTCCCTCTCCTTTCAGTTCTCTAGTTTTTTGCGCCTGCCACTACTGCTCTTGAAACTTAAAAGTTTCCCTGGACCCAACGCTTGAAGCGCTCAAGCACCGGGGCCTTAGGTTCATCGCCATAGCTGTCGTTTCTGATACCTGGCACTGGCACGCCGTCGGACTGTTTCTGCAGGCCATAGGTCAGCAGGCCAACGCCAGTGGAATAGATCGGGTTGCGAACCACGTCGCTCAGCCCCCGAACGCTGTGTGGTACGCCGAGGCGTACCGGCATATGGAAGATTTCCTCGGCCAGCTCGACCGCGCCTTCCATCTTCGAGGTACCACCGGTCAGGACGATGCCCGCTGGTACCAGGTCCTCGTAGCCGCTGCGACGCAGCTCCGCCTGGATCAAGGTGAACAGTTCGTCGTAGCGCGGCTCGACCACTTCGGCCAGGGCCTGGCGCGACAGCTCGCGCGGCGGACGGTCGCCGACGCTCGGCACCTTGATGGTTTCGCCGGCACCGGCCAGCTTGGCCAGGGCGCAGGCGTAGCGAATCTTGATTTCCTCGGCGTACTGGGTCGGCGTACGCAGGGCCATGGCGATGTCGTTGGTGACCTGGTCGCCGGCGATCGGGATCACCGCGGTGTGACGGATCGCGCCTTCGGTGAAGATGGCGATGTCGGTGGTGCCGCCGCCGATGTCCACCAGGCACACGCCCAGCTCTTTCTCGTCGTCGGTCAGTACCGAGTAGGCCGAGGCCAGTTGCTCGAGGATGATGTCGTCGATTTCCAGGCCGCAGCGACGCACGCACTTCTCGATGTTCTGTGCCGCGTTGACCGCGCAGGTGACCACGTGGACCTTGGCTTCCAGACGCACGCCCGACATGCCCAGGGGCTCGCGCACGCCTTCCTGGTTATCGATCACGTAGTCCTGCGGCAGGGTGTGCAGCACGCGCTGGTCGGCCGGAATGGCCACGGCCTGGGCCGCGTCCAGGACCCGCTCCAGGTCCGCGGTGCTGACTTCACGGTCGCGAATCGCCACGATGCCGTGGGAGTTCAGGCTGCGGATGTGGTTGCCGGCCACGCCGACGAAGGCCGAGTGGATCCGGCAGCCGGCCATCAGCTGCGCCTCTTCGACGGCGCGCTGGATCGACTGCACGGTGGACTCGATATTGACCACCACGCCTTTCTTCAACCCGCGCGATGGATGGGTGCCGATACCGACGATCTCCAGGGTGCCGTCGGCGGCGACTTCGCCCACCAGTGCCACCACCTTGGACGTGCCGATATCCAGCCCGACGATCATTTTGCCGCTATGCGCATTTGCCATGGGTCCTGCCTCTCTCTAATTCTTCGCCACGGCGGGTTGGGCCGCGGGCTGTGCAATCGGTTCCCGCCAGCCAACGGCAAGTCCGTTGGCGTAACGCAGATCGATGCGGGCGATGTTCGTGATCTGTTCTTTGAGCGTCTTGTTGTAGATGGCAATGAAGCGGCGCATTTTTTCCACCAGGTGGTCGCGCCCCAGCAGCAGTTCGATCCCCGGGCCGGCACTGCCGGCGCCGGTGGTGAGGAACCAGCTGCCCCGCTCGCGCAGCTCCAGGCGTGCGATCGAGAAACCCAAAGGACGCAACATCTGGTTCAGTACCTGATATTGCTGCATCACTTGTTGCTGAGCGCGCTGCGGCCCGAAGAGCTGCGGCAGGTGCTCGTAATTCGCCAGTTCGCGCGGGGTGAAGGCCTGGCCCTGGTTGTTGAGCAAGGCATCCTCGCCCCAGCGCGCCACCGGCAACTGTTCTTCCAGGCGGATCACCACTTCGTCCGGCCACACCCGGCGCACTTCGGCATGGGCGATCCAGGGCATCTGCTCCAGCTCGGTACGCATGCTCGCCAGGTCGACGGTGAAGAAGCTCGCCGCCACATAGGGGGCGATCCGCTGCTGCACCGCCTGCTGGCTGATGTAGCTGAGGTCGCCCTGTACGGCGATCTTGGTGATCGGCCGGTCGGCATAGGGCATCAGCCGCTGCGCGCCCTCGTAGGCACCGAAGCCCGCGACGACCAGCAGGACCGGCCACAGCAGCTTCTTGAAGATGCTGAAGTTCGGCTTGGGCAGGCGCGCCGACAGTGGCTCCTTGGCCACCATTCGGCTGGCACCACGCGGCACCGGCTTGTTACGGCCGGGGGCGGGTGGCTGATGACGTAACATCGCGCCTTGCATGGGCTTAACCTCGCGCCTCGACACTGGCCGCCAGGATCGCCAGCACCAACTGCTGGAAATCGAGGCCGGCCGCACGTGCCGCCATGGGCACCAGGCTATGGTCGGTCATGCCGGGTGCGGTGTTGACTTCAAGCAGCCAGAAACGGCCCTGCTCGTCCTGCATTACATCCACACGGCCCCAGCCAGCGATGCCGATGGCGTCGCAGGCGCGGGCGGTGAGGTCGATCAATTCCTGTTCCTTGGCCGCGTCCAGGCCACACGGGATCCGGTACTGGGTATCGGAAGCCAGGTACTTGGCGTCGTAGTCGTAGAACGAATGCGGGGTGCCCAGGGCGATTGGCGGCAGAACCTGGTCGCGCAGCACCGCAACGGTGAACTCCGGACCTTGAATCCACTGCTCGACCAAAACTTGCGAATCGTAGTTGGCGGCGTCTTTCCAGGCCGCGATCAATTCCGCGACGCTGGACACTTTCGCCATACCGATACTGGAACCTTCATGGGCCGGTTTGACGATCAAAGGGAAGCCCAGTTCCGCGCCTGCAGAAATACAGTCGGCTTCGCTGGCCAGCACGGTGTGCAGCGGGGTCGGAATACCCAGGCTCTGCCAGACCTGCTTGGTGCGCAGCTTGTCCATGGCCAGGGCCGAAGCGAGGATGCCGCTGCCGGTGTACGGGATGCCCAGGCACTCCAGCAGGCCCTGCATGCTGCCGTCTTCACCGCCACGGCCGTGGAGGATGATGAAGGCGCGATCGATCTTCTCGTTGAGCAGGCGGGTCAGCAGGTCGTCACCGACATCGATGGCGACCACGTCGACACCCGCGCTCTGCAGCGCGTCGATCACTGCGGCACCGGACTTCAGCGAGACTTCGCGCTCGGCGCTCTTGCCGCCGTAGAGCACAGCGACGCGGCCGAAGTCTTGCGGGGCAATGGTGGAGTGCAGCTTGGCGTAGGCTTCGGCAGTCATTTCGATTTCCCCTGACTGGCAACCGCACCAGCGAACAACGGACTTTTCAACAGTTGTGGCGCAAGACCGCCGATATCACCGGCGCCCTGGCACAGCAGGATGTCGCCGGCACGCAGCAGCGGCTTGACCAGCGGCGCCAGCTCGATGCCGCGCTCGATGTAGATCGGGTCGAGCTTGCCGCGCTGGCGGATGCTGTGGCACAGCTGGCGGCTGTCGGCGCCCGGGATCGGCTCTTCGCCGGCCGGGTAGACTTCCATCAGCAGCAAGACGTTGGCGTCGCCCAGCACCTGGACGAAATCGTCGTACAGGTCGCGGGTACGGCTGTAGCGGTGCGGCTGGTAGACCATCACCAGGCGGCGCTCCGGCCAGCCCCCGCGGACGGCCTTGATCACTGCGGCGACTTCGGTCGGGTGGTGACCGTAGTCGTCCACCAGCATGACGTTGCCGCCTTCCACCGGCAGTTCGCCGTACACCTGGAAGCGTCGGCCAACCCCCTGGAAGCCCGACAGGCCCTGGACGATGGCTTCGTCGCTGATGCCTTCGTCGGTGGCGATGGCGATGGTCGCCAGGGCATTGAGCACGTTGTGGTTGCCCGGCATGTTGACCGACACGTCCAGCGGCGCGCGGTCGCGGCGCAGCACGGTGAAGTGGGTCTGCATGCCCGACTGGCGCACGTTGATCGCCCGCACGTCGGCTTCTTCGCTAAAGCCGTAGGTGACTGCCGGGCGCTTGACCAGCGGCAGGATCTCGCGCACCACCGGGTCGTCCAGGCAGACCACGGCCAGGCCGTAGAACGGCAGGTTGTGGAGGAACTCGACGAAGGTTTTCTTCAGCTTGTTGAAGTCGCCTTCGTAGGTCGCCATGTGGTCGGCGTCGATGTTGGTGACCACCGCCACCAGCGGCTGCAGGTGCAGGAAGCTGGCATCGCTTTCATCGGCTTCGGCGATCAGGTAGCGGCTGGTACCGAGCTGGGCATTGGTACCCGCGGCGTTCAGGCGGCCACCGATGACGAAGGTCGGATCCAGGCCACCGGCGGCGAAGACCGAGGCCAGCAGGCTGGTGGTGGTGGTCTTGCCGTGGGTACCGGCGACGGCGATGCCGTGGCGATAGCGCATCAGCTCGGCGAGCATCTCGGCACGCGGCACCACCGGAATGCGGCGCTCAAGCGCGGTGGCGACTTCCGGGTTGGCGGTGTTGATGGCGCTGGAGACCACCAGCACGTCGGCGCTGGCGGCGTTCTCGGCACGGTGGCCGATGAAGATTTCCGCGCCGAAGGACTTCAGGCGCTCGGTCACGGCCGAGTCCTTGAGGTCGGAGCCGGACACCTGGTAACCCAGGTTCAGCAGCACTTCGGCAATGCCGCACATGCCCACGCCGCCGATACCGACGAAGTGGATGCGACGGATGCGGCGCATTTCAGGCTGGGGCATGGCTTTCTGGTTCTCAACCATGGGCCACCTCCAGGCAGATATCGACCACGGTGCGGGTTGCAGCAGGTTTGGCCAGGCGGCGTGCCGTGGTGGCCATGGTGTCGAGTTTTTCCGGTTGCATCAGCACCTCGTTCAGGCGTTCAGCGAGCTGCGCTGCGCCAGTTGTCGCTTGCGGCATCAGGAAGGCGGCGCCTTCACGTGCCAGATAATGGGCGTTGTGGGTCTGGTGGTCGTCGATCGCATGGGGCAAGGGCACCAGCATCGACGGCAGTCCGGCGGCCGCCAGCTCGCTGACGGTCAGCGCACCGGCACGGCACACCACCAGGTCGGCCCAGCCATAGGCCTGGGCCATATCCTTGATGAAGGGCTCTACCTGAGCCTCGATCCCTGCTTCGCGATAACGCTCGGCAGTGATCCGGTCATGATGCTTCCCGGCCTGGTGGAACACCTCGGGCCGGATCGCTTCCGGCACCAGGGCCAGGGCCTGGGGCAACAGCTTGTTCAGCGGCTCGGCGCCGAGGCTGCCGCCCAGTACCAGCAGGCGCGCACGGCGTCCGGCCAGGGCTTCGCGCACTGGTTCCAGGAACAGTTCGGCACGCACCGGGTTGCCGGTGGTACGGCGCTTGTCGCTGGCACCAAAGGTCTCCGGGAAGGCTTCGCAGACCCGGCCGGCCAGTGGCACCAGCAAGCGGTTGGCAGTACCGGCACGGGCGTTCTGCTCGTGGATCACTACCGGCACGCCGCACAGCTTCGCGGCCACGCCGCCAGGGCCGGTGACGTAGCCACCGAAGCCGACCACGCAGACCGGCTTGACCTGGCGAATGATCCGGCGTGCCTGTAGCACCGCCTTCACCAGGGTGAACGGCGCCTTGAGCAGCGACAGCTTGCTCTTGCCGCGCAGCCCGGTGACGTTGATCAGGTGCAGTTGCAGGCCGGCCTGCGGCACCAGTTCGTTCTCGATGCCGCGTGGCGTGCCCAGCCAGTGCACGGTGAAGCCGCGCGCCTGGAATTCCCGGGCGCAAGCCAGCGCCGGGAACACATGGCCGCCGGTGCCGCCGGCCATGATCAATACGTTCTTGCCGTCAGCGGCCATGATGATTCGGCTCCTCGGCAAAATCGTTTTCGTCGAATTCGTGCTCCTCGCTGCCCAGGTGCGTGCGGCTCTCCCACTCGATGCGCAACAACAAGCCGACGCAGGCACAGCAGATCACCAGCGAGCTGCCCCCGTAGCTGAGGAACGGCAGGGTCAGGCCCTTGGTCGGCAGCAGGCCGACGTTCACCCCGATGTTGATCAGGAACTGGCCGATCCACAGGAAGGCCAGGCCGAAGGCCACGTAGGCGGAGAAGAATTGCTTGGCTTTTTCCGCCCACAGGCCGATGTACAGCGCGCGCACGGTGACGAAGACGAACAGCGCCACGGTCAGCAGCGAACCGATCACCCCCAGCTCTTCGGCAAGCACCGAGAACACAAAGTCGGTGTGGGCTTCCGGCAGGTAGAACTGCTTCTGCACGCTGTTGCCCAGGCCGACGCCGAACCACTCGCCACGACCGAAGGCGATCAGCGCCTGGGTCAGCTGGTAGCCGGAACCGAACTGGTCGGCCCAGGGGTCGGTGAAGGTGATCAGACGCGCCATCCGGTACGGCTGGGCCTGGACCAGGACGAACACCGCGCCCACCGCCAGCACCACCATCAGGCCGAAGCGGAACAGCCCCACCCCGCCGAGGAACAGCATCGCCGCCGCCGAGCCCATCATCACCACGGTGGCGCCGAAGTCCGGCTCCATCAGCAGCAGGCCGGCCATCGGCAGGAGGACGATGAACGGCTTGAAGAAGCCCATCCAGCTTTCCCGCACTTCCTGCTGGCGGCGCACCAGGTAGCCGGCGAGGTAGACCACCACGAAGACCTTGGCGATCTCCGAGGGCTGGACGTTGAAGAAGCTGAAGCCGATCCAGCGCATCGAGCCGTTCACTTCGCGGCCGATCCCCGGGATCAGCACCGCGACCAGCAGGCCGAAGGCACCGATCAGCATCAGGAAGCCCATGCGCTGCCAGGTGGAGAGCGGCACCATCATGGTGACCAGGCAGGCACCCACGCCGAGCCCGACGTACACCAGGTGGCGGTACATGTGGTAGAGCGGATTGCCCGACTGCGCCGCCGCGACTTCCGACGATGCCGAGGTGATCATCACCAGGCCCAGACCGAGCAACGCCAGGCAGCCGACCAGGAACGGGAAGTCCAGGTCGATGCCACGACCGCTGATCAGCGGCGACGGATAGGGCTTGATGGCGCCGAAGATCATGCCAGTTCTCCTGCGGCCTGGGCGAACAGGCGCCCACGCTCTTCGAAGTTCTTGAACATGTCGAGGCTGGCGCAGGCCGGGGACAGCAGCACGGCATCGCCGGGCTCGGCCAGTTCGGCAGATTTGTGCACGGCTTCCTCGAGGGTCCTGACCCGGATCAGCGCCACGCTGTCACCCAGGGCTTCGGCCAGCAGCTCGGCGTCGCGGCCCAGCAGGACCACGGCGCGGCAGTGTTCGGCAACCGGCGCACGCAGGGCGGAGAAGTCCGCACCCTTGCCATCGCCGCCGGCGATCAGCACCAGCTTGCCGTCGATATCGGCACCCAGGCCTTCGATGGCGGCCAGGGCAGCACCGACGTTGGTGGCCTTGGAATCGTCGTAGTAGTTGACGCCGTTCAGCTCGCGAACCCACTGGCAACGGTGGGCCAGCCCGCCGAAGTTGCGCAGGCTTTCCAGCATGGCCTCGAACGGCAGGCCCACGGCATGCCCCAGGGCCAGCGCCGCCAGGGCGTTGGACTGGTTGTGCGCGCCACGGATCTTCAGCTCGCGAACCGGCATCAGGTTCTGGAATTCGAAGGCCAGGTACTTCTCACCGTCTTCCTCGCGCAGGCCAAAGGCCTTGAAGTCAGGCGTGTTCAGGCCGAAGGTCCAGCACGGCTGGTTTTCCACCGGCAGCGGACGGCTCAGGGCGTCCTGGCGGTTGACCACGACCTGGCGCGCGCCACGGAAGATCCGGTGCTTGGCCAGGTGGTAGGCCGGCAGGCCGCTGTAGCGGTCCATGTGGTCTTCGCTGACGTTGAGCACGGTGGCCACTTCGGCGTTGAGCTGGTCGGTGGTTTCCAGCTGGAAGCTCGACAGCTCCATCACGTACAGCTCGACGTCGTCGCTGAGCAGGTCGAGGGCCGGGGTGCCGAGGTTGCCGCCGACCGCCACGCGCTTGCCCGCCGCAGCCGCCATCTCGCCGACCAGGGTGGTCACGGTGCTCTTGGCGTTGGAACCGCTGATGGCGACGATCGGCGCCTTCGCGTGACGCGCGAACAGTTCGATATCACCGGACAGCTTCACGCCACGCGCTGCTGCCTGCTGCAGGGCTGGGGTAGCGAGGGCCAGGCCGGGGCTGACGTACAGCTCGTCGGCGCGGCAGAGGAAGTCCACGTCCAGTTCGCCACAACGCACTTCCACCTGCGGGTAGTCGCGACGCAGGGTCGCCAGCTCCGGCGGGTTCTCGCGCGTGTCGGCGACCGCAAACGCAATGCCCCGGTTCGCCAGGAAGCGAACCAGGGACATGCCGCTCTTGCCGAGGCCGACAACGATGCGGAAGTGGTCAGTTGCGATCAAGGACACGCGTTCTACCTCAGTTTCAGGGTTGCCAGGCCGATCAGCACGAGAATCACGGTGATGATCCAGAAGCGGACGATCACGCGCGGCTCGGGCCAGCCCTTGAGTTCAAAGTGGTGATGGATCGGCGCCATGCGGAATACCCGCTTGCCGGTCAGCTTGAACGACGCGACCTGGATGACCACCGAGAGGGTCTCCATGACGAACACGCCGCCCATGATGAACAGGACGATTTCCTGGCGAACGATCACCGCGATGGTGCCCAGCGCGGCGCCCAGTGCCAGGGCACCGACGTCGCCCATGAAGACCTGGGCCGGATAGGTGTTGAACCAGAGGAAACCGAGGCCGGCACCGATCAGCGCGCCGCAGAACACGATCAGCTCGCCTGCGCCCGGGACATACGGGATCAGCAGGTATTCAGCGAATTTCACGTTGCCCGACAGGTAGCAGAAGATGCCCAGGGCACCGCCCACCAGCACGGTCGGGAGGATCGCCAGGCCGTCGAGGCCGTCGGTCAGGTTGACCGCGTTGCTCGAGCCGACGATGACGAAGTAGGTCAGCACCACGAAGCCGACGCCCAGGGGAATGGTGACGTCTTTCAGCATCGGCACGATCAGGGTGGTTTCGACGCTGGTCGGCGCGGTCATATAAAGGAAGATCGCCGCACCCAGGCCGAACACCGACTGCCAGAAGTATTTCCAGCGGCTCGGCAGGCCACGGGAGTTCTTCTCGATCACCTTGCGGTAGTCGTCGACCCAGCCGATGGCGCCGAACAGCAAGGTGACGATCAGTACCACCCAGACATAACGGTTGCTCAGGTCGGCCCAGAGCAGGGTGCTCACGCCGATGGCGGAAAGGATCAGCGCGCCACCCATGGTCGGGGTGCCGGACTTGGACAGGTGCGATTGCGGGCCGTCGTTACGCACGGCCTGGCCGATCTGGCGGATCTGCAGGGTACGGATCATCCATGGGCCCAGCCACAGGGCCAGGGACAGCGCGGTCAGTACGCCCAGGATCCCGCGCAGGGTCAGGTACTGGAAGACCGCGAAGCCCTTGTAGAACTGTTGCAGATACTCGGCCAACAGCAGCAGCATTAATGTTTCTCCCCGCTGGAATCGCACAAGGCCGCCACGACGTTTTCCATCGCAGCGCTACGCGAACCCTTGATCAAAATGGTGGTGTTGATGGCCTGCTCGCCGCGAACGGCGGCGATCAGGTCAGCTTGATTGGTGAAATGGCGGGCATTCTGGCCAAAGGCCTTGACCGCATGGGCCATCATCGGACCTACGGCATACAGCGCGGCAACCTTGCCCCTGGCATAGTCCCCGACCTCGCGGTGGCCCTCTTCGGCCCACTGGCCCAACTCACCGATATCCCCGAGCACCAGGACGGTGCGGCCGGAAAAGCCGGCGAGTATATCAATGGCCGCGCATACCGAGGTGGGGTTTGCGTTGTAGGTGTCGTCGATCACCCGGATACCGCTGGGCGCGACCTGCGCGACGCCGCGGCCCTTGACCGGTTGCACGGTATTCAGGCCTTCGGCGATGCCTTGCAGCGAGACGCCGAAGGTCTGCGCGGCGGCCGCGGCAGCCAGGGCGTTGGCGATATTGTGGGTGCCGAGCAGGTTCAGCTGGATCGCCACCTGGCCTTGCGGCGCATGCAGGACGAAGGACGGGCAACCGCGCTCGTCGTGGGTGATATCGCTGGCGTGGAAATCGGCGGCGGTATTGCTCAGGGCGAAGCTCAGCACGGCATGTTTACCGGCGCGCTGTTTCCATATGCCAAAGGCCTTGTCGTCCAGGTTCAATACCGCGACGCCGCCCTCCCCCAGTCCTTCGAGGATCTCGCCCTTGGCTTCGACAATCTTCTCCGGCCCGCCGAACTCGCCGACATGAGCCGTACCGGCATTGTTGATCAGCACGACATGCGGTTGGGTAAGGCCGACGGTGTAGCGGATCTCGCCGACATGGTTGGCGCCCAGTTCGATCACCGCCGCAGTATGTTGCGGCGCCAGTTCGAGCAGGGTCAGCGGAGCGCCGAGATCGTTGTTCAGGTTGCCACGGGTCATCAGCACCGGGCCCTGGGTCGCGAGGATGCTGGCGAGCATTTCCTTGACCGTAGTCTTGCCGCTGGAACCGGTGATCGCCGCCACCGGGTGCTTGAAGGCGCAACGGTTAAGCGCCCCCAACTGACCCAGGGCCACACGAGCATCGGCCACCAGCAGTTGCGGCAGGCTGGAACCTGGAACCTCACGCTCCACCAGCGCCGCAACGGCGCCCTTGGCCGCTACTTCGTCGAGGTAGTCGTGGCCGTCGAAACGCGGCCCGGTCAATGCGATGAACAGCTGACCCGGCGCGATCTTGCGGCTGTCGATGCTGACGCCGTCGAAACGCGCATCGGCGCCCAGCAGGCGGCCTTGCAGGGTTTCAGTCAACTGGCTCAGAGACAGAGCTTCAAGCATGGGAGGCCTCCCAGACTGCAAGGGCCTTCTCGGCTTCTACAAGATCGGAAAAGTCGTGACGTTCGCCGTTGATTTCCTGGTAGTCCTCATGGCCTTTGCCGGCCAGGACGATGACGTCGTCGACACCGGCAGCAGCGATGACACGGGCGATCGCCTCGCCACGACCGGCAATGAACTCCACGCTTTCAACCCTGGAGAAGCCGGGGCGAATATCGTCGAAGATGGCCTGAGGATCTTCGGTACGCGGGTTGTCATCGGTGACGACGACGCGATCGGCCAGACGCTCCGCCAGCTCCGCCATCAGCGGACGCTTACCGCGATCACGGTCACCGCCGCAGCCGAACAGGCAGCTCAGCTGGCCACGGGCATGCGGACGCAGGGCTTCGAGAACCTTTTCCAGGGCATCCGGAGTGTGGGCGTAATCGACCACCACCAGCGGCTTGCTGCCACCGCCAAGACGCTGCATGCGGCCGATCGGGCCTTCCAGCTTGGCGGTGACTTTCAGAATTTCATCGAGCGGACGGTCCATCGCCAGCAAGGTGCCGACCGCAGCCAGCATATTGCTCAGGTTGAAGCGACCGAGCAGGCGGCTGCGCAGCATGTGCTCGCCTTGCGGCGTGACCAGCACGGCGCGCACGCCATCGTCGTCGAAGGTGGCTTCGCGGCAATACAGGGTGGCCGACGGATCCTTGAGGCTGTAGCTGATCAGCCGCGACTCGCGCTGCTCGGCCGCCAGTTCGCGACCGAAATCATCATCCAGGTTGACCACCCGGCAACGCAGGTTCGGCCAGGCGAACAGCTTGGCCTTGGCCGCCTTGTAGGCTTCCATGCTGCCGTGATAATCGAGGTGGTCGCGGGACAGGTTGGTCATCACCACGATATCGAAGGCCAGCGCAGCGACCCGGCCCTGCTCCAGGGCGTGGGACGACACTTCCATGGCGACGGCGCGGGCACCGGCCTTTTTCAGGTCGTTGAGGGTGGCCTGCACGGCGAGCGGGTCGGGGGTGGTCAGGCGTCCGCTTTGCAGCGCGCCGTAGAAGCCGGTACCCAGGGTGCCGATCAGGCCGCAGTGCTGGCCCAAGAGGTCGAGGGCCTGGGCGACCAGTTGGGTCACGCTGGTCTTGCCGTTGGTACCGGTAACACCCACCAGGTCCAGCAGCCGGCTCGGCTCGCCGTAAAAGCGTCCGGCAATGTCCGAAAGCTGGGCGATCAGGCCTTTCACCGGAATCAGCGGCGCATCGGTGATCGGCAGGACGGTGGCGCCCTGCACTTCATAGGCAACCGCCGCCGCGCCGCGCTTCAGGGCGTCGGCAATATGGTCGCGGCCATCGACCTTGGCGCCTGGCACAGCCAGGAACAGGTCGCCTGGACGCACATTGCGGCTGTCCAGGGTCAGTTCGCGAATCAGCGGATCGCTGCTGGCGTTAGCAAACAGTTTGCTCAGTGGCATCGTCATCAACCGCGCCCTCCTTTGGCGGGCGCAGCATCAGCTTGCTGCGTAGGGGGCAGGTTATCCGGCGGCACGTTCATCAGCCGCAGGGTGCCCGACATGACCTTGCTGAATACGGGGGCAGAAACCAGGCCACCGAAGTAGCCGCCTTTGCTTGGCTCGTCGATCACCACGACGATGGCATAGCGCGGATCGCTCATCGGCCCGAAGCCGGCGAACAGGGAACGGTAGGCGTTTTCGGTGTAGCCCTTGGAGCCGATGGTGGCCTTACGCGCGGTACCCGACTTGCCGGCCACGTGATAGGACGGGACCTGTGCACGGAAGACACCGCGCGGCGCCTCGATCACCTGTTGCAGCATCTGCTGGATGGTCTCTGCGGTTTCCTTCGGCACCACCTGGGTCGATTCCGGGGCCTTGTCCACCTTGAGAATGCTCAGCGGAACCATCTTGCCGTCGTTGGCCAGGGCCGCGTAGGCATGCACCAGTTGCAGCGCAGTCACCGACAAGCCGTAGCCGTAGGACAGCGTCGCGGTCTCGGCCTTGCGCCATTCACGGTGGTTCGGCAGGTTGCCAACGCGCTCGCCCGGGAAACCGAGGCCGGTGTACTGGCCCAGGCCCAGTTGCGACATCACCCGGTAGATCGCCTCGCCGCCGATATCGAAGGCGACCTTGGACATGCCCACGTTACTGGAGTTGATCAGGATGCCGGTCAGGTCGAGGATCGGACCCTCGGTCTTGGACACGTCGCGAATGGTGTAGCGGCCCAGTTGCATGGTGCCCGGATAGACCTCGACCTTGTCGGTCGGTTTCCAGCGCCCGCTCTGCAACGCGGCACTCATGGACAGCGGCTTGACGGTCGAACCGGGTTCGAAGACGTCGATGATCGCCCGGTTGCGCATCGCGGCCGGGAACATGCTGCGGCGGTTGTTCGGGTTGTAGGTCGGCTGGTTGACCATGGCCAGGACTTCGCCGGTCTTCACATCCATGATCACCAGGCTGCCGGCTTTCGCCTCCTGCTCGGCAATGGCATTGCGCAGCTCGCGGGTGGCCAGGTATTGCAGGCGCAGGTCAATCGACAACGCCAAGGTCTTCCCGGCCTTGGCGTTCTTGGTGACCTGGACATCCTTGATCAAGCGACCACGCCGGTCCTTGATCACCTGGCGCTTGCCGGGCACGCCGGCCAGCCATTCGTCGTAGGCCAGTTCCACACCTTCGCGACCGTGGTCGTCGAGGTCGGTGAAGCCGACCATATGCGCGGCCACATCACCGGCCGGATAGAAACGACGGAATTCCTCGATGCCATAGACACCGGGAACCTTGAGGTCGAGCACCGACTGACCCTGCTCGGGAGTCAGGCCCCGGACCAGGTAGATGAATTCCTTGTTCGCCTGCTGCTCAAGGCGCTCGGCGAGTTGCTTGGGGTTCTGCCCGAGCGCCGTGGCCAATGCCGGCCAGCGCTCCTTGGAGGCCTGCATTTCCTTGGGGTTGGCCCACAGGGTGGTGACCGGGGTACTGACGGCCAGGGGCTCGCCGTTGCGATCGGTGATCAGGCCACGGTGCGCAGGGATCGGAATGTGCCGCATGCTGCGGGCGTCACCCTGGCTTTTCAGGAAATCGCGGTCAACCACTTGCAGATCGATGATCTGCCAGGCAATGGCACCGACCATCAAGGCCAGCAAACCCAGTACGACCCGGAAGCGCCAGGGATAGAGGGCGCCCTCGAGCTTCATCATGGCGCCACCATCCGCACTTCGTCAGCGGCAGGAACGCGCATTTTCAACTGCTCGCTGGCCAGGGCTTCGATGCGGCTGTGGGCCGTCCAGGTGCTTTGCTCGAGAATCAGGCGGCCCCACTCGGCTTGCGCCTTGTCGCGCTCGTTGAGTTCGCCGTACAGGGTGTTCAGCAACTGCCGGTTCCAGTGCGCGCTGTAGGACACCGCGACCGAGGACACGAGCACGCCAACGAACAGCAGAAGCATCAGGAAGCTTCCGCCTGGCAAGGGTTTGGCGTAGAGCCTGCTCACCGAAGCTTCTCCGCCACACGCAAGACGGCGCTGCGCGAACGTGGGTTGGCCTTGAGTTCAGCGTCGGAGGCGAACTGCGCCTTGCCGATCAGCTTGATCTTCGGCTCGAACGGCTTGAACTGCACTGGCAGGTTGCGCGGCAGGTTGTCCTGCTCGCCCTTGGCCAGCTTGCGCATGAAGAGTTTGACGATGCGGTCTTCGAGGGAATGGAAGCTGATCACCGCCAGACGGCCACCGACCTCCAGGGCCTCCAGCGCGGCGTCGAGACCGGCCTCGAGATCGCCCAGTTCATTGTTGACGTGAATGCGCAGCCCCTGGAACGCACGGGTGGCCGGGTTCTTGCCCTTTTCCCACGCAGGGTTGGCGACCTTGAGCACTTCCGCCAGGTCGGCGGTGCGGGTGAACGGCTGCTCTTCACGACGCAGGACCACGGCACGGGCCATGCGCCTGGCGAAACGCTCTTCGCCGTATTCCTTGAAGACACGGGCGATTTCTTCTTCCGGCGCGGTGGCGATGAACTCGGCCGCACTGACGCCACGGGACGGATCCATGCGCATGTCCAGCGGACCGTCATTGAGGAAGCTGAAGCCGCGCTCCGGGTCGTCCAGCTGCGGCGAAGACACGCCCAGGTCGAACAGCACGCCGCTGACCTTGCCGGCCAGACCGCGCTCGGCGACTTCCGAACCCAGCTCGGCAAAACTGCGCTGCACAATGACAAAGCGGCCGTCTTCGGCCGCCAGCGCTTGCCCGGTGGCAATCGCTTGAGGATCCTTGTCGAACCCGAGGAGGCGACCTCCCGGGCCGAGGTTCTGCAGAATCAGCCGACTGTGTCCACCGCGTCCGAAGGTGCCATCCAGATAGCAGCCATCCGCGCGCACCGAAAGAGCCTCGACGGCCTCGTCCAGAAGTACGGTGATGTGGTTAAAGCCGCTATCAATAGTCACAGGATCAAATCACGCAGTTCGTCAGGCATGGCGCCCGGTTGTTGAATGGCTGCCAGATCCGCTGCAGAAACAGCGTTCCAGGCATCCTCGTCCCACAGTTGGAATTTGTTCAGTTGCCCCACCAGCATCGCGCGCTTGTCGAGCTTGGCGTATTCGCGCAGACGCGGCGGAACCAGAAAACGCCCGCTGCCGTCGAGTTCCAGATCTACCGCATTACCGATCAGCAAACGCTGCAGGCGGCGGTTCTCTTCACGTAACGACGGCAAGGCGCGCAATTTCGCTTCGATCAGTTCCCACTCGTCGAGCGGGTACACACATAAGCAGGGATCCACAGCGTCGATCGTCACGATCAATTGTCCGGAACTGCGCGAATCAAGCTCGTCACGGTACCGGCTCGGCATTGCGAGACGGCCCTTGGCGTCGAGGTTGATTGCGTTTGCTCCGCGAAACACGGCTGCGCTTCCCTAAATGTTAGCTTTTTTGTGTCTGAAAACCCACTTCATGCCACTTTCTGCCACTTGCGCACACTATAGGAATCCGCCCACCGCACCGTCAAGGCGCGCATATAAGGAAAACCCTTACAGATCGGCGATTTAGCGTAACAAGGACAGACAGGAGGGTACTTGGAGGGGTTTTTCGGGAGGAAAAAGCGAATTCACTCAAATGAATAGAGTGCGAAGTTAAAGTGATTTATTAAGAGTAAGATTTTTTTGGTATTACCGAAGCGGCTTCTGCTATCGAATCAGCAGAGGAAGGGAAGGAGGTGGAGAGTCGATCTGTAAGCCGGGTTCTGTCGAGGACAGTCATTCCTCTACGACGGCCATCACTGGACGTCTTTAGCAACCTACCCGGTTCCAACGCGGGCCGCGCCATATGGAACCCTATTTGGTCTTGCTCCGAGTGGGGTTTGCCTAGCCACGAACTGTTACCAGTCGTGCGGTGCGCTCTTACCGCACCTTTTCACCCTTACCGGCACCGAAGTGCTTAGGCGGTTGTTTTCTGTGGCACTTTCCGTAGGCTCGCGCCCCCCAGGCGTTACCTGGCACTCTGCCCTATGGAGCCCGGACTTTCCTCCCCCGATTTTTGCGGAACAAAAACCGGCAGCGACTGTCCAATCGACTCTCCGGCGCAAAGATTAACGGGAGCGGGCTCAGAGAACAAGTGACAAAACAGATAATGTCATCGTGACATCATTTGTTTTTTTGTTTATCCAGGGCTACTTGATAGAGAACATTCTTCCGCACACCGGTAATTTCCGCCGCCAATGCTGCCGCACGCTTGAGCGGCATCTCCGCCAGCAATAAATCCAATACGCGCAACACTTCCCCGCTGACCGCCTGCTCATCCTCCGGCGCAGTCCACCCCGCCACCAGCACCACACACTCTCCGCGCTGCTGATTGCTGTCGCTCTCGACGAACGCGCGCAATTCGGCCAGAGGCAATCCCTTGAGGGTTTCGAAGGTTTTGGTCAGCTCCCGGCCCAATACCGCCGGACGCTCGGCACCGAAGATCGCTTCCATATCCTGCAGGCACTCCAGGATCCGGTGCGGTGCTTCATAGAAGATCAGCGTGCGCGGTTCTTCCTTGAGTAGATTCAGGCGCGCCTGGCGCCCGACAGCCTTGGCCGGCAGAAACCCCTCGAAAATGAAACGATCCGACGGCAGTCCTGCCGCCGACAGCGCGGCGATCAGCGCACAGGCCCCCGGCACCGGCACGACATTGATACCGGCCGCCCGCGCCTGGCGCACCAGGTGATAGCCCGGGTCGGAAATCAGTGGCGTCCCCGCATCGGAAATCAGCGCAACGTTATCCCCGGCCAGCAAGCGCGCGATGAAGCGGTTGCCCTCGCCGCGCTCGTTGTGTTCATGGCAGGGCGCCAGTGGCGTGTTGATACCGAAATGCTGCAGCAAACGCACCGAGTGACGGGTGTCCTCGGCCGCGATCAGGGCGACGTCGGCGAGGATCTTCAAGGCCCGGGCACTGATGTCATCCAGGTTGCCGATGGGCGTGGCCACCACATAAAGAGACCCGGCAGAGGGGTTGGAAGCACCTGGAGCATCGGTCACAGCACACACCTGTCATCTGGATGAAAGCCGCCATTGTAGCGTGATAGCGGGTGACAATTCCCCACCGAAAGACCTTTCCAGCGAACTGATACAAAGGATTCACGCCAGCAAGATCGCGCCCCGGCCAGCGCTTGGGTACAATCACAGGTTAATTTGATCGAGTAACAGGACCCGTACATGATCGCATGCCTGCGGCTACTCTCAGCCCTCTGCCTCGCTGCCCTGCTGGCAGCCTGCGCCAGTTCGCCTTCGTCCAGCCTGGGCGAACTGCCACGCACACCAGACGCCAGCATCGAGCAACTGCTCGAACAGGCTGCCAACAGCAAGACACCGGAGAAAGCCGCACTGCTGCGCCTGAGCGCCGCTGACCTGGCCTACCGGCAGAAGGACAACGCGCGCGCCGCACGCATCCTCGAACAGGTCCAGCTGGATACCCTGAAGCCTGCCCAGCAGGTCTTCGCCAGCACCCTCTCCGCCGAACTGGCACTGAGCCGCAACCAGCCGAAAGCCGCGCTGACCGCCCTCAGCCACCCGAGCCTGGCACACCTGAACGAATTGCCGGCCGACCTCCAGGCGCGCACCCGCAGCGCTCATGCCGCCGCCTTCGAGGCCGACGGCCAGACCCTTGCCGCCGCCCAGGAGCGTATCGCCCTGGCGCCGCTGCTCAGTGGCGAGGCTGCCGCAGCCAACAACGATGCCATCTGGAACCTGGTCGCAGCCCTGCCCCCCGAGCAACTGCAGACCGGTGGCAGCGACACCCTAGGTGGCTGGACCAGCCTGGCCCTGGCGGTGAAAAGCGCCGGCACCCTGGAACAGCAGCAAGCCGCCATCGACACCTGGAAAGCGCAGAACCCGAATCACCCGGCAGCCCTGCAATTGCCGTCGCCCCTGGTGAAGCTGAAAAGCCTGACCAGCCAGCCACTGAACAAGATCGCCCTGCTGCTGCCGCAGGAAGGCCAGTTGGCCGGGGTCGCCCGCGCCCTGCGTGACGGCTTCATGGCTGCTCACTTCCAGGCCCAGCAAGCCGGCCAGAACCCGCCTGCCATCCAGGTCTTCGACAGCTCGCGCCTGACCTCCCTCGACGATTTCTACCGCCAGGCGCAAGCCGCTGGCGTGCAGTTGGTGGTGGGCCCGCTGGAGAAACCGCTGGTCAAGCAACTCGCAGCCTATCCACAACTGCCGATCCCGACCCTTGCCCTGAACTACAGCGATGCCGGCCAGAACACCCCGCCACAGCTGTACCAGTTCGGTCTCGCCGCCGAAGACGAAGCCCGTGAAGTGTCCCGCCGCGCCTACGCCGACGGCAAGCGCCGCGCCGTGGCCCTGGTGCCGAGCGGTGAGTGGGGCGACCGCGTGCTCGCTGCCTTCCGCCAGGACTGGGAAGCCAAGGGCGGCACCTTGCTCGCCGCCGAGCGCATCGCCCAGCCGGTAGCCCTGGCCCAGCAGATCGCCGAGCTGTTCCAACTGCGCCAGAGCGAAGGCCGCGCCAAGAGCCTGCAAAGCACCGTGGGCGGCAATGTCTCGGCGCAGCCATCGCGGCGCCAGGACATCGACTTCATCTTCCTCGCCTCGACCCCGCAGCAGGCCCAGCAGATCAAGCCGACCCTTAACTTCCAGTACGCCGGCGACGTGCCGGTCTACGCCACCTCCAACGTCTATAGCGCCAGTGGTGACGTCAACCAGTACAACGACATGACCGGGATCCTCTTCTGCGAGACCCCATGGCTGCTCGACACCACCAACGGCCTGCGTCAGCAGGTTGTGCGCCAGTGGCCGCAAGCCGCCGGCAGCCTGGGTCGCCTGTATGCCATGGGCGTCGACGCCTATAGCCTGGCGCCGCGCCTGGGCCAACTGAAGACCCTGCCCGACAATCGTATCGAAGGCCTGTCCGGCAGCCTGAGCATGAGCCCGAACCAGCGTATCGAGCGCCAGTTGCCATGGGCCGAGTTCGCCGGTGGCCAGGTCAAGCGCCTGCCTGACACGCCACGCTGAGATGCCCGCACCTTCGCGCCAGGCCGCCGGATTGGCGGCCGAACAACAGGCCCTGGATTATCTCCTGACCCAGGGCCTGGTGCTTCTGGCGCGGAACTGGCGGTGCAAACGCGGCGAGCTTGATCTGGTCATGCTCGACCGCGATACAGTAGTATTCGTCGAAGTTCGCTATCGCCTGCACGCAGGCTTTGGCGGCGCCCTCGGCAGCATCGATGCCCGCAAGCAGGAAAAACTGACGCTCGCCGCGCAGCATTTCCTGATGGAGGAACCACGCTGGGCCAATCACCCCTGCCGCTTCGATGTCATCGCATTACAAGGCAGTGGCCATTCGGGACAACCGCTCGACTGGTTGCAGAATGCCTTCGACAGCTGACCCCGCGCCGACGGACGCACCTTTACCCATTCAATTTTTTGCTCTTTGCTTCGCGGGCTGCACAGACATGTGCCGGGAGCCTTTCAATCCCCGCCCGGCCAGCCCCATTTAAGGTCACACTGATGGACATGCAATCCCGAATTCGCCAGCTTTTCCAGGCCAGCATCAACACCAAGCAACAGGCGATGGAAGTTCTTGCACCCCACATCGAGCAAGCCAGCCAGATCATGGTCAATGCCCTGCTGAACGAGGGCAAGATGCTCGCCTGCGGCAATGGCGGCTCGGCCGGCGATGCCCAGCATTTCTCCTCGGAACTGCTCAACCGCTTCGAGCGCGAACGCCCGAGCTTGCCGGCGATCGCCCTGACCACCGACACTTCAACGATCACCTCGATCGCCAACGACTACAGCTACAACGAAATCTTCTCCAAGCAGATCCGCGCCCTCGGCCAGCCGGGCGACGTCCTGCTGGCGATTTCCACCAGCGGCAACTCGGCGAACATCATCCAGGCGATCCAGGCCGCACATGATCGCGAAATGATTGTCGTAGCATTGACCGGACGCGACGGCGGCGGCATGGCCTCGCTGCTGCTGCCCGAGGATGTCGAGATTCGCGTACCGTCCAATGTCACTGCACGTATCCAGGAAGTCCACCTGCTGGCGATCCACTGCCTCTGCGATCTGATCGACAGCCAATTGTTCGGGAGTGAAGAATGACCCCAAGACGCCTCGGCCTGATGGCCCTGACCCTGTGCCTGAGCCTGAGCGGTTGCAGCTCGGTGATCAACGCCAGCCGCGAAGCTCCGATCGATGACGACCGCGGCACCCGCACCCTGGGCAGCAAGATCGACGACTCGCTGATCGAGACCAAGGTGGCCGTCAACGTGGCCAAGGCCAGCCCTGACCTGGACCAGAACTCGCACATCGTCGTCAGCAGCTTCAACGGCGTTGTCCTGCTGGCCGGCCAGACCCCACGCGCCGACCTGAAGAGCCTCGCCGAGCAGACTGCCGGCCAGGTGCAGAAGGTCAAGAAGGTCCACAACGAACTGCAGGTACTGCAGCCCTCCTCGCTGCTGGCGCGCAACAACGACGCCTGGCTGACCACCAAGATCAAGACCCAGATGCTGGCCGACTCGAGCATCCCCGGCTCGCGGATCAAGGTCATCACCGAGAACGGCATCGTCTACATGCTCGGCCTGCTGACCCAGGCGGAGGCCAACCGCGCCACCAACCTGGTGCAGGGCGTCTCTGGCGTGCAGAAGATCGTCAGACTGTTCGAATACATCGATTAAGAAAGCCACAAGCCCCAAGCTATAAGCGGCAAGAAAAAAGCAGCGGTGACGCCAACTGCTTTTTCTTACCGCTTACGGCTTGGGGCTTGTAGCTTGGGAGAGCGTTACTTCACCACTTTCAGACTCGGCCGACCGCTAGGGCGCGGCGGCTGCCCGCCATCCGGCGGACCATCGTCATCCGGCTCGACTTCGTCATCCTCTTCGTCTTCGGCCATCGGCGGCTCGAGCTCGAACACCATGCCCTGACCGTTCTCACGGGCATAGATGCCGAGGATGGCGCCGGTCGGTACGTAGAGGCTGTGGGCCACGCCACCGAAACGCCCTTCGAAACTCACCGCATCGTTTTCCATCTGCAGACCGCGCACGGCGTTCGGCGAGATATTCAGGACAATCTGACCGTCGCTGGCGAAACCCTGGGGCACCTGCACCGCAGGATACTCGGCATTCACCAGGATATGAGGCGTGCAATCGTTATCCACGATCCACTCGTACAGTGCACGCACCAGGTAGGGGCGACTGGAGTTCATCAACAGCTCCTTAAAGCTTGCGCATTTCTCGTTCAGCAGCGGACAGGCTCGCCTGGAAAGGCTCACGGGCAAACTGTCGCTCCATATAGTCCAGCAGGGGTTTGGCCTGCCGTGGCAATTCGATACCCAGGATCGGCAAACGCCACAGGATGGGTAGTAGACAACAATCCACCAGACTTTGCTCCTCGCTGAGGAAACAGGGCTTGTCGGCGAACAGCGGGGACACTCCGGTCAGGCTCTCGCGCAGCTCCTTCCTGGCCACCGCCCGGGCGGCATCTTTGCCCCGCGGATCGAGGATCTGGTCCACCAGGGAACACCAGTCACGCTGGATGCGATGTACCAGCAGGCGGCTGTTCGCCCGCGCCACCGGATACACCGGCAGCAGCGGCGGATGAGGGTAACGCTCGTCGAGGTATTCCATTACCACGGTGGATTCGTACAACGCCAGATCACGGTCGACCAGGGTCGGCAGGCTGCCGTACGGGTTGGCCTCCAGCAACTTGGCCGGCTGGCTGCCGGCAACGACGTCGATGATCTCGACACTGACAGCTTTCTCGGCGAGCACAAGGCGTACCCGGTGAGAATAGTGGTCAGCGGGGTCGGAATAGCAGGCCAACCGATTGGTCATGCCCATAGAGCTCCTCCTCGCATGGAATAATAAAAGCTATAAACGCAAACGCGCCCTGGGGCCACCTCCGGACTCCGGAGGCGCCCCAGGGCGCGCGTTCAACTACCAGAAATTACTGCGTGATCAGTGCACGTCCTTCCAGTATTCGCGCTTGAGCAGGTAGGCGAATACGAAGAAGAAGGCCAGGTACAGCAGTACATAGGTACCGATGCGTTGGCTTTCCAGCTTGACCGGGTTGGCCGAGTAGGCCAGGAAGGTCACCAGGTTCTTGACCTTCTCGTCGAACTGCTCTTCGTTCAGGGTACCGGATTTCGGCACGATGGTCAGCTGGTCACAGGCTTCGTGGGTCAGGGGAGCACCGGTGAGCGGGTCGAATTGCTTCTTGCCATCGACCACGGTCTGGATCTGCTTGCAGCCCACCACCTGGCGACCTTGCAAGCCGACCAGCACGTTCGGCATGCCGACGTTCGGGAAGATCTTGTTGTTCACGCCCCATGGACGCGCCGGATCCTCATAGAAGCCGCGCAGGTAGCTGTACAGCCAGTCGGTACCCCGCACCCGGGCAACCAGGGTCAGGTCGGGCGGCGCAGCGCCGAACCAGACCTTGGCATCGGCCGGCTGCATGCCGATGTTCATGTGGTCGCCAATCTTGGCACCGGTGAACACCAGCTTCTCGAGCATCAGCTCGTGGGGGATCCCCAGGTCATCGGCAACACGCTCGTAACGCTGGAACTTGGCACTGTGGCAACCCATGCAATAGTTGGCAAAGGTACGCGCGCCGTCCTGCATGGCAGCCTTGTCGGTCAGGTCGATATCGACCTTGTCCAGTTCCGGACCGTGCTCGCTGGCGGCGAAGGTCAGGGCAGGCATCACTGCCAGAATCAATACTGCAAATAGCTTTTTCATCAGCCAGTCACCCTTTCCGGAACCGGTTTGGTCTTCTCGAGCCTGGTGTAGAACGGCATCAGAATGAAGTAGGCGAAATACAGGAAGGTACATACCTGCGACAGCAGCGTGCGGCCTGGAGTCGGCGCCAGAACACCGAGCACACCAAGGATCACGAAGGCGATGCAGAACACCAGCAGCCAGATCTTGCTCAGCCAGCCCTTGTAGCGCATCGAGCGCACCGGGCTGCGGTCCAGCCACGGCAGGACGAACAGCACCGCGATCGCCGCACCCATGGCAATAACGCCGAAGAGCTTGTCCGGAACCGCCCGCAGGATTGCGTAGAACGGGGTGAAGTACCAGACCGGGGCGATGTGCTCAGGGGTCTTGAAGGCGTTGGCCTGTTCGAAGTTCGGTTTCTCCAGGAAGTAGCCACCCATTTCCGGGAAGAAGAACACCACGGCGCAGAACACGAAGAGGAAGACCACCACGCCGACGATGTCTTTCACGGTGTAGTACGGGTGGAACGGAATCCCGTCCAGAGGAATGCCGTTCTCGTCCTTTTTCCTCTTGATGTCCACACCATCGGGGTTGTTCGAACCCACTTCGTGCAGCGCCAGGATGTGCAGGACGACCAGGCCGAGGATGACGATCGGCAGGGCGATCACATGCAGGGCGAAGAAGCGGTTCAGGGTGATGCCGGAAATCAGGTAGTCACCACGGATCCACTGGGTCAGGTCATCGCCGATCACCGGGATGGCACCGAACAGCGAGATGATCACCTGGGCACCCCAGTAGGACATCTGGCCCCACGGCAGCAGGTAGCCCATGAAGGCCTCGGCCATCAGCGCCAGGTAGATCAGCATGCCGAACAGCCATACCAGTTCGCGGGGCTTCTGGTAGGAACCGTAGAGCAGGCCGCGGAACATGTGCAGGTAGACGACGATGAAGAACGCCGACGCGCCGGTGGAGTGCAGGTAGCGCAGGATCCAGCCGTACTCGACGTCACGCATGATGTATTCGACCGAGGCGAACGCCTCTTCGGCCGAAGGGGTGAAGCTCATGGTCAGCCAGACACCGGTGACGATCTGGTTGACCAGCACCAGCAGCGCCAGGGAACCGAAGAAGTACAGGAAGTTGAAGTTCTTCGGTGCGTAATATTTGCTCAGGTGGTCTTCCCACATCTTCGTGGCGGGGAAGCGGGCGTCAACCCATTCCATGAACTTGCTCATCACGCTTTCTCCTGATCGACGCCGACGACGATGACGTCATCCGACTCATACGAATGCGGTGGCACCGGCAGATTGAGCGGCGCGGGCTGGGACTTGTAGACGCGGCCGGCGAGGTCGTAGTGGGAGCCGTGGCAGGGGCAGAAATAACCACCCACCCACTTGGGACCCAGGTCAGCTGGAGCGACTTCAGGGCGGAAGGTCGGCGAGCAGCCGAGGTGGGTGCAGAGGCCGACGAGAATCAGGATTTCCGGCTTGATCGAGCGATTGGAGGGATCGACGTAGGCAGGCTGGACCGAAGCCTTTGACTCCGGATCGGAGAGATCTCCCACGATCTTCTTCAAATTACCAAGGATCTCCTCGGTACGACGGACGATGAAAACCGGCTGACCGCGCCATTCGGCCACCATCTGCTGCCCAGGTTCGACCTTGGCAATATTGACCTTCACCGGTGCACCAGCTGCCTTCGCCTTCGCACTGGGAAACCATGACCCTACGAACGGGACCGCAGCCCCCACCGCCCCTGCAGCACCCACAACGGATGTGGCTGCAACCAGGAAGCGACGCCGGCCTGCATTGACGCCGTCATTGCTCATTCAGTCCTCTCCCATCAGCTCTGTGGCCTGTTGAAACAGGCATCTACTAGATATTTTCTGAAGCGCTAAAAATTTGCCGCATGGTAAAGAAAAGACCCATGACTGGCAAGGTTATTACCCTGGCCAAAGGCCTGCATCCCACGCAGATCTTGATCTGCGTCTATGCGGCAAGTTGTCACACAAATGGCCGACCCCCTTTATTCAAGACATAAAAAAAGCCCGGTTCCACTTGGAACCGGGCTTTTTTTGAAACTCTGAGCGAATTAACGCTTCGAGTATTGTGGACGCTTACGTGCTTTACGCAGACCCACTTTCTTACGCTCGACTTCACGAGCGTCGCGAGTGACGTAGCCAGCACGACGCAGAGCGCCACGCAGAGTCTCGTCGTACTCCATCAGAGCGCGGGTGATACCGTGACGGATCGCACCGGCCTGACCGCTGACACCACCACCGGCAACGGTGACGTAGATGTCGAACTTCTCGACGGTTTCGGTCAGTTCCAGCGGCTGGCGAACGACCATGCGCGCGGTTTCACGACCGAAGAACACGTCCAGAGAACGGTTGTTGATGGAGATGTTGCCAGTGCCCGGACGCAGGAAAACGCGAGCGGTTGCAGTCTTGCGACGGCCAGTGCCGTAATTTTGAGTCGCCGACATAATGAACTATTCCGTTAAATCTTCAGTTCTTGGGGCTGCTGAGCAGTATGAGGGTGAGTAGCGCCCGCATAGACTTTCAGCTTACGGTACATGTCGCGACCCAGCGGGTTCTTCGGCAGCATGCCTTTTACCGCGGTCTCGATCACGCGCTCTGGGGCCTTGGCAATCAGCTTCTCGAAGTTGATTTCCTTGATACCGCCCGGGAAGCCGGAGTGGGAGTAGTACATCTTGTCCGAAGTCTTGGCACCAGTGACACGTACCTGCTCGGCGTTGATGACGACGATGTAGTCGCCGGTGTCAACGTGAGGGGTGTATTCTGGCTTGTGCTTGCCACGCAGACGGCTCGCGATTTCAGTGGCCAGACGACCCAGGGTCTGACCAGCAGCGTCAACGACGAACCAGTCGCGTTTTACTGTTTCCGGTTTAGCAGTAAAAGTTTTCATTCTTTATAAGCCTCAGAGGCCGCCCTGCAAAAAATAGACGGCGAATCTTACTGAATAGTGCTTACTTTGACAAGGTCAAAGGCAGCCGCATACGAACGCTTTCGGGGGCTCGGGTCAGCGCGTTCAATACTCGGCGGGGTTCTTTTTCAGCGGCGGGGCATCACTTCCACCGTAGAAAGAGACGGCGGATTATCCGGATTACCAGAGAAATATCAAGCGGATTTTCCACCTCCCCTGCCCCGACCGCCTGCGGCGTGACCCCGTGCACGCCCGTACCAGGGCCCTGGGACGGGAAGCTGGACACAATCGCCAAAAAATAAGACGATCCAGCCGGTGATTGACCACTCTGACCTATAAGAATAAAGAAAATGATGTTTACCCAACCCAACGTGCCCCTGCGGCGCGTCAGCATCCTCGCGATCGACAAGGTGTTCGCGTCCACCCTGATGCAGGCCAAGGACTTCTTCCACCTGGCCAGCCTGCGCTATGCCAAGCAGTTGGGCCTGAGCCTGCAGCCCATGTTCGAGACGCGCCTGGTCAGCCCCGATGGCGAGCCGGTGCGCAGTTTCAGCGATGTGCTGGTCCCGGTCGACAGCGGCCTGGAAGAAGCCGACGTGATCGTCCTGCCGGCGTTCTGGGACGATTTCTCCGCGCTCTGCGAGCGTTACCCCCAGGTCCTGCCTTGGCTGCGCCAGCAGCATGCACGCGGCGCAGTACTCTGCGGTGAGGCCAGCGGGGTGTTCTGGCTGGCCGAGGCCGGCTTGCTGGATGGCAAGGAGGCGACCACCTATTGGCGCTTCTTCAATCAGTTCGCCGAGCGTTTCCCCAAGGTCCAGTTGAACCAGGACAAGCACCTCACCGACGCCGACAACCTGTACTGCGCCGCCGGCACCACCTCGGCCTGCGACCTGTACATCTATCTGATCGAGCGCTTCTGCGGGGCCAACGTCGCCCAGGCCGTGGCCCGCGACATCCTCTACGAAGTGCAGCGCAACTACACCCCGGGGCGCATGGGCTTCGGCGGGCAGAAATTGCACCAGGACGTGATCATCCTGCAGATCCAGCACTGGCTCGAAGAGCATTTCGCCGACAAGTTCCGCTTCGAGGACGTGGCGCGCAACCACGGTATGAGCATCCGCAATTTCATGCGGCGCTTCCAGACCGCCACTGGCGACAAGCCCCTGCATTACCTGCAGCGGCTGCGGATCGAAACGGCGAAGGGATTGCTCTCCGGCACGCGCAAGAGCATCAAGACCATCAGCTACGAAGTCGGCTACGACGATGCCAGCTTCTTCGCACGGCTGTTCCGGCAGCATACGGCGCTGTCGCCGAACCAGTATCGGCAGCAGTTCATGCAGGAAGCCTGAGCCTCGAGCACACATCTCCCTGCCGATAAAAAACCTGTGGGAGCTGGCTTGTCGGACCGCCGAACCGCAGCGATAGCGATGGTGAATTCACCATAGTCATCGCTGGCAAGCCAGCTCCCACAGGGTCGGTGTTGTGCTTTCGAGAGTGGTTAAGGCTTGTGCGCCCGCGCCAGGAATTCGTGGGATTGCATTTCCAGCAGGCGGCTGAGGGTCCGGGCGAATTCGAAGGTCAGGCGTCCACCGGTGTACAGGTCCTTCAGCTCGACCTCGGCGGAGATGATCAGCTTGACGTTGCGGTCATAGAACTCGTCGACCATGTTGATGAAGCGCCGGGCGATATCGTCGGTGGCCACACCCATCTGCTCCACGCCACTCAACAGCACGGCATGGAAGATCTTGCCCAGCTCGATGTAGTCGTTCTGGCTGCGCGGGCCGTCGCACAGCTCGCGGAAGTCGAACCAGGCCACGTCATCACAGGTGCGCAGGGCACGGATCTCGCGGTTCTCGATGATCAGTACATCGTTTTCCACCGCCTGGGTGCATTCCGGGGTCAGCGCACGGAAGCTCTTGCGCAGGCTTTCGTGGGCTTCTTCATTCAGCGGGAAGTGGAACAGCTCGGCCTGCTCCAGGTGACGCAGGCGATAGTCGACGCCGCTGTCGACGTTGACGATCTCGGTGTTCTGCTTGATCAGGGCGATGGCCGGCAGGAAGCGCGCCCGCTGCAGGCCGTCCTTGTACAGGCCGTCCGGGACGATGTTGGAGGTCGCCACCAGGGTCACGCCGTTCTTGAACAGCTCTTCCATCAGGGTGCCGAGGATCATCGCGTCGGTGATGTCGGAGACGAAAAATTCGTCGAAGCAGATCACCCGCGACTCTTCGGCGAAACGCTTGGCGATCAGGGTCAGCGGGTTCTTCTCACCCTTCAGGCCCTTCATCTCCTCGTGCACACGCTTCATGAAACGGTGGAAGTGCGTGCGCGACTTTTCCTTGAACGGCAGCGCTTCGAAGAAGGTATCGACCAGATAGGTCTTGCCCCGGCCTACCCCGCCCCAGAAATACAGACCTTTTACCGGCGCCTGCTCCTTCTTGCCGAACAGCTTGCCGAACATGCCCGGCTTGTTGTTCTGCGCCGCGATCAGATCGTCGTACAGGCGCTGCAGATGGCGCACCGCAGTTTCCTGCGCCGCATCATGGAAGAAGTCGGGACGTTTCAGATCTGCTTGATATCGTTCTAGGGGCGTCATAATTCGTTAGCAAGGCAACAAAAGCGGGCCGTCACTGTAGCGACGGCCCCGGGTAATGGCAATCAGACTTCCGATAAGCCGTCAGTCCTGTTGAGGTGCCAGGGCGGCACGCAGGGCCTCGATGGCGGCATCGCGGGCGGCAGCGTCGGCGAACTGGGCGCCTTCGGCCACGGCCTCGCCGTCCAGCCACAGGCTGAAGCCCAGGCCTTCGGCGCGCACGTCCAGTTCCTGGCCTTGTTGCAACTGCTTGGTCACCGCACCGGCGGCCTTGCCGTCGGCGAAGTTGCGCGACAGCAGCAGTTGCTCGCCATCGGCCGCCAGCAGGCGGAAGCGGAAGCTGCCGTCTTCATCGCGGAAGCTGACAAAGCGCGCGGCTTTCGCAGCCTTCTTCTTGGTCTCGACCGGCCCCTGGGCGATGGCGCGGAACGAACGCAGGCCAACCGCCTCGCGCAGTTGCTCAAGGAACGGCGTGGCCACCTTGCGGGCTTTCTGCGCGCCGGCCAGGAGGATGTCTTCCAGATCGGCCGGACGGGCGATCAGTTGCTGGTAGTGCTCGCGGGATTCGCTCAACTGCCCGTCCAGCAGCTGGAACAGCTTCTGCTTGGCTTCGCCCCAGCCCAGGCCCTGCAACAGTTCGTCGCGGAAGGCGGCGGACTGTTCGCTGGTGGAGAACGCCTGGTACAGGGTGAACAGGTGCGAGTTGTCCGGATCCTTCGCCTCGCCCGGCGCGCGGGAGTCGGTGACGATGCGCGAGATCGCGTCCTTCATGTCCTTGGCGCTGCTGAACAGCGGGATGGTGTTGTCGTAGCTCTTGGACATCTTGCGACCGTCCAGGCCCGGCAGGGTCGCCACGCTCTCCTCGATCACCACTTCCGGCAGGACGAAGAAGTCCTTGCCGTTGCCGAACAGGTGGTTGAAGCGCTGGCCGATATCACGGGCCATTTCCACGTGCTGGATCTGATCGCGGCCGACCGGCACCTTGTGCGCGTTGAACATCAGGATGTCCGCCGCCATCAGCACCGGGTAGCTGTACAGGCCCATGGTCACGCCGGCATCCGGGTCTTCACAGTTTTCCAGGTTCTTGTCCACCGAGGCCTTGTAGGCGTGGGCACGGTTGAGCAGGCCCTTGGCGGCGACGCAGGTCAGCAGCCAGGTCAGTTCCGGGATCTCGGGGATGTCGGACTGGCGATAGAAAGTCACCTGCTCCGGGTCCAGGCCACCGGCCAGCCAGGTCGCGGCGATTTCCAGGCGCGAGCGCTGGATGCGCTGCGGGTCATCGCATTTGATCAGGGCGTGGTAGTCGGCGAGGAAATAGAAGGAGTCGGCACCGGGCTGGCGGCTGGCGAGGATCGCCGGGCGAATGGCACCGGCGTAGTTGCCCAGGTGCGGGGTGCCGGTGGTGGTGATGCCGGTGAGGATGCGCGTAGTCATGGGTATTCGCTTATCAGGCTTGGCTCAGTTCGAAAGACGCGGCAGTACCAGATCCTTGAGGTCGGTCAGCTTGCCATGAAAAAAGTGTCCGCATTCTGCCACTTTCAGCAGCTCATGGGGGCGCGGGAACGCGGCGGACCAGTCGTAGACGATCCCGGGCTCGATCACTTCGTCGGCGTCGGGCTGGACGATGGTCAGCGGCACGTTCCGCGGCGCGGCTTCCGCACCGGTCAGGCGCATTACTGCGGGCGCAATCATGAACAACTGTTTCAGCGCCACGCCCTGCCCTTCGAGCCGCCCACCCAGGGCCGCCGCGACGAAACCGCCGAAGGAGAAGCCGATCAAGGTCAGCGGCAACTCCGGGTGCTGCGCCTGCAACCAGGCAGCAGCCGCCTGGGCATCGTCCACTTCACCGCTGCCCAGGTCGTGGCTGCCGGCACTGGCGCCGACCCCGCGATAGTTGAAGCGCAAGGTGATCAGCCCGGCATCCCGCGCGGTGCGTTGCAGGGTCGACACCACCTTGTTGAGCATGGTCCCGCCCTGTACCGGGTTGGGATGGCAGATCAGCACCAGGCCATGGGCATCGGCAACCTCTTGATACAGGGCTTCCAGTTGGCCGACCGGGCCGTCGATCAGTACGGGGGATTCGCGGGTAAGCAAGGCATTAAACTCCGTGACCCCGGCAAGGGTCGACTCGTCTAGCTGATTGATTCTGTTCTGAGATATTTGCGATGCTTCGCGGTATACAGCGCAGGTCCGAGCCGTTAACGTAAAGCAAAGCCGTTTATAGAGGAAGGACTCGTGGAACTCTCGCTCTTAGTTTGGTTGTTGCCGACCCTGGCCCTGGCAGTGGGTGTCGTCGTTGGTTTCCTGGTAGCCCGCCTTCTGCCCAATGCCGCGCCGAGCAGCACCCAGCGGCAACTGGACGATATCCAGGAGCGCTTCGACAGCTACCAGAATGAAGTGGTCACCCACTTCAACAGCACTGCGGCCCTGGTCAAGAAGCTCACGCAAAGCTACCAGGAAGTGCAGGATCACCTGGCCGATGGCGCCAACCGCCTGGCCCTGGACGACCTGACCCGCCAACGCCTGCTGGCCGCCCTGCACTCCGATGCCGGCCAAGGCCAGCGCGATCGCCTGACCCCGCCACGGGATACCGAAGTGCCGCGGGACTACGCGCCGAAAACGCCGAACAGCCCGGGGATGCTCGATGAGAGCTACGGTCTGAAACGCAACTGAGCCAGAAGCCCCGCTAACCGCGGGGCTTTTTATTGGGCCGGCATTCCCTTACGCGCCCACCGCCATCATCGCCGCTATATTCCGGTGCCCGTCATCCATCGGCAGGAACCCCGGCTGAGCCTGGGGCGCGAAGGCTGCCATCGAATCGATCAGGTGACCGATATCAGGCACTGCGAGCGACGCCAGCAGCGTGGCTCCAGGCGCTTCGGGCGGCGTCGGGTCCGGAGTGGCGGGCGATTGCCCCGCCTGGGCTAAGATGAAGTCGTCACGGGTAACCTGGACAAGGTCCAGAGCATCCAGGTACAGCAACTCGACAGGCTTGCCGTCGCTCCCCAAGGCGCTGGACTTCACCGAAACCCCATGGATCTGCGCCAGCCCGTTGATGGTTGCCCGCTGCACCTTGGACAGTTCCAGCGCTTCGAAGCTTTCGATACCCGTCTGGCTCAGGTCGATCTTGTCGATACCCTGTCGGAACCCGCGCAAGGCATTCCAGTAGGCTACCTTGCCTTGTTCAGTCAGCACGTCTAAAACAGGGTAGAGAGTCCAGGCCTCATCAGGCAAGCCACTCCTCCGGAATGTTCTACTATGAAATTCCGACGCCGCCACATGGTCTATTTCTGTATTAACCACTCCGCCCTGCAACCTCGAATTCATATCCTGAAGGTAGGAGTCCGCCATGCCACGCATGATCACCTCTACGTCTGTCTTCGAAAGCTGCTTGTCATGTTTAGCGGCAATCGAATGCATATAGCTAGACGCTGCGATACCTGACAAAGATTTTAGCTCGACCACCCCAGCGGCCAACTTTGAGTATCGATCTCCTTTTCCCCCAAGATACTCATACATTGATGCAGGCCCTTCATTTTCAAGCAACCCCCTAGCATGCACCAGATCAGCATCTGTCAATTTACTCATAATCAACTCCCCACCAGCCCTTCGTTAAGAAAATCTATAGCTGCACGAACAATCTCGCGCCAGCGCCCTAACTTTTCAACTTGAAACTCAACTTCGACAAAAGCCCCTAGCTCCGGTAAAAAAAACCTGAAACCACACTCTCCTAATCTTTTCTGAATAGGTAACCATGGGCAATAAGCCACATGTATCACTTCTCCATCTTTCTCACTCCAGTAAAGATCAGCGATGTCTTTTCGGCTCATCGGGCCAAATCCACGGACGTGATAAAGTCCCAAGCTATCAATATATTTAATACTGCGGCGCTGTTCAGGAGTTAGGCCTTCCAGCGTCAGCATCAATAAACGCTGCATGTCTGTTACCGCGTTCGACGCCGGCACTATGTATATGCTCAAGCCTTGGAAATCATATTTAAAACCAGCAGAACCATATGAATTCACGTCAGGTTTCATTTCCGGCCAAGAGGCAATCAACTTAAGCGCCCTCAAATTTGCATCGCACCCGCTCTTATTTTTGTGAAACCCAGGTTCCCACGAGCTCAGACCCTCATACTCCGGCCAGCGAAACACATACTTCCTTGAAAACCTGAGCACATAACCAGAGATCTGCCCACACACATAAGGATCTTGGAAGTAACGAATTGGAGCAGGCCACCTGACGACCTCAACAATATTCCACACACTCAAAGCTCCGAGCAGGACAATCAGCAACAGCGCAAACAACCGCAGAGAATTCCAAAACCACACCATCATCACGAGTGCAGTTTTCAGCAGCAAACCCAGCGCAACATTCATAACTTATCTCTCCCCCAGACTTTCCCGAACATGCCGCTGCAACGGACTCAGGAAATAACTGATCACCTTGCGCCTGTCCGTTATCACTTCGGCCCGCACTGCCATACCCGCAGGCAGAGGAATGCCCCGCTCATTAACCCGAATACGCCGTTGCTCAAGTTTTATCCTGGCGCTATACACCAAGCCGCGCCGCTCATCTTCAATGGCATCGCTGGAAATACTCTGGACAACGTCGAGAATAACTCCGTATTCGACCGCCTATCTTTCAAGAAGTACCCCGCCATACTCCTCATGATCGTTTCTTTATCAGCTATCGATAACTCCTTACCATATTTCTCTGCAGTCAAATCCAGGTAAGCTGACGCTGCGATGCCCGACAATGACTCTCGCTCCACCACACCTATAGCCAACGCTGAATAGCGGTCCCCTTTGGAAATCAAATATTTATACATAGATGCCGGACCTTCAGCCTTGAGCAGAATTTCGGCATGATCAAGATCAAACTCGGTCAATTTATTCATCATTCACTCCCTATCAAACCTTCATTAAGAAAGCCCACAGATGCACGGACAACCTCCTGCCAGCGCGCTATTTTTTCAACTTGAAAATCAATTTTCACGAAAGCGTCAAGCCCCGGATAGAAAAACTCAACCTCACAGGAGTCGCTTCTTTTCTGTATGGGTAACCAGCGGCAAGAGATCATATACATCACTTGCCCATCCTTCTTATTCCAATAGAAGTCCGATACACGTTCTTGCCCAAGGGGGCCAAAGCCCCGAACATGGTAAAGATCCATACTTTCAACATATTCAATAGCGCGTCGCTGCCCAAGAGAAAGGTGTCTAAGTCTGAAGTCCATCAGCCCCTGCATATCCTTCACCACTCTCGACGACGGCTGTATCGATATACTCAATCCTTCATAATCGTATTTAAAACTGGTAGCAAAATAGGCGCTAACATCAGGTTTCATATCTGGCCATGAGGCAATCAGCGTAAGCTCGGTCAGGTTTGCGCCACACCCTTTCTTGTTTTTCGTGAAACCAGGCTCCCACGAACTTTTGCCTTCGTACTCAGCCCAGTATGGAACATACTTATTTGAGAACCTCAGGACATATCCTGAAATTTGGCCGCATACATAGGGATCTGGAAAGTACCGAACGGACTCAGGCGCCTTCACCACTTCGACAATTGTCCGTACACAGCAAGCCCCCACTAGTAAAATAAGAAAAAGCGCGATCAACCTGAGAAAACTCCAAGACCATTTCAGAAGAAAAAATGCAACTTTCACTGTCAAGCCCAGAACCAAATCCATGTCTTATCTTTCCCCCAGACTTTCCCTAACATGCCGCTGCAACGGACTCAGGAAATAACTGATCACCTTGCGCCTGTCCGTTATCACTTCGGCCCGCACCGCCATACCCGCGGACAAAGGAATATCCCGCTCATCAACCCGAATATGTCGTTGCTCAAGTTTCACCCTGGCGCTATACACCAGCCCCCGCCGCTCATCTTCGATGGCATCACTGGAAATACTCTGAACAACGCCGGGAATAACTCCGTATCGCGTGAACGTGAATGTCTCGACCTTTATTTCCACCGACTGCCCGGGGAACACAAAGCCGATATCCTTGTTCTCGAACTGCACTTCGACTTCCACCGGTTGCTCGACCGGGACGATCACCATCAACGTCTGTGCTTCGGTCACCACACCGCCACGGGTATGAATCGCCAATTGCTGTACCGTGCCGTCGACCGGCGAGACCAGCCGCTTCAGGCGATGCCGCTGCTCGGCCTTGCTCAACTCCAAAGTCAGGCCGCCCGCCCGCTTGCTGGCCTCACCGTGCAGATCCAGCATGGCTCGCCGGGTCTGGGCGATGACGCCGGCATGGCGATGGCCGGCGGCTTCCTTCGCCGCCATCAGCTCTTCCACCCGCAGGCGCTGGGTAGCCAACTCGCGCTCCTGGTCGAGGCGCATCTGTTCCTTTTCCAGGTAGCGGTGCTTGGCCATGGCCGACTCCTGCCACAGTTGCCGGTAGTCGGCGGCCAACTGACGGGTGATGACCAGCAGTTGCACCAGCGAATCGACCCGCGCCTCGGCAGAACGGGCTTCGGCACCGCGTTGCTGGATTTCAGCCGTGGCCTGGTCCAGCGCGGCACGCAACTCCTCGTGCTGGCCCAGCAGCCAGCGCTGTGCTGCCTGTTGCTGCTGGGGCGAGGCCTGGGGAATCAGCGCTGCCAGGTGTTCCGGTTCGCGTTGCTGCTCGATGGCCCGGAGCAAGGCCTGGGCCCGGGCCTTGTCGATTTGCGCCGCCAGCAGCTCACCCCCCAGGCGCTCGACCTCGGCGGCGGTGATCCGGTCGTCCAGTTCCACCAGCAAGTCTCCGGCCCGGACCGCTTGTCCATCACTGACGTGGATCGCCCGCACCACCGCACCTTCGCTGGCCTGGATCCGTTTGCTGCGCCCGCTGGGCACCACTTTCCCGGTCGCACTGGCGACCACATCCACCTCGCCGATACAGGCCCAGGCAACGGCCAGCGCCGTGAACAGCAGCAAGCTCCACTGGAGCACGCGCGGCGCGGGATGCACCGGGGTTTCCTGGAGTGCCAGCGCTGCCGGCAGGAATTCCAGTTCGTCCTGCGTCCGGCGCGGCCCGTCCATCACCCGGCGCCGGCGCCAGGCATCGCCCCAGGCGTCGCGGTAGCGCTCCAGCAACAGGCGCCAGGCCGTCATTCGCCACCGCCTTGCTGCAAGCGGTGCAAGTGGCTGTAGACCCCGTCAGGCTGTTGCAGCAGTTGGTCGTGGCGGCCCTGTTCGACGATCTGCCCGCGCTCCATGACCAGGATCCGGTCGGCATGGCGCACCGCAGAGAGTCGATGAGCAATGATGATCACCGTGCGGTCGCGGCAGATCCGCGCCATGTTCTGCTGGATGATCCGCTCCGACTCGTAGTCGAGGGCGCTGGTGGCTTCGTCGAGGATGAGGATGCGCGGATTGCCCATCAGCGCGCGGGCGATGGCAAGGCGCTGCCGCTGGCCTCCCGACAGCGAAGCGCCCTGCTCCCCCACCAGGGTGTCGTAGCCTTCGGGCAATTCCAGGATGAATTCGTGGGCACCTGCCAGCTTCGCCACCTCGATGATGTCCTCGAGCGGCGCACCGGGATCAGCCAGGGCGATGTTGTCGCGGACACTGCGGCGGAACAGCATGTTTTCCTGCAGCACGACGCCGATCTGGCGGCGCAGGGACGAGACGTCCACCAGGGCCAGGTCCATGCCGTCGAGCAGTACCCGGCCACGCTCGGGCGCATAAAGACGCTGGACCAGACGGGTCAGGGTGCTCTTGCCCGATCCGGAGCGCCCCACCACGCCGATGACCTCCCCCGGCGCAATCCGCAGGCTGACACCACGCAAGACCTCGCTGGCGTCGGCGCGATAACGGAAGCTCACCTGGTCAAGTTCGATCTGCCCACCCAGCCTCGGCATTGTGCTGGCGTTACCGTGATTGGCTTCGGTACGGGTGTTGAAGATGTCCCCCAAGCGCTGGATGGACACCCCGACTTGCTGGAAGCTGCTCCACAGCTGCGCCAGCCGCAGGATCGGCTGCGAAACCCGACCCGCCAGCATGTTGAAGGCGATCAACTGGCCAACGGTCAGCTCGCCTTCGATCACCAGTCGCGCGCCCAGCCACAGGGTGACGACAGTGACCAGTTTGCCGATCAGGCTGGCGCTCTCATGGGCCAGTGCCGACAGGTTCTGGGTCTTGAAGCTGGCCGCGACATAGGCGGCCAGATGATCATCCCAGCGGCGGGTGACCTGCGGCTCCACCGCCATCGACTTGAGGGTGTCGATGCCGGTGATGGTCTCGACCAGGAAGGCCTGGTTTTCCGCGCCGCGGTTGAAGCTCTGCTCCAGACGCGCCCGCAACGGCGGTGTGACCAGCAAGGAAACCAGCACGTAGAACGGCAGCGATAGCACAACGACCAGGGTCAACCAGCCGCTGTAGGCAAACATCACGGCAATGAACACCCCGGAAAACAGCACGTCCAGCACCACCGTGATGCTGTTGCCGGTGAGGAAACTGCGGATGTTTTCCAGCTCTCTGGCCCGGGCGACCGAATCCCCCACTCTGCGGGCGCGGAAGTACGCTAGCGGCAGGTCCACCAAGTGCTGAAACAACCGCTTGCCCAGCTCCACGTCCATGCGGCACGCGGTATGACCGAAAACGTAGGTTCGCAGCATGCCCAGCAGGCTTTCGAACAGGGTGATCACCAGCAGGCCGATCACGATGACATCCAGCGTGGTCAGCCCCCGATGCACCAGGACCTTGTCCATCACCACCTGAAAAAACAGTGGCGTGAGCAAGGCGAACAGTTGCAGGACAAACGACACCAGCAAAGTCTCACCCAGCAGGCGCCGGTGCCTGACGACAGCAGGGATGAACCAGGACAGGTCGAAGCGCGCCACCGCCCCGGGCAGGTGGGCCCAGGACCGCACCAGAATGACCTCGCCACTCCAGCGCTTGCCTAACGCCTCAAGCGTCGACACCTGCGGGCTTGATAGTCGAGGGTCCTGAAGCAGAACCTGATCGCCATCCACCCGGGCGATGATGAAATACCTGCCCTCCTCGTCCACTGCGATGGCCGGCAACGGCAGATGGTGCAGACGCTCGACAGGGCAGTCGGAAACCCGCGCCTTGAGTCCGAGCTGCTTGAACGCCTGGAGGATCAGGCTCGTGCAGAAACGGCCGTTGCCGATCGCGAAGCGATGGAGCAATTGCTCCGGGTTGACCGCCAGGTTGTGGTACCGCGCCAGCATGACCAGGCAGGCCAGGCCGGAGTCGGGCATTTCGCCTTGATGCTGATTGTCTGCCGCCATCCTGAGCGCTCCATGATCCGGGAAATCGTTGTCCCGGAAACTAGGCTCATTCAGCGGTGAGAAAAATCATGCTGCTTCTTCAAATCGCGACAGACAAATCCTTGGAAAAACCGCGTTTTTGTAGGAGGACTACAGTGGAGCGGTAAATCCGTGTGAGAACTATCCTGGCGAACAGGCCCTCAATGCTTGGCGCACATCCCCCAGCAAGTCATCGATATCCTCCAGCCCCACCGACAACCGCACCAGCCCCTCGGAAATCCCGTAGCGCCCCCGCTCCTCCGGCGTGTAGCTCGAATGGGTCATGCTCGCCGGATGCTGCGCCAGCGACTCCGCGTCGCCCAGGCTGACCGCCCGCGAGAACAGTTGCAGGGCATTCATGAAACGCCGCCCGGCAACGATCCCGCCTTTCAGTTCGAACGCCAGCATGCCGCCCGGCAAGGCCATCTGCTTCTTCGCCAGCACATGCTGCGGGAATGACGGCAGCCCGGGGTAATGCAATACCTCGACCTCCGGCTGCTTCCTGAGGAATTCCGCCAGCGCCAGGGCATTGGAACAATGCCGCTCCATGCGCAGGTTAAGGGTCTTCAGCCCGCGCATCAGCAGCGACGCGTCATGGGGCGACAGCACCGCTCCGGTCATGTCCTTCAGGCCCTCCAGACGAATCCGGTCCACCAGGGTCTTCGCGCCAATGACCAGCCCGGCAGTGATATCGCCGTGACCACTGAGGTATTTGGTCGCCGAGTGCACCACCAGGTCGGCACCCAGCTCCAGCGGACGTTGCAGGTAGGGCGTGCAGTAGGTGTTGTCCACCACCAGCGTCGCGCCATGGCGCCGGGCGATCTTCGCCACCCCGGCGATATCCGCCAGGTGCATGTTGGGGTTGGCCGGGGATTCGAAGTAGATCATCCGCGTCGCCGGGGAAATCGCCGCCTCGACGGCCTTCAGATCGGCCATGTCGACGTGCTTGAGCTTGACCCCGAACTCGCCGATGCCGTGGTGCAGAAAGGCGAAGGTGCAGCCGTACAGGGTGCTGCCGAGCAACACTTCATCACCCGGGCGCAACAGGGTCCACAACGTTGCGGTAATGGCGCCCATACCCGACGCCAGGGCCAGGGCCGCCTCGCCACCTTCCAGTGACGCCATGCGGCTTTCCAGCAGGGCCAGGGTGGGGTTGGAGATCCGGCTGTAGAAATGTCCGGCTTCTTCACCGGCAAAACAGGCCGCGCCGTACTCGACAGTGGGAAACGCGTAGGTCGCCGTTTGATAAACCGGCGGCACCAGCGCCCCTCCGTGGGCCTGCGGGTCGTAGCCATGGTGAATGGCCCGGGTGGCAAATCCCTGTTGTTTGCTGGAGCCGCTCATGGCGATGCCCTCTTGTTGGATTGCCATAAGCTTATGCCAGTGATGAACTAATATTTTTCCAAATATGACCACCACCACGGGGCTTTCCGGGCATGAAATTCCACGATCCAGCCAAGGCCGGGCAAATCTTGCCCAACGCCCTCGACCGCACCGACCGCGCCCTGCTCGGCGCCTTGCAGGACAACGCGCGCCTGACCATTTCCGAACTGGCCGACAGCGTGGCCCTGACCACCTCGCCGTGCTGGCGGCGGGTCAAGCTGCTGGAGGAAAGCGGGCATATCACCGGCTATCAGGCGATCCTGTCGCCCAAGGCGCTGGGCTTCGGGGTGACGGCGTTCGTCAGCATCATGATGGACTCGCACACCAAGGAGATTGCCCGAGCATTCGAGCAGCGTTTGATGGAGATTCCGGAGATTGTGGCCTGCCATAACATTTCAGGACGTTACGACTTTCTGCTTGAGGTGCTGGCCCGGGATCTGGAGTCGTTCGGGGAGTTCGCCCGGGAAACCTTGCAGTCGCTGCCAGGGGTGAAGGAGATCTATTCGAGCTTTTCGTACAAGGCGGTGAAAGAGAAGCGGGTGATTCCGGTCTCGGAGAAGCACATCTAAATGTTGTGGTGCTCATCCGGGCCTCATCGCTGGCAAGCCAGCTCCCACAGGGTTCAGCGGCGCCGCGGACCCTGTGGGAGCTGGCTTGCCAGCGATGAGGCCATCGAGTCAGAAAACAAAAACCCCGCCGAAGCGGGGTTTTTGTTGTCAGCAATAACGCTTAGATCGCACCACGCGCACGCAGCACATCCAGCACCAGCTTCACACCCTCTTCCACGCTGGTGGATTGGGTGTCGATGACCAGGTCGGCGTTCTGCGGCACATCGTACGGGAAGCTTTCGCCCGGGATGTTGTCGCCACCGGCCGCGTACAGACCTTGCGGGTCACGCTCGCGGCAAGCCAGCGGCGAAGCCTGGACGTAGACGGTGACCAGACGGTCCTTGCCGATCAGCGCCTTGGCCTGCTCGCGGCCTTCGGCATCCGGCGCGACGAACGCCGCCAGGGTGAGCATGCCGGCTTCGTTGAACTGACGCGCCACGTGGGCGGCACGACGCCAGTTCTCGGTGCGACCGGCGCGGTCCTGTGGCAGGCCCTTGTTCAGGTCATGCCGCAGGTTCTGGCCATCCAGCACGTAGACCGCACGGCCCATGTCGAACAGCTTGCGCTCGACGGCATAGGCCAGGGTGCTCTTGCCAGCGCCGGACAGGCCGCTGAACAGCACGGTGGCCGGCTGCTGGCCGAAGCGCAGGGCGCGTTCTTCGGTGGAGACGTGCGCCTGCTTGCCATGCTGGCCGGTGCTGCCATGCGGCAGGACGGGCGGCGCGATGATCATGCCGGCACCAACGGTGCCGTTGGTCAGGCGGTCGATGACGATGAAGGCGCCGGTGGTGCGGTTGCTGTCGTAACCGTCCAGGGCGATCGCGGTGTCCAGGGCGACCTTGACCCGGCCGATCTCGTTCAGTTGCAGCGCGCTGGCAGCGCCCTGCTCCAGGGTGTTCACATCGACCTTGTGGGTGATGCTGGCAATCGAGCCCGGCACGTAGCTGGTGGCGCGCTTGATGTCGTATTTCTTGCCCGGGAGCATCGGCTCCTCGGACATCCACACCAGCATGGCGTCGAACTGGTCGGTCACCGACGGTACGTTGTCGGCGTGGACCAGCAGGTCGCCACGGGAGATGTCGATCTCGTCTTCCATGGTCAGGGTCACGGCCTGGCCAGGGCCTGCGCTTTCCAGTTCGCCTTCGTAGGTGACGATGGACTTGACGCGGCTGCTCTTGCCCGACGGCAGCACGACCACTTCGTCGCCCTTGTGCACCAGGCCGCTGGCAATGGTGCCGGCGAAGCCGCGGAAGTTCAGGTTCGGACGATTGACGTACTGCACCGGGAAGCGCAGGTCGGTGAAGTTGCGGTCGGCGGCGACTTCGACGGTCTCGAGGATTTCCATCAGCGCAGGGCCGGTGTACCACGGCGAACGCTCGCTGCGGTTGACCACGTTGTCGCCCTTGAGCGCCGACATCGGCACGAAGTGCAGGCTGCTCGGCTTGAGGTTGATACCCTCGGCGAAGGCCAGGTAATCAGCTTTGATCGACTCGAAGACCTGCTCGTCGAAGCCCTTCAGGTCCATCTTGTTGACGGCGACGACGATGTGCTTGATGCCCAGCAGCGAGGCGATGTAGCTGTGCCGACGGGTCTGGGTCTGCACGCCGTAGCGGGCGTCGACGAGGATGATGGCCAGGTCGCAGGTGGACGCGCCGGTGGCCATGTTGCGGGTGTACTGCTCGTGGCCCGGGGTGTCGGCAATGATGAACTTGCGCTTGGCGGTGGAGAAGTAGCGGTAGGCGACATCGATGGTGATGCCCTGCTCGCGCTCGGCCTGCAGGCCGTCGACCAGCAGCGCCAGATCGATCTCTTCGCCGGTGGTGCCGACTTTCTTCGAGTCACGGGTGATGGCCTCGAGGTGGTCCTCGTAGATCATCTTGGAATCGTGCAGCAGGCGACCGATCAGGGTGCTCTTGCCGTCGTCCACGTTGCCGCAAGTGAGGAAACGCAGCAGTTCTTTACGCTCGTGTTGAGCCAGATAAGCGAGGATGTCTTCGCTGATCAATTCGGATTGGTGCGACATGGAGTAACCCTGAAATTAGAAGTAGCCTTGACGTTTTTTGTCTTCCATCGAGCCTGCGCCATCGTGGTCGATGACACGGCCCTGACGCTCGGACGTACGGGTCAGGAGCATCTCCTGGATGATGTCCGTCAGGGTCTCGGCCTCCGATTCGACGGCACCCGTCAACGGGTAGCAGCCGAGGGTACGGAAACGCACCTTCTTCTTGACGATACGGGCCTTTTCCTCGTCGCTCAGGTGCTCGAGGATGCGATCGTCGTCGATCATGATCAGGGTGCCGTTCTTCTCGATGACTTCACGCTCGGCGGCGAAGTACAGCGGCACGATCGGGATGCCTTCGAGGTAGATGTACTGCCAGATGTCCAGCTCGGTCCAGTTCGACAGCGGGAAGACGCGGATCGACTCGCCCTTGTTGACCTTGCCGTTGTAGACGTTCCACAGCTCCGGACGCTGGTTCTTCGGGTCCCAGCGGTGCTTGCTGTCGCGGAAGGAATACACGCGCTCTTTCGCCCGCGATTTCTCTTCGTCGCGGCGCGCGCCACCGAAGGCGGCGTCGAAGCCGTGCTTGTCCAGCGCCTGTTTGAGGCCCTGGGTCTTCATGATGTCGGTGTGCTTGGAGCTGCCGTGGGTGAAGGGGTTGATGCCCTGCGCCACACCTTCCGGGTTGACGTGGGTGATCAGCTCCAGGCCCATTTCCTCGACCATCTTGTCGCGGAAGCGGTACATCTCCTGGAATTTCCACTGGGTGTCGACGTGCATCACAGGAAACGGCAGCTTGCCAGGGAAGAAGGCCTTGCGTGCCAGATGCAGCATCACGGCCGAGTCCTTGCCAATGGAGTACAGCATCACCGGGTTGTCGAACTCGGCGGCCACCTCACGAATGATGTGGATGCTTTCCGCCTCCAGCTGTTTCAAATGCGTCAGTTTGTCGACCATGGCTACTCACGGGAAAAACGATCTTGTGGACGGCCAAACGGGCCGTGTTCGAGCGGGCCACTCTATCACAGCGCCCGCTTCTATTTAGGAGGGTGGCTAGAACGAAACAATCTATGGATATGCCCGTGCGTTTGGGCTCAGACCGGGTTCGGACAGTCGATGAACAGGTGTTCCAGGGCAAAACGCCGGGCCAAATAGTCGCCCAGGGCCTGCACGCCATAACGCTCGGTAGCGTGGTGCCCGGCGGCGATGAAGCTGACGCCGTTTTCCCGGGCGCTGTGGTAGGTCTGCTCGGAGGCTTCACCGCTGATGAACAGGTCGACCCCGGCTTCGATCGCCTGGTCGATGTAGCCCTGGCCACCGCCGGTGCACCAGCCGACCCGACGAATGACCTCCTCGCCTTCCACCAGCAGGGGCTCGCGGCCCATCGCTTCACTGACCCGCCGGGCGAAGTCCCGCGCCGACACCGGTTCGGCCAGCGAGCCGACCAGGCCCACCACCCGCGGATTGTTCGGGTCCAGCGGGCCTTCGACGGTGATATCCAGTTGCCGCGCCAGTTGCACGTTGTTGCCCACTTCCGGGTGCACATCCAGCGGCAGGTGATAGGCCAGCAGGCTGATGTCGTGCTTGAGCAGGGTTTTCAGGCGGCGCTGCTTCATCCCGGTGATGCAGGGGTTCTCGCCCTTCCAGAAATAGCCGTGGTGGACCAGCACCAGGTCGGCCCCCGCCTCCACCGCCGCGTCCAGCAGCGCCTGGCTGGCGGTGACGCCGCTGACGATGCGGGTCACCTGCGGACGGCCCTCGACCTGCAGGCCGTTGGGGCAGTAGTCCTGGATTTTCGCGCTACCGAGATAACGGTCGGCTTCCTCGACCAGGGTAGTCAGGGCAACAGCCATGGAAAGACTCCTCAATTCAGCAGTTCAGCACGGCGCAAGGCCCCGTATAATGCCGGCCATTATGGGCCGTCGACGGTTTCGGGGAAACCGCCGGCAACGACCTGGCGGCATTCGGCCAACTGCATCACGGGCCGAGCGATTTAGCGGTTCCTGCCCGGTCATTGCCGCAGTATCATCGCGCGCTTCAAACACTTCCCCATCGCGTCACCGGCTCGGGCCAACTCCCCAGGATTCGTTCAATGTTCAAGGCTTTGCGTTATTTCGGCTGGCCGCTGTTCACCGGCGTGCTGATCGCCATGCTGGTCATCCAGCGTTTTCCCGAGTGGGTCGGCCTGCCCAGCCAGGACGTCAACCTGCAGCAGGCACCGCAGACCACGGCCGTGGTCCAGGGCCCGGTGTCCTACGCCGACGCCGTGACCCATGCCGCCCCCGCCGTCGCCAACCTGTACACCACCAAGGTGGTCAACAAGGCTGCCCATCCGCTGTTCGAAGACCCGCAGTTCCGCCGCTTCTTCGGCGACAACCTGCCCAAGCAGCGCCGTTGGGAGTCGAGCCTGGGTTCGGCGGTGATCATGAGCCCGGAAGGCTACCTGCTGACCAACAACCACGTGACCTCCGGTGCCGACCAGATCGTGGTGGCGCTGAAGGACGGCCGCGAAACCCTGGCCCGGGTCATCGGCAGCGACCCGGAAACCGACCTCGCGGTACTGAAGATCGACCTGAAGAACCTGCCGGCGATCACCATCGGCCGTTCCGACAGTATCCGCATCGGCGACGTCGCCCTGGCCATCGGCAACCCGTTCGGGGTCGGCCAGACCGTGACCATGGGCATCATCAGTGCCACCGGGCGCAACCAGCTGGGCCTGAACAACTACGAAGACTTCATCCAGACCGACGCGGCGATCAACCCGGGCAACTCCGGCGGTGCGCTGGTGGATGCCAACGGCAACCTGACCGGGATCAACACGGCGATCTTCTCCAAGTCCGGCGGTTCCCAGGGCATCGGCTTCGCCATTCCGACCAAGCTGGCCCTGGAGGTGATGAAGTCGATCATCGAGCATGGCCAGGTGATTCGTGGCTGGCTGGGGATCGAGGTGCAGCCGCTGAGCGCGGAACTGGCCGAGTCGTTCGGCATGCAGGGGCGTCCGGGGATCGTTGTGGCGGGGATCTTCCGCGATGGTCCGGCGCAGAAGGCCGGCCTGCAGCTGGGGGATGTGATCCTGAGCATCAATGGCGAACCGGCCGGGGATGGTCGGCGCTCGATGAACCAGGTGGCGCGGATCAAGCCGAGCGAGAAGGTGGCCATCGAGGTCATGCGCAATGGCAAGCAGCTGAAGCTGATGGCTGAAGTGGGGCTGCGGCCGCCACCGGCGCCGGCGGCGCAGGAAGAAGGGAACTGATCCCAGAGCTTTATTGCTCTTGAGGGCCTCATCGCTGGCAAGCCAGCTCCCACAGGGATCGCATAACCTGTGGGAGCTGGCTTGCCAGCGATGAGGCCCTCAAAAACAACACGAGAATGGCTGACAGACCAGGATCTGCCAGCCACCTCCATCAATGCAGAATCTGACTCAGGAACAGCTTGGTCCGGTCATTCTGCGGCCGGTCGAAGAAGTCATCCGGCGCGGCCTGCTCGACGATCTCTCCCTTGTCCATGAAGATCACCCGGTTCGCCACGGTCCGGGCGAAGCCCATTTCGTGGGTTACGCAGAGCATGGTCATACCGTCTTCCGCCAGGCTGACCATGGTGTCCAGTACCTCTTTCACCATCTCCGGATCGAGTGCCGAGGTCGGCTCGTCGAACAGCATGATCTTCGGCTTCATGCACAGCGCCCGGGCAATCGCCACGCGTTGCTGCTGGCCACCGGACAACTGCCCCGGGAATTTGTGCGCCTGCTCCGGAATCCGTACCCGCTCCAGGTAGTGCATGGCGATTTCCTCGGCCTTGCGCTTGGGCATCTTGCGCACCCACATCGGTGCCAGGGTGCAGTTCTGCAGGATAGTCAGGTGCGGGAACAGGTTGAAGTGCTGGAACACCATGCCGACTTCACGGCGGATCGCTTCGATCTGCTTGAGGTCGTTGGTCAGCTCAACGCCATCCACCACGATACGCCCCTGCTGGTGCTCTTCCAGGCGGTTGAGGCAGCGGATGGTGGTCGACTTGCCCGAGCCGGACGGCCCGCAGAGAACGATACGCTCGCCCTGGCGCACGTTCAGGTTGATGTCCTTGAGTACGTGGAACTGGCCGTACCACTTGTTCACGCCCTGCATCTGGATAATGCCTTCAGGGCCTACAGGCTGTTTGATCGCTTCGCTCATCAAAATCTCTCCTAACGCTTGTGGCCTGTATCCAGCTTGCGCTCCAGATGCATGGAGTAGCGGGACATACCGAAACAGAAAATCCAGAACACCAGGGCCGCGAACACGTAGCCCTCGGTCGCCATGCCCAGCCATTTGGGGTCGGCGGCCGCCTGCTTGACGCTGTTGAGCAGGTCGAACAGGCCGATGATGATCACCAGGCTGGTGTCCTTGAACAGGGCAATGAAGGTGTTGACGATGCCGGGAATCACCAGCTTCAGGGCTTGTGGCAGGATCACCAGGCCCATGGCGCGCCAGTAGCCCAGGCCCATGGCCGCAGCGGCTTCATATTGCCCCTTGGGAATGGCCTGCAGACCACCGCGCACCACCTCGGCGATATAGGCCGACTGGAACAGGATCACCCCGATCATGGCCCGCAGCAGCTTGTCGAAGCTCATGCCTTCCGGCAGGAACAACGGCAGCATCACCGAGGACATGAACAGCACGGTGATCAGCGGCACGCCACGCCAGAACTCGATGAAGGTCACGCAGACCACCTTCACCGCCGGCATTTTCGAGCGCCGCCCGAGTGCCAGGAGGATGCCCAGCGGCAAGGCGCCGACGATGCCAACGGTGGCGATCACCAGGGTCAGCATCAGGCCGCCCCACTGGCTGGTCGGTACGGTGGTCATGCCGAAGTGCCCGCCATGCAGCAGGGTGTAGGCGATGATCGGGTAGGCGACCAGGAAGCACAGGCCGTAGACCGCCTTGCGCGGGAAGCGCGAGATGAACAGCGGCGCCGCGCCGATCACCGCCAGCCAGACCGTCAGGTCCACGCGCCAGCGCAACTCGGTGGGGTAGTAGCCATACATGAACTGGCCGAAGCGCTGCTGGATGAACACCCAGCAGGCGCCCTCCTTGGTGCAGTCGGCGCGGGTGGTGCCGACCCAGTTGGCGTCGAAGATCGACCACTGCAGCAGCGGCGGCACGATCAGCCAGACCAGGTAGAGGGCGAACAGGGTCAGCAGGGTGTTGAGCCAGCTGGAGAACAGGTTGGCCCGCAGCCAGGCAACGACGCCGACGGTTTTCACCGGTGGCGGCATGTCGGGTTTGAAAACATGGGTACTCATGCGCGTCTCCTTACCGCTCGATCAGCGCAATGCGCTTGTTGTACCAGTTCATCAGCAGGGAAATGCTGATGCTGATGGCCAGGTACACGCTCATGGTGATGGCGATCACTTCGATGGCCTGCCCGGTCTGGTTGAGCACGGTGCCGGCGAACAGCGAAACCATTTCCGGGTAGCCGATACCGGCCGCCAGCGAGGAGTTCTTCGCCAGGTTCAGGTATTGGCTGGTCAGCGGCGGAATGATCACCCGCATGGCCTGGGGAATGATCACCTTGCGCAGGGTCGGGCCTTCACGCAGGCCGAGGGAACGGGCGGCTTCGGTCTGGCCGTGGCTCACCGAGCGGATCCCGGAGCGGACGATCTCGGCGATGAACGCCGCGGTGTAGATGGTCAGGGCCAGGGTCAGCGCCAGCAGCTCGGGGATCAATACCCAGCCGCCAGCGAAGTTGAATCCTTTCAATTCCGGCAGTTCCCAGCTCAGCGGGTTGCCGAACAGCAGCACGCTCAGGCCCGGGATCACCAGCAGCAGGCCGAGGGCGGCCCAGAACTTGTGGAACGGCTCGCCGGTCGCCTCGAAGCGGCGGTTGGCCCAGCGCACCATGAACACCACGGCGGCGATCGCCAGCAGCACGGCGACGGCGAACGGCCAGAAGCCCTCGGCAGCCGAGGCCCCGGGCATGTTCAGCCCGCGGTTGCTGATGAAGAAGGTGTCGTTGATGTTGATGCTGCCCCGCGGTCCCGGCAGGGTCAGGAACACCGCGAAGTACCAGAAGAGGATCTGCAAAAGCGGCGGGATGTTGCGGAACGTCTCGACGTAGACGGTGGCCAGCTTGTTGATCATCCAGTTCGGCGACAGCCGCGCCACACCGATGATGAAGCCGAGCAGGGTCGCCAGGACGATGCCGATGAAGGTCACCAGCAGCGTGTTGAGCAGGCCGATGACGAAGACCCGCGCATAGGAGTCGGATTCGGTGTAGGGAATCAGATGCTGGGCGATGCCGAAGCCGGCGCTGCGCTCGAGAAAGTCGAAGCCCGAGGTGATGCCCCGGTGCTGCAGGTTGGTCTGGGTGTTGTGGAACAGATACCAGCCCAGACCGACCACGAAGATGATCGTGAGGATCTGGAACAGCCACGCGCGAACGCGTGGATCGCTAAGGGACAAGCCCCTGGGTGGATTGTGCATGAAATGCCCCGATGGTAAGGAACGAAACAGCCCGCGATGACGGAAGCGTCACCGCGGGCCCGGCCAATCAGCGCACTGGTGGCGCGTACTGGATGCCGCCTTGGTTCCACAGGGCGTTCAGACCGCGATCGATCTGCAGCGGGGTGCTCTTGCCAAGGTTGCGCTCGAACACTTCGCCGTAGTTACCCACTTCCTTGACGATCTTCACTACCCAGTCCTTCGGAAGTTTCAGGTCCTTGCCGTACTCGCCGTCGGCGCCGAGCATACGGGCCACGTCCGGGTTCTTGGTGGACTTGGCTTCGGCCTCGACGTTCTTCGAGGTCACGCCCATTTCCTCGGCGTTGAGCATGGCGAACAGGGTCCACTTGACGATGGCGAACCACTCTTCGTCGCCTTTGCGCACCACAGGGCCCAGCGGCTCCTTGGAAATGGTTTCCGGCAGCACGACGTAGTCGGTCGGCGAAGCCAGCTTGGAGCGTTGTGCGTAGAGCTGCGACTTGTCCGAGGTCAGGACGTCGCAACGACCGGATTCCAGCGACTTGGCGCTTTCATCGGAGGTGTCGAAGGTGATCGGGGTGTACTTCAGGCCGTTGGCGCGGAAGTAGTCGGAGACGTTCAGCTCGGTGGTGGTACCGGCCTGGATGCAGATGGTTGCACCGTCCAGTTCCTTGGCGCTGGAAACGCCGAGCTTCTTGTTCACCAGGAAGCCGATGCCGTCGTAGTAGGTGACACCGGCAAAGACCAGGCCCATGCCCGCGTCGCGGGAGCTGGTCCAGGTGGTGTTGCGCGACAGCACGTCGACTTCACCGGATTGCAGGGCGGTGAAACGCTCCTTGGCGTTCAGCTGGCTGAACTTGACCTTGGTCGCATCGCCGAACACGGCTGCAGCAACCGCGCGGCAGACATCAGCGTCGATGCCGATGATGGTGCCCTTGGCGTCCGGTACCGAGAAGCCCGGCAGACCGTCACTCACGCCACACTGAACGAAGCCTTTCTTCTGCACCGCATCCAGGGTTGCACCCGCCTGGGCAAAGGAACTCAGGCCCAGCGCTGCGGCAGCCGTCATGACTGCCAGGGTGGACTTCAACATCTTCATTAAAACCTCCAGTTCGCTCTTATTGTGTTGAGCCGGCTTGCACCGCACCCTTATGAGGCGCATCCGACCCGTTTCGGCTTGTTATTGGGTCAATTGGCGCAATTCGCTGTTCTGTGACAGCCTTGGTTTTCCCATGAGAAGGTGTTACCGAGGAAACACGCCGCATCATGTCGAAGGGGGTGTAGCAAAGCGCGTACCACATCGCCCGGCTAAAGCGGTTCAGCCTTTGGCAACTGGCAAAGTTATAGCAATGCGACATCTTTTTTCCCTGTGGCCCTCGCGTGCCTTTTTTTCATGCACCGCATTGAGATCGCGTGCACTACTTCGGAGCAGTCATGACCAAGCCTTTGATTCTCGAACCCCAGAACACCGCCGACGCCTGTGTGATCTGGTTGCACGGCCTGGGCGCCGATCGCTACGACTTCATGCCGGTGGCCGAAGCGTTGCAGGAACACCTGCTCAGTACCCGTTTCGTTATGCCCCAGGCGCCGAGTCGTGCGGTGACGATCAACGGTGGCTATGAAATGCCCAGTTGGTACGACATCAAGGCCATGAGCCCGGCCAGGGCCATCGACGAGGCGCAACTGGAAGAGTCCGCCGAGCAGGTCATCGCCCTGATCGAGGAACAACGCGCCGCCGGCATCGACCCGACGCGCATCGTTCTCGCCGGTTTCTCCCAGGGCGGTGCCGTGGTGCTGCACACTGCCTATAGAAGGTGGCAAAGTGCCCTCGGCGGGGTACTGGCCCTCTCCACCTACGCCCCGACCTTCCAGCAAGACACCCAGCTCAGCGCCAGCCAGCAGCGCATCCCGGCGCTGTGCCTGCATGGCATGCACGACCCGGTGGTCCTGACCTCCATGGGTCGTACCGCCTTCGAATACCTCAAGCAGTGGGGCGTCAGCGCCAACTGGCAGGAGTACCCGATGGAGCACGAGGTGGTGCAGGACGAAATCCGCGACATCTATCACTGGTTGAGCGAGCGTCTGCGCTGAATGTCGCATTACCTGTAGTTGTCGGATCAATCCACTACGCCGAGCCCGAATCTTGCATTACACTGCCCGGCGTACATTCCTTAACCAATCGATGAGAAGATCGTGCTCAAAGCACTCAAGAAGATGTTCGGCAAAGGCGAGGTTGAGCAACTCGTCGCCGAAAGCGCTGCTCCCGTGATGCAGCCACCTGCCCCGGCACCCGCTCCCGCCCCCACGCCCGTCGCCCCGCGCAAGCCCGAAGCGCCTGCCCGCGCCGAGGTCAAGGAAGCGGCCAAACCTGCCCGCAGCGAGCCTGCACCTGCCGCCAAGCCGCGCCGCGAGCGCAAGCCGAAACCCCAGGCCTCGACCTGGAAGCTGGAAGACTTCGTGGTCGAGCCGCAGGAAGGCAAGACCCGTTTCCACGACTTCAAGCTCTCCCCCGAGCTGATGCACGCCATCCATGACCTCGGTTTCCCGTATTGCACGCCGATCCAGGCCCAGGTGCTGGGTTTCACCCTGCGCGGCCAGGACGCCATCGGCCGGGCCCAGACCGGTACCGGCAAGACTGCGGCCTTCCTGATCTCGATCATCACCCAGTTGCAGCAGACCCCGCCGCCGAAAGAGCGCTACATGGGTGAGCCACGGGCGCTGATCATCGCTCCGACCCGCGAGCTGGTGGTGCAGATCGCCAAGGACGCCGAGCAACTGACCAGGTACACCGGCCTCAACGTGATGACCTTCGTCGGCGGCATGGACTACGACAAGCAGCTCAAGGCCCTCGAAGCCCGCCACTGCGACATCCTGGTCGCCACCCCGGGCCGCCTGCTGGACTTCAACCAGCGCGGTGAGGTGCACCTGGACATGGTCGAGGTGATGGTCCTGGACGAAGCCGACCGCATGCTCGACATGGGTTTCATCCCGCAGGTGCGCCAGATCATTCGCCAGACCCCGCCGAAGAGCGAGCGCCAGACCCTGCTGTTCTCCGCCACCTTCACCGAAGACGTGATGAACCTGGCCAAGCAGTGGACCACCAACCCGGCGATCGTCGAGATCGAGCCGGAGAACGTCGCCAGCGAAACCGTGGAACAGCACGTCTACGCCGTGGCCGGCAGCGACAAGTACAAGTTGCTGTACAACCTGGTCACCGAGAACAAGTGGGAGCGGGTCATCGTCTTCGCCAACCGCAAGGACGAAGTGCGGCGGATCGAAGAGCGCCTGGTGCGTGATGGCGTGAATGCCGCACAGTTGTCCGGCGATGTGCCGCAGCACAAGCGCATTCGCACCCTGGAGAACTTCCGTGAAGGCCGGATTACCGTGCTGGTCGCCACCGACGTGGCGGGTCGCGGGATTCACATCGATGGCATCAGCCACGTGATCAACTTCACCCTGCCGGAAGACCCGGACGACTACGTGCACCGTATCGGCCGGACCGGCCGGGCCGGGACCAGTGGGGTGTCGATCAGCTTTGCCGGTGAGGATGACTCCTACCAGTTGCCGGCGATCGAGGAACTGCTGGGGCGCAAGATCAGTTGCGAGATGCCGCCTACGGAGTTGCTCAAGCCGGTGCCGAAGAAACACGGGTGATTGGAAGGAACGCAGTCTTCGGACTGCGTTTTTTTATGCCTGGGATTTTTTGGTGTTCTTCAGGGCCTCATCGCTGGCAAGCCAGCTCCCACAGGGTCCCTGCACATCTCAAGTCATGTGCAGTACCTGTGGGAGCTGGCTTGCCAGCGATAGGGCCCTGAGCAACAGCACAAATTTCCGACCCGGGGGATGGCAAATTCTTAAACTAAAAGTCCATAATGGAAAAATTAGTTTAAAACCGAACCCCGGGAGTCCCACCGAATGGCCGCGCCTCTAGTCCTCGATCAGCAGCAAGCCCGTCAACTGCTCGCCCAGGTGGATGTCCCCCGGGTGTTGCGCGACCTGTTCCGCGACCTCGCCGCCGGCCAGGCGGTGCAGCCGCCCCAGCAACTGGTGGAATTCCCGTCCGGCCAGGGCGACTTCATCAACTACGGCGGCGTCCTCGCCGAAGACCGGGTCTACGGGGTCAAGACCTCGCCCTACATCGTTCGCGAGCAAGGCGCCCTGGTCACCGCCTGGACCCTGCTGATGTCCATGGACAGCGGCCAGCCCCTGCTGCTCTGCGACGCCGGTGAACTGACCACCGCGCGCACCGCCGCCACCACCGCCGTGGCCGTCGATGCCCTGGCGCCGAGCGACGCCCGCCGCCTGACGATCATCGGCAGCGGCGCCATCGCCCGCGCCCACCTGCACTACATCCGCGAACTGCGCGAATGGCAGGACATCCGCCTGCATTCGCCGTCCCTGCCAGGCAAAAGCGCCGAGCAGCGCAACGCCCTTCTCGCCCTGGACAGCCGCCTCAGCCTGCAAGACGACCTCGACAGCGCCCTGCACGACGCCGACGTCATCCTGCTCTGCACCTCCTCGGCCAAGCCGGTGATCGACCCGGCGCGCCTGGGCAAACCGGCCCTGATCACCTCGATCAGCACCAATGCCGTGCGCGCCCACGAAGTGCCACCGGCCAGCCTGGCGGACATGGACGTCTACTGCGACTACCGCAAGACCACCCCCGGCAGCGCCGGCGAGATGCGCCTGGCCGCCGAGCAGCATGGCTGGAACGAAGCGGCCATCGTCGGCGACCTGCCGGAACTGGTCAGCGGCCACGCCGCCCGTCCCGAGTACAAGCGCCACGCGTTCTTCCGCTCCATCGGCCTCGGCCTGGAAGATATCGCCCTGGCCAATGCCCTCTACCACCTGCAGTGCAACCACTGAGTCGCGGAGACCGTCATGCAACAGGCCGACTACCTCATCATCGGCGCCGGTATCGCCGGCGCGTCCACCGGCTACTGGCTGGCGCACCACGGCAAGGTCGTGCTGCTGGAGCGTGAAACCCTGCCGGGCTACCACTCCACTGGCCGCTCGGCGGCGCTGTACACCGCCGCCTACGGCACCCCGCAGGTGCGTGCCCTGACCCTCGCCAGCCGGGCCTTCTTCGACCAGCCACCGGCCGGTTTCGCCGAACATCCATTACTGACCCCGCGCGGCGAAATGACCGTGGACTTCGAAGGCGATGCCGAAGAGCTCCAGCGCCAGTTCGACAGCGCCCGCGCCTGCGTGCCGGACATGCAGCTGCTCAGTGCCGATGAAGCCTGTGCGCGGATTCCGGTGCTCAAGCGGGAAAAGGTCCACGGCGCCCTGTACGACCCCAGCGCCAGCGACATCGATACCGATGGCCTGCACCAGGGCTACCTGCGCGGGATCCGTCGCCAGCAGGGCGAAATCCATGGCGATTGCGAAGTCCTCGGGCTGACCAAGGACGCGGAAGGCCAGTGGCTGGTCGAAACCTCCCGCGGTCAGTTCCGCGCACCGGTGCTGATCAACGCAGCCGGGGCCTGGGCCGACAGGATCGGTGAGCTGGCGGGCGCGCAAGCGCTGGGCCTGCAACCGAAGCGCCGTGCCGCCTTCATCTTCGAAGGCCCGGCGGACCTCGATACCCATGCCTGGCCAATGCTGGTCAGCCTGGATGAGTCCTTCTACATGAAGCCCGACGCCGGCATGCTCCTCGGCTCGCCGTGCAATGCCGACCCGGTCGAGCCTCACGATGTGCAGCCGGAAGAGCTGGATATCGCCCTGGGCATCTACCAGATCGAGGAAGCCACCAGCCTGACCATCCGTCGCCCGTTCCGCACCTGGGCCGGACTGCGCAGCTTCGTCGCCGACGGTGACCTGGTAGCCGGTTTCGATCCGCAGGTGAGCGGCCTGTTCTGGGTCGCCGCGCAAGGTGGCTATGGCATCCAGACCTCGCCGGCCATGGGCCAGGCCAGCGCCGCACTGGTGCGTGGCGAAGACCTGTCCGAAGAACTGCGCAGCTTCGGCCTGAGCGCCGCGCAACTGTCGCCGTCGCGCCTCGGCGGATGACGCCCGCGCCGGATTGCGGCACACTCCCAGCGCCCTGCCTGCAGGGCGCCGACCCCATTGCGGAGCCCGCCCGAATGCCCACCCCCGATCCTTTCCTGCAGAACTACCGGGCGATCGCCGACGCCATCGCCACGCTGTTCTTCCCCCACGCCGAGGTGGTCCTGCACGACCTGCGCACGCAGAAGATCGACTACATCGCCAACAACCTGTCCAAGCGCGAGATCGGCGACGACGCGGCGCTGGAGGACATGTTCGAGGACGGCACCGACGAGACCAATATCGGGCCTTATGAAAAGCTCAACTGGGACGGGCAGAAGATCCGCTCGCTGAGCACGGTGCTGCGTGATCCGGCCGGCCAGCCGCTGGCGGTGCTGTGCATCAACCTGAACATTTCCCTGTTCGAGAACGTCAAGGCGGCGCTGGACCTGTTCCTCTCGCCGAGCAAACTGATCCCGCAGCCGGATGCGCTGTTCCGCGATGACTGGCAGGAGCGTATCAACACCTTCCTCAACAGCTGGCTGCGACAGCGTCAGCTGAGCCTCAACGTGCTCAGCCGCGACCACAAGCGCGAGCTGGTCCTGGCGCTGCATGCCGAGGGCGCGTTCAAGGGCAAGAGTGCGGCCAACTATGTGGCCAATGTGCTGAACATGGGGCGGGCGACGGTGTACAAGCACCTGAAGGAACTCAAGGCCTGAGAAGCTTCAGGCCTTGAGTCGGGGCGACAGATCAGTCGCCGTAGATATCGGTCTTGAAGTACTTGGCCTGGATCTTCTGGTACTCACCATTGGCGCGAATCGCATCGATGGCCTTGTTCAGTTCCGCGACCAGCTCGGTATTGCCCTTGCGCACGGCGATACCGGCACCTTCACCGACGAACTTCGGATCCTTCAGCTCGGGGCCGGCGAACGCGAAGCCCTTGCCCTTGTCGCTGTCGAGGAAGCCCAACTGCAGCGGAATGGTATCGGCGAACACGCCATCAAGACGGCCGGAGGCCATGTCCATGAAGATCTCTTCGTTGGTGGTGTAGCGCACCACTTCCACGCCTTTGGGCACCAGCACCGCGGTGACATAACGGTCGGTGGTGGTCGCGCGCTGCACGCCGATGCGCTTGCCTTTCAGGGCTTCGTACTGGTCATCGACCTGGGTGCCTTCCTTCATCGCCAGGCGCGCGCCGGTGAAGTAGTACTTGTGGCTGAAGTCCACGGACTTCTTGCGGTCCTCGGTAATGGTGATCGAGGACAGTGCCGCGTCGATCTTCTTCACCTTCAGCGACGGGATCAGGCCGTCGTATTCCTGTTCGGTCCACGTGCACTCGACCTTCATCTCGGCGCACAGGGCGTTGCCGATGTCGTAGTCGAAGCCGGCGATATTGCCGTCCGGGGTCTTGAAGGCGAACGGTGGATAGGCCGCCTCGATGCCGATGCGCAGGGTCTTCTCAGCGGCGAACAGCGGGCTGCTGGCCAGCAGGCCCAGGGCCAGACCGGCGATCAGGTGGGTGGTCTTCATGATGGGGCTCTCTCGCTCGTTGTTGTGTTGGGGGTGACAAGACAGAGGAAAGGAGTCAGGCGCGGGGGCCTGTCGTTGTTTTGTACTTGTTAATCCATACTGGACTTTATCGTATGGAAACACAACAACCACAATTTTCGAGGACAACACAAAACCCTGTGGGAGCTGGCTTGCCAGCGATTGCGATAGTGAATTCACCATCGTCATCGCTGCGGTTCGGCGGTCCGACAAGCCAGCTCCCACAGGGTTTTGCACAGTATTCAGGATTGGTGTCTACCAACGCCCCGCCGCATCGGTATCGCTCTGTTTCCCCTCGACCCAGCGCTCCCCTTCACTGGTCTGTTCCTTCTTCCAGAACGGCGCGCGGGTCTTGAGGTAATCCATGATGAAGTTGCAGGCGTCGAACGCCGCCTGGCGATGGGCACTGGCAACGCCGACGAAAACGATCGGCTCCCCTGGCTCCAGGGCCCCGACCCGATGCAGCACGTCGACCTTGAGCAACGGCCAGCGCTGCCCGGCCTCGACCACGATCTTCTCCAGGGCTTTCTCGGTCATCCCCGGATAGTGCTCGAGAAACATCCCGGCCACGTCCAGCCCGTCATTGAAATCGCGGACATACCCGACGAACACCACCACCGCACCGACCCCGACATTGGCCGCATGCATGGCATTGGTTTCCGCTCCCGGATCGAAGGCCGCGGCCTGCACCCTGACGCTCATCTCAACCTCCGGTAACCGGCGGGAAGAAGGCCACTTCGTCGCCGTCCTCCAGGGCTTCGTCCGGCTTGCACAGGTCCTGGTTGCGCGCGCACATCAGGTTCTGTTCGGCCAGCACGGCATAGGCCTCGCCCTTGCCGAGCAAGGCCTGGCGTACATCTTCAATGCGGGCGAAATCGCCGTCCAGCCGCTCGCCATCACGCCCCAGCACCTCGCGGTAGCGGGCGAAATACACCACGTTGATCTTCATTGCGCATCCGCCTGGTAATGCCCGCTCTTGCCGCCGAGCTTCTCCAGCAGGCGCACGCTCTCGATGGTCATGCCGCGGTCCACCGCCTTGCACATGTCGTAGATGGTCAGCGCCGCGACGCTGGCGGCGGTCAGCGCTTCCATCTCCACCCCGGTCTGCCCGGACAGCTTGCAGCGCGCGACGATATGCACGCAGTCGCTGCCTTCGGCGCTCAACTCGACCTTCACCCCGGTCAGCATCAGCGGATGGCACAGCGGAATAAGGTCACTGGTCTTCTTCGCCGCCTGGATGCCGGCGATACGCGCCACGGCGAACACATCACCCTTCGGGTGGGCGCCGTCGACGATCATGCTCAAGGTCTGCGGCAGCATGCGCACCCGCGCTTCGGCCACGGCTTCGCGGAAGCTCACGGCCTTGTCGGTCACGTCGACCATCGCGGCGCGGCCCTGGGAATCGAGATGAGTCAGCACAGAGGGAACTCCTGATCGGGGGCAGTGATTGTAAACCCGGGAGTCAGGATCTGGCAGCGAAAAAAAGCCGGGCGGCACTGGGCCGCCCGGCTTTGTCGTTTTACAGATGGGATTCGGCGTATTCCGCCAGAATCGACCGCGGTACCCCTTGCAGCGTGATATGCACCCCGTTCGGGAAGTCCTTGAAGCGCTCGGTGAGGTAGGTCAGGCCCGAGCTGGTGGCCGACAGGTACGGCGTGTCGATCTGCGCCAGGTTGCCCAGGCAGATCACCTTGGAACCCGAACCGGCACGGGTGATGATGGTTTTCATCTGGTGCGGGGTGAGGTTCTGGCATTCGTCGATGAGGATCAGGCTTTGCTGGAAGCTGCGCCCGCGGATGTAGTTCAGAGATTTGAACTGCAACGGGACCCTTTCGAGAATGTATTCGACACTGCCATGCGTGCTCTCGTCGTCCATGTGCAGGGCTTCGAGGTTGTCGGTGATGGCGCCAAGCCAAGGCTCCATCTTTTCCGCCTCGGTGCCAGGCAAGAAGCCGATTTCCTGGTCCAGGCCCTGCACGCTGCGGGTGGCGATGATACGGCGATAGCGCTTGCTGACCATGGTCTGCTCGATGGCGGCAGCCAGGGCGAGGATGGTCTTGCCGGAACCGGCGGCGCCAGTGAGGTTGACCAGGTGGATATCCGGGTCGAGCAAGGCGAACAGCGCCAGGGCCTGATGGATATCACGCGGCTTGAGCCCCCAGGCTTCCTGGTGCAGCAGCGGTTCCTGGTGCAGATCGAGGAGCAGCAGCTCGCTGTCCTTGATGCCCTTGATCCAGCCGACGAAGCCCTGTTCATCAATGATGAACTCGTTGACGTGGACCGCCGGCAGGTTGTCGATCAGTTGCACCCGGTGCCAGGTGCGCCCGCGCTCCTGACGGGTCTCGACCTTGGCCACGCGATCCCAGAAGGAACCGGTTACCGAGTGATAGCCCTTGGACAGCAGGCTGACGTCGTCGACCAGTTGGTCGGTGCTGTAGTCCTCGGCCGCGATTCCACAAGCCCGGGCCTTGAGGCGCATGTTGATGTCTTTGGTCACCAGCACCACGTCGCGATCCTTGTGCTTGGCGCGCAAGTCCAGGACCTGGTTGATGATGATGTTGTCGTTGAGATGTTCCGGCAGCAGGCGATTGGGCTCGGCGCGCTCGGTCATGAGGATCGACAGCGATCCTTTCGGACCATTCTTGCCGCGCTGGATGGGCACACCCAGTTCGACATCCGAAGGCGTCGCATCACCCAAGGTCTGGTCGATCAGGCGGATGGCCTGGCGGCATTCGGCGGCGACTGTATGTTTACCGGTCTTGAGCTTGTCGAGTTCCTCCAGCACCGTCATCGGAATGGCGACGTGGTGTTCTTCGAAATTGAGCAGGGCGTTGGGGTCGTGAATCAGGACGTTGGTGTCCAACACATACAGGATTGGCTGGTTGGAAGAAGAAGTGCGTCCTTGGTCATCCATACTCGGTCACCTTATGTGGAAGCTACACGATGCGCTACGGCTGCATCGCAGAGTGACGCCGTCCTTCCCGTATCCGCGTCGTTACGGGCGGGAGGTGCACCTGCATAAGGGGGCCTTTTAAAGACGCCACCTGGCTGCAGGATTCGGCCGTCTGATTCCTACATACCGCAAAAACCATTGCAGGAAAAAGCGTTTTTACCGGTTGGTGAAGTTTATTTTTCGCTTTGACGAATAGCCCTTGGCGAGGGGGGAAAGCACGACTACAGTCAGGAGTGGACCTCGTTGAAACCTTTCACCAATCCCTGTCCGATCACTGCCTGACAAAGTCGCGGCAGTCCTCCCAGCCGATCCCGCTCTGCGCTGTCTTGGTCAACAACCACGTCACCACTTCCAGGGCTTTCGGCTGGCTGTCGTTCAGCTGGATCAGCCCGCGACGCCACAACAGCATCAAGGTCAGGGTGCGCTGCGCCGACTGTTCGGCGGTCAATGGGCTGAGGTCCTGGGCGTCGATATCCCACAGGGTGACCTTGAGGTTCTGGCTGGCGAAAAATGCAGGACTGTCGGCCCGGCGCTGGCCATAAGGCGGGCGGAACAAGGGCACGTACTGATCCGGCAGATCGCTCTGCGCCCGTGACACGCCGCGAATCACCGAATCCTCCCAATCCTTCCACTGCGCATGGGAACGGTACTGCCAGCCCTGGGTACCGACGCATTGTCCGCGGTACATGTCGCGCAGCGCCTGCATCGGCTGCTTGTCGCGGCGGGTCTGCAGGTTCTGCCCGAGCACGAAGAACAACCCTTCCAGCTTCTGCTTGCGCAGGAAGGTGGTGAGCGCTTCGGTACTGCCGGGGACCATGCTCGGCCCGCCGTCGAAGCTGAACAGGAACAGGCGGTCGTTGAGCCGGTCGCCGGTGACTTCCTGGGGCGAGAAGAATGCCACCTCGCTGGCGGTCTGCGGGAACAGCGCGGCCTTGCGCAGGATCTCGTTCAGGTAGGCGATATGGAACTGCCGGCTCGGTTCGGCCCAGCCGGCATAAAAGGAATCGGCCGCGACGGCGAAGGTGGCAGCGGTGCGGCGCAGGTCGCCAAGGTTCTCCACCGCATAACAGAAGGACGCATCCTGCTCGCAGCTTTGCTGGGCCATGTCGTAGTTGCGCCACAACGCGGCCCACAGCCGCTCACGCACCTCGCGGATCACCGGCAGATTGGCTTGGCGCAGTTGCAGACGGGCGGTCAGGGTCGCGTCGTCGAGGGATTCGGTTTCGCTCAGCACCCGGGCGAAGGAGAGGATCTCGGCCCGCGAGGCGACATCGAAGAGCACCGGGGTATCCAGGGTTTCCGGCCAGAAACTGCGGTCGAACACGGCGATCGGCTGCGGGGCGGCCTGGGCGCCGAAGGCCAGCAGGGCGGTCAGGACAACGAGGGCTTTGCGCACGGTGAACACTCTTCCATGGATCCGCCGGGCACTATAGCAGCGCTGGCCTCTATCGCCGCGATAGCTGGAGAACATCGGCCCCGCCCCGTAGAATCGCCCGACGATTCAAGGAGCCGACCTTATGCTGACGGTGATTTCCCCCGCCAAGACCCTCGACTACGACACCCCGCCGGTGACCTCGCGCTTCACCCTGCCGCAATACCTGGACGACTCCCAGGAACTGATCGTGCAACTGCGCGACCTGTCGCCGGCGCAGATCAGCGAGCTGATGCACCTGTCCGACAAGCTCGCCGGCCTGAATGCCGCGCGCTTCGGCAGCTGGACCCCGGACTTCACCCCGGCCAATGCCAAGCAGGCGCTGCTGGCGTTCAAGGGCGACGTGTACACCGGCCTGGATGCCGAAAGCCTGAAGGAAGACGACTTCAGCTACGCCCAGGACCACCTGCGCATGCTCTCAGGCCTGTACGGCCTGCTGCGCCCGCTGGACCTGATGCAGCCGTACCGCCTGGAAATGGGCACCAAGCTGGCCAACGCCCGTGGCAAGGACCTGTATGCCTTCTGGGGCACGCGGATCAGCGAATGGCTGAACCAGGCGCTGGCCGAGCAAGGCGACGACCTGTTGCTCAACCTGGCCAGCAACGAGTACTTCAGCGCGGTGAAGCGCAGTGCGTTGAACGCGCGGGTGATCAACACCGAGTTCCGTGACCAGAAGAACGGGCAGTACAAGATCATCAGCTTCTACGCCAAGAAGGCCCGCGGCCTGATGAGCCGCTTCGTGATCCAGGAGCGGATCAACGATCCGCAGCAGCTCAAGCAGTTCGATGTGCAGGGGTACTACTACAGTGCCGAGCAGTCGAAACCGGACAATCTGGTGTTCCTGCGGGATCATCCAGCCGAGTAAACGCCACCGCCCCCCGGTAGGAGCGTGGCTTGCCCGCGAAGGACCGCGCAGCGGTCCCAAAATCTCATTGCTGCCACCATTTTGGGACCGCTGCGCGGTCCTTCGCGGGCAAGCCACGCTCCTACCGGGATCGCATAAAGCCAACAATTTTTCGCCAACATCCCGGCGCCAAAAAAACCACCCTTCTTCCGTTATCGCAAAAAGCCATAAGACCGTTCGTAGTTTTTTGACGAAAAATCCTGAAAAAATTTCACGTACTGGCACATAACCATCCCACCCCAAGTTCGCCCCGCATATACAGGGGTGACACTGACAAGTGCTATCAGATTGAAACTATCTGATCTTGTAAAAATATTAAAAAATCTTTCACCAGCCCTGAACGCCCTCAGGAACTTCCCTCCGCAACGCCGCTCATACCACCGGTAACGATTTTCCATTGCAACATGTGAGAAATGACTTACATCAGAAATAATCCATTGTGGAAGTTGTACGGACCTTGTCGAGCAACCGCCCGGAACCCGTCCGGAGCGCGGCTCACGCCCAGGAGAAGACGCACTCAAAATTCGTCCTAGTGGTTGATTTCAAAGGATTTAATCCACTTGAAAGAACAAGCACTGCAGTACTGAAGCAGCGGTATTGCAATAAAGACGGCTAGCGTTTGGGGCATGCCCCGTTTTATGGCCATTGGCTGCCTTATTAGAGTGCACTTATTTAAGCGCTCACAACTTACTTATGCCTGCGTGCAAATCCGCGAACTTTTCGCCGTGGATTCGTACGCCCGAAAAACGGCTGGTAAACCAATCCGGTCCGGTTCTTTGAATGGAATCGGCGTAGCTAACTACATGAGGTGAATGCGATGCGTATCAGCATCTTTGGTTTGGGTTATGTGGGTGCAGTCTGTGCCGGTTGCCTGTCTGCCCGGGGCCATGAGGTCATCGGCGTGGATGTTTCCGCAACCAAGATCGACCTGATCAACCAGGGCAAATCCCCGATTGTCGAACCCGGCCTGGAAACCCTGCTGCAACAGGGCATCGCCAACGGTCGGCTGCGTGGCACCACCGATTTCTCCCAGGCCATCCGCGACAGCGATGTATCGATGATCTGCGTCGGTACCCCAAGCAAGAAAAACGGCGACCTCGGCCTCGAATACATCGAGTCGGTGTGCCGCGAGATCGGCTTCGTCCTCCGCGAGAAAGCCAGCCGCCACACCATCGTGGTGCGCAGCACCGTGCTGCCGGGCACCGTGAAGAACGTGGTGATCCCGATCCTCGAGGACTGCTCGGGCAAGAAGGCCGGCGTCGATTTCGGCGTCGCGGTCAACCCGGAATTCCTCCGTGAAAGCACCGCGATCAAGGACTACGACCAGCCGCCGATGACCGTCATCGGTGAACTGGACAAGGCCAGCGGCGACGTGCTCCAGGCCCTCTACGAAGAACTCGACGCGCCGATCATCCGCAAGGACATCGAAGTCGCCGAGATGATCAAGTACACCTGCAACGTCTGGCACGCGACCAAGGTCACCTTCGCCAACGAGATCGGCAACATCGCCAAGGCGGTCGGCGTCGATGGCCGCGAAGTGATGGACGTGGTCTGCCAGGACAAGGCCCTCAACCTGTCCCAGTACTACATGCGCCCCGGCTTCGCCTTCGGCGGTTCGTGCCTGCCCAAGGACGTGCGCGCCCTCACCTACCGCGCCAGCAGCCTCGACGTGAAGGCACCGCTGCTCGACTCGCTGATGCGCAGCAACGAATCGCAGGTGCAGAACGCCTTCGACATCATCGAAAGCCATGACAAGCGCAAGGTTGCCCTGCTCGGCCTGAGCTTCAAGGCCGGCACCGACGACCTGCGCGAAAGCCCGCTGGTGGAACTGGCCGAGCGCCTGATCGGCAAGGGCTATGAGCTGAACATCTACGACCAGAATGTGGAATACGCCCGGGTCCATGGCGCCAACAAGGACTACATCGAGTCGAAGATCCCCCACGTCTCCTCCCTGCTCAACGCCGATTTCCAGAAGGTCATCGACGCTGCCGAGATCATCGTCCTCGGCAACCGCGACGAGCAGTTCCGCGCCCTGGCCCAGCAGGCGCCGGCCGGCAAGCAGGTGATCGACCTGGTCGGCTTCATGAGCAAGACCACCTGCAGCACCAGCCGTACCGAAGGTATCTGCTGGTAAGCAGGCCGCGCGGGGCCGTCCGGCCCCGCGCGCTTATTCGAACGTCCCGTCACCGATACGGATGCTGAACATGCAAAGCCTCAAGCACGGCCTGCTGCAGGCCGCCGGTTGGCTGTTCTACGTGAGCCTGCTCATGCTGATCGCCCTGGCCCTGCCCAACACCCTGTTCGACCCCGATTCCAAGGACTTCCTGTTCCTGATCGGCGCGGTCGGCATCTGGCGCTACTCCATGGGCGCGACGCACTTCGTGCGCGGCATGCTGTTCCTGTATGTGGTTTACCCACGCCTGCGCCGCAAGGTGCAGAAACTCGGCAAGGCGGCCGACCCGTCCCACGTCTACCTGATGGTCACCAGCTTCCGCATCGACGCCCTGACCACCGCCCAGGTCTACAGCTCGGTGATCCGCGAAGCGATCCAGTGCGGCTACCCGACCACCGTGGTCTGCTCGCTGGTGGAGATGTCCGACGAACTGCTGATCAAGAGCCTGTGGGCCAAGTACAACCCGCCGGAACACGTCAGCCTGGACTTCGTGCGCATCGCCGGTACCGGCAAGCGCGACGGCCTGGCCTTCGGTTTCCGCGCCATCTCCCGCCACCTGCCGGACGAGAACGCCGTGGTCGCGGTGATCGACGGCGACACCGTGCTCGGTGAGGGCGTGGTGCGCAAGACCGTCCCCTGGTTCAAGCTGTTCGGCAATGTCGGTGGCCTGACCACCAACGAATTCTGCGAAGTACGCGGCGGCTACGTGATGAGCGAATGGCACAAGCTGCGCTTCGCCCAGCGCCACATCAACATGTGCTCCATGGCCCTGTCCAAGCGCGTGCTGACCATGACCGGGCGCATGTCGATGTTCCGCGCCACGGTGGTGACCAACCCCGAGTTCATCGCCGACGTCGAGAGCGACTCGCTGTACCACTGGCGCCTCGGCCGCTTCAAGTTCCTCACCGGTGACGACAAGTCCAGCTGGTTCAGCCTGATGCGCCTGGGCTACGACACCTTCTACGTGCCGGATGCCGACATCAACACCGTCGAGCACCCGCCGGAAAAGAGCTTCTTCAAGGCCAGCCGCAAGCTGATGTACCGCTGGTACGGCAACAACCTGCGGCAGAACTCCCGCGCCCTGGGCCTGGGGATGCGTCGCCTCGGCCTGTTCACCAGCGTGGTGCTGTTCGACCAGCGCGTGTCGATGTGGACCAGCCTGCTGGGCCTGACCGTCGCCATGATCGCCAGCTTCAAGTTCGGCGCGAAGTTCCTCCTCGCCTACCTGCTGTGGATCGGCATCACCCGCCTGATCCTGACCATCATGCTGCTCTGCTCCGGACACAAGATCGGCCCGGCCTACCCGCTGATCCTCTATTACAACCAGATCGTCGGCGCGCTGATGAAGATCTACGTGTTCTTCCGCCTCGACCGCCAGTCCTGGACCCGCCAGCCCACCGCACTCAAACGCGACCTCGCCAGCTTTCAACAATGGTTCAACACCTGGTCCTCCCGGACCATGACCTTCTCGGCGGCCAGCATCTTCGTGGCTGTGCTGTTCGTGGTCGTGTGAGTCGCCGCAACCCTACGGATCCAACAGGAAAACATCGCCATGAATACCGCCGTGAACGTCAATGTCGTGCATGAGTCCGAAACCCAGCGCCAGCATGCCCGGGTCAAGATCCCGGCCAAGCTGCGCTACCTCAACGAGAACCGCGAGACCGTCGAAGTGAAGGTCGACGACCTCTCCGCCGGCGGCCTAAGCTTCCACGCCAAGCAGCCGTTGCCGGTGGGTGAGGTGATGCGCGGGCGCCTGCAGTTCACCGTCGACAACCTCGGCCTGTCGATGGACGTCGAGTTCCAGATCCGCGCCTATAACCCGGCCAACGGCCGGACCGGCGCGCAGTTCCAGAACCTCGAGCAGCGCGACATCGCCACCCTGCGCCACCTGATCACCTCGCACCTGTCCGGCGAGCTGATCAGCATCGGCGACGTGCTCAGCACCCTGCAGCGCGACAACTTCACCAAGGCGCGCAAGCAGAAGAAACACGACGGCGGCCTCAGCCCGCTGGGCCGCCTGCGTGCGGTGACCTTCAGCCTTGGCGTGTTCGTGGTCGGCGTGGCCGCCTTCGGCTTCATCGCCAAGTCGGTGTACGGCGTGTACTTCGTCAGCCATGCCGAAGCCGGCGTGGTCAGCGTGCCGACCACCCAGGTCACCATGCCTCGCGACGGCACCCTGCAGGCCCTGGTGGAAAACGGCGCCGAGGTGGTCAAGGGTGCGCCGCTGGCCTCGTTCAGCACCAGCATGCTCGACCTGCTCAAGGGTCATCTGGACGACGAGCAACTGGAACCGGCCAAGGTCGAGGAGCTGTTCGGCAAGCAGATGAGCGGCACCCTGACCAGCCCGTGCGACTGCACCGTGGCCCGCCAGTTGGTGGATGACGGCCAGTACGCGGCCAAGGGCGCGGTGATCTTCCAGTTGATCCCGCGCACCAGCAATCCAACCATCGATGCGCGCTTCAGCTACCGCCAGTTCGACGACGTCAAGCCAGGCACCCGGGTCAATTTCCAGATTGCCGGCGACGGCGAAGAGCGTACTGGCCGCATCGTCAGCAGCGCCAACCTGAACAGCGACGACCTGTCCTCGGATATCCGCGTGCAGATCAAGCCGGATGCACCGCTGCCAAGCCAGATGGTCGGCCTGCCGGCGAGCGTCAACGCCAAGCGCGGCCCGTCCCTGGACTGGCTGATCGACAGCGCCATGGCGCATGGGCTCTGAAGAGGGTTCCTTGATGAACAGTTATTCCGCGGTGACCGCAATCGCTGGCAAGCCAGCTCCCACAGGACCTGAGTCGGACTCGGTATCGTGGGCAGCCTCGAACCCTGTGGGAGCTGGCTTGCCAGCGATGAGGCCATCAGCCACACCCCTGATATGTGCCCTGGCCCTGGCCATAAGCCTCACCGGCTGCGCCGGCCTCCCCGACCAGCGCCTGGCCAACGAAGCCCTGAAAAACGGCGACACCGCCACCGCAGAGCGCAACTACCGGCAGCTCGCCGACCTCGGCTACAGCGAAGCCCAGGTCGGCCTCGCCGATATCCAGGTGGAAACCGGCGACCCGGCCAAGCTGAAGCAGGCCGAAGCCACCTACCGTGATGCCGCTGCAACTTCGTCCCGCGCCCAGGCCCGCCTCGGCCGCCTGCTCGTCGCCAAGCCCGACAGCAGCGAAGCCGAACGCCACGAAGCCGAGGCCCTGCTCAAGCAGGCTTTCGCCAGCGGCGAAGGCAACACCCTGATCCCCCTGGCGATGCTCTACCTGCAATACCCGCAGAGTTTCCCCAAGGTCAACGCCCAGCAGCAGATCGACCAATGGCGCGCCGCCGGTTACCCGGAAGCCGGCCTGGCCCAGGTCCTGCTCTATCGCACCCAGAACACCTACGACCAGCACCTGGCCGAGGTCGAACGGATCTGTAAGGCCGCCCTGAACACCACCGATATCTGCTACGTCGAACTGGCCACCGTGTACCAGAAACGCGCCCAGCCGGAACAACAGGCGGCGCTGCTGGAACAGCTGAAAGCGGCCTACAAGCGCGGCACCATCCCCGCCAGCCGGGTCGACAGCGTGGCCCGCGTGCTCGCCGACCGCAGCCTCGGCCAGACCGACGAAAAAACCGCCCAGGCCCTGCTCGAAGACATCGCCCCGCAGAACCCGGCCTCCTGGGTCAGCCTGGCGCAACTGCTCTACGACTTCCCCGAGCTGGGCGACAGCGACAAGCTGCTGGAATACATCGACAAGGGCCGCGACGCCGAACAGCCCCGCGCCGAGCTGCTGCTGGGTCGCCTCTACTACGAAGGCAAGACCCTCCCGGCCGACGCCAAACAGGCCGAAACCCATCTGCTGGCCGCCGCCGATGCCGGCGAGATCAGCGCCCATTACTACCTCGGCCAGCTCTATCGCCGTGGCTACCTGGGCAATGTCGAGCCGCAGAAAGCGGTCGACCACCTGCTCCAGGCCGCCCGCGGTGGCCAGCTCAGCGCCGACTACGCCCTGGCCCAGCTGTACAGCGAAGGCCATGGCATCCGCCAGAACCCGGTGAATGCCTGGGTCTTCGCCCAGCTGGCCCAGGCCAACCCGAGCGAGCAGTCCACCGCCCTGGCCGGCGAGCTGGACACCCAACTAAATCCGCAACAAAAGGCCGCCGCCCAGCGCCTGCTGGAACAGGAGCGCGCCGCCCGTGGCGCCCTCGGTCCAGGGCCTGGCGCGCTGGCCCTGCAAGCTGTGAAAAGCCCTGAAGAAGAACAAGGTGAGGACGCTTCCCTATGATGCTCAACCCGTGGATGAAAGCCGGTCTCGGCCTGAGTTTCGCGTTGTTCTGGGCGTGCCCGACCCTGGCCGCCGAAACCGCTGAAAAGAACTTCGGCCTGGAGGTGAAGATCACCGGCCAGTCCGAAGACGACCGCGACCTCGGCACCCGCGATGGCGGCGACGTCAACGGCCTCGGTGTCGACCTGCGCCCCTGGGTGTACTTCGAGCGCGGCGACTGGAGCGCCTACGCCATGGGCCAGGCGGTGGCCGCCACCGACATCATCGAGACCGACACCAGCCGCCAGTCCGCCGACGGCAGCGAGATCCAGGACTCCAACAGCTCGAATGACGACCGCGAAGCCAAGAAGAACTACCTGGCGATGCGCGAGTTCTGGGTCGGCTACAAGGGCTTCACCGCCTACCCCGGCGAAGAGCTGCGCTTCGGCCGCCAACGCCTGCGCAACGACGACGGCATGTGGCGCGACACCAATATCGAAGCGCTGAACTGGACCTTCGACACCACCCTGCTGCGCGCCAACCTGGGCGTGGCCGAACGCTTCAGCGAGTACCGCACCGACCTCACCGAGCTGGCTGCCGAAGACAAGGACCGCCTGCACGTCTACGGCGATATCGCCGCACAGTGGACCCCGGGCCACTGGGTCGGCCTGCGCGCCCACCATACCCATGACGACGGCAAGCTCAAGAGCCCCGGCGAAACCCTCGACGCCCTCGACAAGACCCGTACCGGCGACCTCACCTGGCTGGGCCTGGAAGCCAACAGCGACGCCTACAACTGGCGCAACCAGAACACCCTCAACTACTGGGGCAGCGTGACCTGGCTGACCGGCGACCGCGACACCCTGAGCAGCACCACGGTGGGTGGCGACCAGGTCGCCATCGGCAAGCAGAGCGGCGACGTCAACGCCTGGGCCACCGACCTCGGCATCCGCCTGCGCCTCGACCCCAACTGGCAGGTCGGTGCGGCCTATGCCCGCGGCAGCGGCGGCGGTGGCAGCGACGGCTCGAACAACTACGAGCAGACCGGCCTGGAATCCAACCGCTCCAACTGGACCGGCACCCGCTCCCGCGTGCACCGCTTCGGCGAAGCCTTCCGCGGCGAGCTGGGCAACCTGCAGGCGGCCACCCTGTTCACCTCCTGGCAACTGCGCGACGACTACGACGCCAGCCTGATCTACCACAAGTTCTGGCGCGTCGACGGTGACCAGAACCTTGGCGGCAGCGGCATCAACGCAGTGGTCGACGACGGCGGCATCAACCGTCCGCTGGTCCAGGGCGAGAAGGATGTCGGGCAGGAGATGGACCTGGTGGTCACCAAGTACTTCAAGCAGGGCCTGCTGCCGGCAGCCCTGAGCAAATCCATCGACGAACCCTCGGCGCTGGTGCGTTTTCGCGGCGGCGTGTTCAAGCCGGGCGACGCCTACGGCAAAGAGGCCGACTCGTACATGCACCGCGCCTTCATCGACGTGGTCTGGCGCTTCTGATGGGCGGAGAGCACTGACATGAACCTTCACGCGAACAGGCTTCACGCCCTGCTGACCGGCGCCCTGCTGCTGGCCGCCAGCGTCGCCCAGGCCAGCAACCCGCAACCGGCACCGTCGGTGGCCAAGGAGCTGCAACAGGCCAGGACCTACACCGTCAGCACCGCGCCGGTGGAGCCGCTGCACCTCGACCCGCCGACGCTGCCTGACCTCTCCGGCTACACCGCCGAGGCCGTGCAGAAGAAGATCGACCGCCGCAAGCCGGGCAAGGTCTCGGTGCGGCGCATGCTCCAGGAAGACGTGCTCAAGGAATTCATCGGCGGCGACAACAAAGGCGCCGAATGGGTGGCCCGCCAGCGCGGCATTCCCCAGGCGATCTTCATCGATGGCGGCCATGTGAACTTCACCGAACTGGCGAAGAAAGTCCCCGAGCGCTTCCTCCGCCAGACCTCGCCCGGCGTGTACCTGGCCCGCCTGCCGATCGTGGTCGGCCACGGCGCGACCCTGGAGATCGACGGCAAGGTCAAGGAACTGCGCCTGTCCCAGGAAGGCGGCTCGTTCATGGTCAACGACGGCAAGCTGTTCGTCAGCGACACCCGGGTGATCGGCTGGCGCGAGAAGGAAAACGGCCCGGCGACCTTCCGCAAGCCGGATGAATTCCGCCCGTTCCTGCTGTCGTGGGGCGGTACCGAGACCTACATCGTCAACAGCACCATGGCCAACTTCGGCTACGCGAAAAGCAAGTCCTACGGGGTCAGCATCTCGCAGTACACGCCGAACATGGCCAAGCAGATGGGCCGGGCCGAACCCACCGGCTGGATCATCGGTTCGACCTTCAGCGACATGTGGTACGGCTTCTACTGCTACGAGACCAGCGACTTCGTGGTCAAGGACAGCACCTACAGCGACAACATCGTCTACGGCATCGACCCCCACGACCGTTCGCACCGCCTGATCATCGCCGGCAACACGGTCTACGGGACCAAGAAGAAGCACGGGATCATCATTTCCCGCGAGGTCAACGACAGCTGGATCATCAACAACAAGAGCTACGACAACAAGCTCTCCGGCGTGGTGATCGACCGTAACAGCGTGAACAACCTGATCGCCTACAACGAGATCTACCGCAACCACACCGACGGCATCACCCTGTACGAAAGCGGCGACAACCTGATCTGGGGCAACAAGCTGATCAGCAACCGCCGCCACGGCATCCGCGTGCGCAACAGCGTGAACATCCGTCTCTACGAAAACCTCGCCATGGCCAACGGCCTGGTCGGCGTCTACGGCCATATCAAGGACCTCTCCGACACCGACCGCGACATCGCCCTCGACCCCTTCGACACCAAGGTCTCGCTGATCCTGGTCGGCGGCGAGCTGGCGGCCAACGGCAGCGGCCCGCTGTCCATCGACTCGCCGCTGAGCGTGGAGCTGTACCGCGTATCGATGCTGGCGCCGAGCAAGGCCAGCGGTATCAGTTTGTCCGGCGTGCTGGGCGAACGGCAGAACGAGATCCTCGACCTGATGGTGCGCCAGCAGAAGGCCGTGCTGATCGACCCGGTCGAACGACAGACCGAAATGGCCGACTGAGGAAGCCCGAACATGACTCCACATCTGATCAAACTCCTGGGCCTCAGTGCCGCCCTGCTGGCGATCAGCAATGGCGTGCGCGCCGACCAGGTCACGGCGCCGAGCTTCAGCGCCGAACCGTGCTGCCAACTGTGCCCCGAGGCCCACGACGCCAGCCGCTACACCACCCGCTACCAGCAGAACTTCACCACCCTGGTGCAGGCCAAGGGTGACTGGCTGTTCCGTACCAAGGAAGACCTGCGCACCGAGTTCAACACCACCCCCGCCGGCTACAAGCGCCTGCAGCAACTGCACGACGCCTTCAAGGCCCGTGGCGTCGAACTGGTCGTCGTCTACCAGCCGACCCGCGGCCTGGTGAACCGCAACATGCTCACCCCGGAAGAGAAAGCCAAGTTCGATTACCAGAAGGCCCTGGGCAACTACCAGGCCATGCTCAAGCGCTTCCAGGGCATGGGCTACAACGTGCCCGACCTGTCGCCGCTGACCAACGAGCAACTGGCCGCCGCCGACCAGGGCAAGGATTTCTACTTCCGTGGCGACCAGCACTGGACCCCTTACGGCGCCGAGCGCGCGGCGAAGATCGTCGCCGACACCGTGCACGCCATGCCGGCCTTCGAAGGCATTCCGCGCAAGGAGTTCGAAACGAAGAAATCCGGACGCATGGGCAAGACCGGTACCCTGCACAACGTCGCCGGCCAGCTCTGCGGCACCAGCTACGCCGTGCAGTACATGGATCAGTTCGCCACCGAACCGAAGGGCTCCAGCGGCGGCAGCGACGACCTCTTCGGTGATTCCGGCAATGCGCAGATCACCCTGGTCGGCACCAGCCACAGCGGCAAGAACTACAACTTCTCCGGCTTCCTCGAACAGTACATCGGCGCCGACGTGCTCAACGTCGCCTTCCCCGGCGGTGGCCTGGAAGGCTCGATGATCCAGTACCTGGGCAGCGAGGAATTCAGGAAGAACCCGCCGAAGATCCTGGTCTGGGAATTCTCCCCGCTGTACCCGCTGAACCAGGAAACCATCTGGCGGCAGATGCTCGCCCTGCTCGACAACGGCTGCGAAGGCAAGCCGGCGCAGATGAGCGCCAGCACCGCGATCAAGCCGGGCAAGAACGAACTGATGGTCAACGGCCGGGATGGCGTGATCAAGGACCTGACCAACCGCAACCACCAGCTCGACATCCGCTTCGAAGACACCTCGGTCAAGGTCATGCAGGCCACCCTCTGGTACCTCAATGGCCGCCACGAGGACATCAAGATCGAGAAGCCGACCACCTCCGACACCGACGGCCGCTTCGCCTTCCAGTTGCGTGAAGACGAGGACTGGGCCAGCCAGACCCTGCTCGCCGTCGAGCTGCAAGGTCCGGAGAACGGCACTCAGAAAGTCCAGGCCACCCTGTGCAAACGCGGCCCTGTCGGCGATGCCCCGCGCAACGCCCAGGCCGGACTGTGAGGACCCCATGAACAGACTCAGCATGCTCGCCAGCGCGGTATTGCTCGGGCTATCCAGCCAGGCGTTCGCCGGGCTGGTGCCGCCCCAGGGCTACTATGCCGGCATCGAGAAACAGAAGACCGGCGACGGCAACTTCCAGTGCGAAGCGGTGCCGACGCCCTACACCGGCAGCCTGCAATTCCGCAGCAAGTACGAGGGCTCGGACTCGGCGCGCTCGACCCTGAACAAGGCGTCCGAGCAGGCCTTCCGCGACTCGACCAAGGACATCACCACCCTGGAGCGCGGGGTGGCCAAGCTGGTCACCCAGTACATGCGCGACGGGCGTCCGGCGCAGCTCGACTGTGCCCTGACCTGGATGGGCAGTTGGGCGCGGGCCGATGCCTTGCTGTCGAAGGACTTCAACCACACCGGCAAGTCCATGCGCAAATGGGCCCTGGGCAGCCTCAGCGGTTCGTGGCTGCGCCTGAAGTTCTCCAACGCGAAGCCCTTGGCGGCGCACCAGGCCCAGGCCGAGGAAATCGAGAAATGGTTCGGCCGCGTGGCCGACCAGGTGGTTGCCGACTGGAGCGATCTGCCGCTGGCGAAGATCAACAACCACAGCTACTGGGCGGCCTGGTCGGTGATGGCGACGGCCGTGGCCACCGACCGCCGCGACCTGTTCGACTGGTCGGTGAAGGAGTACCGCGTCGCCGCCAACCAGGTGGATGACCAGGGCTTCTTGCCGAACGAGCTCAAGCGCAAGCAGCGCGCCCTCGCCTACCACAACTACGCCCTGCCGCCGCTGGCGATGATCGCCAGCTTTGCCCAGGTCAATGGCGTAGACCTGAAGGATGAAAACCACCAGGCCCTGAAGCGCCTGGGCGAGCGGGTGCTGGGTGGGTCGAAGGATCCTTCGGCGTTCAAGGGCAAGAACGGCGAGAAGCAGGATATGGACGACCTCAAGGTCGACAGCAAGTACGCCTGGCTCGAGCCGTGGTGCAGCCTGTACCAGTGCAGTGGCGATGTGCAGCAACGCCGGCACGGGATGCAGCCGTTCAACAGCTTCCGCCTCGGCGGGGATGTAACCCGGGTCTACGACCCGGCGGCAGAGCGCAAATAGCAGCCTTTGCATGGCCCCTGTGGGAGCTGGCTTGCCAGCGATAGGGCCAGACCTGACACAGATGCTGAACCTGCTGGCCTCATCGCTGGCAAGCCAGCTCCCACAGGGACCGCAGCGACACTGATTCATTGGTTTCCCCCAACCGGATGGCTGGGGGGTTTGGGGGGCGCTGTTGCCCCGTAGCTGACCACCAAGGAGAACCCGGATGGTCTTCTCGTCCAACGTGTTCCTGTTCCTGTTCCTGCCGATCTTCCTCGGCCTGTACTACCTGAGCGGGCAACGCTACCGCAACCTGCTCCTGCTGCTGGCCAGCTACCTGTTCTATGCCTGGTGGCGGGTGGACTTCCTCGCCCTGTTCGCCGGGGTCACCCTGTGGAACTACTGGATCGGCCTCAAGGTCGGTGCCGCCGGAGTCCGCACAAAATCGGCCCAGCGCTGGCTGCTGCTGGGCGTCGCCGTCGACCTGTGCATCCTCGGCTACTTCAAGTACGCCAACTTCGGCGTCGACAGCATCAACGCGATCATGGCCTCGTTCGGCCTGGAGCCGTTCATCCTGACCCACGTGCTGCTGCCGATCGGGATCTCGTTCTACATCTTCGAGTCGATCAGCTACATCATCGACGTGTACCGCGGCGACACCCCGGCGACCCGCAACCTGATCGACTTCGCCGCCTTCGTGGCGATCTTCCCGCACCTGATCGCCGGCCCCGTGCTGCGCTTCAAGGACCTCGCCGACCAGTTCAACCACCGCACCCACACCGTCGACAAGTTCGCCGAGGGCTGCACCCGCTTCATGCAGGGCTTCATCAAGAAGGTCTTCATCGCCGACACCCTGGCGGTGGTCGCCGACCATTGCTTCGCCCTGGAAAATCCCAGCACCGGCGACGCCTGGCTCGGCGCCCTGGCCTACACCGCGCAGCTGTACTTCGACTTCTCCGGCTACAGCGACATGGCCATCGGCCTGGGCCTGATGATGGGCTTCCGCTTCATGGAGAACTTCAAGCAGCCGTACATCAGCCAGTCGATCACCGAGTTCTGGCGGCGCTGGCATATCAGCCTGTCGACCTGGCTGCGCGACTACCTGTACATCACCCTCGGCGGCAACCGCGGCGGCACCTTCGCCACCTACCGCAATTTGTTCCTGACCATGCTCCTGGGCGGCCTGTGGCACGGCGCCAACTTCACCTACATCATCTGGGGCGCCTGGCACGGTATGTGGCTGGCGATCGAGCGGGCCCTGGGCCTGGACACCAACCCGCAGCGCTTCAACCCGGTCAAATGGGCCTTCACCTTCCTGCTGGTGGTGATCGGCTGGGTGATCTTCCGCGCCGAAAACCTGCACGTGGCCGGGCGCATGTACGCCGCCATGTTCAGCCTCGGTGACTGGAACCTCTCGGAGCTCAACCGCGCCAGCCTCACCGGCCTGCAGGTGGCGACCCTGATCCTGGCCTACATCACCCTGGCCTGGTTCGGCCTGCGCGACTTCTATCGCAATGCCAAGCCGACCGCCAAGGCCAGCCCGGTGGTGGTGCACCACGACGGCAGCGTCGGCCTCGACTGGAGCCTGTACGCCACCCGCGTGCTGGTCCTGCTGCTGTTCGTCGCGTCGATCCTCAAGCTCTCCGCGCAGAGCTACTCGCCCTTCCTCTACTTCCAGTTCTGAGCGAGCCGACCATGACCCGATCACTTCGCATCTTCTACTCGCTGCTGTTCCTCGCCCTGCTTTCGGCGCTGGGTATCTGGTCCCTCGGCGGGCTCGCCGGGTTCCAGCGCACGGCGCAGATGAGCCTGCTCGACGGCAAGCTGGCCAAGGCCGCCGAGACCCACTACGACGAGCAGTTCCCGCTCAAGCGCATCGGCACCAACCTGTGGGCGGCGCTGGACTTCAAGCTGTTCAACGAAGGCCGTCCCGGCGTGGTGCTGGGCCGTGACCAGTGGCTGTTCAGCGACGAGGAGTTCAAGCCGGCGGCCGACGGCGAGCTGACCCGCAACGAAAACCTGGCCCTGCTCCGCGGCGTGCGCGACACCCTGCGCAAACAGGGCGTGGAACTGGTGCTGGCGATCATCCCGGCCAAGGCCCGGGTGTATCCCGAGTACATCGGCGTGCGCGCCCCGGCCAGCGTCCACCATGATCTGTACAACAGCTTCCACGCCCAGGCGCGCCAGGCCAACATCTTCGCCCCCGACCTGTTCGGCCCGCTGGAAGCGGCCAAGGCTCGCGGCCAGGTGTTCCTGCGGACCGACAGCCACTGGACGCCGCTGGGCGCCGAAGTCGCCGCCCAGCAACTGGCCGAGGCGGTGGCCCGGCAGACCCTGCTCAACGGCGAGCCGCAGACCTTCATCACCGAGAACCAGCAGCAGGCGCCGTACAAGGGCGACCTGACCAACTTCCTGCCGCTGGACCCGCTGTTCAGCAACCTGCTGCCCAAGCCGGACCAGTTGCAGAAACGCAGCACCCGCGCGGTCGAGGCTGACAACGGCGGCGGCGACGCCCTGTTCGCCGACAAGCAGATCCCCGTGGCCCTGGTCGGCACCAGCTACAGCGCCAACCCCAACTGGAACTTCCTCGGCGCCCTGCAGCAGGCCCTGCACAGCGATGTCGCCAACTACGCCGAGGACGGCCACGGGCCGATCCTGCCGATGCTCAAGTACCTGCAAAGCGATGAGTTCAAGAACAGCCCGCCGCAACTGGTGGTCTGGGAATTCCCCGAGCGTTATCTGCCAATCAAGAACGACCTCAGCGGCTTCGACCCGCAATGGATCGCGCAACTGAAGAAAACCCGCAACTCCGATCAAGAGCTGGCCCTGACGTCCATCCGGACCGAACACTAAGAGGAAATGCACATGCAAACGTCCAAGCACCGTATCGCCAAAGCCTGCGCCCTCGCTGCCGGCCTCACCCTCGCCTCGCTGCAAGCCTGGGCCGGCGGCGACGCCGCACTGTATGGCCCGAGCGCGCCGAAGGGTTCGACCTTCGTGCGGTTGTACAACGCCTCCAGCCAGCCGGTCGCCGCCAGCGTCGGCAACACCCCGATCAATCAGGTCGGGGCCCAGGCCAGCAGCGACTTCAGCTTCATGCCGCAAGGCGACTACAGCGCCAAGGTGGGCAACGCGAGCCTGCCGGTGAAGCTCTCCGCCGACCACTACTACACCCTGGTCAACCACGCCGACGGCAAGCCGCAACTGGTGGAAGAACCGCCATTCCGCAACAAGCAGAAATCCCTGGTGCGGGTGCAGAACCTCAGCGACCAGGCCCTGACCCTGAAGACCGCCGACGGCAAGACCGAAGTGGTCAAGCCGGTGGCCGCCGCCGGCCGCGGCGAGCGCGAGATCAACCCGGTCAAGGTCAACCTGGCCCTGTATGAAGGCGACAAGAAAGTCAGCGACCTGAAACCGGTCGCCCTCGAGCGCGGAGAAGCAGCCGTGCTCTACGTCACCGGCTCCGGCAGCAATCTGTCCCCGGTCTGGGTCAAGCGCCCGGTAGCGACCCGTTAATCCACTGCCCAACTTTATATTTCGGAGAGTACAACCATGATTCCAGTCATCCTGTCCGGCGGTAACGGTTCGCGTCTGTGGCCCCTGTCGCGCAAACAGTTCCCCAAGCAGTTCCTCGCCCTTACCGGTGACGACACCCTGTTCCAGCAGACCCTGTCGCGCCTGGTCTTCGAAGGCATGGACGCGCCCATCGTGGTGTGCAACAAGGACCACCGCTTCATCGTCAACGAGCAGCTCGGCAACCTGAGCCTGGAGACCCAGGCCATCCTCATGGAGCCCTTCGGCCGCAACACCGCGCCGGCGGTGGCCCTGAGCGCCATGAAGCTGGTCAACGAAGGCCGCGACGAGCTGATGCTGGTGCTCCCGGCCGACCATGTGATCGACGACCAGAAAGCCCTGCAACGCGCCCTGGCCCTGGCCACCGTGGCCGCCGAGCGCGGCGAGATGGTGCTGTTCGGCATCCCCGCGACCAAGCCGGAAACCGGCTACGGCTATATCCGCTCCAGCCAGGATGCGCTGCTGCCGGAAGGCGTCAGCCGGGTCGCCCAGTTCGTCGAGAAGCCCGATGAAAAACGCGCCCGGGAATTCGTCCAGGCCGGTGGTTACTTCTGGAACAGCGGCATGTTCCTGTTCCGCGCCAGCCGCTTCCTCGAAGAGCTGAAAAAGCACGACCCGGACATCTACGACACCTGCCTGCTGACCCTGGAGCGCAGCCAGGAAGACGGCGACAGCCTGACCATCGACGAAGCCACCTTCGCCTGCTGCCCGGACAACTCCATCGACTACGCGGTGATGGAAAAGACCCAGCGCGCCTGCGTGGTGCCGCTGACCGCCGGCTGGAGCGACGTCGGCTGCTGGTCGTCGTTGTGGGACGTGCACCCCAAGGACGACAACGGCAACGTCACCAAGGGCGACGTGGTGGTGCAGGACAGCCACAACTGCATGATCCATGGCAACGGCAAGCTGGTCTCGGTGATCGGCCTGGAAAACATCGTCGTGGTCGAAACCAAGGACGCCATGATGATCGCCCACAAGGACAAGGTTCAGGGGGTCAAGCAACTGGTCAACACCCTGGATGCCCAAGGCCGCAGCGAGACCCAGACCCACTGCGAGGTGTACCGACCGTGGGGTTCCTACGACTCGGTGGACATGGGCGGGCGTTTCCAGGTCAAGCACATCACAGTCAAGCCCGGCGCCAGCCTCTCGCTGCAGATGCACCACCACCGCGCCGAGCACTGGATCGTGGTCTCCGGCACGGCCGAAGTGACCTGTGACGAGAACGTCTTCCTGCTCACCGAGAACCAGTCAACCTACATCCCGATCGCCTCGATCCACCGCCTGCGCAACCCGGGCAAGATCCCGCTGGAGATCATCGAGGTGCAGTCCGGCAGCTACCTCGGCGAGGACGATATCGAGCGCTTCGAGGATATCTACGGGCGCTCGACGCCGGTGGAGCGTGGGGTTTCGATCAAGACCATTGCGCAGTAAGTTCAAATGCTGTCTCACCAGCCCCGTGACGGGCTGGTGAGACCGTTTCGCCAAGCAAGACTCGCGCTGGTCGTTGAGCGTATTGCCTGGGATGCACCTTGCTTCATGGAAAAACCCATCACGCCCTTGTCGATCCCTTTTTGCACCGCTTTCTTGGTGTCGTGGATCCGTGCGATAAACGCCTTGGCTTCCACTTTGGAAATTTTCGGCGTATCACCACCCAAGATGGATTTCCATTCCAAGTCATCGATAGCTTTGAATCGCACCCAGCTACTCGGGTCGAAGGCGCTGGTCAAATCGATAGTGGACAAGTTGTACACGGCATTCTTTCGGGTACTGAACGCAGCCTCATGATCGATCAACTGCACGCCACCCGAATCATCCCATAGCTGATTACCGGAGTTATCGTCGAACTCGTTGATAAGGAAATAGAACAGTCTGTCCCGGGCAGAAGGCGTCCTCTCGCTTCGCCGGGAATCCTTGATGTTCGGTACCATCTGCTGAACCAACGACTTGGCCCGGGCCTTGGCCGGCGGCACGACATGGAAACCGAGCGCCTCGCTGATCTGGTAAGCCAGTTCCTCGCGCTGGGCCCGCTCAGGCGAGTGCATTTTCTTTACGATGAAATCAATGCCTTCAACTTTCGATGATGCCTTGTAGAGGCTATTGTTCAGGCGGTTGTCGAACAGTGTCATTGATTGAAAATCGATGCTCGGAACCTGGGACAGGATCCAATTGTTGATAACCCTGATGTCTCTGGAAGGCTTCCGTCGAGCCGCTGCCTGAGCGCCCAGGTAATTTCCTGCTCGGGCCAAGGCCACGACCTCGCTTGACTCGATCGCTTGAAATGGAAAACCACTATATCCCTCGATGTCTACCCATCCGATCGGCGTATTAAGCACAAACCGGAAGAGGTTCAAACCCTCCACCTCTCCTAGCGGATCCGGATTCAACCAACGCTGCCAATCGGCCCGGTAATATCGGGCACCGTAGTAATACAGCCCACTCGCATCCCGCTCCTTGCCCGAATACCGTACCGTCTTGTAGCCCGCCTCGACCTCGTTGCGCCCCGCCCACCAGGCGGTGCTGCCGAAGGGATGAAAGACTTCACGACCGAGCAGCGCGGCCTCGCCATCCAGTTCCAGGCAGACGGAGCCGAGATGATCGCCAAGCGCATGACGTACCTGATCCTGCGCCACGCCGGCAGGCCGCCCTTGCAGCCAGTGGAGAATGCGCACACTGCAGGTCCCGGCCTGGACCGTGATGACCTCAAGACGCTCGCTACCGTTGTCATGCCGCTCCAACCCCGAGAGATACCGCACCTCGCGGCTGTGGGTTCGCTTCGCGGCTTGCGCTCTGCCGAGCTTGCGTACGCGCCGGCCGGCACCGTCGTAGAGATACCGCTCCCAATCGTCGGAGCCGCCTGCGCGGATCACCGGCCGGACTTCGCGCAGTTCGTTACGCGTGTTCCAAGACAACGCCTGCCCCGGTTGCAGGCACAGCAGATTGCCGTTGGCATCGAAGCCTCTCTCGAAGTCTTCATTGGCCGGCAGGCAGCGATTGGAGTGTCTTGCCGCAACCAGCGTGCGACCGTGGGCCTGGGCGCCGGCATGCACCAGGTGCAGGAGGTTGCCCCCGGCGTCGTATTCATAGCTTTGCCGATAATTGCTCACCGCTACGGGATCGAGCAGCGAACCTGGTCCCTTGCTGGCCGCGCCGGCTTCCCAGCCTTTCGCCTCGATCAGTTGGTAAAGGCTGTCGTAGCCGTACTCGCAACGCGGTTCGACCTGCTGATTGGCGAAATGGCGCACCGGCATGGCCCGGTCTTCGATGGACAGCACATTACCTGCCGGGTCGTATTCGTAGCGCAACTCCTGCAGCAGGTCGCCGTTTCTGCGCCGGGCAGCAAGCTGCGACAGGCGGCCATCTTCCTCGCGATAAAGACGTTGCAGGCGCACGCCATTGCCCAGGATTTCCTCTTCCATCTGGCCGAAGGCGTTGTAGCGGGCAGCCACCAGCAGCACGTGCTGGCTGCCACCCTTGAGCTGCACCCGCACTTCGCGCAGCTCACCGCACAGGGTCAGCCCGAGCGACTGGCGATTGTCGCTGGCATCCGTCTGTTCCAGCACCTCGCCGAGCGGGCCGTGACAATAGAGAACCGCTGCGGTATCAGACTCCAACAGCAGCTCCCGCTCCGCAATCGGCACCGGCCAGTCCGGCAATTGCGCATCACGGCTGAAACGGCGGACCTCGCTGCGGACCTCACCATTCAGGGCGTAACCCCGCAATTCGCGGGTTCCCGCCGTGTCGTCGTGGCGCAGCAGGCGCCCGCAGGCATTCTGCGCAGCGTGCTCAGGGGCGGCATCGGCATAGCCAAGACGCTCGCGACAGGCTCGCGGTTGACCGTTGGCCTGCTCATGCAGCGCAGTGGGCCGCAGCATCGCGTCGTAGTCGAACTCACGGCAAACGCCCTTGCCATCTTCGGCCCGCACCACCTGTCCCGCTTCGCCGAACAGGCTGCAAACAGTTCCCGAGTCCACGCTCTCACGCCATACCACCCGGCCAGACAAGGAATGCGCCTGGCCCAGGTTGGCTGGCGTCGCGGCGTCCTGTTCATGCAGCGCCCACAGGCGTGGGTCGCGGCACGCCCGCAGGCGTCCAGCGGCATCGTACTGGCTGCCTTGAATGCGCGGCTGCAACGGATCGGCGGGCGCACGACGACAGTAATTCACCTCGCGCAGCCCCAGGCCGCGGGCATCGCGAACTACCAGAACAGGCGTCAATGCATGGACAGCGAGGGACATGCCGGGAATCCTTGCGCTGGTCTTTGATCGCTGCAACATAACCGCAAACCCGCACTGGCACAGCTGGCAAAAATGACAGGTCGGGCCCTTGCCGCTAGGATCGTGGAGTCGTCTTTTCCCGGGGTTTCCACCATGCTCATCGGCATCCTGCTTATCCTCACCTGGCTGATCCTGCTCCTGCGCTATCCGGCCAAGGCGCTGCCGGTCTCGCTGGCGGCGCTGCTCGGGCTGGTCATGGTCGGCGCCTGGGTGGCGTGGCTGGACACCCGTGAGGCGCGCCAGTTGGCACGCCTGGAACTGCGTCTGGACTACCTGCCGCAGGAATGCCCCGCCGGCCGCCCGCTGCGCGTGCGGATGAACAACGGCAACGGCGTGCCGTTGACCGAACTGCGCTGGCGCGTCGCCGCCTATGCGCCCGGCGACAGCGTCAACCTCGCCGAGAACACCTACGCCGCGCCACGCTACCGCGGCCCCGGCGAACTCCAGGCCGGCGCCGACTGGAGCGACTGCCTGCCGCTGCCACCACTGCGCGCCGGCTATCGCCCGCAAACCCTCGAGTTCCGCGCGGAACATCTGCAAGGAAGCTTTGCGAACTAGCATTTTTGTCAGGTGCGCAAAACCGTATCCGGGTATTCAATCAAGTTCATGAAGGCTCACCACCAAGGAGGTAGCCCATGGACGTCCGTTGCCTGAAAGGACTCGACTCACTGACCCGACTACTGGAAACCGATGAACGCGATACACCCGGCATGATTCTCGTCGGCTCTACCACCTGTCCGCTGAGCCTCGAACTGCAAGCCAACATCCGTGCCCGAGCGCCAGCCCTGCCGCAGTTCGTGTTCTACGAACTCAACATCGACGACTACAGCGCTCCCGGCCAGGACCTCGCCGTCACCCGCCTGCTCAGCGAATGGCAGGCCGACGGTCTGCCCGCACAGATTCTCTTGCCGAGCAACCGTCCGCCGGTGGCGATCAACAAGACCAGCCTCGGAGAAATCTGCAAGGCGCTGAAGGATCTCTACTGAGTCGGGCGGCATCCCGTATCATCGGTCCTTCCCCCTCATCACGAAGGACCGTCCAGCATGCCTGTCGCCCTGATCACCGGTTGTTCCAGCGGCATTGGCCGCGCCCTTGCCGACACCTTCCGCGATGCCGGCTATACCGTCTGGGCCACGGCACGCAAGGCCGGGGACGTGGAAAAACTCGCCGCCGCCGGGTTCCGCGCCTGGCCGCTGGATGTCAATGACGCCCAGGCCCTGCAACAGCTGGCCGAGGCTGTCGAAGCGGCCCACGGCGGCCTCGACCTGCTGATCAACAACGCCGGCTATGGGGCCATGGGCCCTCTGCTGGATGGCGGGGTCGAGGCCATGCAGCGCCAGTTCGAAACCAATGTCTTCGCCGTCGTCGGGGTAACCCGCGCGCTGTTCCCGGCGCTGCGGCGCAGTCGTGGGCTGGTGGTGAATATCGGCAGTGTCTCGGGGGTGCTGGTCACGCCGTTCGCCGGGGCGTACTGCGCATCGAAGGCGGCGGTGCATGCCTTGAGCGATGCCCTGCGCCTGGAGCTGGCGCCGTTCGGTATTCGCGTGATGGAAGTGCAGCCGGGGGCAATCCAGTCGAGTTTCGCCAGCAATGCCGGGCATGAGGCCGAGCAGGTGCTGACAGCGGAATCGGCCTGGTGGCCGTTGCGCGAGCATGTTCGGGCGAGGGCTCGCGCGTCGCAGGACAGGCCGACGCCGGCCAGCGAGTTTGCCGCGGGGGTACTGGCCGCGGTGGGCAAGTCGCCGGTGCCGGGGCTGGTGAGGTTGGGCAATGGCAGCCGGGCCTTGCCGTTGCTGGCGACCCTGCTGCCTTCGCGGTTGTTGCAGTGGGTGCTGAAGAAGAAGTTCGGACTCAACAGAGCCTTGTGACCTCGAGGGCCTCATCACTGGCAAGCCCTCCACAAAACCCTGTGGGAGCTGGCTTGCCAGCGATAGGGCCCTCAAGCACACCACAAACAATCAGGCAATCGACCGCACCACCCCACCATCCACCCGCATCCCCGCCCCGGTGGTCGCACTGGCCTGCTTCGACGCCAGGTACACCACCAGGTTCGCCACTTCCTCCACCGTCGCCAGACGCTGGATGATCGAGCTGGGCCGGTGCTCGGCGATAAAGCTGGCTTCCAGTTCCGCCGTCGACACGCCCTGGTCCCTGGCCATCTGCCCGAAGAAATCACCCACGCCTTCCGAGCGGGTCGGGCCCGGCAGCACGGCGTTGACCGTCACCCCGGTGCCCGCCAGGGTTTCCGCCAGACCGCGGGACACGGCCAGCAGTGCGGTCTTGGTGGTGCCGTAGTGCACCATCTCGGTGGGGATCTGCAGCGCCGATTCGCTGGACAGGAACAACACCCGCCCCCAGTTGCGCTCCTTCATCCCCGGCGCGTAGTGGCGTGACAGGCGCACTGCACTGAGCACATTGACCTCGAAGAAACGCTGCCACTCATCATCGCTGATCTCGAAGAAGCCCTTGGGTTCGAAGATGCCGAGGTTGTTGACCAGGATATCGGTCTGCGGCACCTGCTCGAACAGTTGCCGGGCGCCTTCGGCAGTGCCGAGGTCAGCGGCCACGCCGATGATGCGGGCGGCCGGGACCTTGTCGCGGACCTGCTTCAGGGCCTGGTCGACCCGGGCCTGGCTGCGACCGTTGAGCACCACCTCGGCACCCGCCTCGGCCAGGCCGATGGCGATGGCCAGGCCGATGCCGGCGGTGGAACCGCTGACGATGGCGCGCTTGCCGTTGAGGGAGATTTGCATGTGGGCCTCCTGGAGTTAAATCAATCGAAAGAGCAACGCGGTCACTGTGGGAGCTGGCTTGCCAGCGATTGCCATGGTGAATTCACTAATGCAATCGCTGGCAAGCCAGCTCCCACAGGGTTTAGTGGTGCTGGGCCATTTGGGGTGTTTCAGCCAGATCGAACGCCTGCCAGCCGCCCCCCAGCGCCTTGTACAACCCCACCAACGCCTGGGACACCGCCGCCGAGCTGTCGATCCACTGCTCTTCACTGGCCAGCAACGCCCCCTGCACACTCAGCACATTGAGGAAGTCCACCGCTCCCTCGACGTACTGCCGCTGCGCCGTCTCCAGCGCGATCCTGTTCTGCCTGACCGCCTCGGCCAGATGATCACGACGCAACTGACTGGCGTTGTACAGGCGTAGCACATCGTCGATTTCATGCCAGGCGCCGAGTACCACCTTGCGGTAGTTCAGCGCCGCTTCCTGCTGCTGCGCCTCACGCAGCTCAAGCACACCACTCAAGCGCCCGCCCTCGAAGATCGGCAGGGAAACCTGCGGGCCAATGGCGAAGCGCCGGGCATCCCAGGCGCCGAAATCACTGAGCTGCATGGCCTGGAAACCGAAATTGCCGGACAGGCGGATGCTCGGATAGAAGTCCGCCTTGGCCACGCCGATGCTCGCCGTCGCCGCGTGCAGGCGCGCTTCAGCCTGACGGATATCCGGCCGCCGCTCGGCCAGCTGCGACGGCACGCCAATCGCGAAGCGCTGTTGTGGCGCCGGCAGTTCGGCGCTTTCCAGCAGCTCGCTCTGCAACGTGCGCGGCGGCTCGGCGGCAAGCAGGCCGATGGCATTGATCAGATCGGCCTGACGCGCTTCCAGGGTCGGCAAACGCGCCTCGATGGACGCCACCTGGGCACTGGCCTGGGCCACATCGAGACGGGTGGCAACCCCTTGGGCCTGACGGTCATTGGACAGTTTCAGGCTGTGCTGCGCGACCTTGAGGTTGTCGCGGGTCACCGCCAGGCTGTGCTGCACCGCGCGCAGCTGGATATAGTCACCCGCCGTTTCCGCCAGCAGCGCCAGGAGCACGCTACGGCGGTCGTTTTCGGCCACTTCCACCGAAGCGTCGGCCGCTTCGACCTGACGCCGTACCCGACCCCAGAGGTCCAGCTCCCAACCAGCAACCAGATCACCCTGCCACAGGTTGTAGGCCGCCTTGCCCGAATTCCCGGACGGATCGCTCAGCCCTTCAGCGCTGTTGCGCGCCCGGCTGTAGCCACCGCTGACGCCCACCGATGGCGTTTCATCGGCGGCGATGCTGCTGCGCAAGGCGCGGCTCTGCAACAGCCGCGCACTGGCCATGCGCAGGTCGAGGTTGTTGGCTGCGACCTTTTCGATCAGGGCGCTGAGACGGGCATCGTGGAAACTCTCCCACCAGCGCAGTTCCAGCGGCTCGGCAACCGGCTGGCTGGCAGCCGCCTCGCCCTGCAACCCGGCCCACTGCTGCGGCGCCTGGCTGTCCGGGCGCTGGAAATCCGGGCCCAGGGTACAGCCGGCGAGTACCACGCCGAGCAGCAACGGGCTCAAGCGAAACAGGCTGTTCATCGCGCGCTGATCTCCTTGCCGTTGAGGGTGTCACCCTGGGTATCGATCACCGCTTCCACCGACATGCCCACCCGCAGGCGCTCCAGCAGCGGCTGGTCGGCGTCGAAGACGATCTTCACCGGAATGCGCTGGACCACCTTGGTGAAGTTGCCGGTGGCGTTGTCCGGCTTGACGGCAGCGAAGGTCACCCCGGTGGCCGGGGCGATGCTCTGCACGTGGCCGCGCAGGGTTTCGCCGGAGAAGGTATCGACGCTGATGCTCACCGGCTGGCCAGGCTGGACATGGGTAAGCTGGGTTTCCTGGAAGTTGCCGACGACGTAGGCGTGGTTGAGCGGCACCACCGAAAGCAGGCGGGCACCCGGGTTGACGTAGGCACCGACGCGCAATGCACGCTCGCCGACCATGCCGTCCACCGGCGCCAGGATGCGCGTGTAGGACAGGTCCAGGTTGGCCTTCTCCAGTCCGGCTTCGGCACGCTTGAGCTGGCCGTCGGCGCTGGCCACCTGGGCCTGGAGGATATCTACCTGCTTGCGCGTCGCCAGCAGTGCGGCCTGTGCGTTGGCCAGGCGGGCGCGGGCCTGGTCGACCCGGCTGCGCGCCTGCTGGGCGTTCTGCACGGTGCCGGCACCCTGCTCGGCCAGGCGGCTGTAGCGGGTGGTTTCATGATCGGCAAAGGCCGCTTCCGCCTGCGCCGCCTTCACCGCCGCCTCGGCTTGGGCGATCAGCGCGGCCTGGCGCTCGAGGGTCGCGCGAGCATCGGCACTCTGCGCCCGGGCCACCAGCAACTGCGCCTGGGCAGCATCGAGGGCGGCCTGGTAATCGCGGTCATCGAGAGTCGCCAGCAGTTGCCCGGCCTGGACTTGCTGGTTGTCTTCCACCAGCACTTCCTTGATGAAACCGCTCACCTTCGGCGCGACCACGGTGTAGTCGGCGCTGACGTAGGCGTCGTTGGTGCTCTGCCGGTGGTCGTTGCCCAGCAGGTGCGGGGCACCGATGGCAGCGAGGACGGCGATGGCGAGCACCGAGCCGATCAGGATGTTCTTGCGGGTGTTGGTCATGTCGAAAATTCTCGAATTCATCCGGGCTCAGGCCACCGCGCGCGGTGGGTAGACCCGTGTAGGCACGAAAGGAATCAGGCAGATCAGGGCCACGGCAATGCAGGCCATGACCAGGTAGAGGTCGGCCGAAGTCAGTACCAGGGCCTGTTCATGAATGCGCTTGGCCAGGTCGGCAGCGGTGTCGTCGAGCAAGGGGGCGTTGCCCAGGCTGTCGGTGAGGTGGGTGGAGTGGAAATGCCGGCGCAGGGTGCCGAGGGCATCCAGCAGGCCGCCGGCGATCACCGCCGCCAGGCCCTTCACCGTGTTGAACCAGGCCGAGGCGAACGGCCCTTCCTGCGGGCTCATGCCGTTGGTGGACAGCATCAGCAGCGGCAGCACCGCCATCGGCTGGCCGAACACGTGGAGCAGTTGCAGGACGTAGAAGTTGTCGCGGATCCATTCCGAGGTCAGTTGGGTGCCGCCGAGGCAGGCCAGGGCCAGCAGGCCGAGACCGCAGGCCAGGACCCAGCGGCAGTCCACTGCGCGGATATTGCACAGCGCCGCCACCAGCGGCAGCGAGATCAGTTGCGGCATGGCCACCAGCAGCATCAGTGGGCTGGTCTGCGCCGGGCGATAGCCCTGGACCTGGGCCAGGTACGCCGAAGGAATGCTGATCGCCGCCGACAGCACGATCAGCACCCCGGCCAAAGTCACCAGGGCGAAGCTGAGGTTGCGCCGACCCAGCATGCGCAACTGGAAGAACGGCAGCGGCTCGGACCATTCGTTGAACATGAACAGCACCAGCAGCACCAGGCCACCGCCGAGCAGCCAGCAGATCAGCGGCGAGTCGAACCAGCCCCAGCGGTCGCCCAGGCTCAGTCCGAGGACCAGCGAACTGATCGCCGGCAGGCCGAGCAGCACGCCGCGCCAGTCCAGTTGGCGGAAGCGTTCCAGGCGCAGCGGGTCCTGGGGCAGGCCCCAGCCGACGCAGAACATCGCCAGCAGCGACGGCACGATGATCTGCCAGAACGACCACTGCCAGCCGACATACTCGGTCCACAGTCCGGCCAACGGCGTCCCGAGGTTGGGGCCGAAGGTGGCGGTCAGGGCGTAGCAGGCCAGGCCGTAGACCTTGATCCCCGGCGGCAGGAAGCGCAGGGCCACGCTCATCAGCATCGGCGGCAACGCCCCGGAAGCCAGACCCTGGACGATGCGCAGCAGCATCAGGCTGTACAGGTCCGGGGCGTAGGGCTGGAGCAGGCCGAGCACGGCGAATACGCCGATGGCCGACAGCGTGAAGCGCCGCAGGGAGAAGGTGGTCGCCAGCCAGGGCGCAAAAGCCATGGCCGACACCGAGGCGGCGGCATACACCGCCACCAGCCAGGCACCCTCGTCGGCGCCGATGCCCATGGCACCGCGGATATCCGCCAGGGAGACCTTGGTCACCATCTCGTTGAGCCCGGCGCAGAGCACCGCCAGCAGCACGCCGAACAGACCGACCACCACCTGCAGGCCGAACGCCGGCTGCGCGGGGGCGGCCGCCTGGGGGGCGACTGGCGCGGCAAGGGGCGCGGACAGGGAAGTCATCAGAAATCTCCAGCAACAAATTGACTGGAGGGAGTTTAAAAACCCCGACTACTGACGAAAACTGACTTATGGGCAGTTTACGATTGCGCCAGACGCAATCCGTGGTTCACGGGTCGACTTCACAGCAGGTTTTCAGGGTCTGGCGCAGCCAGCGGTGGGCCGGATCGTTATGGAAGCGCGGATGCCAGGCCTGCATCACCGTGACCCGCTCCATCGGCAGCGGAATCTCGAAGGAGCGCAGCGGCAGGCCGAGGCGGTGCACGCTGTTGAGGATATTGGCCGGCATCGGCAGGATCAGGTCCGAAGCCGGCAGGGAGAACATCGCCGAGTGGAAGCTCGGGGTGATCAGCGCGACCCGCCGCTGCACCTTGTAGTTGGCCAGTTCCACATCGATCGGCCCGTTGGCCCGGCCGCGGCGCGACACGCTGATCTGCGGATAGGCGGCGAAGCTCTCCGGGGTGATCTCGCCCTCGAAGATCGGATGATCGCGCCGTGCCAGGCCCACATAGATGGTGTTGAACAGGCTCTGCACCTTGATCTCCGGACCGAGGTCGATGCTCGAACTGATGATCAGGTCGGTGCGCCCGTCGCGCAGCACCGCATCGTCGTCACCGCCGCTTTCCGGGACGAAGCGCAGCACGGTGTTAGGTGCCTGTTCGTGCATGGCACGCAGCAGTTGCGCGCCATAGAGGGCGATAAACAGGTCGTTGGTGCGGATATTGAAGGCCCGGTCGAGGTTGGCCAGGTCCACCTCGTCGCCGCCGCGGAACACTTGCCCGGCCTGCTCCACCAGGACCCGCACCTGCTCCTGCAACGCCAGGGCCCGTGGGGTCGGCACCAGCCCGCGGCCGGCGCGGACCAGGACCGGATCGCCAAGGGCTTCGCGGATCCGGCTCAGGGTCCGGCTCATTGCCGCCGGGCTCAGGTTCATGCGCTGGGCGGCGCCGACCACGCTGCCTTCGTCGAGCAGGGCATCGAGGGCGACGAGCAGGTTCATGTCCGGGAGTTGCATGGCCGGGTTCCCTTTGGCGAATGATGGAAACGCGATCTTAGCAGCTCAGTGGATTGCGCCGGACGCAACGATCCAGTGCACGGCAGGCCATTTATCAGGGCAGGGGAATGCGCCGAGAATGCCTTGTCCTTTTTTCCCCAAGGTATTCGCATGTCCAGTCCGGTCCTGATCGCTATCGATGCTTCTCCTGCCTGCACGGCCCTGCTCGATCTGGCGCGGCGCTACTGCCGCCCTGAGTTGCACCGGCTGCATGTGCTGCTGGCGATCGACAGCACCTTCGCGGTGCATGACCACCCGGCGCCTTATACCCGGGGCGAGCTGGAGGAATATCCGGCGGCGTGTGACGAGCAACAGCTTGCGGAGCGGGCGGTGGGTGAAGCGGTGCGGGCGTTGCGCGAGGCCGGGTTCGGCGACTGCACCGGGAGCCTAGTGGCGGGTGGTCCGGTGGAGGTGATCGTCGGCAAGGCACGGGAGTTGAATGTGGAACTGATCGTGATGGGCCACCGGCATCTGTCGCGGCTGGGGCGGTTGCTGGATCCGTCGGTGAGCGGGAAGGTGATCGATCAGGTGGGGTGTCCGGTGCTGGTGGGGGCGACACACCTCGCTTGAATATTTCATGACCACTCGGCCCGAGCCTTGCAACCCTGTGGAACTAGCCATCGAACGCCCAGTCAACCGATGCACTGTCATTGTCAGGTGAGCACCATGCACAAGCCCTTTCAGCAGATCAGCGATGCCTTCTCGGACGAGTACCGGGTCAACCTCAGTATCGAGCGCCTGGACGGCAGCATCATGTTGACCCTGTCCAATGAACAGGGTCGGGTGGTGGCCAAGCGCTTGATCAGCCGTGAACAACGGGGTTGCCCGAAACGGCTGGAGCGGTTGATCGACAGCGTCAGGTTCGGGATTGCCATCGAGCAGGGGCATAGCGCGGTGGATATTCTGGCGGCGATGACCGAGCAAAATGGTGGTGGCCGTTGGGGCCTCATCGCTGGCAAGTCGGAGCGCCGAACCGCAGCTCCCACAGGGCCCGCGCAGGCCTGAACGATGGGCCGCGCTAGCGGCCCCAGAATTCCCCGGTCACATCGATAGCCCTGTCTTCATCGACAAACGCTACCACCCGCCTGACCTGCCGGTAGACCTCGGCCGCCCCCGAGCCCAGCGTGATTCCCGTCCGCAGATCCACCGCCTGCGCCGCCACCACCGCTTCGATCCTGACCAGCCACTCCACCCGCTGCACCAGCCGCGCGGTCTTCTCCACCACCGCCAGCCCCTGCCCCGCATAATCCTCGACCCGGTCCGCCACCGGCACGCTGAGCGCCGGCAAGGGATTGGCCAGATGCACGATCTCCGCCACCAGCGCCGCCGCCGTGCGCTGCAAGGCGGCCAGCCCGACACTCCCCGGACGCGGGCTCAAGGAGCGCGGCAACTCGCTGAAAGAGGGTGACAAGAGCTTCGCCGTCCGCTCGGCACTGGCCACCGACATCCGGCTCAAGGCCAGCCCCAGGCCTTCGAACGCCAGCGCCAGATGGGTACTGTCGAAGTTCGCCGTCACCAGCACCTCACGGCGTTCCACGACCAGCGCCGGGTTGTCCGCACCGCTCTGCAGTTCGATCCCGACGATCTCCCGGGCCCGCGCCAGCGCATCACGCACCGCGCCCAGTACCACCGTGGCACAGCGAAAACTCAAGGGATCCTGCAACCGACGCGCCTGCCGCTCACCGCCGTCAAGCAAGGCCAGCAACGCCGCTGACTCCTCCGCCTGCCCCGACGCAGGCCGCAAGTGCGCCGCCTGAAAGGGTGCCACGCCAGCGCGATAGCCTTCGCATGACAGCGCCAGCACACCGCGCTGCCTGTCCAGCAAACGCTCCGTCTCACTGACCAGCAAAGCCCCCAGCCCGATGCTTGCCGAGTTGGCCGAGACCAGTGCCAGACCGTCCTTGTCCCGTGGTACCAGCGACTTCAGCCCGGCCCGCTGCAAGGCTTCATCCGCCGGCAAGCGCTCGCCGCGATACTCGACCCAGCCCTGCCCCTGCAAGGCCAGGGTCACATGGGCCAGAGGCGCCAGATCACTTTCACCGAGCGAACCGAGCAGCGGCACCTCGGGGTGAATACCGTGATCCAGCAAGTCCCCAAGCGCCAGGGCACTGGCCAGAGAAATGCCCGAGCGCCCCTGGCCCACTCCGGCCAGCCGCGCGGCCATGATGGCCCGCACCTCCCGCCGCGACGCCAGCCGCCCCACACCCACCGCCCGGCCGGCAGCAATGCGCTGCTGGAACCCGGCATCGCCCTGTGCCTGGTCCACCGCAGCGCCGAGCCCGGTAGTCACGCCATAGATGGGCTCGCCCGCCGCGATCAACTCCAGCAACAGGGCATGCCCCGCGTCGATGTGCCCTCGCCTCTCTTCATCCAGTCGCGCCGACAGCTCACCATCCACTACTGCCAGCAAACGCTCGATAGGCTTCATGCCCAACGCAACCGCTGGCCGATCCCCAGGTGCCGGGCCTTGTCCAGCAAGGCATGGCCGAGGGCAATGTCGCTCAGGCTCAGGCCGCGATGCCAGAACAGGATGGTCTCCCCCGGATGCTCGCGCCCCGGCTTCAGCCCGGCGACGATCTGCCCGAGTTCGGCATGCAGGGTCTGATCACTGAGACGCCCTGTCTCGACATGGGCCCGCAACGAGCCGAACTGGCCGCCCTTGCATTGCCCCCAGTCATCGACCACCAGCTTGTCCATGATGTCGGTCAGCGACAGCTCCACCGCGCTCATGGTGCCGTAGGGCACGACAAAGGCACCGGGCTTGATCCACTCGGTACGCAACAAGGGTTCGGGGCGTTCCAGGCGCGACGCCTCGACCACGATGTCGGCATCGCGCACCGTGCTTTCCCAGTCCTCGGTGACGATCACCGGCTTGCCCAGGTCGCGGCGCAGGCGTTCGGCGAAGGCTTCGCGGCTCTCCGCCCGGCGCGAATGCACGCGGATCTCGTCGAAGTCGAACAGATGATCCAGCAGGCGCACATTCCAGTACGCCGTGCCCCGCGCGCCGATATGCCCCAGCACCTTGCTGCCGGGCCTGGCCAGGTGCCGGGCACCGATGGCAGTCAGCGCCCCGGTGCGCATATCGGTGATCGCCGAGGCATCGAGGATCGCCTTGGGCACACCGGTGGCCGGGTCCAGCAGGTTGAGAATCGCCAGCTCCGACGGCAGGCCCTGGCGATAGTTGTCGACGAAGTCTCCCACGACCTTGACCCCGGCGCGGCCGATCTCGCCGCCGAGCACGCCGCGCAGCACGTTGAAATGGCCGTTGATCCCGCCACCGGGAATCAGGTGGGTACGCGGCTCGATCACCGCCTGGCCCTGCCCCTGCAAGGCCAGGCCGGCTTCGACGGCGGCGAGAATTTCATCGTTGCCCAGGTTCAGTTCGGCAACGTCCAGGCCATTGAGAAAATCGATGTAAATCGGCTGCATGAAAATCACCTCAAGGCTGGAAAACGATGTCCTGCACCCGCACTGCCCGCGGGATCAGGTGGTTGGCGAAGAACAGGTCGGCGGTGCGCTGCTGGCTGGCGATGGTCTCGGCATCCAGGGCGCGGATCGGCGCGCTGTAGCGATGGCTGAAATAGCGCTCCACCACCGGCCGTTGCAGGCCCAGCACACGGGTCATGGTGTCGATGCTGGCGTCGGGCTGGTCGATGGACAGGCGCTGGGTATGGCGCAGGGTATCGAGGAAGGTGGCGATGGTGGCGCCGTGCGCTTCGGTAAAGCGTCGGCTGGCGATGTAGAAGGTGCCGGCCGGGTTCAGGCCCTGGCCATCGCTTAGCAGGCGCGCGCTGCCATCGAGCAGGGCCGCCGAGTAGTACGGGTCCCAGATCACCCAGGCATCCAGCTTGCCCTGCTCGAAAGCGGCACGGGCGTCGGCGGCGGCCAGGTACACCAGGTTCACGTCCTGCAGTTCCAGGCCAGCGTGCAGCAGGCTCTTGAGAAACAGGTTGTGGGCGCTGGAGCCCTTGAGCAGCGCCACGCGCTTGCCCTTGAGATCAGCCAGGGTCTTCACCGGACTGGTGGTCGGCACCAGAATCGCCTCGGTGCGCCCGTCACTTGGTTCCACGCCGATGTAGCGCAGGTCAATGCCGGCGACCTGAGCAAAGATCGGCGGGATATCACCGATATTGCCGATGTCCAGGCTGCCGCCGTTCAGCGCTTCGACCAACTGCGGGCCGCCGGGGAACTCGATCCACTCGACACGGGTGCCCGGCAGTGCGCTTTCCAGCAGCTTGTGCTCACGGGCAAGGACCATGTTCACCGAGCTTTTCTGGTAGCCGATACGCAGCGTCTGCGGCTCGGCGGCGAAGACCTGGGCACCCAGCAAGGCGAGCACGGCGCAGGAGAGTATTCGCTTGATCATCACAGGCTCCCACGCACTTTTTCCGCGACATCGGCCGGCACCCAGGCGCTCCAGACGTCCGGGTAATCACGCAGGAAGACCTGGGCCACGGCACGCGGCTGCAGGCGTTTTTCGCTCATGCCGGCAAGGGTCTGGTTGAGCAGGTCGATGGGCAGGTCGACCTGGCTGAATAGCGCCACCAGCTCCGGGTACTGCGCGCGAAACGGCGCGGAAACGCCGATCGCCAGGCGCGCCGGCAGCGAGCGGGTGCCGCGCGGGTTGGGGTTGCTGGCGTCGGCCAGGGTCTTCCAGGCGTCGGCATCGAAAGGCGGCTCTTCCAGCTTGACCAGTTTGTAGCGACCGATCAGCGGGGTCGGCGACCAGTAGTAGAACAGCACCGGCTTGCCGCGGCGGATCGACGATGCCACCTCGGCATCCAGGGCCGCGCCGGAACCGGTGCGGAAGTTGACGAAGCTCTCGCTCAGGCCGTACGCCTTGAGTTTCTGGCTGTTGACGATTTCCGAGGTCCAGCCGGTGGGGCTGTTGAGGAAACGGCCTTTTTGCGGATCTTCCGGGTCCTGGAAGACCTTGGCGTAGCGTGGCAGGTCGGCCACCGATTTCAGCTCCGGGGCCAATGCCGGCAGGTTGCGTTCGGGGTCGCCCTTGATCACGAACTCCGGCACCCACCAGCCTTCGGTGGCGCCCTTGACCGTATCGCCGAGGCCGAAGACCTTGCCCTCGGCTTCGGCCTTGACCCAGGCCGGGCTGCGTCCGGCCCATTCTTCGCCGATCACCTGGATGTCGTTCTTCGCCAACGCGGCTTCGAGGCTGACGGTGCTGCCCGGCAGGGTGTCGGTGCTGTAGCCGTAGCCCTTTTCCACCAGCACGCGCAGGACCTCGGTGATGAAGCTGCCGCTTTCCCAGGTGATGTCGCCGAAGTGGATGGGCTGGGGTTTGTCGCCGGCGTGGGTGAGCAATGAGAGGGTGATGAGGGAGGTGCCTAACAGGGTTTTCAGGAGTTTCATGGTCGATCTCGCGGGCCATTGGGACCGCTTTGCGGTCCTTCGCGGGCAAGCCACGCTCCTACAGGTATCGCGTTGCTTTGTAGGAGCGTGGCTTGCCCGCGAAGGGCCGCAAAGCGGCCCCAGAGAATCAGAAGTCGTAAGTGAGCTTGGTGTAGTAGAACGCCCCCTCGGGCGCCGAAGGCGCGAGGTAGCTGTATTGCTGCCCCGGAGTCTGGCGCAGGCGCAGGTTGAAGTCGTCCGGCTTGCTGTCGAACAGGTTGTTGGCACCCACCGACAGCTTGAGCTGCTTGTTGAAGGCGTAGTTCACGTCCAGGTCGGTGTTCCATTGCGCCGAGAAGGTCTGGTCGTACTGGGCGTTGGCGGCCGACGCAGCGTACTTGCGGTATTCGCCGTAGCGCACCTGGGACAGGCTGACGGTCCAGGGTCCGTAGCGATGCACCGCGCCGAGCACCAGCTTGTCTTCCGGGTAACCGTGTTCGAGGAAACCGCGGGCTTCGCGGGTCAGCACGTCGAAGCCGTAGGGGTTGGCGTTGACCGATTCGATGCGGGTGCGCGCCTTGGTGTAGCCCGCCGACAGCGCCAGGTTGCCGTAGCGCTCCAGGTCGAGGTTGTACTTGCCGACGATATCGACGCCCCGGGTGCGGGTATTGGCCGCATTGGTCATGAACTGCGCCCAGCTGTACTGGCCGTAGCCCGCCGCCGCGAGAATGCGCTCGGCGTCCGGCCCGGAAATCCCGCCACTGTAGAGCAGGCGATCACGGATGGTGATCTGGTAGGCATCGATGGTCAGCGAGGCCTGCTCGCTCGGCCGGAACACCACCCCCAGGGAATAGTTGGTCGACTTCTCAGGTTTCAACGCCTCGGCGCCCAGGGCCTGGGCGGCCGGGTGGTCGACCGGGAGAATCCGGGTCAGTACCGGGTTGCCGTTGACATCGACGTTGGTGGTGGTGGTCCAGGAGGTGCCGATCTGGCCCAGGGTCGGCGCGCGATAGGCGCTGTTGACCGTGGCCCGCAGGCCCAACTGCGGGGTCAGCTCGTAACGCGCCGAGAGCTTGCCGGTGGTGGCCGAGCCGAAGTCCGAGTAATGCTCGGTACGCCCGGCGATACCCACCTGGAATTTCTCGGTGACCTGGTTTTCCAGGCCGAAATACACCCCGCCGACATCGCGCTTGTAGGTCCCGGCATCGTCCGGCATCAGTCCCGAGGCCTGCACCGCGCCGACCTGCACGCCACCGATGCCGCCGAACGAATAGGAGTCGTAGTCGCCGTCTTCTAGGCGGTACTGCTCGTGCCGGTAGGCCACGCCGGCAGATACCGTCAGCGGGTTGTCCGACCAGGCCACGGCCAGGTCCTTGGCGTAGTCGATGCCGAGGTTGGTCTGTTCGTTGACCAGGGTCGCGACATCGAACTTGGTCGGGCTGTTGACCCCGTAGCTCGGGTTGACCGTATCGAAGGCCAGCTCGTCATGCTTGTCGCGGCCGTAGGTGGCGCTGAAATCGAAGCGGCCGATGGCCTCGTCTTCGAAGCGCGAGCCGACGGTGAACGACGCGTCCTCATAGCGATAGCGGTACTTGGGAATGGTGCCGTTGGGGTACAGGGCAGCGACGTTGTTCGGGTTGGACGCCAGCAGCGGTGGCGTGTTGTTGATCGACTTGTCCTGCCCGAAAGTGGCGAAGCTGTACAGGCGCCACTGGTCGTTCAGGCCGACCTCGGCGTTGGCCGCAAGGTTGTATTTGTCCCGGGACGCACCGCCCCAGCGCGGGTCCTGCAACACACCGCCGGCTTCGTACTTGTCGCCGATATCGGTGGGTTTGGTATTGACCCCGTTGAAGCTCAGGGTGAGGAAGCCGTCGCCCGGCAGCCCAAGGCCGTACCAGCCATCGGCGCTCTTGCTGAAGCCATCGCCCTGGGCGTACTTGCCCACCTGGGTATTGAGCTGGCCGCCGCTGTCGCGCTCTTTCAGCACGATGTTGACCACCCCGGCCACGGCGTCGGAACCGTACTGGGCGGATGCGCCGTCACGCAGCACCTCCACATGGTCGATGGCGCTGATCGGGATCATGTCCAGGTCGACCGGCTGCGCGCCAATGAACGGCACGCCGCCGGAAATGTTCACCACTGCCGAGGCATGCCGGCGCTTGCCGTTGACCAGCACCAGGGTCTGGTCCGGGGCCAGGCCGCGCAGCGAAGCGCCCTTGGGGTTCTGCCCGCGGGTGGCGCTCTGGTTCTGCGGGAAGTTGAACGACGGCAGCAACTGGAACAACGCCTGGTTCAGCGTGGTGGCACCGGTCTGCACCAGTTCCTCGCTGTTGATCACATCCACCGGCGCGGCGCTGGTCAGGGCGGTGGCGTCGCTGCGGCGGGTGCCGAGGGCGACCACGCGATCCAGGGTCGGCGCACTGGCGGCGGAGGTTTCGCGGCTGGCGATCCGGTTGGTACTGGCAGTGCCGGTTGCCGACGAAGTTTGCGTCTTGTCCTTGATGATGAAGGCGCCGGTCGGGCTGACTTCCAGGGCCAGCCCGGTCCCCCGCAGCGCCGCCTCGATGGCCTGGGCGGCAGACAGGTTACCGTCGACCCGCGCCGAGGAATAACGCCCCAGCTCCGGAGTGAAGGAAATCACCTGGCCGCTCTGTCGGCTGATGTTCAGCAGCACCTCGTCCAGCGGGCCGGATTCGAGATGCCAGGCCTGGCGCGCTTCGTCGGCGAAGGCCGCGCCGCTCAACAGCAGGCTGAAGGCAATGGCCACGGATGTTTTGTTGCGTTGCGTGTTGTATTGATGCTTGCGCAAAACGATTCCCCCCACGGAATCCAAACGCGCTGCTCTCTCGGCAGCGCTTGTGGGAAGGGTGTGGCGCAGGCCGGGGAAATCTTGCAGATCGTTTGGTTATGGGCTTATGCCCCAGTCACCGTGACCCAGTAATCGCTGCGCCGATTGATACGGATCGGCAAGGTCCGGCTGAGGGCTTCGAGGACCACGTCGCTCTGGTCAAGGCGGTACAGGCCGCTGACCCGCAGATCGGCAATGGCCGGGTCGAGGCGCAGCACGCCATGGCGATACGGGCGCAGGGCCTCGATCACTTCGCGCAACGGGCTGCCACGCACTTCCAGCAGGCCATTGACCCAGGCGCTGTCGCCGCTGCGCAAGGTCTGGAGCGCGCCGAAGCGGAAACGGTCGAACGTAACTTCCTGACCGGGCTGCAGCTGCAGGCGGTCGCCGCCACGGGTAACGATCTGCAGCGGCGTCTCCATGGCGCCGACCCGGCACTGGTCATCGCGGTCGCGCAGAAGAATCCGCGCATCGCGGCCATACACCTCGCCGCCACTGGTTTGCAGGACGAACGGGCGGTGATCGGCGGCGACCTGCAGCAGCCCTTCGCCACCCCGCCATTTCAGCAGGCGGCGCTGGCTGTCGAACTGCACGTCGGCGGCGCTTTGCGCGTTGAGCACCAGCTCGCTGCCGTCGTCCAGGTGCACGGTCTGGCGCTGGCCGATACCCGTGGAAAAGTCGGCGCTCAGCGAGTCGAACGACGGCGTCAGGCTCCAGCCGCCGCCGATCATCAAGCCAGCACCGAGCAAGGCCCGCTGCAACACCTTGCGCCGGCTCGACGGGGCATCCAGCGCCCGTTGCAGCACGCCGCCATCGACCCCCTGGGCAATCGGCACCTGGAACACGCCGAGGGTGCGCTCCAGGCGCAGGCACAGTTCTTCATGGCGGGGATCGCGGGCGCGCCAGGCAAGAAAGGCCTGATGCTCCGCATCGCTGGCCTGGCCCGAACGCAGCAGGACGATCCAGCGGGTGGCCTGTTCGAGCAGGCGTTCCTGTTCGGCGCTCATATCACTCCAGGCTGGCCTTGAGACAACGGTGGATGGCCTTGGCCATGTAGTCGCTCACCGAGCGTTGCGAGATGCCCAGTTGCGCAGCGATTTCCGGGTAGGTCAGGCCGTTGACCTGGGACAGCAGGAAGGTTGCCTTGACCTTGGCCGGCAAGCCGTCGAGCAGTTCGTCGATGATCTGCAGGGCTTCGAGCATCTGCGCCAGTTCCTCCGGCGAGGGTGCCTGTGCCTCATCGTCCAGGTGCAGGGCATCGAGATAGGCGCGCTCCAGGTCGCGGCGCCGCCAGAGCTGGTACATCAGGCGCTGGGCGATGGTGGTCAGCAACGCCCGCGGCTGGCGGATCGGCTCGGCGACCGGGGCACTGAGCAACTGCACGAAGGTGTCGGCGGCGATATCTTCCGCGCCACCATCCCCCAGGTGCCGGCGCAGGCGCAGGCACAGCCACTGGTAATGGTTGCGGAACAGCGAGCCCACGTATTCGCGGTGGGCGTGGTCGAGACCGGACATGAATGACTCCAGAAGGAGGATTGCTTGAGATGTCCGGTGGTCCGGTGACGCCATGCTAGAGGGACGGCTTATTCTTTAAAAATATTTAAAAAGCATTCGATTATTCGAATTTGAAATTAGCGGCGGAACGCTCATAGTCGAGCAGGATCTGGTAGTCGGCCTCGCTGGCAGGCAGGACTTCGCGGATCGCCAGGGTGTCGGCGAAGGCGGGCAGCGTCTGGTTCAGGGCCTGGCGGATGCGTTCGGCGCCGGCCTCGTCGAGGCGGGCCGGGCCGATGAAGGGCAAGGTCGGGCTCGGCGCACTGATGTCGAGGATGCGCAGGCCGCTGACTTCTTCGCTGTGGTCGCGGGCCAGGTAATCCCAGGTGATGCTGTCGATCGCCGCCAGATCGCCCTGCCCTGTCTTCAGGGCCTTGAGACTGTTGCGGTGACTGCCGGTGTACTGGATGGCGCAGAAGAAACGGTTGTCCCGCTGCAAGGGCTCCAGGCAATGGCGCAAGAGGTTCATGCCGGAGTTGGAGTCGGGGCTGTTGAGCAGGCCCCGGCTGTCGAAGAAGTCCGCCAGGGTGAGACGCGGGTCATCCTCGCGCACCACCAGCAGGCTGCAATGGTTGCCGGCGCTGGCGTGGGGCAGTTCGTAGACCGGGCGGCCAATGACCCGGACCTTGCCGCGCAGCAGGGTCATCAGCGGGTAGCCGCAGGTCTGGGCGAACAGCAGGTTCGGCGATTGCCACAAGGTGGGCAGGTCGAGGGTGCTGGCGTCCTCGCGTACCGCGCCAAGCAGTTCCAGCGTTTGTTGCAGCCAGGATTCGCTGGCCGCGCGAACCCGCGAGGGGGCCACGTACATAAGCAGTTCGGCGTAGGCCATGGGCACTCCGGATCAGGCGAAAGGATGTTCGGGGCTGTCGATGGGACGCAGGCTGTGCTCACGGATCAGCTCGCCATAGCCGTTCACCAGATAGCCGCCGCTGCGCGCCAGCCATTGCTCGCGACGCTGGCGGTAGACGGTGGGCAGGAAGTACCACGGCAGACCCGGCAGGTCGTGGTGCACCAGGTGCAGGTTGAGGTGCAGGAACAGCCAGGTCCAGGGCCAGCCGGCTTCGTTGAGCACGGTACGCTGCTCCGGGCGTTCGGCGGGGCGGTGCTCGTAGAAGGAGCGCAGCATGGCCACCGACAACGCCGGCACGCTGGCGAGGAACACGTACTGGGCAATGGACAGGGCGCTGTATTCGGCGATGAAGGTGAACATCAGCAGGGTGCAGAAACCGTGTGTCAGCCACATGCGCCAGGCCTGGCGGTCGCCCTGTTTCAGGCGGGTCAGTTCTTCCCGGGCGAGGCCGAACAGGGCTTGCGGGGCGCCGGTCAGCAGGCGTCCAGGGACGGTCTTGTCGAGCCAGCGCAGGGCCCGGTTTGCTATCGGGGTGCGTTGCCAAGCCTGTTGGCCGAGGTAGCGACTTTCAGGGTCGCGGCCCGGCAGGGTGAGGTCTTCGTCACGGTGATGGAGCAGATGGCTGTCGCGGTACAGGGTGTAGGGGTACCAGACGGCGAACGGGGCGTAGCCGAGCAGCTTGTTCAGCCAGAGATATCGAGTCGGATGGCCGTGGAGCAGTTCGTGTTGCAGCGACAGCCACAGCACCAGCAGCGGGACCAGCAGGACCGTGGTGAGCCCGACGCCAAGGACCGAACTGCCCAGCAACAGGGCGAACCAGCCGGCATACACCCCGATCAGCAGCAGCCAGGTCGGCCACTCGCTGCGCCCGAGGAAGCTGGCGTGCAGGCGCAGCACTTCATCACGCTGGGCGTCGTCGAGGTAATGGGGCATGGCGGAGGTCCTGAAATGGCGGATACCCCCTTGTGGGATGAGACGGGAAAATCTTGCAGATCGATTGGTTATAAAGGGCAGGATCTTTTGTTGTTCCTGAGGGCCTCATCGCTGGCAAGCCAGCTCCCACAGTGACCGCGTGCGCCGCTGGACTTGTGGGAGCTGGCTTGCCAGCGATAGGGCCCTCAAGAACAAAGCAAAATTACCTGCCCTCTTCGACATCCTTGCCATTGGCATCGATCGCCCGGCTCGACGGATAGCGCGACGACGCATAGCGCACCACCAGGATCGAGAACGACAGCAGCAAAATCCCGCCACACAGGTACAGCAGCCCCTCGTCCGGCGCCTTGTGGTGCGATACATCGCCGATCAGCAGGCGGGTCAGCGCGGTGATCGCCACGTACAGCAGGAAGCGGATCGGCATGTGGTTGGTCTTGAAGTAGATCCCCACCATCGCGCCCAGTTCGAGGTAGATGAACAGCAGCAGGATATCGTCGACACTGACCCCGCCCTTGCTGATCATGTCCATGAAGGTCGCCACCGCCGCGTAGGCGGTGATCGCCCCGATCCCGAACAGGGCCAGGTAGTGGAACGCCTCGACGCACAGGTTGCCCAGCGAGTCGGCAGTGCCGTGCAGGCCCTTGCGCAGTTTTTCAGCCCATTTGATGTTCACGTTGCAGATTCCCTGATACGGCTTGGAAGAAGATGCGCCAGGCATATGACGGCTATGCCTGCATGCAGTAAAAAGGCCAGCGCCCCCGCTTGAGAAGGCGACCGATTGCCGCAAGGCACGCGCGCCACGCCATCAGGTTGCAAAATCTGGGCTATAAAAAGGCCACTATCCAACGCTGGATGATTACTGTATAAATACCCAGTATTCGTATTCAATCAATTTTCGAAAAAGGCGTGAGGTGATGAATGGCCGTCGAAGTGGTGTACCGCAGCAGCCGCGACCTGGAGCGTTTGTTCATGGATAAAGCCGAAGCAGACCGTCACGACAAGATGCTCGAGCTGGCGGAGATGCTGGCCGAAGTCCTGAAGAAAGCCGTGCCGTCCCTGGACGAGCAGCAGCTCGACGATATCGGCATCTACATGGCGAAGAACCGCGATGTGTTCGCCAAGGCCTTCAAGAGCCAGCCGGACGCCCTGTCCGAACTGCTGGAAGCACCGGCCGAGGCGGAATAAGCCTCAGCCGCCGCCGTATACCAGCCGCTCGGCCAGTTGCTCGGCGACCCGCGCCGGCGAGCGTTTTTCCGCCTGGGCGTGGGCAAAGACCTCGGTCAGCCGGCTGGGGATCCGCGCCAGGTGCGCGGTGATGGCGGTGGGCGCGAGCCCTTGATGGATCAGCGCGACGTAGATCAGCCCGCCGGAATTGATGATGTAGTCCGGGGCATACAGAATGCCGCGGTTCTCCAGTTGGTCGGCCACCTGCAGGCTGGTCAGCTGGTTGTTGGCCGAGCCGGCCACCGCCGCGCAGCGTAGCTGCATCACGCTCTGCCCGGTGAGGATCGACCCCAGGCCGCAAGGCGCGAAGATATCGCAGGGCGTGCCCACCATCGCTTCGGCGGCCACCGGCTGGGCGTCGAACTGTTCCATGGCCAGTTGCACCCGGCCCTGGTCGTGGTCGCTGACCAGCAATTCGGCCCCCGCCGCATGCAGTTGTTCGGCCAGGGCATAGCCGACATTCCCCAGCCCCTGCACCGCTACCCGCAAGCCTTCCAGGTTGTCGCTGCCCAGGCGGGCCATGGACGTGGCGCGGATCCCGGCGAACACACCCAAGGCGGAATGCGGCGACGGGTCGCCGGCCTGGGTGGTGCTGGTGACGTGCCGGGTGGATTGGGCGATGCAGTCCATGTCGAGGGTCGAGGTGCCACTGTCGATGGCGGTGATGTAACGACCGTCGAGGGATTCGACGAAGCGCCCGAACGCCTCGAACAGCGCGGCACGGTTTTCCACATGGGGGTTGCGGATGATCACTGCCTTGCCGCCGCCCAACGGCAGTCCGGCCAGAGCGGCCTTGTAGGTCATGCCCTGGGCCAGGCGGATGGCGTCGGTCATGGCGCTGTTGTCGTCCGGGTAGGCCAGGTAGCGACAGCCGCCCAGCGCCGGGCCCAATTGCTCGTTGTGGATCGCGATCACCGCCTTGAGGCCGGTGGCCGGGTCGGTGCACAGGTGCAGCGAACCGGTACGGCTGCTTTGCATGAGAGCGAACATCTGCGGGCCCTCCTGAACAGTGCTGCATCCAGTATAGGTGTCCCCTTCGGGCCTGCCGGAGCACTGGACGAAACGCCGTGCCAGGGCTAAAACAGAAGCTCTCGACGGAGATCGCCATGAACCCACGCCTCGCCTGCCTGGCCTGTCTGGAACGCACGCCCCCGGCCTTGTTCGAGGCCGGTTTGTGGATCGCTGCCGAGCACGATGCCAAGGTCGATCCGGCGCAGGTGATGCGCGAGGTCAGGGACCTGCAGCGTGAGGTCAGCAATGACCTGCCGCTGCTGCCACTGAACGAACTGGCCCAGCCGCTGCTGCGCAAGCTGTGCTCGCTGGGTTTCCAGGAAGACGAATACCACCCGCTGCGGCCCCAGGCGGCCCTGCTCGATCACCTGCTGCGGCGCCGTCGCGGCCAGCCGCTGGCGCTGGCCCTGCTGAGCCTGGAGCTGGCGCGGGGGTTGTCGATTCCGCTGGAGGGGGTGAATTTTCCTGGGCATTTCCTCTTGCGCGTGCCGGGGGCGGATCATCTGCTCGATCCTTGTGGCGGGCGGCGTCTGTATCCGGCGGATTGCCGGGAATTGCTCGGGCGCCAGTTCGGGCCGCAGGTGGCGTTGACGGCGGAGCATCTGAAGACAGCCAGTGCGCGGGAGATGATCCAGCGCCTGTCACGCAACCTGAGGCAGTTGCATTCGACCCATGGCGACGATATCGCGGCGTTGAAGGATGCCGAGCGGGTGATGGAGCTGGGAGCGCCGCTGGCCAGTGACTACCTGGCCCGGGCCACCCTGTACCAGCATCTGGAATGCCCGCAGGCCGAGCGCTATGACCTGGAGCATGCGCTGCTGCTGACCGATGATCCGATCCAGCGCTTGCGGCTGACGGAGCGGTTGGGGCATTTGCCCAGTGGGAAAAGATCAGTGCATTGATGTTGTTCTCTCGGGCCCTATCGCTGGCAAGCCAGCTCCCACAGGGTTTGTGCTGACCACAGGATTTGTGATCGACGCGGTCACTGTGGGAGCTGGCTTGCCAGCGATGAGGCCCGAGAGAACAACAAAGAACTAACCTGCAGCAGGCGTATCCGGCTGCCGCGCAGGATGCGCCAGCACGAACGCCGGATGCTCCTCCGCCAGCCCCACCACCCGCAGGATCCGCGGATACCCGCCCAGCTCGATATTGAAGCGCCTGGCCGCATACACCTGCGGAATCAGGTACACATCCGCCAGCCCCGGCTCATCGCCGAAGCAGAAGCCCTGGTCACCGATCAACTGTTCCACCGCCTCCAGCCCCTGGCTGATCCAGTGGGCGATCCACTGGTTCACCGCCTCCTCGCCCTGCCCCAGCTCGCGCAGGCGATTCAGCACGCTGACGTTGTGCAAGGGATGAATATCGCAGCCGATCAATGCCGCTACGCCGCGAACCTTTGCGCGCTGTACCGGATCGTGGGGCAACAGCGCCGGCTGTGGATACACCTCTTCCAGGTACTCGATGATCGCCGGCGACTGCACCAGCAGTTCGCCGGAATCGGCCTTGAGCGCCGGCACCCGGCCCTGGAGATTGAGCGCGAGGTAATGCTCGTCGCGCTGTTCGCCCTTGAGCAGGTTGACCGGCAGCGACTGGAACTCCAGTTGCTTCAAGGCCAGGGCAATCCGCACCCGGTACGACGAGGTGGAGCGGTAATAGGTGAACAGTTCCATGCGTCAGAGACCTCTCAGTTCGCCGCAACGACCTTGCCGCGGCATTCGCCGAAGCCGATGCTGGCCACGCCGTCGCGCGTGGCGCGGGCGCGCAGGATGATTTCGTCGCCGTCCTCGAGGAACTTGCGCACCTCGCCAGACGCCAGTTGCACCGGGTGCTTGCCGCCCTCGGTGATCTCCAGCAGGCTGCCGTACTGACCAGGCTCCGCACCGGACAAGGTGCCGGAACCGAACAGGTCGCCCGGCTGCAGCTGGCAACCGTTGACGCTGTGGTGAGCCACCAGCTGCGCCACGGTCCAGTACATGCTCAGGGTGTTGCTCAGGCCCAGGCGGTGCGCCGGCAGGTTCTGCTCGCGCATGCGCTCGGTGATCAGCAGCACTTCCAGTTCGATATCGAAGGCGCCGCCGGCCTGGTCACGCTTGTCCAGAAGGTACGACAGCGGTTGCGGGTCGCCGTTCGGACGGGCTGGCTGGGCGCAACGGAACGGCGCCAGGGCCTCGGCGGTGACCACCCAGGGCGAAATGGTGGAAATGAAGCTCTTCGACAGGAACGGACCCAGCGGCTGGTATTCCCAGGCCTGGATATCCCGCGCCGACCAGTCGTTGAGCAGGCAGAAACCGGCGATATGCTCGGCGGCATCCCCGATCGGAATGGCCTGGCCCATGTCGTTGCCCTGGCCGATCCAGATGCCCAGTTCCAGCTCGTAGTCCAGCCGCGCGCACGGGCCGAAGCTCGGCTCGCTCTGCCCGGCCGGCAGGGTCTGGCCTTTCGGCCGGCGCACGTCGGTGCCCGACGGACGGATGGTCGAGGCGCGGCCGTGGTAGCCGATCGGCACGTACTTGTAGTTGGGCAGCAGCGGGTTGTCCGGGCGGAACAGCTTGCCGACGTTCATGGCGTGCTGGATGCCGACGTAGAAGTCGGTGTAGTCGCCGATCTTCGCCGGCACATGCAGTTCACAGTCGCTGGCAGGATACAAGGCACTTTTCAGTGCGGCCTGGTGCTCGCTGCCTTCGCCGAGCAGCGCCAGCAGGCGTTCGCGCAGGGCCACGCGGGCACTGCGGCCGAGGGCAAAGAAGGCGTTCAGCGCGCCGCCGCGGGTCGCTTCGGCGGCAGCCTTGGCTTCGCCTTCGAACAGGCCGGCAGCCAGCACCGCGTCGAGGTCGAGGATGGCGTCGCCGATGGCCACGCCGCTGCGGCGCTCGCCGCCGGCGCGGCTGAAGACGCCCAGCGGCAGGTTCTGCAGCGGGAAGTCGCTATGCCCGTTGGCGTGTTCGACCCAACTGCGGGCAATGGCGGTCTGGTTCATGCTTGTCTCCGGTTCGGGGTGAAGGTGCTCGGCAGCGTGGCCCAGCAACTATCGTAGTCGTTCTGCAACTGTGGGCAGTCCAGGGCATGGCGGGTCGGACGCAGCACCTGGCCGGTCTCGAACATGAAGGCCATGGTGTTATCGATCTTGTTCGGCGCCAGATCGGCGGCGATGGCCTTGGCGCAGGTTTCGGCGTCCGGGCCGTGGGCGCTCATGCAGCCATGCAGCGAGGCGCCGCCGGGCAGGAAGCCTTCGGCCTTGGCGTCGTATTCGCCCTTGATCAGGCCCATGAACTCGTTCATCAGGTTGCGGTGGAACCACGGCGGGCGGAAGGTTTTCTCGGCGACCATCCAGCGCGGCGGGAAGATCACGAAGTCGATATTGGCCATGCCCGGCACGCTGGTCGGCGAGGTCAGCACGGTGAAGATCGACGGGTCGGGGTGGTCGAAGCTGACCGTGCCGATGGTGTTGAAGCGGCGCAGGTCGTACTTGTACGGCACGTTGTTGCCATGCCAGGCGACCACGTCCAGCGGCGAATGCTGCAGCTCGCAGCCCCAGAGTTCGCCGAGGAATTTCTGCACCAGCGGCACCGGGCCTTCGTACTCTTCGTAGTGCGCCACCGGGGCAAGGAAATCACGCGGGTTGGCCAGGCCGTTGCTGCCGATCGGGCCGAGGTCCGGGATGCGCAGCGGCGCGCCGTGGTTCTCGGCGATATAGCCGCGGGCCTCGCCGTCCGGCAGTTCGACGCGGAATTTCATGCCCCGTGGGATGACTGCGATTTCCAGCGGCTCCACCTCCAGCACGCCCAACTCGGTGACCAGGCGCAGGCGCCCCAGCTGCGGCACCAGCAACAGCTCGCCATCGGCGTTGAAGAACACCCGCTCCATGGAGCGGTTGCCGCGATAGATGTGGATACTGATACCGGCCGGTTTCTCACCCGCCGAGTTGGCGGCCATGGTCACCCAGCCGTCGATGAAATCGGTGGGCTCGCCGGGCATGTCCAGCGGGCTCCAGCGCAGGCGGTTCGGGGTCACCGCGCCCAGCGGACCACCGGCCAGTTGCCGTTCCAGGCGCTCGAACGCCGGATGCAGTGCCGACGGACGGATACGGTACAGCCAGGTGCGCCGCTGTTCGTGGCGGCTCATGGTGAAGGCGGTACCGGAGAGCAGTTCGGCGTACAGGCCGTAAGGGGCTTTTTGCGGGGAGTTCTGGCCGACCGGCAGGGCGCCGGGCAGGGCTTCGCTGGCGAATTCATTGCCGAAACCGCTTTGGTAAGCGAGATCGGACCGGGTGTCGATGTTCATTGAGCCTCCATGGGTGACAGATTGACCGCCCTGTCGCCCATGCAAGAGGGAAGTGCTTCTGCGTTGTTTTAATTCGTAAACGGATTACGCATAACGTAATTTGCTCGCATGAGGACGTCAAGCTATAAAGGCTGCCGTCCTTAGCAAGCTCGCTCCCACAGAGAAAACAGCGCCCATGAGCAAGACCACGTCCAGCGCCGAAAACGGCAAACAGAAGGTTCGTTCGGCGGAGGTCGGTACCGATATCCTCAAGGCACTGGCGGAGCTCTCCCCCGCCACCTCGCTGTCGCGCCTGGCCGAGCACGTGGAGATGCCGGCGAGCAAGGTGCACCGTTACCTGCAGGCGCTGATCGCCAGTGGTTTCGCCGAGCAGGACCCGGCCACCAACCATTACGGCCTCGGTCGCGAAGCATTGCGCGTGGGGCTGGCGGCACTGGGCGGTATGGATGTGCTGAAGGTGGCGGCACTGCCGCTCTCGGAGCTGCGCGACGAATTGAATGAAAGCTGCTTTATCGCGGTGTGGGGCAACCAGGGCGCGACCGTGGTGAATATCGAGCCGGCGGTGCGTGCAGTAACCGTGGTGACCCAGATCGGCTCGGTGCTGCCGCTGCTCAGTTCGTCCACCGGGCTGGTGTTCGGCGCCTACCTGCCGGCGCGGGAAACCGTGGAACTGCGGGACCGCGAGCTGGCGCAGAGCGGGCATGATCTCACGCATTACGAGGCCTTGTTCGCCAGCATCCGCGAACACGGCCTGCACCATGTGCATGGCCTGCTGATGCCGGGCGTCGATGCCCTGTCGGCGCCGGTGTTCAACGCCATGGGCCAGATTGCCGCGGTGATCACCGTAGTCGGCCCGACCTCGATCTTCCACGCCGACGAACAGGGCCCGGCGGCGCAGCGTCTGCTCGCCACCGCCCAGGCCATCAGCTGGCGCTTGGGCTATCAGCCATCAGTGAACTGAATTGGTGCACTGTTGCTAACGATGCAACAGTGAATGTCAGAAAGCGCTATTTTTCCGTGGGTTGCGTCTGACTACCCTTCTCTTGCCCTGACGATCCGGTGTTCGCCAGGGCGCGAAGTTGACGCTTCGGACCCCTTAACGGTCGGTTAATGCTCTCCCCCTAGAGTGCTCTCGATTGTTGTTCCGATGCGTACCCTTCAGTTCTACCGACGTTGATTTTGAAGCTCCTTGATCTGCGTCTTGTTGGCCGCTGCGATTGCAGCGGCCTTTTTTATTTGTGGTGTTGCTGATGGCCCTATCGCTGGCAAGCCAGCTCCCACAGGTTCAGCGGTGCACGCGATCCCTGTGGGAGCTGGCTTGCCAGCGATGAGGCCCGAAAGACCAACCTCATCAATCGCAATGAAACCGGTGCAACAGCCGATGCGCCACCGGCGCCAGGATCAGCCCGATACACGCAACGAACATCAGCCCCACATACAACCCATACACCGCAAAGAACAGCTTGCCGCCTGGCGTCTGCGGCAGGTCCACCGGCCCCATTCCGCCCAGCAGCAAAGTGGCATTGAACGCCGCGTCATACCACGCCACCCCCTCCTCGAAGTGCAGGTGCCCGACCACACCAATCAGGATCGAGCCCAGCAGCAGCAACACGGCCCCCAGCGCATGCAGCAGCAGCCGGCTGCGAAACTGTCCGGTGGAGATGACCTCTTCGGTTTTCGATTCGTACATGTGCGCACTCCTTGTCGCGATCACGGGCCTGCCAGCTTAGGCCAGATTCGCGATCACCACCGGAATCAGCGCCGGGCGAAGCGTTGCAGGTTGCTCATCATCTGCTGCAGGGCCTCAAGGCTGTCCTTGGGATGCACGGCATGCTCGAAGTCGCCGATGCGCCCCCAACTGGCCGCCACGTCCTCGACACTGAAGCCTTCCTGCGGATCGAAGCCGGCACCCAGGCTGCGCTCCCAGCGCACCTGGCCGATCCAGCCACCGCCGACTTCGTAGAGATTGCCGCTGTCCTGGCATTGCTCGCTACCCAGGTACACCACCAGCGGGCTGATCAGCTCGGGCTTGAGCTGTTCGAACACCTGCGGCGGGATCAGGCCCTCGGTCATGCGCGTGCCGCCGGTCGGGGCGATGGCGTTGACCAGCACGCCGTTCTTGCGCCCTTCCAGGGCCAGGGTGCGCGTGAGGCCGTAGAGGCCGAGCTTGGCCATGCCGTAGTTGGCCTGGCCGAAATTGCCGTAGATGCCCGAGGTGGACGAGGTGAAGATCACCCGCCCCCAGTTCTGCTCGCGCAGGTGCGGCCAGGCGGCGCGGGTGACCTTGTAGGCACCCTCGACATGAACCTTGTAGACCAGCTCCCAGTCGGCGTCTTCCATCTTGTGGAAGGTCTTGTCGCGCAGGATCCCGGCGTTGTTCACCACCACGTCGATGCGGCCGAAGCTGTCCAGGGCCTGCTCGACGATGCGCTGGCCATCGGTCACCGAGTCATGGTTGGCCACCGCTTCACCGCCGGCCTCGCGTATTTCCGCGACCACGCGGTCTGCCGCCGAAGCATTGGCCCCTTCGCCGTGGGTCGAGCCGCCCAGGTCGTTGACCACCACCTTCGCCCCATGCCGGGCGAACAACAGGGCATGGGCCCGGCCGAGGCCGCCACCGGCCCCCGTGACGATCACCACTCTATCTTCCAGGCGCACCGAATCGGTCATGGCTCAACTCCTACTGAACAGGGAACGGAGTGGCCAGTGTCGGCCAGCGCCCGGCCCCGGGCAACGAACCGGGCGGGCGCTGAATGGCAGGTGATAAGTGACGCTGCGGTCAGTTCCAGGCGACTTTCTGCGGAGTCCAGCTCAGCGGTTGATGGCGGAAATCCAGGTAGTGGCGCAGCACCTGGGCCGGCGATTCGGTATGCGGGTAGTGGCCGATGCCGTGGAGCAGCACGGTATCGGGTTCAGGAATCAGTTGCTCGTAGCGCTCGACCATATGTGCGCCGGACAGCGGGTCCGCCGCGCCGTTGATGAAACGCAGCGGCAGGCGTGCGTCCTGCAAGGCCCCCACCCAGCGCTGGCGATGGGCCTGACGCTCGACCAGGTACTCCGACAGACGGTGCAGGATGCGATTGCCGCGATTGGCCACGATCAGGCTCCAGCAGTCATCCAGCGCGCTTTCGCTGGGCTGGGTGCCGGGCCCGTAGATCTGCCCGACATTGCGCACCAGGTCATCGCGATCGAAGATCCGCGCCACCAGCCAGCCCAGGCGGCTGATCAACAGACGCTGGAGCAACAGCGGGCGATGGCACTCGGGAAACAGGCCGGCATTGAGGAATACGCAACTGGCGATATCGACCAGCCCTTCCTGATGCCGGGCCAGCAATTCCTGGGCGACGCTGCCGCCATAGTCATGTGCGAGCACATGCACAGGCGCCTGGATAGCCAGGTGGGCGAGCAACGCCTGCTGCAGATCGGCCTGCTCCAGCAGGCTGTAGCGGTGCTCCGCCGGCTTGGCCGAATCGCCGAAACCGAGCATGTCGCAGGCGATCACCCGGAAACGCTGGGCCAGCGGTTGCCAAAGGTAGTGCCAGTCCCAACTGGCGGTGGGGAATCCGTGAATAAGTAGCAGTGGCTCTCCTTGCCCTGCCGTCCAGTAGCGAATGCTCTGGCCGCGGAACGTGAATCCCAGGCTCCGTGTCCGCCAGACGCACAGAGGTATCTCTGCCAAAGGCATAGCGAGATCTCGGCTGGTGGTTGTTTTAGGTGTTGGTCACGGTCGGCACCTGTCGGTGCTCTGTGGGAGAGCATAGCCAGCCGCTGGGGTGGCGGTAGTCGCCTTGGCAGCCAGCTTGCTGACCTTGCGGGTCACGCGCCGAACGGCTTACAGCAGCATCGTCAGCAGCGGAGCGGCGAAGAGATTGAGCAGGCCGGTCAGGACCATCACCAGCCCCGCCACCGAGCCCTCTTCGCCACCGACTTCCCGCGCCCGGCTGACGCCCGCGCCATGGGCGCCGACGCCGAACAGCGCGCCCCGGGCCAGCGGCGTGCGCAGCGGCAGGTAGCGCAGCAGCACGCCGCCGAACACCGCGCCGAGCACGCCGGTGAACATCACGAACACCGCGGTCAGTTCCGGAACCCCGCCCAGTTGCTCGGCCAGCGGCATGGCAAACGGCGTGGTGATCGACCGCGGCAACAGCGACAGGCTCACCGAACTGTCCAGCGCCAGCAGCCGGGCCAGGGCCCAGGAGCTGGCGATGGACGCCGCGCTGCCCATCAGCATGCCCAGGCACAGCGCCTTCCAGTGCCGCGCCAGCAGGCGCCGCTGCTGCCAGATCGGCACGGCGAAGGCCACGGTGACCGGGCCGAGCACCGCCATCAGCCAGTGGGTGTCCCGGGAATACTCGGCGTAGGCGGTGTGCAGCGGTACGGCAATGGCCAGCAACACCGCCGGCACCAGGATCAGCGGCGACAGCAGATAGCGCCCGGTGCGCCGGTACAGCCAGCGGCTGCCGAGGTAGGCCAGCAGGGTCAGGGCCAGCCAGAACAGCGGCATCGGCTCAAGACTCATGGCGCAGGCTCCGGCGGCAGACCCATTCCACGGTAAAGGCGGTGACCACCATCACCAGCAGGGTGCTGACGGTGATCACCAGGAGGATGCGCCAGCCGTCGTTGCGCATCAGCGCACCGTAGTCCAGCAGGCTCATCAGCGCCGGGATGAAGAACAGCAGCATTTCCGCCATCAGGATCCCGGCGCCGCGTTGCAGGGCGGTGGGCTTGAGCCAGCCAAAAGCGAACAGCACCAGCAGCAGGGCCAGGCCCATCACGCCGCCGGGGATCGGCCAGCCCAACCAGCTCGCCAGTTGCCCGCCGAGCAGGTAAAGCGCCAGCAGCACGCCCAGCTCGGCAAGCAGGCGCGCAAGGCATTTCAGGTTCACGAAGGTCATCGAAGGGGTCCTCAGGGGCGCCCATTGTAAAATTTCGGTCACGCATGCAAAAAGCGAATTGTTAGACTGGACTCCATTCCAAACTGGAATCCAGACCATGGACTTCAAGCAACTGCGCAGTTTCATCGAAGTGGTGCACCGCGGCGGTTTCACCCAGGCCGCGCAGACCCTGCATATCAGCCAGTCGGCGGTGAGCAAGCAGGTCGCCCAGCTGGAACAGGACCTTGGCGTGGTCCTCCTGGAACGCCATGCCTCGCGCCTGCACCTGACGGCGGCCGGCAAGGTGGTGCTGGAGCGTGGCGAGGCGATGCAGCATCTGCGCCAGGCCCTGCAGAACGAACTGGACGACCTCAGCCAGCTGGCCCGTGGCGAACTCAGCCTGGGTTTGCCCTTGCTGGGCAGCGATGCGCTGTTCGCCGGCCTGTTTGCCGAATACCGGCGACGCTATCCGAATATCAGCGTGCAGATGCTCGAAGGCGGCAGCCGCACCATCGAGCAGGCGGTGCTCAGCGGTGAGCTGGAACTGGGCGGCAGCCTGACCCCGAACGATCCGGCGTTCGATTCGCAACCCTTCTGCAACGAGCCGATGGACGCCCTGCTGCCGCTGGATCATCCACTGGCCGGCAAGGCCAGCGTGCACCTGGCAGAACTGGCGGACACCCCCTTCCTGCTCTATCAGCGCAGCTTCGTGCTCAACGACCGTTTGTTGAGTGCCTGCCAGGCCCTGGGCTTTACCCCGAAGGAAGGCGGCCGCAGCGGCCAGGCGGACTTCCTCGCCGCGCTGGTGGCCGCCGGGCAAGGGGTGGTGCTGTTGCCGAGAATCGTGGCCAAGGCGCTGGAGCGCCCCGGCGTGGTGCGCCTGGCCCTGAGCGAACCACAGGACCTGCGCTGGGACATCGCCTTTATCTGGCGCCGGGGCGCCTACCTGTCGGCGGCGGCCCGGGCCTGGCTGGAACTGCTGAAGGAATATCCGCAGCCACCGGAGTGAATCAGCCGCGCAGCTTGCCGGCGAACTCGGCGATCCATGGCTCGGCATCGACCTCCGGGGTCACGGTTTCGCTGGCATCCAGGCGCAGCATCGGCTGGATTTCGTTGACGCCCAGTTCGCCAAACAGCTCACGCAGTTGCTCGCCGCCGCCGCAGTAGGTGTCGCCGTAGCTGGAATCGCCCAGGGCGATCACCGCACCCGGCAGGCCGCGCCAGGCAGCGGGAAGGATGTCGCGGATTTCGCTGTACAGCGGCATCAGCCCGTCGGGAAGTTCACCCATGCCGGTGGTCGAGGTCACGGCCAGGAACGCCTGGGGCTCGAACGCCTGGATGTCGGCGAGGGTAGCCCGGGCGGCGTGCCAGGCTTCGAAACCCTCGGCCTTGAGCAGCGACTGGGCGTGACGGGCGACTTCTTCGGCGGTGCCATAGACCGAACCGGACAGGATGACCACTTTCATGACGGATTCCGTAGTTGAGCAAAAGCGTAGGATACTAGCATCGATGGCTGGCAAAAGGCCTTATCCCTTGGCCGTACATGCACTAGAATCGCGCTCTCAGTCGTCTCCGCCCCGGTTGCCCCGATGATCAACGCCACACTGCTGCAACGCATGATCGATGCCTCCAACGACGGTATCGTGGTCGCCGAACAGGAAGGCGACGAAGACACCATCCTGATCTACGTGAACCCGGCGTTCGAGCGCCTGAGCGGTTACGAGGCCAACGAAATCCTTTATCGCGACTGCCGCTTCCTCCAGGGCGACGACCGTGACCAGCCGGCGCGGGCGCGGATCCGCCAGGCCCTGGACAGCCGCCAGCCGTGCCGCGAAGTGCTGCGCAACTACCGCAAGGACGGCAGCGTGTTCTGGAACGAGCTGTCGATCACCCCAGTGTTCAACGAGGCCGATCAGCTCACGTATTTCGTCGGTATCCAGAAGGATGTCACCCGCCAGGTCGAAGCCGAACAGCGGGTCACGGAGCTGGAGCGGGAACTGGCCGACGCCCGGGCGCGAATTCGCGACCTGGAAAACGACCAGCGGTCTTAACAAAGGCACCGATTCGCGGTCCACTCATCACCCCCGGAAACGCGCAGCATCCACGATCATGCAAGCCGATGCCCTTCTGACCCAGGACGAACTGGACTTTATCCAGAGCGTGCACCGCTCGCCCCAGCTCAACCGCCTGGACGCCATCTCCAGCCTGCGCCTCAATGGTCACAGAGACCTGCAGCAGTTGCTCACCCGGCTGGTGGCCAGCGAGCAGGTGACCGTGCACGCGCAATTGGACAATCAGCAGATGAGTTTTCCGCTGTTGCTGGTGGAAGACGAGTTTCATGCCCTGCACCTGCAACTGGGCGCGCCGAGCATCTATGAAGAAGGGGCGGTGGTCCGGCCCTGGCGCATGACCCTCGACCAGCCGGTGATGCTGGAAGACCAGTTGGGCCTGAGCAGCGGCCTGAAAGTCCGGGAGATTTCCTTCAAGGGTGTGCTGCTGGAGCTACCGGAAGGCAGGAAGGCGCCGAAGTCCTTCAGCCTGTGGTTCGCGCCGGACGGCATCGCCCCGATCGCCCTGCGCGGCACCCTGCAACGCATCACCGCCGAGGGTCTGGCGGCCTACAAGCTGAGCCAGCGCCAGCCGGAAGAGATCGAGCGGCTGCGCCAGTACATGCTCCAGCAACACCGCCGGGCGCATCCTGAAGTGCACACCAGCTAAGTGTCGAGGTGCCCGTCGAGGCACTGCTGCAAGCGCCTGCGCATCAGGCGCCCTTCCCCGCCCAGACAGACGATCTGCGAACCGACCAGGGCGTCATGGGCCATTTCCGACGCTTCGCCGGCGAACAGCAGCGGGCAGTCCAGGCCCAGGGCCAGTCGCGCCAGGCGCTTGGGCAGGTCAGTCGCCGGGGCGTGATTGGAGAACAGCACCAGCGCATCCGGCGCCACCCGTTCGCAGATCAGGCTCAGCTCCTCCAGCGGTTGCCCTGTCCCCAGCACCGACACCGCGACCTCGCTGCTGCTCAGCAACAGGGCGCAGACCAGCAACTCCAGCTCACGACACTGCTCTGGCAATCCGGCCAGGAGAATGCGCGTGTCCTGTTCTTCCCGGGCCAGTTGCAGGCGCTGCCAGGCGCGGGCGCGCAGGAAGGTGTCGAGGAACAGCCAGTCGCTCAGGCGGCCAAAGCCGTCATGGGCGATGCGCAGCTCCTGCCACAGCGGCATGAGGATGTCCTGGAATACCACGCCCAGTGGATAACTGGCGAACACCTGCCCGTAGACCCGCTCCAGTCGCGCTTCGTCGAACCCCTGCACGGCCTGGCGCAGCAGGTGCTGCCAATGCTCGTGGTCCTTGGCCACCTCGGGCTGGGCGACTTCCGGAGGGTGAACATGCGCCGCGCGATCACGGGCGAGGATCTTGCCAACCTTGCTCACCGCCACGCCGCGCTCGATCCAGCCAAGAATATGGCGGACCTCGTCAATATCGGCGCGAGAGTACAAACGATGCCCACTTTCGGTGCGTGTCGGCTGCACCAACCCATAACGGCGCTCCCAGGCGCGCAGGGTCACCGGGTTGATGCCGGTCAGCCGCGCCACTTCACGGATGGGAAACAGTTCCTCGTGGTCCAGGCCGCGTTCGCTGAGTGACGCCGGGGGAAGCTCGATCATCGCCGTGTACGCTATGGGTTGTAGGAAAAAGTCCCGCATTCTAACCCGTCGATCAACGACGGGAGCCAACCGCCCGGTCAACTTCAGAAAAAACTGACACTGACGGGTCACATAATTTACGGAATAATCCTTGCTTGATTTCGGACGCCACCCAACACCCCGGGTGGCATCCAAGGGTCGGGGCTACCCGCCGCGACCCGCTTGCCAGGAGATACACGATGTCTACCCATCCCGTCACCTTGATGGTCGCCCGGCGCGTTGCCGAAGGTCGTTACCAGGACATGATCGCCTGGTTGCACGAAGGCGAGCAGCTCGCCACCGACTTCCCCGGCTACCTCGGCTCCGGCGTACTGGCGCCACCGCCCCAGGGCGATGAATTCCAGATCATCTTCCGCTTCGTCGACGAAAAGACCCTGCACGCTTGGGAGTTCTCCGCCTCGCGCAGCGCCTGGCTGGCCCGCGGCAACGGCCTGTTCCAGCAGCCCACCGAGCAGCGCGTCAGCGGTATCGAAGGCTGGTTCGGCGCCAATGCCGCACAGCGCCCGCCGCGCTGGAAGCAGGCGGTGGCAATCTGGCTGGCCTTCTTTCCGGTGTCGCTGGCCTTCAACCTGCTGTTCGGCCACTGGCTGGCAGAGTTGAGCCTGCTGCCGCGCATCCTCCTCAGCACCCTCGGCCTGACGCCATTGATGGTCTATTTCTTCATTCCCCTGTCGACCCGCTGCCTGGCCGGCTGGTTGAATGCACCTGCGCGGCCATCCCCGACCCGGGAAAACCGCCGGGAATCCCTGGAAAGCCGCTGACCGGCCGGGGGCGGCCAACGCGGGCGAGTTCGGGTATGCTGGCAACTGACCGCGAACCTGAAAAAGTTGATCGTCCCCGCATATGAACAGCCCAATCCTAGTTACCGGTGGCAGCCAGCGAGTCGGGCTGGCGCTGGCCACGCGACTGGCGCAGGCCGGCCACACGGTGGTCAGCGCCAGCCGCAGCAAGATCACCACCCCGGCGCACCCGAACATCATCCCGTTCCAGGCCGACCTGTGCAGCGAACGCGACCGCGAAGCGCTGATTGATCACCTGCGCACGCACTACGACGGCCTGCGCGCCATCGTCCACAACGCCTCGCTGTGGCTGGACGATGACCTCGACAACCTGAACACGATGTTCAAGCTGCACGTCGAGGCGCCCTACCACTTGAACCTGGCCCTGGGCGAGCAACTGCTGAAGCTGGACAAGTCGGACATCATCCATATCTGCGACGAAACCTCGTCCCGCGGCAGCAAGAGCCATATCGGCTACGCCGCGACCAAGGCCGCGCTGCAGAACATGGTGCTGTCGTTCGCCGAGAAGTACGCGCCGTCGGTGCGGGTCAACGGCATCCTCCCGGGGTTGCTGATCCTCAAGGAAGGCGGCGACGAACAGTACCGCCAGCAGACCCTGAAGAAGGCCCTGCTGGAGTTCGAACCCGGCGCCCAGCCGCTGCTCGACGCGGTGCTGTTCCTGCTCGAAAGCCAGTACAGCACCGGCAGCAACGTGGTCATCAACGGTGGCCGCCACCTGAAGAACCGAATCGCCTGATAACGAGAACGCCATGACCCCGCAAGAACAACTCGAACTCGAAGCGGCGGCCTTCCGTCGCCTGGTCGGCCACCTGCGCGAGCGGACCGACGTGCAGAACATCGACCTGATGAACCTTTCCGGCTTCTGCCGCAACTGCCTGTCCAAGTGGTACAAGGCGGCGGCGGACGAACGCCAGATCGAGGTAAGCCTGGATGACGCCCGCGAGGTGGTCTACGGCATGCCTTATGCCCAGTGGAAAAGCCAATACCAGAAAGAAGCCAGCGCCGAGCAGCAAGCCGCGTTCGCCAAAGGAAAAACCCATGACTGACCTGATTCAACTGCGTGCCAGCCTGAGCAGCGGCGAGCACCTGTTCGCCGACACCCTGGCGTTCGTTGCCGAGCACTACGACTACCAGCAGACTGCCTTCGACAATGGCGGCCTGCTGAGCAATGCCGGGCAGAACGAAGGCTCGTGCAAGACCCTGGGCCTGGCCCTGCTGGAAGACCTGAGCGACCAGGAAGCACTGCTGGCGTTCGGCGAGCATTACCGCTCGGTAATCGCCACGCCGGAAGGCAGCGACCACGGCAATATCCGCGCCCTGATCGCCCATGGTCTGGCCGGGGTGAAGTTCGAGGGTGAGCCGCTCAAGCGCAAGGCTTGAGGCTGGTGATGTAGCTGATGGCCCTATCGCTGGCAAGCCAGCTCCCACAGGTTCAGCGGTGCACGCGAGACCTGTGGGAGCTGGCTTGCCAGCGATGAGGCCCGAAAGAACACCCTCACTCCTCGATCCTTAACCAATCCCAGCGCTCACGATAACTCTCGGCCTTGCGCCGGAACATCTCCGGCAGGTCATTCAGCGGATTGCTGCGCAGCACCCCGTGCTGCAGATCCTCCAGCCCCCAGGTGCTGTACAGCTCGCCGCTGCGCACATCAAGGCCCACGCAGGTCGAACGCACCAGATAGCGATCAATGCCATCGGTCACCTTGCGCAGCGGCGCATAGGGCACGCCGAACTTCTCCTCGTACCACAGATGCACCCGCGCCTGGTTGCGCACCTCGACCTTGTCGGCAAAGTACCCACAGGCCGCGCGGACCCGCTGGATCACCCGGTCTTCGGCCTCCCATGAGAGGTCGTGGTCGAAGTAGATGACGTCATAATCCTTCACCCCCCAGCCCGGCTCGCGCCCGATGCGCAGGTTCCACAGCGCCTGGAACAGGCAGCCGGCGGTGAGCATGCACTGCGGCAACTCCATACCGACCAAGATGTCCATCAGCCGGGCATTGAGCGGGTTCTTCATGGCCATCGCGATCAGGGCCTGGGCAGTGAGCTGGCTCATCAGATCGACTCGTCCCGGGCTGGAGGCGGCATCTCCCAGACCGACGGCGGCATGTCGAACAGCTTGTCGAGATCGAAGCGCAGGTTTTCATCGCGCAGGCCGATCACCATCACCACCAGCAGCAACAACGCCAGCGCGCCTTCCGGCAGGCTCCAGCGCGGCACCTCGGCATTGCGCCCGCGGCTGCACCACCAGGCCTGGCCGATGCAGAAGGCGGCCATGGCCAGGGCCCAGAGGTAATAGCCCGGAGCAAAGCCGATCACGTCATGGAAGCTGTAGTTGATGTTGTCCGGCAGGCGCTCGATGCCGTAGCTCATGACTGCCAGGTAGAGGGCCCAGACCCCGAGGAACAGCGCCAGCCAGCGCAGTCGTCGACGCAGCAGCAGGGCGAGACCGAACAGGGGATTGGCGAACCAGCCGAACAGGCCGAGGACCACGCCCCAGGGTCCCTGGAACAGCGCCTGCTGGGCAGTCACGACATTGCCGCCGCTGAGGTTCACGGCGTCGAGGCACAGGGCCAGGAGATAAAGGAGCAGGGAGAGCGTTACGTACAAGCGCGCCATTTAGCGACCTCTTTGCCTGGAAACTCGCGGCAACAACACAGGCGACGCCAGAATCTCGACATGCATTGTGAGAAGCAGCACCCTGAAGTATGCTGCCATGTTTTCCTTTCCAGACCTTCCAGAGTCCATCTATGCGAGCGCCATTACCTGCTCTGACGTCGCTGCGATTCTTTGCCGCGCTATTTGTATTTTTCAGTCATCTGCACTTTCTGAAAACAACCCCAAACGCGGGAGTATCGACACTCTACAGCAATGTTTTATATGAAGGATACATGGGCGTTACCTTCTTTTTTGCATTATCCGGATTCATACTTTCCTACGCCCATGCTGGACAGAAGATCAACCGTTCGAACTACGCCGGCTATCTTTCCTCACGTATCGCCAGGATCTATCCTGCGCATATTCTGGTTCTCGTACTGTATGTCATGTTCCTGATCCGCCCGGAGCCGGACGGAACCCTGGCCTATTTCGTAAACCTGCTGTTCAACGTAACCCTGACCCAGGCCTTCTCCCCCGAAGCCAAGACTTACTTCTCCTTCAACGCTCCAACCTGGAGTCTGTCGGTGGAGATGTTCTTCTACTTGCTGTTCCCCCTCTTCACATTGTTGCGCAGCCGCGTCCTGGTGCTCGTCGCGGGCGTGGTAATCCTCGGTAAACTGGGACTTGCCGAAGTACTCCCCGAGCATCTTCACCACTTCACCATGTACATCTTTGCGCCGCTGCGCCTGGCTGATTTTCTCGCGGGCATTCTTCTGTACCGTCTGTTCAACGGGCTGAAGCCGCTGTCGACTGGCCAGGCAACGGCCCTGCAGGCGCTGTCGCTGGCATTGTTGGCAGCTTTCATCGCGCTATCGCCCGGCGTCAGCGCAGCCCATCGTTTCGACCTTTACTACCTCGGCCCGCTGGCGCTGATCATCTTTGCATTTGCGTACCAGAATGGCGCGCTGGCCCGGGCGATCAGTACCCGTCCGCTGATTTACCTTGGCAAGGCCAGCTTCGCCTTCTATCTGGTCCATCAAAGTTCGATCATGATCGGTCAGTTTATTCGTTTCAAATCCGAAGTTCCGCAAACCCTGGTAGATGATATCAACTACAGTCTGTTTTATTTCTGCATATCCTTGGCCCTCAGCGCGCTGATATTCAATTACTTCGAAAGCCCAGCGAAGCAGCTGACCCTGCGTCTGCTCGCAAGATTGCGCAGGCACGGCACGGCCGATAAGGCGTCCACCACGGGCTGAACGACTAAACCCCGGACAAAAAGAAATCCGCACCAAGCGGATTTCTTTTTGTCCGGGGTTTAGCCACTTCGCCCGAGAAAACATCGCTCCCGGGCGGGGTGGATGGATCAGAACTCCATGCTGAAGTTCAGGGTCACCGCGTTGTCGCGGTTCTCTCTGGCCAACTGGCCGGAGTAACCCACGCCCACCTTGCCGGCAGCCCCGACGCTCAGGTCCAGACCGGCCTCGATCACCGCCGCATCCTTGGCGATCGGTACACCGGAGTTGCTGAACCCGGCACCGCCTTCGATGAAGCGCAGGTCCGCATCCGGCTTGGTGTCGCCGAAGGCATGCCGCCAGCCGATGCTGCCACGCGGGGTCAGGGTGCTGCCGTTGTCCAGCTTGAACGATTTGCCAGCACGCAGACCGACGGTGGAGAACACGTTGTCCTGCTGGGTATCAGCCTCCAGACGCCCTGCCCCGCCTTTCTCGCGGGCCTTATCACTGTCGTAGTTGACGTAGGCCAGGCCAGCGAACGGCTCCAGCGCCACGCCGCCCGCGTCGATGGCATAACCCACTTCGCCGAACACCTGCGCGGTACGCGCCTTGTAGCTGGACTTCAGGCGTTCGTTGTAGCTGCCGGCCTCGACGTAGCGCTTGCTGTCGATGTCGTGCCAGGTGTAGCCGGCGCCCATCCGTGCGGCGAAGGCGTCCATCTGGTAGCTCATGTAGGCCGCCAGGTGGTAGCTGTCCACCGAGGCGTCCTGCGGCTTACCCTTGGCACTGATGCTGCTGTTGGTGTAACCGGCAGCGATACCGGCACGCACCTGGTCGTTGAGGTGGTTGTCGAAACCGATCAGGAAGCCGGACAGGTCACGCTTGACGTTGGCCGCGTTGTGGCCGCCGTCGAAATCACCCCAGCCGCCCACGGCACGGATCCAGCCCACCCCTTCGCCACTGCAACCGCGACCGGTGGTCTGCTGGTTGCTGTTAGGCGTCAGGGCACGGCGTGGGTCCTGGTCGTCGCTGCAACCGGCATCACGCATACGGTCGTTGACCGCGTCACGGACGTAGCGCGAGTCCTCGATCAGCACGGTCGCGGTGCTGGCATAGATCTCGCCGGACAGGCTTTCGAAGGCCGCCGCAGCACTGCTGGCCGTGGAGCTGATGATGGTGTTGCGCAAGCTGGCCGGCGCCGAGGCGCTGTCCAGGGCATTCGCCACCGCACGCTGGTTGTCGGTCTGCGCCACGCTGGCGAACGAGGTGCCGTTGCGTGCCACATCCAGGGTCACGTTGTTGGCGCCGTAGTTCAGCGTGGTGTCGAGGAACGTCAGGCTCTCCAGGTTATTGCTGGCGAAGGTGCCGGTGACGCCACCGGTGGCCGTGACCAGGGTGTACTGGCTGTCGCCGGTGTACGAGCCGAGGTTGACCACGTTCAGCGTGCCGCCCAGGTTCGCCGTGCCGCCTACGTTGAGGTAGTTGGTCAGGCTTGGGGCCAGGCTGATGGCCAGGGTCCCGGCGTTGCTGAAGTTGCCGGCTACAGAGAGGTTGCCGCCATCCAGGCCGGTGACCACGGTGCCGTTGTTGACCAGCGAACCGACGCTGCCGGTGCCGGCCAGGCTGCCATCGCTGCCGACGGTGACCTGGGCGCCGAACACCGTACCCGGGTTGGCCGCGTTGCCGACGGTCACGCTGCCCTGGTCGACACTGAAGGCGCCATTGAACGGCTGGCTGCCAACGATCAGCAGGTCACCAGTACCTTGCTTGCTGATGGTGCCGGTGCCGCTGAGGATGCCGCTGAACTGCCCATTGGTGCCTTGTGCGAACACCAGGTTGGCGTTGTTGGTGATGCTGCCGCGCAGGCTGGTGGTGTTGCCCATCAGCGTGCCGCCACTGACGGTGGTGCCGCCGGTGTAGGTGTTGGCGCCGGTGAGGTACAGGGTGCCGGCATCCAGTTTCTCGATGCCGCCGGTGCCGACCAGCGGCGCCGAGATGACTGCGGTACCGGTGCCGACGCGGACCGCCGCGAGGTCACCGCTGGCGGAGTTGACCGCCTCCAGCTCGCCACCGGTGCCTGCTTGCACGGTATAGCCATCAGTGAGGAACTGCAGGCCGGTGAAGGACTGCTTGCCGGCCACGGTGACAGTACCGGAATCACCGCCGAACACGGCGAAGGTGTTGTTCCAGGCATTGCTGCCGGTACCGGCGGTGTTGGTCCAGTTGGTGGTGCCGCTGGCCCAGGTGCCGGTGCCGCCGCTGATGGTGCCGTCGCCGGTGGTCTTGCTGCCGTTCCAGAACAGCAGGTCGCTACCCACCACCAGGTTGATCTGGTTGGCGATGGCGGTCTGCAGGGTCAGGTCCGCCAGCGTGGTACCGGTTGGCAGGCTGCCGTAGACCAGGCCGTTGTCGGTGACACTGCCGCCGTAGCTGAATAGCTGGTACACCCCCTGGCCGAAGCCGCCGGCGTTGCTGATGTTCAGCGTGCCATCCAGAACCAGGTTGCCTGCCACCGAAACCACGGTGGTGGAACCGCCTGGCGCGCCGAGGGCGAAGTTCAGGTTGCTGCCCGAGGACAGGTTGAGGTTGCCCACGCTCAGCGGTGCGGTCGCAGTGCCGGCGTTCAGGTTGGCCCCGTCGGCGATGGTCACGGTACCGCTGTAGGTGCCGCTGCCACCGAGGCTGGCGCCGCTGGCGACCTGCACGTTGGCGCTGGCCAGGGTGCCGTTGTTGACCAGGCTGCCCGAGCTGACCAGGGTGTTGCCGGTAAAGCCGCTGTTGCCGGTAAGCAACAGTTGGCCGGTACCGGACTTGGTCAGGGTGCCCGCGCCGGTCAGGGCGCCGCTGTAGGTGCCGTCGGCGTTCTGCGCGAAGGTCAGCGCGCCGTTGTTGAGGATGGCGCCCTGCAGGCTGGTGGTATCACCGGTGACGCTACCCGCGTTGATGGTGGTGCCGCCGCTGTAGGTGTTGGCGCCGCTCAGCAGCAGCGAACCGTTGCCGTTCTTGACCAGGCTGCCGGTGCCGGAGACGACACCACTCAGGGTGGTGTCCTGGCTGCCGGCCAGGGTCAGTTGCGAGGTCAGGTTGAGGGCGTTGGCCAGTTGCAGGGCGCCGGTGCTGTCCAGCAGCGAGGCGCCGGTGACGCTGACCGTGCCGCTGCTCAGGGCGCCGTTGTTGCCCAGGGTCACGCTGCCGCCGTTGAGCACGGTGCCGCCGGTGTAAGTGTTGACGCCGTTCAGGGTCAGGTTGGCATTGCCGGCCTTGGTCAGGCTGCCGGCACCGCTGACCACGCCATTCAGGGTCAGGGCGTTGCTGCCAGCGACGGTCAGGCCGCCATTGAGCACGGCATTGTTGGCCAGGGTGACCGCGCTGTTGCTGTCCAGGGTGGTGCCGGCTGCAGCGGTCAGGTCGCCCGTGCCCAGTGCGCCGTCGTTGCCCACCACGAGGGTGCCGCCGTTGAGGACGGTACCGCCGGTGTAGCCATTGGCGCCGTTGAGCACCAGGGTGCCGTTCCCCTCTTTGTTCAGGGTCCCGGTGCCATTGACCGCCAGGCCCAGGGTTCCGGTCACGCCGGTATCGACCCGCAGGATGTCGGCGCTGGTGCCAAGGAGCAGCTCGCCACCGATACCACCGTTGAGGGTGTAGCCGTTGTCCATGAACTGCAGGCCGGTGATGGCGTGCGAGCCGTTGACGGTGATGGTGCCGCCAGTGCCCTGGAACACCGCGAAGGTGTTATTCCAGGCCTGGTTGATGCTGCCGTCGCTGCTGGTCCAGTTGGTGTTGGTGCTATCCCAGACACCGAAGCCACCATCCACGGCGCCGTTGCCCGAAGTCTGGTTGCCGTCCCAGAACAAGACGGTGTCGGTACCACCCACCACCAGGTTGACCTGGTTGCTGACCGAGGTCTGCAACACGACGTTGCTCGGATCGACAGTGCCCGGCAGGGAGTTGATGACCAGGCCGTTGTTGACCAGGTTGCCGGCGTAGTAGGCCAGGCGATAGACACCGCGGCCGAAACCGCCGCCGTCGCTCACATTGAGGTTGCCGCCCAGGGTCAGGTCGCCAGCCACGCTCAGCAGCGAAGGATCGCCCGAAAGCGCCACGCCCAGGTTGGTATTGAGGTTGGAACCGCTGTCCAGCACCAGCGAACCGACGTTCAGGGTATTGCCGGTTTGCAGGTTCAGGTTGCCGCCGCTGGCCACGGTGACGGCGCCGGCAAGGTCGCCGGTACCGGACAGGCCGGTGTTGGCGCCGACGCTGACGGTGTTGCTCGCCAGGCTGCCATCAACCACCAGGTTGCCGCCGCTGACGGTGGTGGCACCGGTGATGGTGTTGGTGCCGGTCAGGGTCAGGGTGGTGTTGCCGACCTTGTTCAGGTTGCCGGTACCGCTCAGTCCACCGTCGAAGGTGCCGCCGGCAACCGCCAGGGTGACGCCGCTGTCGACGTCCACGCCACCGCTGCCCGTCAGGTTGGTCAGCGCCAGGTTGCCGCCCAGGTCGAGGTTGGCACCGCTGCTGACATTGAGCTGCGTCGGGTTGCCCAGGGCGCCGCTGCTGGTGGTTCTCAGGGTACCGGCCAGGACGTTGAAGATACCGGTGAAGGTGTTGGTACCGCCCAGGGTCAGGGTGGCCAGGCCGTTCTTGTCCAGGGTGCCGACGCCGCTGAGTACGCCGTTCAGGGTCAGGTCGCTGTTGCCGGCGATCGCCAGGGTACCGCTGATATCCACATCGTTGCCCAGCACCATGGCGCTGGTGTTGCTCAGCCGCGAGTTGCTGGTAACGCGCAGTTGGCCAGTACCCAGCGCACCCGCATTGCCCAGGGTCAGGTTGCCGCTGTTCAGGGTCAGGCCGCCGCCGAAGCCGTTGACGCCATTCAGGGTCAGGTTGCCCAGACCGTTCTTGATCAGGCTACCGCCGCCGGAAATCGCACCATCCAGCGCCAGGTCGGTCGTGCCGTCGAGGGTCAGGGCGGCGTTCAGCAGCATGTTGTTGGCCAGGCTCATGGCGCTGCTGGTGTCCAGCTCGGACGCACCACTCACGGTCAGGGCGCCGCTGCCCAACGCGGCGGCATTGCCCAGTTTCAGCTTGCCGGCCGCCAGGTTCGTGCCGCCGGTGAAGGCGTTGACGGCGTTCAGGGTCAGGGTGCTGATGCCTTGCTTGGTCAGACTGCCGACACCGTTGACCGGACCGTTCAGGGTCAGGTCGTTGTTGCCGACGAGCAGCAGGTTGCCGGCCAGGTTGACGGTGTTGCCCAGGGTCAGCGCGCTGGAGTTGTCCAGCGAGGTGCCGTTGGCAGCGGTCAGGGCGCCAGCGCCCAGTGCTCCGTTGGCGCCCAGGATCAGGCGACCGGCATTCAGGTTGAGACCACCAAGGAAGGTGTTGACGTTGTTCAGGGTCAGGAAGCCGTTGCCGTTCTTGACCAGGCTGCCATTGCCGCCGACCACGCCGTTGAGGGTCAGGTCGTTGCTGCCGGCCAGGTTGAGCGCACCGTTCACGGTAACGTCGTTGACGATCGACACGGCCTGGTTGCTGTCCAGGGTGGTGCCGGCCGCGGTGGTCAGAGCACCTTGGCCCAGGGCGCTGTCATTGCCTAGCACCAGGGTGCCGCCGTTCAGCGCGGTGCCGCCGGTGTAGCTGTTGACGCCGTTGAGCACCAGGGTGCCGACGTCCAGCTTGGTCAGGATGCCGTCGCCTTCCAGCGGCAGGTCGAGGGTGGCGGTGACGCCATTGTCCACCCGCACGGCGAAGTAGGAGCCGTTACGGTTGCTGATGTTCAGCGAGCCGTTGGTCCCGGAGACCAACTGGTAGCCGTCGGTCATGAACTGCATGCCGTTGATGTTCTGCTGGCCGTCCACGGTAACGGTGCCGGTAGCACCCTGGAACACCGCGAACTGGCCCTGCCAGTCGAGGTTGCCGAAGCCGTCGTACTCGGCCCAGTTGGCGGTGGTGTTGTCCCACACGCCGCTGCCGCCTTCGACCAGGCCATTGCTGGTGGTATCGACACCATCCCAGAACTGGATGACCAGGTTCGGGGAGCTCACCATCAGGTTGACCTGGCTATTCGTACCCGTGAGCAGGGTCAGATCGCTGTACGTCACACCCGTGGGCAGGTCGCCGAAGGTCATGCCGTTGTCGATCAGGACGCCGCCGTAATCGAACAGGCGATAGACACCGTTGCCCAGGCCACCGAAGTCGGCGATGTTGAAGGTACCCGCCATGGTCAGGTCGCTGTTCACGTTGAACAGCGCATCAGCGCTGGTGGTCAACGAGCCCAGGTTGAAGTCGACGTTGCTGGCCTGCGAGAGCACCAGGTTGTCGAAGGTCAGCTTCTGGCCGCTGTAGCCCACCAGGGTGGCGCCGTCGGCGATGGTGGTGGTGCCGCCGATGCTGCCGCTACCGGTCAGGATTGCACCGGGGTCGACGTTCAGGCCGCCGCTGCCACTCAGGCTGCCGGTGACTTTCAGGGTACCGGCGCTGACGGTGTTGAGCCCGGTGTTGTCGCTGGTGCCGGTCAGTTCCAGCACCCCGGCGCCGACCTTGTTCAAGCCGCCGCTTTGGGTCACCGTACCGGCGAACACGCCATCGAGGTTGTTGCCACCGACGCTGACATTGCCGTTGGTGATGCGCATGACGCCTTGGCCGGTCAGGCTGCCGATGTTGATATTGCCATCGACGGTCAGCCCGGACCCTGCCGCCAGGCTGGCGGACCTCAGGTCGCCGAGGGCATTGGTAACGACTGCGGTGACGTAACCGGCCAGTACATCGATGTCACCGTTGAAGTTGCCGGCGGAGAGCAGCAGCACTTCGTTGCTGCCGGTCTTGGTCAGGGTGCCGCTGCCATTGAGCGCGCCCGTGAACCGGAGCTCGGCAGGGGTATCCAGGGTCATGTTGCCGTCGACCACGAAGGTGTTGCTGAGGGTGCGAAGCACGGTGTTGCGCACGGTGGTCGCGGTGTTGCCGGCGTTGGCAACCACCGAACCGGTACCGAAGGCGCTGTTGTTGCCGACCACCACAACGCCGCCGTTGAGGGTGGTGCCGTTGTTGTAGGTGTTGGCGCCGGTCAGGGTCAGGGTGCTGGTGCCGGTCTTGATCAGGCTGCCGTTGCCGCTGATGACACTGTTCAGGGTCAGGTTGTTGGCGCCACCGACGGTCAGGCGGCTGTCCGTCTGGATGCCGTTGGTCAGGGCCACGCCGTTGTTGGCCGCCACCAGGGTGGACGATCCGGCGACGGTCAGGTTGCCCGAGCCCAGCGAGCCATTCTGGCCCACGGCCAGGGTACCGGCATTGAGCGTGACGCCGGCGGCGAAGTTGTTGCTGCCGTTCAGGGTCAGGGTACCCGCGCCGTTCTTGATCAGGCTGCCGCCTGCGCCAGTCAGCGCGCCGTTCAGGGTCAGGTCGGAAGTACCGCCGATGACCAGGGTTCCGAGCACGCTGAAGTTGTTGGCCAGGGCCACCGCGGTGGAGCTATCCAGGCCAGCACTGCCGGTGGTGATGTTGCCGGTACCGAAGGCGGTGTTGCTGCCGACGGTGGTGGTGCCGCCGAGCAGGAAGGTGTTGCCGGTGTAGGTGTTGTTGCCGGTCAGGAGCAGGTTGCCGATGCCGGTCTTGGCCAGGTTGGCGCTGCCGTCGATCACGCCGTTGAGCGCCAGGCTCTGGGCGCCGGTCAGGGTCAGGGTGCCGAGCAGGTGCACGGCGTTGTTCAGGCTGGCGCTGACGGTGTTGTTGAGCAAGCCGCCCGCTGCGGTCAGGGCGCCGCTGCCCAGGCCGGTGGCCGAGGCCAGAACCAGGACCCCGGCGTTCAGGCGCACGCCACCGCTGAAGGTGTTGTTGCCACCCAGGGTCAGCGTGGCCAGGCCGCTCTTGAGCAGGCTGCCGGTGCCGCTGATGTTGCCATTCAGGGCCAGTGCGTTACTGCCGGTATAGGTCAGGGTGTTCGCACCCAGGGCGATGGCGTTGGCAATGGCCACGCCGGTGTTGTTGGCCGCGTCGAGGAAGGTCCCGGCCCCGGTGATGTTCAGCGTGCCACTGCCCAGCGCCGCGTTGTTGCCGACCAGCAGGCTGCCATTGGCCAGGGTGGTGCCACCGCTGTAGCTGTTGGCGCCATTCAGGGTCAGGGTGCCCGCGCCGCCCTTGAGCAGTGCGCCGGTACCGGCCACGTTGCCGTTCAGGGTGATGTCGTTGTTGTCACCGAGGGTCAGCAGCGCACCGAGGTTGATGGTGTTGGCCAGGCTGAAGGTGCTGGTGCCGGCCAGGTTGGAGGCGGCGCCGACATTCAGGGCGCCAGTGCCGATGGCGGCATCGTTGCCGATAGTCAGGGTGCCGCCGTTCAGGTTGGTCGGCCCGGTGTAGGTGTTGACACCGAGCAGGGTCAGGTTGCCATTGCCGTTCTTGGTCAGGCCGCCTGCGCCGCTGACCAGGCCGGCCAGGGTCAGGTCGGAATTGCCGATCAGGTTGAGGTTGCCGCCCAGGTTCAGCGCGTTGACCAGCGACGTCGTGCCGAGGGTGCCCAGGGTCACGCCATCGGCGGTGTTCAGGGCACCGGCGCCCAGCGCGGTGTCGCTGCCGACCACCAGGGTGCCGCCGTTCAGGGTGGTGTCGCCGGTGTTGCCGTTGTTGCCGGTCAGGGTCAGGACACCGGCGCCGTTCTTGGTCAGGCCGCCAGCGCCATCGATGACACCGCTCAGGGTCAGGTTGTTGCTGCCGATGACGTTCAGGCCGCCCAGCAGGGTGATGCCGTTGGCCAGGCTGAGGGCTGTGCTGCTGTCGAACGCGGTGCCGTCCGCAGCCGTCAGGTGACTGGTGCCCAGCGCGGTGTTGTTGCCGACCACCAGCGTGCCACCGGCAAGGCTGGTAGCGCCCCCGTAGGTATTGGCGCCGTTGAGGGTGAGCGTGCCGGAGCCGGTCTTGTTCAGGCCGCCGGTACCGGCGAGCACACCGTTCAGGGTCAGGCTGGCGGTGCCTGGCAGGGTCAGGTCGGCGCCAAGGTTGACGTTGTTGCCCAGGGTCACCGCGCCGCTGTTGTTCAGGCTGGAAGCGCCGGTGACGTTCAGCGCGCCGCTACCCAGTGCCGCGCCATTGGTGACGGTCAGGCTGCCGGCGGCCAAGGTGGTGCCACCGGAGTAGGTGTTGAGGCCACCCAGGGTCAGGTTGCCCAGACCATTCTTGACCAGGCTCCCAGCGCCGCTGACTACGCCGTTCAAGGCGAGGTCGCTGGTGCCCAGCAGGGTCAGGCTGTTGCCCAGGTCGATGGCGTTGGCCAGGGACAGTGCCGGGGTGTTGTCCAGGGTGATGCCGGTGCCTGCCACATGCAGGGCACCCGTGCCGAGGGCGCTGTCGTTGCCCAGGACCAGCGCGCCACTGTTGATGGTGGTGCCGCCGACGTAGGCGTTGGCGCCATTCAGGGTCAGGGTGCCGGTGCCGTTCTTGACCAGGCTGCCGCCACCGGTGACCAGACCGTTGAGGGTCAGGGCATTGCTGCCGGTCAGGTTGAGGGCGCCGAAGGTGCCGATATTGTTGCCCAGGGTGATGGCGGTGTTGCTGTCCAGGGTGGTGTTGGCCGCAGTGACCAGGGTACCGTTACCCAATGCCGCGTTGTTGCCGAGCACCAGGGTGCCGCCATTGAGCACGGTGCCGCCGGTGTAGCTGTTGGCGCCGTTGAGCACCAGGGTGCCGCTGTCCACCTTGTTCAGCGTGCCGCTGCCGCTCAGGCCGAGGTTGAGGGTCGCGGTGGCATTCGGATCGACCCGGAAGGTCGCGGTGCCGTTGCCGTTGTTGACCAGTTCCAGGGCGCCAGGACCGTTGAGCACATAGCCGTCCACGGTGAACTGCAGACCGGTGATCGCCTGGGTGCCATTGACGGTGACGCTGCCAGCCGGGGTCTGGAACACCGCGAAGTTGCTGCTCCAGTCACGGTTGCCGGTGCCGTTGACCGTGGTCCAGTTGGTGGTGGTCGCATCCCAGGTGCCGCTGCCGCCCTGGATCACGCCGTCGCTGACGGTGCTGCTGCCATCCCAGAACAGCACGCTGCCGTTGGCGCCGCCGACCAGCAGGTTGACCTGCGCGCCGATCGCGGTCTGCACTTGCAGGTCGCTCGGCTGGACGCTGCCCGGTACGGAGCCGATCACCAGACCGTTGTCGGTCAGGGCCCCGGTGTAGTCGATCAGACGGTAGATACCGGCGCCGAAGCCGCCGATATCGCTGACATTCAGGTTGCCGTCGAGGGTCAGGTTGCCGCCCACGGCGAGCAGCGCATTGCCGCCGGTAGACGGCGAGCCGAGGCCGACGTCGAGGTTCGAGTTGCCATTGAGGGTCAGTGCACCGGTGCTGAGCTTGAAGCCGCTGTTCAGCGCCAGGTGGCCGCCGTCGGCGATGTTCACCGGACCGGCGATGGAGCCGCCGCCGGTCAGGGTCGCGCCGGTATTCACCTGGACCTGGCCGCCGGCCAGGGCGCCGCTGACATTCAGCGTGCCGCCGTTGACCTGGGTGTTGCCGGTGTAGGTGTTGCTACCCGCCAGGGTCAGGCTGCCGCTGCCGGCCTTGACCAGGCTGCCGTTGCCGGAGATCACGCCGTTGAACAGGCTGCTGAGGTTGCTGCCGCCGACGCTCAGGCTGGTGTTGTTGCCCAGGGCGACCGCACCGCCGCCGTTCAGGCCGCCGATGGCGGAACTGGCACCGAGGTTGAGAGCGCGCCGGTGGCGACGTTGACGCCCGAGGTATTGCCCAGGGAGCCGGTGTTCAGGGTGGTCAGGCTGCCGGAGAGAATGTCCACCGCGCCGCTGAAGGTGTTGGCGCCAGCGAGGATCAGGTCGGCCGCGCCGGTCTTGACCAGGCCGCCGGTCCCGCTGATCACCCCGCCCAGGTTGAGGGCGTTGGTGCCGGCCAGGGTCAGGTCGGCGCCGAGGGCGATGGCATTGCCCAGGGCGAAGGCCGCGCTGTTGTCCAGGGTCGCCGCGCCGGTCACGCTCAGGGCGCCGTTGCCCAGGGCGCTGCCGTTGCCGAGGGTCAGGGTGCCGCCCGCCAGCGTGGTACCGCCGACATAGGTGTTGACGCCGTTCAGGGTCAGGTTGCCCGCACCGCTCTTGGTCAGGCCGGCAGCGCCGTCGATGACGCCATTGAGGGTCAGGTCGCTGTGGCCGGTGAGGTTCAGGCCGGCCCCGAGGGTGATGGCGTTGGCCAGGGCGAACGCCGAGTTGGTGTTCAGGCTCGACGCACCGGTGACGCTCAGGCGACCGCTGCCGATGGCGCCGGCATTGCCGAGGGTCAGGGTACCGGCGCTAAGGGTGGTACCGCCGGTGTAGGTGTTGACCCCGGTGAGGGTCAGGTTGCTCTGCCCATTGGAGGTCAGGCTGCCGGCACCGCTGATCACGCCGCTGAGGGTCTGGTCGGCAGTGCCGCCCATGCTCAGGGCACCGTTCAGGGTGATGTTGTTGCCCAGGTTGATCGCGGTGAGGCTGTCGAGGGTGCCAGGGCCGGTCACGGTCACTGCACCGTTGCCCAGGGCCAGGCTGTTGCCGAGCACCAGGGTGCCGTTGGCCAGGGTGGTGCCGCCGGTGTAGGTGTTGGCGCTGTTCAGGGTGACGGTCGAGGTGCCTTGCTTGGTCAGGCCACCGGTGCCAGTGATCAGGCCGTTCAGCGACAGCGCGGCGCTGCCGCCCAGGACCAGGCCACCGTTGAGGTTGATCAGGTTGTTGAGGCTGGCGGCAGTGGCGGCCTGGAGGATCGCATTGCCGCTGGCATTCAGCGCGCCGAGGCCGAGGGCGGTGTTGCTGCCCACGCTCAGGGTGCCGCCGCTGAGGTTGACCGGGCCGGTGAAGGTGTTGTTGCCGGAGAGGGTCAGCTTGGCGCTGCCGGTCTTGGTCAGGCCACCAGCGCCGGCGATGTCGCCGGTCAGGGCCAGGTCGCTGCTGCCCAGGACGTTGACGTTGCCGGTCAGGGCCACGGCGTTGGCCAGGCTCACGGCTTTGTTGGCGTCCAACGAAGTGCCAGCATTCGCGGTCAGTGTGCCGCTGCCAAAGGCAGTGTTCGACCCTGCCACCAGGGTGCCACCGGACAGCAGGGTGCCGCCGCCGTAGGTGTTGGCGCCGTTGAGGGTGACGCTGCCGGTGCCGGTCTTGGTCAGGCCGCCGATACCGTCGATTACACCGTTGAGGGTCAGGTTGGCACTACCCGGCAGGATCAGGCCGGCATTCAGGTGCACCGCGTTGGCGAGACTCTGCGCGCCCGTGGTGGTCAGGCTGGCTGCGCCGCCGACGGTCAGGTCGCCCGCGCCGATGGCGGTGGCGCTGCCGATGTTCAGGGCACCGGCGTTGAGCGTGGTGCCGCCGGCGTAGTTGTTGTTGCCGGACAGGGTCAGGGTGGCGTTGCCGGTCTTGACCAGGCTGCCGGCGCCGGTGATGGCGCCGGTCAGGCCGAGGTTGCCGGTGCCGCCCAGGGACAACGCGCCATTGACGGTGATCGCATTGGCGAGGTTGACCGCACCCGCCGCATCAAGCGCAGTGCCGTCGGCCGCAGTCACGGTGCCCGAACCCAGGGCGCTGTTGGTGCCGACCACGATACGACCGGCGTTGAGTGTGGTATTGCCGGTGAAGCCGGTGTTGGTGCCGTTCAGCAGCAGGTTGCCCGCGCCGTTCTTGATCAGGTTGCCGGTGCCGGTGAGGGTGCCGCTCAGCCCCAGGTTGTTGCTGCCGCCGATGGTCAGGTCGCTGTTGAGGGCGACCTGGTTGGCAAGAATGATCGAGGCACTGCTGTCGAGTATCGAAGCGCCGGCTACGGTCAGGGTGCCAAGGCCCAGGGCAGTGTTGCTGCCCACCACCAGGCCGCCGGCATTGAGCACGACGCCGCCCTGGAAGGTGTTGTTGCCACTCAGGCCCAGGACACTGGCGCCGTTCTTGGTCAGGCTGCCGGTGCCGGTGACCAGGCCGCTCAGGCCGAGGTCGGCACTGCCGCCGATGGCGAGGTTGCCGGCCAGGTTGATCTGGTTGGAGGCATTCGCCCCGGTGGTGGCGTCCAGCACGGTGCCACCGGCGGCATTCAGCACGCTGGTGCCGAGGGCGTTGTTGCTGCCGAGGATCAGGGTGCCAGCATTGAGGTTGGTCTGCCCGGAGTAGTTGCTGCCCACGCCGCTCAGGGTCAGGGCGCTGGCGCCGTTCTTGTTCAGGCCACCGGAGCCGGTGATGTTGCCGGTCAGGGTCAGGGCGTTGTTGCCGGTCAGGTTCAGTTGGCCGGTGACGCTCAGGGCGTTGCCGAGGGTCATCGCGCTGGCGGTGTCGAGGGTGGTGCCACCGGCGGTGCTCAGGGTACCGGTGCCGAGCGCGCTGCCATTGCCCAGCAACAGGGTGCCAGCTACCAGCGCGGTGCCGCCGCTGTAGTTGTTGACGCCATTCAGGGTCAGGGTGCCGCTGCCGGACTTGCTCAGGCTGCCGGCGCCGTCGATGACGCCGTTGAGCGTCAGGGCATTGGTACCGCCGACCGGCGTGGCCAAGGCGGAATTCAGGTGGATATTGTTGGCCAGGGTCAGCGGAACGGTACCGGCCAGGGTCGATGCACCGCCGACGGTGATATCGCCGCTGCCGATGGCGCCGGCATTGGTCAGGGCCAGGACACCACCGAGCAGGGTGGTATCGCTGTAGGTGTTGACGCCGGTCAGGGTCAGGTTGGTCCCGCCGACCTTGACCAGGGTACCGCCGCTGATCAGGCCGCTGAGGGTCAGGTTGGAGGTCCCGCCGACGTTGACGGCACCATTGAGGGTGATGGCATTGGCCAGGTTGATCGACGCGTTGGAGTCCAGGGTGCTGCCCGCTGCGGCAATCAGGGCGCTCTGCCCCAGCGCGTTGGCGTGGCCGACGACCAGGCGACCGGCATTGAGCAGGGTATCGCCGGTGTAGGTGTTGCTGCCGTTGAGGATCAGGTCGGCGGTGCCGTTCTTCACCAGGCCCGCGCCTGCGGCTCCGCTGATGGTGCCGTTGATGCCCAGGGCGGAGGTGCCGCCGATGGTCAGGTTGCCGCCGGCGCCCAGGGTGATGCCGTTGGCGATGGAGACCGCGGTGTTGGCATCCAGCGTGGTGCCGGCGCTGGCCACCAGCAGGTTGTTGGGGTTGCCCAGCGCCGTGGGGGAGCCGAGGATCAGGGTGCCGGCGTTGAGCAGGGTGTTGCCGACATAGACGTTGGGTCCACCCAGCGTCAGGCTCGCCGAGCCGTTCTTGGTCACGGTGCCGTTGCCGGCGATCTGGCCGTTCAGCGCCAGGTCGTTGCTGCCGGCGATGGTCAGGTTGCTCGCAATGTTGATCGCGTTGACGGCGAGGGTGCGCGCAGCGTCGCTGTCGAGAACGGTGTTGGCGCCCGCCGCCAGGCTGCCGATACCCAGCGCGGAGTTGCTGCCGATGATCAGCTTGCCGTTGGTCAACTGCACGACCCCGGCGAAGTTGCTGTTGCCGCTCAGGGTCAGGTCGCCGGTTCCGCTCTTGATCACTTGACCGGTGCCGGAGAGCGCACCGCTGAGCGTAGTGGCAGCGGTGTTGGTCAGGGTCAGGGCGCGGGTGCCCAGGTTGATGGCGTTGCCGACGTTGAGGCCGTCGGCCAGCAGGCTGGAGTTGGCGTTCAGGGTCAGTTGGCCGAGGCCCAGGGCGGCGTTGTTGGTCAATACCAGGGTGCCGCCGGCGAGGATCGAGTTGCCGGTGAAGTCGTTGGCGCCGGTCAGGGTCAGGGTGTTGGTGCCGTTCTTGATCAGGCCGCCGCTGCCGGAGATTTTCCCGTTGAGGGTCAGGTTGTTGCTGCCCGTCAGGGTCAGGTTGCCGTTGAGCTGGACCAGGTTGGTCAGGGTCTGGGCGCTGGAAGTGTCCAGCTCGCCACCGGCGATCCCCGCGGTGATAGTGCCCGCGCCGGTGGCCCCGGCATTGGCCAGGATCAGCTTGCCGGCGTTGATGTTGAGGCCGCCGCCGAAGTTGTTGGCGCCGCTCAGCGTCAGGTCGGCGCTGCCGGTCTTGGTCAGCGAACCGGTGCCGTTGATCGCACCGCTCAGGTTCAGGGCCGAGGTACTGTTGACGGTCAGGTTGGCGCCGTTGAGCAAGATACCATTGGCGACGGTCATCGCCGAGGTACTGCTCAGGGTACTGGCACCGGTGACGTTCAGGGTGTTGCTGCCGACACCGAGGCCCGAGGCGTTGCCCAGGGACAGGGTACCGGCGGTCAGGGTGGTGCCGCTGGTCAGGGTGTTGTTGCCATTGAGGGTCAGGGTGCCGGTGCCGGTCTTGATCAAGGTGCCGGCGCCGCTCACGACGCCGTTGAGGGTCAGGCCCAGGTCGCTGTCCACCGTCAGGTTGCCCGCGAGGGTGATGTTGCTGCTGACCGTAGAGTTGGTGCCGCTGGCGTTGCCCAGGGAGCCGCCGTTGGACGTGAGCGAGGACACGCCGAGCAGGGCGTTGGAGTCGACGCGCAACCGGCCGCCGTTCAGGTTGACGCTCGGGCTGGTGGTACCGGACTTGAACAACTGGTTGGTCATCGTCCAGGTGCCGCTGGAGACAACGAGGTTGTTGAAGTTGACGTATTGGGTACCGTTGATGGTACCGGTGCCGTTGATGCCGGAGCCGCCACCGATGGCGTTCATCAGGTTCAGGGTGTTGCCGTTGTTGATCAGGCCGCCGTTGACGATGCCAGCCCCGACGTAGGCGATACCGAGGCCACCGAGTACCCCAAGGTCGATCCCGACACCCGCACCGGCGCTGACCAGGGAGCCGGTCACGGCGTTGAAGGTGTTGGCCCCGGATACGCCCGCAGTGCCCGTCCCCAGGTTGATACTCCCGGTGACCGTACCGGCGTTGGTGAAGACGTTACCTGACGTAGAGGCCTGCATGGCCACCCGGCCCGTGATGATGCCCGTCGCATTGTTGGTCAGGACGTTACGCGCGCCACCACGGAGCGCGATCACCGGGATGTCCTCGGCGAGGACCGCCGCCCCCAGCAAGGGAGTGCCGCTGATGAGGCCGCTGTTACCGATTGTCGTGGTGCCCCCCGCCCCGTTCTGCACCACCAGACCGACACCGCCGAGATTCAGCAGGTTGGCGCCGAGCAGGGTCGAGGTGCCCATGATCTCGCCAGTGGAAAGGTTATTGACCGTTATCGTGCTACCGGCGGCGTTGGAGAGGCTCAGGCCGGACGCCAGGGAGACCAGGCCCGGGAGCAGCGCAGGATCGATGCGCCCGGCGTTGTTGACGGTGATGCCGGTGCCGGTGAGGGAGATCGCGTTGATCGGGTCAACGACGCCCGTATAGATCTGTGCACCATTCTGCACGTTGACCGTCAGGTTGCTGGTCGAGCTGACCAGGCCGACAGTCACGCCCGTACAGCTAATGGTGGAGCCAACCGTTGAGCACAGCGCCTGTGCCTGTGGGCTGAAGAAACCGGTAGCTACCCCTGCGGCTGCCATGCTGACGGCAAGGGGCAATGGAGCAAAACGAGCGGTAAAGGTCTTCTTGGCGGTTCTTCTGTCCACGAGCGTCTCCTTCGTGGATCAGGCGAATCCGTCTTTGAATGCGTGCCGGCTGACCAGCCGTCCCCCTCAGGAACTACACACACTGCATGTCGAACTGCCTGACCCTGGCGAATACAGGTTCCTTGATGGGGGTGATTTGTAGCCAAAAACTTGGATCCACGCCGGACTATTCGTACACGCGCTTAGTATTAATCCTTTAGTGATAATCCCCGTAAATGCGGGGTGGAACCGAGACGGCATGCGGGCTTGAGCTGACGAACGGCATGGAGTCGACTGAAATTTCCTTCAGATTTGTCGGACCAGCCAAATTGTTTCTAAATATTACAAAGCTGACCGAACAGATGTTTTCGAGTGTTTGAAAATCCGCGAGGGTGTTATGGGGCAAGACGCGACGTGCGGGTTGAGCCACGCGGCGGGCGTCCACTATAGTGACGGCATGACTACCGAACACGATCTTGATGCCCGCATTGGCGCGCGCATCCGCACCGAGCGGGAAAGCCGCGGCTGGTCCCTCACCGAACTGTCGCAACGCGCCGCGGTTTCCCGCGCGATGATCCACAAGGTCGAGCGTGGCGAAAGCAGCCCCACTGCCAACCTCCTGGGCAAGCTCTCCGGGGCCTTCGGCCTGAGCATCTCCAGCCTGATCGCCCGCGCCGAAACCCGACAGGGCCGCCTGCTCCGCGCAGCGGACCAGAGCGTTTGGGTGGACCCGGAAACCGGCTACCTGCGCCGGCATGTCTCGCCGCAGTCCGACCTGCCCGTGGATCTGCTGCAAATCACCCTCCCCGCCGGCAAGCACGTGCCCATGCCCGCCTCCGCCTATGCCTTCCAGCGCCAGTTGATCTGGGTCTTGCAGGGGGAACTGGTGTTCGTCGAGGGCGATGTGCGCCATGCCATGCAAGCCGGCGACTGCCTGGAACTGGGGCCGCCGGTGGATTGCGAATTTCGCAATGACAGTGCTGCGCAGTGCGTGTACGCGATTACCCTGCTGAACAGCCGCTGAGCGGGCTTGCACCGGCAGTCCACTATGATGGATTATCCATCCACCATAGTGACAACCGGAGTTTGCCATGCTAATTCGCGACGCCGTCCCCGGCGACATTCCCGGCATTACCCTGATCTACAACGACGCGGTCGCCCACTCCACGGCGATCTGGAACGAAACCCTGGTCGACACGGCCAACCGCCTGGCCTGGCTGGCTGATCGGCAAAAGGCCGGGTATCCGGTGCTGGTGGTAGTCGACGCCGCGGACGACGTGCTGGGCTACGCCTCCTTCGGCGACTGGCGGGCGTGGGACGGGTATCGGCACACCGTCGAGCACTCCGTGTATGTACGTGGCGACCAGCGGGGCAAAGGGCTTGGAGAAAAGCTGATGCGCGCCCTGATCGAACGGGCCCGGGCCATTGGCAAGCACGTCATGGTCGCCGGTATCGAGGCCGGCAACCTGGGCTCCATCGGCCTGCATGAAAAGCTCGGCTTCGAGAACGTCGGACACTTGCGGGAAGTGGGGGCCAAGTTCGGCACCTGGCTGGACCTGGTATTCCTGCAGCTCAAGCTCGATCAGCGCGTCGCGCCGGAGTAGGCCATGGGCTGGATCGTTGCGCTGCTGATGGCGGCCGGTGCTGCCCTGGTCATCCAGAACCTGCTGATGGTGCAGATCAGCAATACGGTCTCGACGGTGCTGATCACCTTGCTGGTCAACTCGGCGGTGGGGTTCGTCATTCTGCTCGGGTTGCTACTGGGGCGCTCAGGGCTGGCCGGGATTGGCGAGATGATCGGGGCGCTGCGCTACTGGAGCGTGCTGCCCGGGGTGCTGGGGTCGTTTTTCGTGTTTGCCAGTATCTGCGGGTACCAGCGGCTAGGGGCGGCGGCGACGATTTCGGTGTTGATTGCCAGCGATGAGGCCATCAGGAGCGCCGCCAAATAAAGACTCCTGAGAATGAGGCCCGCCTCACTCCATCTCTCCCCTGCTACCCCGCAATCCCACCGCCACATCATCGATGATCGCCTTCACCTGCTCCCCTAGATAATGAGCAGCCCAGACCGGAGCGCCGTTGTCGGCATCGGCACCGCCGATCAGGGTCAGGCGGTTGATGCAGTCCATCAGGACGGAGGCCTGGGCCAGGGCATCGGTGGCAGGGATATCGGGGTTTACCCGAAACAGACAAGAACTGACGGCGGCACATCGGCCAAACGAAGCAACACCTGTCGTGGTGAGAGAGGGAAGATTCTGCTGAGCGCTCATGATGTCCATCCGGTCCGATGTCGAGGACTGAACAAATACCGCAGTCGAGGATTTATCCCAAAACGGGATACAGCCAACCGACCGTCAATTTTTATTGACACCCTACCGCCCACCTCAGTATCGTCCCGCCTCCCTCCTTTCCGGCCACCTCCGCCGTGCACCGCCCAGGCGTTAACTCGCGAAGCGGGCATTCAAGGTTGCCGACACTGATGTCCGCTGTTTCCCAGCGGGCTTGATTTCCATATCAAGTGTTCTAAGGATGTCTCCAATGATCATTCGCCAGGCTACCAACGCCGACCACCCACTGCTGCTCGACATCTGGCTGCGCTCCGTCCGCGCCACCCACCACTTTCTGCAACCGTCCGATATCGATGCGCTGCTTCCGCAGCTTCGGGATGTCTACCTGCCCGCTGTCGAGTTGTGGGTTGCGGTGGATGAGCAGGATCGCCCGCTGGGCTTTATCGGGCTTAATGAACAACACGTTGAAATGCTCTTTATCGAGCCGGATCTGCGGGGCAAAGGGATCGGGCGCGCGTTGCTTGATCATGCCCGTGGTTCACGCGGTGAGCTGAGTGTCGATGTGAATGAGCAGAATCCCGATGCGGTGGGGTTCTATGGGCATTACGGGTTTGTACAGACCGGGCGCTCGCCGCTGGATGGTGAGGGGCGGCCGTTTCCGTTGTTGCATATGAGCTTGCCCGACTGAGGAAGCGAAATTGGGTCGCTTACAGGATGCCGCACTGACGCAGAGCGGCATCAAGTGACGAGTCCAGGCGGAACACCCGTGGTGGGCGCCGCCTGATTCAACCCCTCTCAGCTTCAAGCCTGATCACGCGACCGGGCCTCCAGTACGCCACAGAAAACAAAGAAGGCCTGCATCGATCTGATGCAGGCCTTCTTTGTTTTCTGGAGTTAGAGGTCGAGAGGTAGCACCGCCTCACACGCCGCGCATTACTCACTCGATGCCCAATCTCTTGAAGAACGCAGCGGAATTCTCGTGGTGGATCACATCAGGATTACGATCCTGCTCTTCCATGACTTTCCGTGCTCGCTCGTTGAGCTCCGGTGCCTTGACTGCAAAGGGAAGTTCCTTTGTGTGCACAACCTGCACCAGCATCATCCGGATTGCCTGCGAAACAGTGACATCCATCTCGTCAAGAATGGCGGTGGCGCTTGCCTTGAGATCACTTTCGATGCGAGTGCGTACGACTTCAGTGTTGGCCATGGATTCCTCGGAGCACGTTGTAGCTACAATGTGCTCAGCATACTCCTCCTATACCACTAGTCCGGTTTTTTGTACAAAAAACGCTCAACGCAGTTGCCAGCCAACTCGATGCGTCCAAATTGTGCGCCAGCGTCCAGCGGAATGATTGCCAGCAGACGGTCCAGGCGTATTTCCTGCTAGCGGTGGGGGAGCAGAATCCTGAGGCGGTTGGCTTCTACCAGCATCACGGCTTCGTGCAGACCGATCGCTCCCCGCTGGCTAGGCTCTGTACGAAATGTATTCGAGCGAAGGCCAGGCAAGGCGAAAACAGGCGAGGAAGCGGAGTTGACTGGTTGTCAATGAGCATTCCGAGCCTGTTTTCAACGCAGCATGGGCGAGTTCGGATGCATTTCGTACAGAGCCTAGCCAAGGACGGCCGTTAAAGCCACTGGCCTGCTCGCCGATACCAGGCTACCGACACTGAAGGACGACACTCGATGAAACGCAGTTTTATGCTTCTGGGCCTGTTCGCCGCGCTATCCACGAACGCCATGGCAACCAGGATAGACATGGTCGAAGGTATCGATCAGGTAGAAGGCATCATGAACTGCAGCAACCCAGCCTCCGCCAAACAGCTCGCCACGGCATGGGAACAGGGTGGCTACGAAGCGGCAGATGACTTCGTCGTCGAGCACCGTGACAGTTGCTCATCCATTCCACCTCGGGAAAGCCTGACGTATTCGATTGACCTGACTACGGCCAAAGACGGCATTGTCAAATTTGATGGCGACACACTGGAAAACTCTCTGTGGGTGCCAATCAAGGGAATCATGCCGGACCTGTACGCGAAGTTCGGCCAGGAACCGGGTGCCGCGACGGACTTCCTTGAGCTGGAACTGTTTACTCCCGTCGACGGGCTTTACTTGAGCCGTGGCGTCGTGGACCGGCAGATGAACGCCCTGCAGTTTGTTTACCTGCACGGCGGACAGGTGCATATCCTCTGGTACAGCCCGGAGACCAACAAGGTCCTGCTCGTGCAGGAGGCTGGCAACTCCAGCTATGACCCGCAAAGCAGGACGCTGGTCATGGACCAACCCGGCACGAATAAGCGGCTGACCTACACAATGTCCGGCAACCACGAGCCTCTGCGGTTCAGCACGAACGACAAGCCAGAGCCGGGGAAATTCATGCCCACCACCAGCCTGGACCGGTTCAACAACGGGATGCTGCTGCAGATGTTTCCGGCAACGGTGGAGAACTCTATGGCCAGGAATTTGAGGTTGTTTACGTTGATGGCGAATTCGGGGTTGCATCAATAGCGCCTGAGGTAGATACCGACCTGCGCACTCAGTGAAAAAAAGGCTCGCACATCAGGCGAGCCTTTTCTTTATGGTGCCGATTCAAGCATTCTGAACGGCCGTACTCCCGTACCTTGGCGATACCCCATGAGCAAGCCTTTTTTCCCCCAGCCCTTTGAAGCGACTGGCTGCTCGCAATGTCGCGACCATGCGAGCCTGGGTTTCGATATTACGATGGCCTTCCAGCCTATCGTTCATTTTCCCTCCGGTAGGCCCTACGCCTATGAAGCACTGGTTCGCGGTCTAAACGGTGAAAGCGCTGCGGAAATTCTCGCCAAGGTAACGCCCGATAATCTGTACCGCTTCGACCAGACCTGTCGAGTCAAGGCCATCGAACAAGCGGCTGCGCTGGGCTTGGGACAGCTGGCAGACTGCAAGTTGAGCATCAACTTCCTGCCCAACGCCGTCTACCGTCCCAGCACCTGTATCCGCGCGACCCTGGAGGCCACACGGACCTTCGACTTCCCGGCCAATCGGCTCATGTTCGAAGTGACCGAGGGCGAGCGGATCGAAGATACCGAGCACTTGAAAGCCATCTTCAAGGAATACGACCGACAGGGCTTCACCACTGCGATAGACGACTTCGGCTCGGGTTACTCAGGGCTGAATCTGCTTGCAGAATTTCAACCGGACGTCCTCAAGCTGGACATGGCACTCACTCGGGGAATCAGCCAGGATCCGGTGCGCCAGGCCATCGTTGCCGGTATTGTTCTGGTAGCGGAGCGGTTGGGGATAACCCTTATTGCCGAGGGCATTGAGACGGACGCAGAGTGCCGGGCGTTGGCGGCGTTGGGGATTGATTTGATGCAAGGGTACTTGTTTGCGCGACCGGAGGTGAATGGGTTGCCTTTGATTGAGCGGCTTGTTTCGTCTTGAACGGCTAGCACGAAATGGGAAAAAACTTTTCCCCGGCCCCTTTCCCATTTCGGTCAATGCAATCTTGGCATTCAGTCTTCTGGCTGGATAACCAGCCGTGCTTCCTCTCGAATTCCTGAATCGATCAGGTAACGCTTACCGCCAATAGTGCAGAATACTAGAATCTGTTTTCGTGAGCAGAACATTTTTGATGTTTCAATGTTTGAAAATAAGGTAGCGCGCAATCTGTCAATGAAAATAATATTGCTTTCGACTCTTCCAATGCTTGGGATGCGGCTCTGGAAACTATCACATTTTTCAGGAGCGTCAGTGCAGAGGATCTCCAACCACTCAATTTTTTCCAGGTCAATACCAGGTAGCCTCCAGCCATCAATAAAGAGACTTTCATGGTCTTTGGCAAACGAATACTGTGCCAGGTTTATGTCGTTGCCGGGAGGAGACAAGACTTCGAAGCTCTTCGGGTCTGCATTTTTCAGTTTTTCAGAATAGTAATACACCGAAGTGCTATCAATCGCATATTTATCAAATTTAGGCTGCTGCTCCGGTATAGCTGTGGCAAGACTCGAGTCAAGTACCCGAAAATTTTTGCCGTCGGTGCTCGTCAGCCACAGTTTTCGCTCTGCACGAGTATGGTGAAACTGCAACTCACTGGGTAAATAGCAGACCGGGTTGAAGATCTGCCCGAGTGCACCTACTCCGACTCCATTGCACGGACTACTTCGACTAGTTGAGGTTGAAAACCAGTAAGCGCGACTTTCCGTAATTTGATAACCCACTTGGCTCGCGGAGTCATCGATTTTATTGGCGGGACAGTTTTGCCTCCTGTCTGGGTTTCTGTTACTAGCGATAGCCTCTTCCATGCTTACCTCGAACCAAATTTCTTGGCAACTGAATGTTTCAAATGCGTAGGAAAATATAGGAAGACAGAGAGCGTAAAGGAGCAGAATAGAGCAGCTTATGGGGTGCTTGCCCAAGCTCCGCTTAGGAGTCTTGGCTTCAACAAAATTTGATAATTTGGAAAATAAGGTGCGTGATGACATTTTCATTGAGATATGATTTTTATGCGCAAGGTGTATCAAGTATACGTTGACAGCAACTAGTACGCAGCGACGAAGATCAATAATTCTTGATTGAAACGAAACCGAATATTTCCCCTCACCTCTTGGATGTGTGCCAGGCTATTTTATTTGTATTAATTAATGTCCGCCGGGCGGTCAAGCATTGTTGGATTCGTTGCTTGAACTTTGCATAGGAGGAAATGGGATACAAATTTAACTCTAAGTTAGGTTCTGTCTGAAAAAAGGTGTCGCAGACACCGCATGACACAAGCCAGCGAGACCATCGCACCATAACTTTTTGCGAGCTTGTCGAAGCGGGTCACGATTCGGTGATTCTCCTTCAGCCAGCCAAACATACGCTCGATCACATTCCGTTACCGGTATTTGGAGCGATCGAACAGGCGGGGTAATCCAGGCTTGGGTTTGCGCCTCATTGCACGCCAAGGAATAACTGGTTGCATGCGATACCGGTCACAGTAGCGTCGTCATGCACCAGCATCGTAGCCTTTGTCCACCAGAAGCCAGCGGTAGCGCTTGCGAGGCCGGCCGCGCTTGCTGGTCGGGATACAGACATCGTCCAGCAATGGCTCTGCGTAGCTGATATCGCTGGCTTGACCGCCAGAAAGCAGGAAGCGCAAAGGCACGCCGTTGGCGTCGCAGAGCATATGAATCCTGGTGGTGAGACCACCCCGACTGCGGCCTAAAGCGTGATCTGCGGGTTCATCAAGCCCCCTTTTTTACCTGCACCTGATGAGGCGCGGGTGGCACGAACAGCAGTTGAATCGATCATCCAGGTCTGCAGGTCGATGAGCCCTTGATCATTGAGTTTCAGATGCAATCGCTTGAGCATCTGCTCAAAGGTTCCCCGGTTTCGCCAAAGTCGGAAGCGGTGATAAACCGTTCGCCAAGGCCCAATGCACTCGGGCATATCGCGCCAGGGAGCACCGGAGCGCAGCAACCACAGCACGCCATCGAGTATCAGGCGATCACTTGATCGCGGCCTGCCTCTGGTGTGGGTTGAGGTGAACAGATCTGCGACCAGATTCCATGCTTCATCCGAAAGTTCGTAGCGCTTAGCCATCACAGGATTCCTTTCCATAGATGGCTGAAAACCTTACAAAAATCTCAGCGTTCGCGGCACTGAAGTTCGGTTTCTCTCAATTTCAGAGAGAGCCTAGTACGCAGTAATGCCATTAGTGGATCCACTCATATTTGTGCTTCTGCAATGGACGCCATCACGCTTCGATTTTCTTATCGGGGTTTCCGCCGATCATCATCCTAGCCAACAGGCTGAACTTACCCGATGCTCGGAATTCATCTGATTAGGAAGGTCGCTATCGCTGTCCATCAGGCGGCCATTTCAATCACACAGGAGATACGGTGATGAGTGAGCCTGTGACGTACTTTTGGATTGCCCTGGCGGTAATTATCTTGCTGGTCGATTTGTGGGCGATCGTGAGTGTTTTCCGTAGTGACAAAACAGATACCACCAAGATCATGTGGGCACTGATTTTGGTGGTGCTACCTATTCTTGGGCTCGTGATGTGGGGCGTGGCTGGGCCTCGTGGAATCAAGCGAGGAACGGGGCCGACCTCCGACGAACATAGTAAGGGATAGGATCCGAATCACGTGTTGGGATGCTCTGCACGCAAATACGGTGATTTTCTGCACCCGTCAGAGCCGTGATAGCCACTCGGAAGTTCGAGCCTTGCTAAGATGGAGCGATTTCCGCTTGTGCGATGTCGCAAGACGACAAGCTACCGTTGACGCAGTCGAGTCACCGAACAAGAGATTCCATCATGAAACGGACAGCCAGCCACCAACCCTCTCTTCCTCAGCGGGAAGGGATTCTTCCTAGCCACCTGGATTTCGCGGTGGTCGGGATTGGTGCCTCGGCCGGTGGGCTCAATGCCGTCAGGACCTTTTTCGAACATATGCCCGCCAATAGCGGCATGGCCTTCGTGGTTGTCCTGCACCTGTCGCCTGACCACGAAAGCGTCGCGGACCAGATCCTGCAGGGCTGCACCAGCATGCCGGTGCATCAGGTCACTGACACCTCGCTGATCGAACCCAATCATATCTACGTGATATCACCGGCCACCCAGTTGTCAATGAATGACGGCTATCTGAGGGTCAAGCCGGCTAACCGGCCGCGCGGCAAACACATTTCGATCGACCTGTTCTTCCGCGACCTGGCCGACGTGCACAAGGAGCACTCCTTCTGCCTGGTGCTGTCCGGCACCGGCAGTGATGGCGCTGTGGGCCTTTCACGGATCAAGGAACAGGGTGGCATCACCATCGCCCAGAGCCCCGATGATGCAGAGTTCGACGGCATGCCGCTGGCGGCGATCGCGACCGGGATGGTCGATGTCGTTCTGCCCGTTGTCGATATCCCGCATAAGCTGCTGGAAATATGGGGCAACACCCAGTCAATCCGGCTGCCGGCGCCTCATGATATCGATCTTGTCGAAGAGACACCGGCACACGAGCGCGAAGCCGCAGAGCACGCGCTGCGAGAGATCCTGCGCCTGCTTCGTACCCGCACGGGACACGACTTCAAGCACTACAAGCGGGCCACAGTACTGAGGCGCATCGAGCGCCGCTTACAGGTGACCGCACAACCCGATCTGCATGCCTACTACAGCTACCTGGAGAGCACGCCAGAAGAAGCCAAGCTACTGCTGGGCGACATGTTGATCGGCGTAACCAACTTCTTCCGCGACCGCGACGCCTTCGAAGCGCTGGAGCGGCATGTGCTGACCACGCTGATGTCGGCTGACGACGACCAGGGTGGCAAGGAGGAGGTGCGTATCTGGTCGGCCGGCTGCTCCACCGGTGAGGAGGCCTACAGCCTGGCGATCCTGTGCAGCGAGCACCAGAAGCTGGAGCTGGACCCGGTGAAGATCCAGGTCTTCGCCACCGATATCGACGAGCGTGCCATTTCCGTCGGCCGCACCGGTGTGTACTCGGAAGCCATCGTCACCGATGTTCCGCCGACCCGCCTGCGCCAGTACTTCGTCAAGGAAGGCGAGGCCTACCGGGTGCGCAAGGAGATCCGCGAGAAAATCCTTTTCGCCAAGCATAGCCTGCTGGCCGACCCGCCATTTTCCCAGATTGATCTGATCGTCTGCCGCAACCTGCTGATCTACCTCGACCGCGAGAGCCAGCGCGAGTTGTTGCAGATGTTCCACTTCGCGCTGCGTCCGGGCGGTTACCTGTTCATGGGCTCGTCGGAGTCTGCCGACGTGTGCTCGGAGCTATTCACCCCGGTGGACAAGCGCAATCGCATCTTCCGCGCCCGTTCCGGCGCGAACGTGCAGCGCCGTGCGCCGAGCCTGCCGCGCGGTGGTTTCACCCTGTCGAGCCTGGCCGAACCGCCGTCCTTCGTGCAGGTGCCGCGCAAATTTTCCTACGCCGAGATTCACCAGCGGGCCATGGCGCAGCACATGCCGCCGAGCCTGATCGTCGATGCCAACGGCGACATCCTGCACATGACCGAGGGCGCGGGCCGCTTCATGCGCTACGTCACCGGCGAGGTCAGTCGCAATGTGCTAGTGCTGATTACCCCGCAGCTACGCTCGGAGCTGCGTACCGCCTTGTTCCAGGCCCAGCAGAACGGCGCCCCGACCCTGTCGCGCAAAGTCCGCCTGAAAGACATGGAAGGCGAGTGCCTGGTGGACATCACGGCCCGGCCTTACAAGGACGAGGTGACGGACCAGGACGTGCGCACCATTGTCTTCAACGTTTCGCGCATCGAGCCAGGCAGCGACCTGAACGAGCCCAACCTGCAGACCGAGAACGAAGTGCTCGCCAGCCTGGAGAACGAACTGCAGCGGACCAAGCAGCACCTGCAGGATGTCATCGAGCAGTCCGAGGTGTCCGGCGAGGAACTCAAGGCCTCCAACGAGGAAATGCAGGCGGTCAACGAGGAGTTGCGCTCGGCCACCGAAGAACTGGAGACCAGCAAGGAAGAGCTACAATCGATCAACGAGGAGCTGCTGACGGTCAACTACGAGCTCAAGACCAAGGTAGAAGAGACCGACAAGGTCAATGACTACCTGGCCAACCTGATTGCTTCGACCGACATCGCCACCGTCTTCGTCGATCGCAACATGCATATCCGCTGGTTCACGCCACGGGCGAAAGAAATCTTCAGCATGCTGCCGGTCGATACCGGCCGCTCCCTACTGGACATCACCCACCGCCTGGATTACCCGGAACTGGCCGAGGACGCCTCGTCGGTGTTCGAAACCCTGACGGTGCTGGAGCGCGAGGTTAGCAGCAAGGACGGACGCTGGTACATCGCCCGGGTCCTACCCTATCGCTCCAGCGAAGACCATATCGACGGCACGGTGCTGACCTTCATCGACATCACCAAGCGCCGCGAGGCCGAGGAAGACCTGCGCCTGGGTCAGGAGCGGATGCGCCTGGTAGCCGAAAGCACCCATGATTTCGCCATCGTCATCCTGGATGAGAAAGGAAAGATCACCGACTGGAACACCGGCGCGGAAATCATCTTCGGCTATAGCGCTGACGAAGTCGTCGGCTCCCACTACGAACTACTGTTCACCGCCGAGGACATCGCGGCGGGGATGCCCCAGGATGAACTGCGCAGGGCCCGCGAGTCTGGCCGTGCCGAGGACGAACGCTGGCATGTACGCAAGAACGGCAGCCGCTTCTATTGTACCGGTGAGGTGGCCAGGCTGCAGGCGGATGCGGTACACGGCTACGTCAAGATCGCTCGCGACCTGACCGGACACAAGCGCCTGCACGACGAGCAGTGCCGCAAACTGGAGGAAACGGAGCACAGCAGCCTGATGAAGGATGAGTTCTTTGCTGTCATGTCCCACGAGCTCAAGCATCCGCTGAACCTGATCTAGCTCAACAGCGAGATCCTGCGTCGGCTGCCGGCCGTCAGGAACATCGTCAACGCCAGCAAGGCGATTGCCACCATCAACGATGCGGTCAACAGCCAGGCGCGGATCATCGACGACCTGCTGGACGTTGCCCGGATTCGCACCGGCAAGTTGAAACTGAAGAAGCGCCTGGTGGACCTCACCAAGGTGCTGGACGATATCCACGCGGTCGTGATCGAGGAGTACCCGGATGCCCAGGTCACCTTCGAGATGCCGGCACCGGACTCCCCGCCACTCATCATCGATGCTGATCCGACTCGCCTGGAGCAGATCATCTGGAATCTGCTGCAGAACGCCCTGAAATTCAGCGGAGAAAACGCCCAGGTCAGGGTTACCCTGCAACGGTTGGGTGGCATGGCTCAGCTGGACGTGGCGGACAACGGCATCGGCTTGTCCGCTGCGAATCTGGAAAACGTCTTCGAGTTGTTCAAGCAGGCCACGACCAGGCATGCCAGCCACCAACGTGAAGGCCTGGGCATTGGACTTTCCCTGGTCAAGCAACTGGCCCAGGCACACGGTGGCTCGGTGATTGCGCGCTCCCCGGGCGTTGGCAGGGGCTGTACCTTTACCGTGACGCTACCGTTGTCGGAGCACACGGAAGGAGAAGCCCAGGCAGATGACACACCAAACCTGGAGGGCCGTCTCACAGGACTCAAGATCCTGCTGGTCGATGATTCGACGGAAGTGCTGGAGGTAATGCGTACGCTGCTGGAGATGGAAAACGCCGTGGTGAGCAGTTACAGCGATCCTGTCCAGGCGTTGAAAGAGTCCAGCCAGGAACGCTTCGACGTTATCCTCACGGACATCGGCATGCCCGGCATGGACGGTCACGAGTTGATGAACTCGTTGCGTGAAACCAGCCTCCACCAGCACACCCCGGCCATTGCGCTGAGCGGCTACGGAAGCGTCCAGCCTAAAGGAAGTAGCCAGCAGGCCCGCTTCACCCGTCGCCTTACCAAACCGGTTCAATACGAAGAGCTGGTGGACACTATCGAGGCGGTGTGCAAACGCGCCGGGAGGTGAGTCATCCGCTTGGCGCAGAGGCCGCGCCCGGCCTCTGCGCCAAGGTCCAGCGGTCTAAGCGGCTGGTTTGAGAACGACCTTCGTCCACCCATCATCGCGCGCATCGAAGTGCTTGTAGGCCTCAGGCCCTTCGGCGAGCTTCAGGCGGTGGGAAATGATCTGCGACGGTGTGGCGCGACCATGGTGGATCAGTTCGGCGAGCCGGCGGTTGTAGGCTTTGACGTTGGCCTGCCCCGTGCGGATCTGCTGCCCTTTGAACCAGAACGCACCGAAGTCGAAGGCCATCTTGCCTTCCTTGGCTAGCTCGTTCTTGGCACCTGGATCCTGCGGGACGAACACGCCAACCACGCCGATGCCGCCGGTCGCCTTCGTCGAGGCCACCAGGTTGTTCATGGTGAGGTAGTTGGCCTCGTGGCCATGGCGATCGCAGCACTGATACCCCACGCATTCGCAGCCTCGGTCCGTTCCCTTGCCGTGGGTCAGATTCAGGATCTGCTCGACGGCTTTTTGCTCAACCGAGTTGATCGGCGTTGCTCCCATCTGCGCGGCCAGCTTCAGCCGATCGGGCTGGTTATCGATGACGAACACCTGGGAAGCGCCCTTGATCATGGCCGAGTGGGCTGCCATCAGGCCAACGGGCCCCGCGCCATAGATGGCGATGCTTTCGCCCGGTAGCAGGCCGGCCAGTTCGGTGGCGTGCCAACCCGTCGGGAAGATGTCCGAAAGCATGACGTAGTCATCTTCTCGCTCCTGGGCATCTTCCGGCAGGACCAGGCAGTTGAAGTCCGCGTAGGGTACCCGAAGCAGCTCCGCCTGCCCCCCCTGGTACGGTCCCATCTCGGCGAATCCATACGCAGCACCAGCCGAGCCGGGATTGGCGGTCAGACAGAAGCCGGTCAGGCCTTTTTCGCAGTTGTCGCAGAAACCGCAGCCGATGTTGAACGGCAGGCAGACCCGATCGCCCACCTTCACCCGATCGACGCCGAGCCCCACCTCGATGACCTCGCCCAGGTTCTCGTGCCCGAAGACCCGACCGGCCTCGAATGAGGTGCGACCTTCATACATGTGGAGGTCCGAACCACAGATGTTGGTGGTGGTGATGCGCACGAGGACATCGGTGGGCTTCTCGATTCTGGCGTCCGGTACGTCTTTCACTGCGACGTTGCGCGGACCGTTGTACACGATAGCTTTCATCTTGGACTCCCGATTTAAAGGGCGAGCGCGATTCACACCCTGTTCTGATCAGGTAGCGGGAAAAGGGGCGGCGTTCCCAAGCGCGACGCGAAGGAAGGACCAAAGGTGCTAATCAATGACGGTGGGAAATTTTGTCCGCCAATTGTCTACCGTCGATACCGTGCCAGTAGGGGCTGCGTCGTCACTCCATGCAGCAGGATGCCCAAGGCCACTACCGAGACGGTGAGGTTGATGATCACGTCGCCGGCCTGCTCCTGCACTACGGCATGAACCTGGGGTGTTTCCGTGCTGATCGGCGCCATCCTGGCTCCCACCGACCCGGTGCTCGCCACCCTGGTCCAGGTCAGTGATGCGCAGGACTACGATGCCGTGCGATTCGGCTTGTCCGGCGAGGCCGGCCTCAACGACGGCGTAGCCTTTCCGTTCGTGCTGCTCGGCCTGCTACTGATGCAGCACACTGCGGATATCGGCCAAAGTCTCAACGGCTGGCTGACGGGGAGCGTGCTATGGGCGGTTCACGCCGCCGATGCACAGGAGCATCACCGGACCGGCCAGCAGGAAAGCAATTTTCCAGCGCTGGTGGCGTAGCGGCAGGCGCAGCTTCAGGCCGCTGACGAAGCGCGAGAACAGCACTGCCGCCTCGGTCAGGTGCTCATCCAGCCCTTGGCGGAAGAAATGGGTAGCTGCAGCAGGCCGAGCCCCGCAGGGCCCAAGCCTATTCCGAGACCCAGCGGCAACACATCGCTGGTCTATATTTTTTGGAGCCTGAGCAGGTCAGGCATCAACGAGGACAAGGGAATATGGCTGACGATCTTACCAACCGGGGACCGCAAGACCGGTCTCGCATCAACCTGTCGGAATCGTGGGAGGTCCAGTACTGGACCAAGAAATTCGGCGTTACCGAACAACAGCTTCGCGACGCGGTCAAGGCGGTGGGCTCCAGCGCTGACGCTGTCCAGAAGAAGCTCGGCAAGTAGGCAGCTGGCTGAGCATCACAGGCCTTCATCCCGCCATCACCTGGCGGGGTGGGGGCAATTCGCACAAATCGCGTTGCAAGCACGTGATTCCCGACCGTTCGCGATCCCTGCTGAACCAATCGTTCCGGAGGACCGTCAACCCAGAAACAACGAGGCGGGCTAGAGCGATGCGTGAGGATCCGGTTGCGGACGTACTGGCGTACTGCAAACAACATGACCTGCTGCTGACCACTGCCGAGTCCTGCACGGCGGGCTACATGATCTCGCTGCTGGCCACGGTGCCTGGCACTGGTGAGGTGGTGGAAAGCGGGTACGTGGTTTATTCCCCTCAAGCCAAACAACGGCTGCTCGGTGTCACTCCCGAGACGATCGAACGATATGGCCTCACCAGCGAGGCCGTCGCGTGGGAAATGGCAATTGGTGCGCTAAAGGACAGCAAGGCAGATATTGCCATCGCCACTACTGGCGTAGCTGGCCCTGACCCTGAAGGTGGTATTGCTCCGGGCACACTGTGCTTTGCCTGGGCCTTTGCCGGGGAACCACCAGCGGTCTTTACCCGCTGCCAGCGCTTCTTTGGCGAGCGCAGCGAGGTGATGCGGGAAGCGGCGCTCTACGGCCTGACCCAGATGCCTCATTACCACCGGCGTTGGCTGCGGGGTGAGCGGGCCTGAGGGCATTGATGATGAAGGAAGAAGAGTTGCACTCGCGGCAGTTTCCGGTCCACGAGGACATGCGGATGCAGCAGCGTGTCTGGACCTTCGAACGCATCGGCTGGTACGCCTTGGTCCTTATCGTGCTCCTGGCGCTCGCCGGCGTACTCGGCAACGGGCCGCTGAGCAATGCCGAAGCGGTCAGCGCTGACGGCAACCTTCGCGTGCAGTACCAGCGCTTGAGCCGCAGCGGCACGGTGGACGATCTGCGGATCACGGTGCGAGGCGCGGCGGGAAAGCCTGTGACATTGGTCCTGGACGGCACGCTGCTGCGTGAGGCCAGCATCGAGACGATGCAGCCCGAACCGCAAAGCTCGATGTCGCGGGGCCAGGCGCTGCTACTCCAACTGGGCACGAGTGAAGACGGCGTCGCCACCTTGTACCTGACTGTTCGCTCGGAGTACGTCGGCACGCTGCAGGGGCTGGTAGAGGCAGGTCCCGGCACCTCTGTCAGTTTCTCAACCTTCCTGTTTCCCTAGGAGCGTTTCATGGACTCGATCCTCCGAGCCGCAGGCATGTATATCGCCCTGATGATCCTGTTCCGGATCGCCGGCAGACGCTCATTGGCGGACCTGACCACGTTCGACTTCGTGTTGCTGCTGATCATTGGCGAGGCCACCCAGCAGGCCCTGCTCGGGGAGGACTTCTCCTTTACCAACGCGATGTTGGTGATCGCCACGCTGATCGTCCTGGACGTCGGCCTGTCGCTGGCGAAGCTAAACTCTCGGCCACTCGCCCGCTTTCTCGATGGCCACGCCACCCTCGTGGTGGAACGGGGGCGCTTTCTTCACGAGCGGATGCGCCGGGCGCGGCTGACCGAGGACGACATCCTGGAGTCGGCACGCAACAGCCAAGGTGTAGAGAGAGTGGAGCAAATCAAGTTCGCGATCGTCGAACGAAACGGGAAGATATCGATTATTCCCGAGGAGTGACCTGGCTAGCGTAGCCCGACATGATCGGCCGGGCCGCCTTCACTCATGCAACCGACCAGTGCGATACCAGAGTTCTCGGTCGTCACTCTCTCTTCCCTTTTGAACAAATCACCAAGGTGGCCGACTCAGCTGTCAGTGGAAGTCGGCTACAGGCTGAACCAAATACTCCACCAGCGTAGCAGCACAAGCTGAGATACCCTCCACTAGCACCATCTCGAAACCGTGCGTGTTCTCGGTCGGTATGGCAACACAGCCGGCCTGTGCATCGATGCCTGCGCTCAGGACGGCGCTGGCATCGGAAGCAAAATCCACCAGTAAGGCCGACTGCGGGTTATATCCAGCACGCGCTGTGGCAGCGATCAGAGCCTGCACGACGGGCCGGCTGTAATAGCCTTTCTGGTCGCCGGTGTTGATGATGGGGTCGGCCGACAGGATGGTTCCGTACTCCTCCAGCACCGGACCAACCTCCACGGCAATGGTGGTCTCGCCTGGCAACCTGGAGGCGGCGTACAGAGCGCCTGCGTTGGACTCTTCCTCCAGCGTGGTGCAGACGAACCAGACATCCTGCCTCAATTGCTCGCGCCGCAGCTGTAGAAGCCTGGCCGCTTCGATAACCGCGACAAGCGGGGCGCGATCGTCGAGAAAGTGCGCCGCAATGCAGTCCTGAATCCTGAAAGGCCTGCGCCAATGCTGGCTGAGGACCACCCTGGTGCCAGGTCGGACGCCAGCCTGTTCCAGTGCCTGCTTGGGCTTTCGGGTAACCACGTACACATCACCCCATTGCACATCGCCCGCGAGCACATCCCGGCCACTGGCACTGCTGCCACTGTTGTGCATCGAACCATAGGAAAGCACGCCCGGCAGGACAGTTTCGCCTGCAAGAATATCGACCGGGCAAACACCGAACGAAACGGGCTTGGCGCCTCCGAGGGCCACGACATCCAGATTGCCATCGGGCCTGACCTTCTTGACGATCATGGCGATTTCGTCGAGATGGGCCATTACCCGAATGGAGGTCTCGGGATCGCCTTTGTCCTGTGCGCGAATCAGCCCGAGCAGATTGCCCGCCTTGTCAGTCTGCGTTGAATCGCACCAGCGAGACAGCTCGCGCTGACAGACCGTCCTAACCTCATCCTCCTGTCCACCAGGGCCTCGGGCAAGCAGCAGTTCTTTCAGCAGGGTTTCCAGGTCCATGGTTTTTCCTCTGTACGTCACAACGCAGGTAGACCACCTCCAGTGCCGCGCTGTTCGGCCGAATGAAAGATCAGGTCCAAAATTGGCGTGCCGTACAGATCAGATAGGCACCCCTCAGGCAGCCCAGGTATTCGTGCGCGATATGTCTGCAGGAAAAGTCTTTCACGCACCTTATCCGAAGCCAGGCAAATCGAAGGAATGATCGAGCATTGTTCAAGCGTCCTACATGAACACAGACCTTCCTGTGTCGAACCGAAAACGTGAGGTGAAAGATCATGGCAAACAATCAAGACGACCGTGGCCAACAAGGTGGTACCGCACAATCCAACCCCGGCAATTTCGCGAATGATCGGGAGAAGGCCTCGGAGGCCGGCCGCAAGGGCGGGCAGGCTTCGGGAGGCAACTTCGCCAACGACCCACAGCGCGCCTCGGAAGCAGGTCAAAAAGGAGGGCAAGCATCTGGCGGTAACTTCAAGAACGATCCAGAGCGCGCCGCAGAAGCCGGCCAGAAGGGGGGGCAGGCTTCAGGCGGTAATTTTGCCAACGACCCAGAGCGCGCTTCGGAAGCCGGTCGCGTAGGTGGGCAACACAGCCATGGCGGCGGCCGTCAACGTGACGACAATCGTTAAACAACCACTGCGTACCAGGGCGATTTCGCCCTGGTGCCCTCAATGAAAAGGCGGTTCTACCTCTCGAATGCTGGGGAATGCCTATCAGACAGGAACGTGCTCGATGACGCTGGTGAAGAACGTTAATTTAAACTTTGCTTAATACCATCACTAGCCGTCCTATCCGTTTGCCACTGCCTTGCCTCCAACACCCCATTAGCCAACGCCTTAGACATGGACTCGCCAGGACGCGAATCGAACATTTCTTCATGTAGGATGTGCCCATCTGCCGCATAGACACCAATAAATAGTTGCGTATTCCCTGTACGAGACAACCTGACCTGAACGTTAATGCTGATCCCGTTATCTTGGATTTCGTCATAGGTACGGTGATGCAAGCCGTCATCTGCCCATGCCTAAAATACCTCTCCACGAATTCTCATTGCGCTCTCCTGAGCCGGTTATTCAAAACCCATCGAATACTCTACGCGGTGATTCGGTCCCGAGCGTGATGACAGCAAAAAAACTTCCTTGATTCAGACCACTGGCCCTATAACCTGTACAAGTACATCCGACTTGCATAGGGTTTTCTGAAACCCGTACAACTATTTGATCGGCTTATGCACCCCTACATAACAGCCAGCCAGATTTATTGAGCGCAAGTAGTTCGACTCATCATCATTAAGACATCTCATCGCCGAATTGAAAATAAATTGTTAAACCTACCGCCTCACCCAAGTCTTTATTAAACACAGAACAACCTGTGTTTTAGATAAAGGTGAATAATCATGGCTGACAATCAGAATAAAGGCGGCAAGCAAAGCGGCAATGCCAATTCAGGCAACTTTGCAAACGACCCAAAACGCGCATCGGAAGCGGGACAGAAGGGAGGCCGGGCTTCTGGCGGCAACTTCAAGAACGATCGAGAAAGAGCTTCCGAGGCCGGCCGGGTTGGTGGCCAACATAGTCACGGTGGGGGGCGCAACGGCGATGACAAGAATCGCTGACCGATCCGTCAGATGCAGTGATGATCACTAGCAAACCGTGCACTCCTGCCGGGGCGGCAACCGCCCCGGCTGCCTGTCGAGGAAAATCCCATGTTCATGCACAACAAGCGATTGCAGTACACCGTGCGCGTCTCCGCGCCCGATCCGGCCCTGGCCAACCTCCTGTTGGAACAATTTGGTGGCCCTCAGGGCGAACTGGCAGCGGCTATGCGCTATTTCACCCAAGCCGTCAGCGAGGATGACCCAGGTCGCAAAGACATGCTGTTCGATATCGCCACCGAAGAATTGAGTCATCTGGAAGTGATCGGCTCCATCGTGGTGATGCTCAACAAGGGCGCCAAGGGCCGCATGGCGGAAGGCGTGGAAGCGGAGGGCGAACTGTATCGGTCACTGACCGGGGCGGGCAACGACTCCCATATCACCAGCCTTTTGTACGGAGCCGGCGCTCCGCTGGTGAATTCAGGCGGTGTACCCTGGACGGCCGCCTATATCGACACAATCGGTGAACCGACCGCAGACCTGCGCTCGAACATCGCCGCCGAGGCCCGGGCCAAGATCGTCTACGAGCGTCTGATCAACCTCACCGATGACCCAGGCATCAAGGACGCGCTGGGCTTCCTCATGAGCCGGGAAATAGCCCACCAGCAAGCGTTCGAGAAAGCGTTGCATTCGATCCAGCCTAACTTCCCGCAAGGCAAGCTGCCTGGAGACCCGACGTTCAACCAGACCTACTTCAACCTGTCCAGTGGCAGTGAAATACGCGGTCCATGGAACGAAGGCGAAGACTGGGTCTATGTCGAGAACCCACAGCCGGCCGTGGATGGCGGCGACGGATCGGCTTCCGTGCAGTTGGATGCTTTCTCTGCAAGCACCCTCGAAGCCATGAAACTCAGGACCCAGTCCAATCCCGATGCACAACCCATCACTGCGGCTGACCTGGGCAAGGTCAACGACACCGACGCGTAGGAGAAAGCCGCACGGGGCACCTTGTCCGGTGCGGCTTCGCTTACCCCTCGCTCAGCGCTTTGCCACTGCACCAGGGTCAGCCGAGCGTTCGAGGAAGGCTCGGGTTACTTCCGGCAGATGCTCTTTCAGCCATTCAGCCATGGCAACCTCTTCCTTGATAATGGACCGGCAGACTTCCACAGTCTCGAGCTCCCCTGCTACCTCTGCCGCTTCAATCAGTACCGTGTAGGTGGCGATTTCCAGATTCTCGAAGACATACCCGGCCATGGCGCCCTTCACGACCTCGTCGGTCATCGTCATGCCACCCAGCGCCTGACCAAAAAAATCAGCCCGGTTCCTGCGAGCTCTACAGCGATGAGGAAACGCTGACCCCGGAGCAAGCCGACGCCCACTTGCGAACTCTCATGCCCGACACCGCTTCCTCCTTCAGCGACGTACAGGTGCAACGCCTCGAACACGACCATGAACCGGGCACCACCCCCGGTCATTTCCGGCAGCCATGAGCCTCGGTGGCAGGCGCTGCGAATTCGGCGCCTGCCACGGCTTCCAGATAGCTCCGATCCGCCAGGATTCGCAGATCTCTCCACTGCCGCCAATCAATCAGCTTCTGGCGGTCCATCTCGTCTGCGCGTCTCAGCAATTCGTCGTGATAATGACTGGGATAGTCCCGACGCAACCGATGATCGTCATAGATGGAAAACCAACTATCCATCGCTTCGGTTCCGACTACATGCATCCACCAAGGGTTCTCGATCGCATTCATCGCTGCACTCCTCGATTTAGGCGGTGGAGTGTCGGCAAGGAAATGGGGTTCAAGAAAACAGTATGAACGGTCTCACACTGCCCGTCGCACCGATACAGCTACGCCTCTCGCTGGATACGCCGTCATAGTTGACCTGCGGCTTCTCTGAAACGGGTTACAGGGGACTACAGAACTATGGCGGCGGTAGCAAAACGCCCACAATCATTCGATGCACACCAAGGCGGAGAGCGCCCCGGTACTCTGGATCAGTGAACAGAAAGGTTCATCGTAGCAAGGTATACGCCGAACCGTCCTCGTTCCCGCCGGTTGCTTCCGAGACAAGAAAGTTTTGTAGTGCTTCAACATCTTCCAGGAGTGGATGCATATTTCGCAGAAATTGCAATATTTCCACAGCGATGGAATCCCACTTCCTGCTAGCCCAAGCTAGTCCGGCGGAAAAACAAAAAAGGCCTGCATCACTGCAAGCCTTGATTTTTCTGGTGCGGAGACAGGAATCGTATCACCACATAATACTATGAATTTAATGACTATTATTCTCTGAGCGAGAGCTCTTTATCTCTAAAATTATCCTCAGGCTATCTCTGGGTCACGAATGTCTGTGAGAAAATAGCTCTAGCAGCATAATGGAAAGGCCAATGGGCTCTGTCACCCATTCGTCGAAGCCACCCAAAGAAATTCTTGTGGATGTCAGCTATAGAGCAAAGAGACGAAACGGCTACAGATTTATTTTCCATTAATTAGGAAAATCTGCCCACCTTAGTCACAATAGAAAAAGTCCGCTTTTGGTCGTATGTTAAAATCTCGGAAGCACTATGCTTCAGCTAGTGAAAGTCGCAGACACAAAACAAACATCACGACTGCCGATACTGCAGCGGCAAGCTGCAGCACCTCCCATCGCGGCCCAGGATGCGTCTGCAGTACGCTTTACCAACTGCACCTGGTGATAGCCCAGAACGACACAGCTGCAGGCCCTGTCGGGCCCCCAAGTTGGCCCGGGTTGGCGCTGGCGCGCCACATGGTCGAAGTGTTCGAGGAGCTGTTGCAGTTCGACCAGGTTGATGCTGGCGCCGGCGCGCCGCCTGCAGGTGACCAGGTCAAAATGGGGCATGGCTACGATCGGCGCCGGTAAATGGGAAACCTCCAGAAATCGGTGAGCTCGGAGCGGGTGATGATTGACCTGGCCAGCGTCGTGACGCCCAGGACTTGAGGGCGGCAAACCCACAAGAGGACTTCGAAACCGTCGTGACGGCACGCTGGCAGAAATCAAAAGGCCCAGGAGAGCCACCCTATGTTCGACCGCATCATTCAACTGCTCATACTCGCAGTGACCACCATCTCGCTGATCGTCACACTCACTCCTCCGCCGAATCCACCCTCGGTACCCAAGCAGGAATACGCAGCAATCTGCGCCTCAGCGGTGAAAGATGGCCAGGCCATCGGGTAGCAGCACCATCGGCGCCGTAGCACCAGGAAGGGCACGCAGCACAAGCACGCAGCGCCGGCTGGCGCCGGCAACACCCACACCTCTCCCGGGCTCAGCGGCTGGCGCCGAAATAACGATAACGATCGAGCAGCTGCTGGCGCTGGCGCGCCAACCGGCTACGCCGGTTGGGCAACCTTGATGGCAACGAAAATAAAGGCCTAGCATGTACATCTGGGAAGGTGCGAGGTCGCCCCGGGTATTTCGGTGGCTTTGAAATGGCTATGGTGTGGCGTTGGTGTGGCGATTCAGTGCCACCAGAAAGATCGGAAAACACCCCTTATAGATGAAAAAAAACACCTCATAGGGGCTTGGAAAGCATCTCTTGGGTGTGTAGAGTTACGCCTAGAAGACGTCTTCTTCCCCGGGTGAAATATGCTGTTTCGCGCCATCCCAAAAGTAGCAGAGCTACTTGAAAAACAAATTTATGAAACCCCTTTTGGGGGTAAAACTCGCGGGAAATTTCTAATTTCTCGTGATGGTCTAAAAGACCTCTTAGGTGTTGCCCGACTGACGACGTCAATTCTTGATGAACTGGTCGATGAATGCCTGAACCGAAATATTGCTTTTATTGATTTAGATGATTGCTTTGCAGTTGTAGACGAAGGATTCGTACGCAATTTCAGAAAGGTACCGAATAGCCTCGTTCGGGAATTTGCTGATGCACTCCATGGTCGGAGAGAGAGAGACTAGGTATTACTATTGTTTAATTATTAACAAGCGCACTCGCCTAAAAGTTGAGGAGCGCACTCCTTACTGTGAGCGAGAAAAAATAAATGCTAAAACTTGACATGAAGTCTTTTTTTGTGGGTTGGTTTGCTTCGATTATGATCGCAACCCCCAATACTCCTACTTACGAGTGCATTAAACCAACCTCGGTTCCTGCAATCGTTTCAACTAAAACACCCTGTATTTAACATAACTGTTTCGATGTCACGGAAGACGGTCAACTCACCAAACGAGCATTAAAATTAACTTCTCACAGAAGAGTTTGCTGGCGCTGGCGCCGGTGGCAGCAAGCTCTCAATTACGGTTAGGGTTTTGAAGCTGTTTAAGACCCCTCAGCATCGAGGCCCAGGCCTCTTCAGCGCTTTCTGATGGGATGCCCCATTCCAGTTCCTTTGACCAGTAGATCACGTCTGCAGCCCTAGGATCTGGCTCTTCAGGCGTGAGCTTTTGACGCCAAAGCTCGTAGGCCACAGCTTCAGCCGAGTCCAGGCCATCGGCATACCGCCGCACCAGAGCTTGGGCCTCTGCAGATAATTCCAATCCGTGCATAGCTGTACTCCGTGTGCCTGAGAAAGAAGGGTATTCTATACTATAGAATGGTCTCGCAAATTATGGCACTCAGATATCGATCTGCCCTCCACCCCCTAATCATTTTGAAAAAAGATAGTTCTGTAAGATATATTTCCTGATGAAATTTCTCTCTACGGTCAACGCCTTGTAGGTGTAATGCAGCAACTGTTTAGAGCGCAAGAAGATGATCCGAACCTTGCTGTCGCCATGATTGAGCAAAAGATAAAAGAGGCCTTAGCAGCCCCTGAGCAGCGCGCAGTAGCCCAGGCCGAACTGGAAAGGCTTCCGGCTGATTATGATCCATGGGTTAAAATGATAATGAGAAGGCGCGCCTTGAAAGCGCACTACAGTGATGGATGAGTTTAAAGTTAGTTTCCCTTAGGGGCTCACTACGTGAGCCCACTCGACAGCAGTAAGTTGATCCAAGGCCCTGGAGCTATTTTTTCCATCAACTGCAGTACCAAAGTGGCGCCAACTTGAATCAGCACCTCAAGCAATAAATCGGACAAAATTTTCAACATTTTCGGACACCTCCAAGATGACCGCGTTTAGTGACCTCAACCCGAGGTCGGATTAGCTTCAGTTTTCTTTTGGTCTTCCGCCTTTGCGGCTTCTTCAGCTGCTGCCTTGGCTGCGAGCTCCCGATCCCAGAAATCGCGAATGCCCGTCACGTCGCCATAACCGCCGATCTCGGACAACCGCTCCGTGAATCGCGAATAAACGTCAGTGGACACAAGGCCCCTACGGTGCATCAGTTCCAATGCAACGTTTGGATTCAGAAGCAGGACGTAGTGGAACTCACCAGATGTCCCCTTTTTGGTATCGATGAAGCAGTTCTCTTTCAAAATCTTCATCCGCCGGCGCCACGTGTCGACCGCCCTGGTACCAGTGAACCCTGCCTCGCCAGCGAAGGTGGCCTGGCTTTCGATGATCACCAGCGGGTGATCTGGGGAACGAGCCCACAGGCAAAAGAGCGTGTGCCCAGCAGGGTGCCCAGGGAGTTCATTCAACGCCTGCATAGCGATTGGAAGAGTCCTTGGAACGGTGCTGAAGCCATGGTTCTTGCCCCTGATCCACAGCCACTCTGGGGCGTAGTTCGGATAATGCAAATCCATCACCGCCTGTGCCCTTTCCGCCCTTTTCATGGCGACTGCCTTGCTTTGCTTCACATTGGACATTGTTGGTCTCCTCGTTTGCGTGGAGACAATATGCTCCTAAACGGCGCTATTTGCCATGAGTCAATTGGCGTCGTTTAAGCATGACTAAACCGTTTTTAATAGGTATTTCAAGACCATGAAATTCGTACATCCAGACGCCATAGATCATTCGAGTGACGGCCATTTGACGCATTTCTATTAAATTTACCACTCTAACCTATTGATTTTAAAAGGATAAATTTTCAGGCCGCGTACTCCCGTGCTCCGGTCTCTCCAGTGCTCGCGTACTCGTGTGCTCCCGAGTGTTTGCAAAGAGAGGCTTGGCGAACACCTTCCGTGCCCAAAAAAATCAAAGAAAAAATAGTTCGGGCGGAAGGCTTTGAGCCTTAGCTGGTGCTGAAGTGATCTAAGGGACATCCAGGTAGGCAGCCAGCTGTATCGAATCGGCTCCCGGTGGCCTCTGGCTTGCGCTCAGGCGAGCGATCGTCGCTCGGCAATAGCAACGTAGCGACCTCATCACTGCGCATCTGTACGGTGGCCTGGTGCTATGACTGGTGGGTGTGGCACTGAAGCATTCAACGCAGCGAGGTTGCATGGGGCCAAAAAGGCTGCTGGCAATTTCTTGATATCAGGGCCGCAGGGGAGTAGCGCTCGTTCCTATACAGTGCCTTTCTATCTCATGCCGCCGACTCGGGTTACACCTACGCTGGCTTTCCTTCGTGACTCGGCCTCTGTTTACTGACTACGTAGAGCTTTCAAAATCCTCCAATAAAATGTGGCGTAAAGCCTAGGCCATGCTTAAAATTGCAGGACTGTAGCGAATACCTCAAGCCTTTACAGGAACCATGAAGTTCCTTACGGGAACATAAACATTCCCACGGGCCTTCCTTTCTTTGAGGCGATCTCGTATGATCGATGGCATCGACCCACCGCTTGGAGAGCGCCTCGATATGAACCCAAATCCCGATAAAGAAAACGTCACAACCGTCACAAGCATCTGCACCGTAGTTCTGCGCGAACTGCGCTTGGAGAGAGGTTTACACCAAGCTCAGGTGGCTGATTGGATCGGTAAGACCCCTAGTGCATGGACAAAAATTGAGTCTGGGAAAGCCCCACTGCAGCTGGAGATCCTGATCAGGGTGTGCCGGGGCTTCCAAGTCTGGCCATCGGCAGTCATGGCTACTGCCGAGCGCTATAGCCACTACCTTGGGCAGAGAAAGTGGTCGATTGTGACGACCGATCTCCCTCCTGGGGAAGATGATCTGCTACGGGAAGCCCAGGAGTACTGGAGCTCTCCAGGTGGTCGGAATGCTGCGACCAACCGCTGGGGGCACATGCCCGTACTGAACGGCCCGCAATGGAACATGGACGGTTCGGCAGCCGAAAATACCGCTTCCGCACCTTTCCGCTTCGCGGTTGACCCATGGTTCCGCAGCACCCAAATGGCTGCGATCGAGGCAACAGGTCTGGGCTTCTAAAACCTTCGAGGCTTGTCAGCAGATCGCCCACGCGCCGGCCAATCTGCTGACAAGCTTGTCGATCGGCACGGCGCGCCATAGGCCTGCAATCGATATCGGCTCCAGCTGGTATTGCCTTTCCCTTCCGAGCCGCCGAGCATGGCCGTCCACATTTCCCCAAGGACGGTAACCGTGAAGCTCAACGCTAAAACCTTCGCTTTTGGGCTGCTCCTGCCAATCACCACCTCTGTACTTGCCCAGGACGGCATCTGGGACAGCCGAGAAGACTGGCAGCGGGTGAACGTCAGCTCTGGACGCCCTGTCATCACCCCTTTCAAGCCTGGTGACGATATCTTTCAGCCTTTCGATGCTTTCGCAGAACGCCCTCGCGTTTTCCTCACCGAGGATGAGGTCTTGGTTGGAAAACCTGAACGACTGACAGCTCCTGATGCTGACTCCTTGATCGTCCGCCAGGATAACCGCTCGATAACCTTCAAAGTGCCGTCAGCCTCAGCCGACCCCAGGCTTACGGCTACTGCTTTCTATGAAGAGCAGAAGATTGCCGGCATCGAGGTGAGACCAGACCAGTACTCTGGATTTCTTCTTTTCAGGGGTAATCGACCGCAGCCGCCACTCTTTTCAAAAGGGGCTGCGTGTCTAGCGCACCAGGGTGTGGAATACAGCAAGCCGGTCTTCGTGATAGACATGGCTCGTACAGTTCCAGCTGACTACGTTGCTCAGTACCTGAGGGACAACGCTCGAGCAGGCTACGGAGACGCAGCTCCCGTGGCCGGGGTATGGATGGGAAACAAATGGGAAAAGGCGCCGGAAGAGGCTCTGGATAGGACTCGCTATGGTGCCGCTGTGTGGTACCAGGGCAACATCCACGATGCACAACCGATTGAACGAGTCCGGGTTGGGGAGGAGCGGGCCTGTAGGGTGTTCAACGCGATCGCTGTGGCAGACATCACAGCGTACTACGCAACGCTGAAGAGGGAGAGGTAACGTCCCGCAATGCGAGAGGGGGTTGGACAGGCTCTGAAGCCGGGCAGCGTTGCCACAAATCGCAGGCACAAAAAAACCGCCTAGGGGGCGGTTTCTTTGATGTGTTTACTATCGCAGAAGAGGGTATCAGCCCTGTCGCCTGGGTAGAGTCCTGCTCTCTTTGCCAGACCATGTACGGCAAATGATATATAAAAGTAATTACTATCGCTTGACAATAGGTAGGCCACCTCAGGAAACATGCGGCCTGTAGCCTAGAAAGGCAAGCTTACGAAGGCCTCAATTTCCATTTTCCTGATCGAGCGCTTTTTGGAACTCGACCTCCTCCTCCAGGTTGAGGCCCATCTGCTCAGCCCACTCTGCTGCCAGTCGTCTGTAGACATCGAGCTCACGTATAGAGGCCTCGCTGACAGCGAGCTGCTCAGCCTGGCCGGCGATCATACCCTCGAGCTTTTCGATCGAGCGCTTAAGATCCAAAACCACCTGGCCAGGCACATAGTCCGAGGCACCTACAGCGTGCACCAGGGCGATTTTGAGGGCTTTGATTTCTTGCCCTTTCAAGACGATGTTATAGCCCGCGTTACGACCAGCCCCTGCTCTGTGAAAGCCCAACGGAGTATCCGCTGCGTGGAAACTGTTTCGAGCATGCTGCAGAGCAGGTTGCTCTCTTTGCCGTTGTCCTTATACCTCGGCATTTTGTCCAAGGTGTCCTGGCTGATCTTAAAGCTCGTGCGATCCTCTTCGGCTATAGACGCTGAGGTCACCGGTGCCACCTGGACGATGTCCTTCGATATCACTTTCACAACCACGGCCAGCCGGCGTTTGTGCATCTCGCCGAAAAGCTGTGTGTCGACGTATCGCTTGTTCGTGTGTAGCGCTGCGGTCGATCTTGCAATCTGTTGGACGAATCCGAAATTTACCTCGACCAAAGTGCCTTGGCGGATGAGCCTTTTGATTGGGGTTGCCCGGTTCTTTTTTAGCGTCTGGTACAGGAACTCTTCACTGTTCGTGTCGTGCCGGCGAACGATGATATTGAAGATCGCGGTATTGCCCTCAGCAGCCTGCTCGACCAAGATATTCTCAAGGCGCCATACATGGTGATCACGATTGAGAAAGCGCTTCGTCAAAAATACTGGGGGCGGATCTTCCCCTTCTTTCTGGCGAGGCGAGGCATCGAGGGAATCAACGCTTCCTTGATGTCTTCGTAGCTCTCGCTTCCCAATATTACGTGAGCAGGGTTGCCTTCACCGTCGAGGATCAGCTCCTGGTAGCGAACAATGATGGTCTGCATGCACGTCCTTGAGTCAAGCTTGGTAAGAGATGACAGATTTCGACTGTTTCTGCGCTACATTGGAAGTGACAGAAGATCCAGACACAAACAAAACTTGTTTTTCAGCAGGCTCATAAATAGAATCGGGAAAAATTCATTTTTTGGAGTATGCAAATGTCTAAATGGTTGAGTTTCGTCAGCTTGAGAAACACCTTGCGGAACAGCTTCAAGCCCTTGAGGCTCTGAAGGGGGATGAGGGGCTCAAGCGTGAGATCGAGTTTGAAGAAAAGCTGCGCGCACTTCTGGTTGAATACAACTGCAGCCTGCGCGAAGTAATCTCAATCCTTGACCCACAGGCTCACCTGCAAACTGCCACTCAGGCACCAGAGAAAGCACAGCGCCGCCCACGTGCAGTCAAGGTTTACCAAAACCCTCACAGCGGTGAAGTCATCGAAACTAAAGGTGGCAATCACAGGCAGCTGAAAGAGTGGAAAACTCAGTACGGTGCTGAAGAAGTAGAATCCTGGCTGTCCTGATTTTTGTCATACGATAGGGGGCGAAAGACCCTTATTGTCATACTATAATATTTTTGTAGATACAAAAAACGACCGAAGTCGTTTCCTGCCTATTCTGGGTTCAACAGCCCTCCCCTATCAGCCAGCTGCCAAGCTGCTCCATCAAACTCCCCACGGTTTAGTTGGCTTGACCAAGCTGTTATTACAATACATAAAATGACAATACAAAACTTATTTTTGTGCATATATTCTCCATGCGCCATTGTTAATTGTTGTTGGCGACATATAAGTTATACCACCTCAAAAAACTAAATCAATAGCACGCGGAAAAATATTATAATATTAAATGAACTTATAAGTTAATAAATAATAGAATTGGTTAGTATTAAATCAGGCATGATAATAAATGCCGGTTGATCAGACCGGCATTGTCTTCAGTTACTGCTTGGCAATGCGCTTGTAGATCGAATGGTTGGAAGGGCTACGCTCAATGTACTCGATGCCAAAATCGGCAGGGTTGGCCTTTACGTACTTGCCGAATTTCACCCGATCGGCACGATCCAGGCGGTTCCAAACCACAGGGCCGATGACCTGGGAGATCTCGAAACGCAGATCGTGCGGCAGTTCGAGGACTTTTTGCTTGAGCGCTGCAGTTGCATCACCCACTGGGTTGTCGTTTGCCTGCACATATGCCTCAACCACGGCCAATACGGCTGCTTGTGCATCGGCCTGCTTGGCTACCCAGGCAGAAATGGCGGGAGACGAGGAAAAATCGAGACTGAGCTTCATTGCGTGCTTCTCCGTGTAGGCTGACCAGACCTTTCATTCGGTCTACATAATTCTATAACAACAATATAATTACATTTTTAATATCGAAGCACAAGACTCTGGATCGATGGCGTCGGAAGCCTCAGTCCGCACGCCCCCCCCCCCTCTCCTGCAGGAAAGCGCGGGGAAAATCATTTTTGAGGCCAAAAAAAGCAGCCTTGTGTGGCTGCTCGGTCTTTGTGGGGGCATACAACTGTGGGCGTTCTGCTACCCATAATGGGCCACTGCAGCTGCAGGGCCCTGGGGTTAGTTCTGGATCAAGAGCGCTTCTTGATGAGATCCAGCAGCAGCTGGCCCTCAGGCATTGCTGACATCGTGCGCAGCAGCACGACATTTTTTTGCAGTGTCTTCTTTATCTCCGACGCCGAGATCGGTTTTGGTAGAACCTCAAAACCCTCCAGGCGCTGGAAGTGGCACTCATCCAGGAAGCCGCCGTGGATGCGTTTCTCCGTCACGCCAGTACCTTGGCCGTAAGCAACGATTCCCTTGCCATTCTCATACAGGAAGACTACATCGCCCTTTTGGATACGATCGATGTTGAGCTTCCAAGGATGATAGAACGCTGCCGCGCAGCCCTCGCTCAGCATGCGCTCGTGATCCTGCACGGAGTGACGCTTGTTCGTGTTGAGGATATGAAACTTCGAAGCGGGTAGCGCATCGATCTCTGCGGCTGCCTCCGCCACATCGTCGAGCTTCATTGCGTACTTCGCGGCCTCAACCCCCTTTTCGAGGAGCTTCAGCATCGTTTCTTGACGGCTGAGATCGAGCTGGTCGGCCAGGCCTTCGATGAACGAGTAGAGCTCTTTTTGCATGCGGAGAGTTGCGGAAACCTGATCGCCTTTGGCCTTCGCAGAGTTTTCGATGAGAGAGATGATGTCAGTCACAGAGTGGTGCTCCTTTCGATTTATGCGCCAAGCATCGCATGCAATTCCATTGCGATGCAATATTGATTCACATGTGTTTCAAAATAGTTTTTACCGACCAAAAACTAAGCTTTAGCTTCGAAATCCAGATATCCATGCCCGTTGGCACCGAAAAATAAGCTAAGATTTAGTTTTAAGGTACAGGATGCCCCATGACTGAAGTGATGCAGCTGCGTACAGCCGAGGACTTGGGCATAGCGGTTCGACAAGTCCGAAAGCAGCAGGCAATCATCCAGACTGACTTGGCACATATCCTCGGCAAGAGTCATGTGTTGCTCAGGGATATAGAAACGGGAAAAGGCACGGTAGCTATCGCAAGCGTGCTGCAGGTGCTGAACGAGCTGGGCATACGGCTCTACGCTGAGCTACCGGAGTAACCATGTCTCGCTTCGACGTCGACCTTTCCCGGGTAAGCCGCAGCCACTACATCACGGGCAAAGCCGCCATCAACGTCTACTGGCCGGATGCGACCACAGGGGGATGGCACCGAACCGCTTAATGGGACAAAGAGGCTGGCCAGGTGAAAGTCTCGCTCGCAGGCATACACTTTCCTGATACTACGGCCTACCTTGATGATGCCGGCATTGTGGACGCCGGCCCAAAGCTTCGTCGACGCGGCTGGAAAGTCGAACGCGAGATCTTCATCGCTGACCACTTCCGGGCAGCTGCCGACATGGTCATCGCCTGGTCTAGCAGTACCGCGCCTCGCTGCAACGTCGAACTCAACGATTGGTTCCCTGAAGACCAGGACTTCTGCAGGATCGTCGAGCTGCTGACTGCCGTCACCGCCAGGCTGGATCCCTTGCCAAGACAGCGGCTGGGTGGATGGCTCGAGGAGCAGCTTCGCCTATCTATGTGCCCGCGAACTCCGGGAACATTATGAGCGCGAGGATCTTGAGCCGGAGCTCGTGCTCAATGCGCGTCCACCACGTATCTGCCTCTCCTTCCTCGCCATTGCTTATTTCGTGAAAACCGTGCAAACCCCTACCTGGGCGAAAGAAATTCTGCCGTTATAAATAGTGTTGCCCTAGAAACAAAAAGGAGGTGGGCAACATCATGAAGAAACACCTAATCGATGCAGCAATTCAATTCACCGTTGGCCTGTTGCTGCTGTACATCGGCACGGGATCTCAGCCCCATGAAGCCGGGAGCAGCTTGCCGACTCGAGAAATACCTGGGCTGATGAGGGCTCAGTCGCCATACAGCATGGATGGGGTGAATGACTTGGCGCTTTCTGGGAAGGAGTGCCTCGGTCTAATCCCGGGGTGGCCTGGAATCAGCCAGAGCTGGAACCATCCGTGCTAGTCGGAGCCAGGGTGATCTGGGAGCACTTACGCTGAGAGGATGAATGCTTAGTATTTCCCAGTGAAAGTAACCAACCGGACACGAAGCCAGGCCCATCAGCCTGGTTATCGAAAAAAGCCGCCTACCCCGGGCGGCTTTTTCTTGCCCGCGAAAACCTCCACAGCCAATCACCGTTCCACCAGAAGGCAACACAGCTGTTGAGAAACCGCAATACCGCGCACAGCTATAGAGCAGCAGCCCATGCCAAAAATCCAAGCATTTGGCTTGCCTTACGGCATCCCCAAAAATATTTTCATTTTTTTTGCCACTTGCGCGATTTCTGAGACTCGGTCGTTATAAATACTATTGCCCTCAGAAAAGGAGGTAGGGCAATGGATGAAAAAACACCTGATTGATGCACTGATCCAATTCACCGTTGGCTTGCTGCTGCTGTACATAGGGGCGGGATCCCAGCCCCACGAAGCCGGCAACAGCTTGCCGACCCTACAAACACCTGAGCTGATAAGGGTTCACTCGCCCTACAACATGGATGGGGCGAATGACTGGGCTTCCTTCAGAGATGAAGGCCTCGGCGCGGGCCAGGTGCCTGCTCATATCAACCGGCGATTGAACTACCAGTGTTAGTTCGCTGCTGACTCATCAGATTCGGCGCCGGCGGCGCGCCGATCACAGAGCTCCAGTGCCCCCCAGACCAGGGGGCTTCGGTCTGCCGTTGTTACACCCCTGCATTAGCGGCAGGGGGCTCCAGCTGCCCTTCTCGCTCCCGCGTAACGCGCTCAATTTCTTCAAACAGCACCTCATGGCGATCCATGTCCACAATCCCTTCATCTCTCAAGGCCGATAGGTATCCGCAGGCAATACCACGGGCGGTTAGAAGCCGCTCCTTGCTCGTAGCCTTGTAGATCCGGTCAATTGTTTCCTGCAGCTTCGTCAGTGGCACTGAGCCTGGCAAAGCCGACACCTCCCATCCCAAGATCAACCCCTGCCGGTGCATCTCGGCCATGTTCCGGTCTGCCACCTGTTCCTGGGTCAGCTCTTGGTTGCCAGTGACCACTACCAGCACATGTACAGTTTTCTGCTCAAACCAGTCGTGGGGGTCGTTGGCTGAGGGCTGAACAGGGGTCTTGATAATGCTCATGGCCAGGGTCTCTTCGCTGATTTCGCTGTGGCTGCTCGAACGAGTCACGCCGTTGTGCCGCTAGCGTAACGCATTGATCGAGAAAAGAAGCTTGATGGGGTATTTCGCAACAATCCGCAGTGCTCGCCGGCGCCGGCTGTTGGCATGCAGTACGGCAGCAACCTGGCTTGAATCTCGCTCACTCGACCTCGGGTCGATCCGGGGTATTCCACTGCGCTTTGAGCCCCAGGGCTTTTACCAGCAGGTGATCAATCTCAGCTTGCGTGCTGGCCTCCAACTCGATGTCGGCCACCTTGATCCTCAGCTTTCTGCCGGCGCGGCCTGTTAGCCAGGCACCGAGGACTACGCCAATGACAGGCCCGCCGATACTGGCCAACTGAAGGGTGAACTCGCCGAACAGCTTGCTCTCTGAACCGAAGTCCCTGGTTATGTAGGGCAATGCGAAGACATCGCAGCCGTGGCAAGTCGGCTAGGATCGCCTCACGCAAGCGCATGCCGGTGGCTAGCGCCAACAGAACGATTGCAGCGGCTCGTAGCTGATGTTGGCTGCACAGCGCATTGACGATCTGGTTAACCTGTTCGCGGTCTTGGCCCTGCGGCACCGACTGTCGAACCCCGCTGCGCTTCATACCCAACGCCTTGCTCGGGCTGGGCAATTTCACGTACTGATCACCGCGAAGCGCCGCCATGGTTCTGTTAACACTGGAGAGTCGGTTTTGTGCGGTGCTGACGGCGAGATCACCGCGCTTAACCATGTCGCGCAGATACGCCGCGTAGTCGGCCAACACTTTCCGATCAATCCGCCGCGCATCATTGATACCGGGCCCTTCCTCAGAACGACACCACTTCACGAATGCCTGCCACCGATCGCTGTGCGCCTTGACCGTGCCGTAGTGGCCACCGCCGAACATGTCTTTCAGCGCCTGCGGCCCTGCATAGCTCAATTGCCTGCCGTAGCCAAAATTGCGGCCATCGCGTCTACCCACCAATGCCATGCCAGTCACCTCATCTTCCGCTCTCCGATCCTCGCCCCACGTCATCCCGCCAGGAATGCTGAGTGTTATCAGGGATCAAGGCCCCTGCGACCTGTGGGGAATGTCCTCTTCGCGGGACTGGCGGCTCCTTACAACCGGGAGCAAGGGCATCTCATGATCTGGCCTCCTGAACACCGATACCGGTGGGCGGGTGAAGGCAGCACTGGCTGACGAGACCAGCGCCTGAAGATCCTGAGCCATGTGCAAGCAGCAATGCGATGACCGGGGCATGCCTGACTGTCAGTCAGGTGCAGTCCATTCCGTGGTCTGCGGCACCATCATCTACAGCGCTGTTGCTGGTGACATCGGCGTTTGTCACGCCGATTGTCACGAGGGGGAATGCCGCAAAGCCTTGTGCGATCAGGGCTGCAGCAGTGGTAGAAGTGCCCGTCTCTTTCCAGAAGAAAGAGACGGGCACAGGTTGGCGCAATATTTCGGCCAAGCGGATAGGTTGCTGCAGAGCAGCGAGGTACGGCGTATCTGGCGCACGAGCGCTATATGTGTAAGAGCATCCATCACATGGGTAGTGACCGGGCGAGCTGCCGGATGCGAATCGCCCTTGGGTAGAGCCACCGCGAGAGCGGCGTGACTTTGAAGGCTCGGGTCACCTGGGGTGCTGTCAACGACAGCCTTTGCACTGTCTTTTCTACGCCCGCAATCCGAGAGGGTCAAGCGACTCGCCCGCTGGATTTTGCAGTTGAAAATGACGTTGGGTGTGTACGGAATCCCGTGGTTTCCAGTGGCCGATTTATTATTTTTGATTTTTCAGATGAGGTCCATCCAAACAGGGCGGCTTTGCAGCCCTGTTTGGATGGACCCGCATGGAAAAGCGGATCACCGACGCTTCAAAGCCGTGCGCTCACTCGACTGCGCCACGCCTTGCTCGTAGGCTAGAAACGTTTGCCCCGGTCTGATTCGCGAACTCATGCGGCGAGATATGCTCCTGCCGATTCGCTTCGAGGTAACGGCTCCACCAACTCATGATCATTCGCCGTTCCTCCAGGAACTCGGCCTTGTGGATATACGCCGCCCGAACGTTGTTGCGCTCCCTGTGACTCATCTGCCGTTCGATAGCCGTCTCGGACCAAAGCCCGGATTCGACCAAGGCACTGCACGCCATTGACCGAAATCCATGCCCGCAGATTTCGGTCTTGGTGTTGTAGCCCATGTTCCGCAAAGCGCTGTTGACCGTGTTCTCGGACATTGGCTTCCACGAGCGAGCGTCACTGGTGAACACCAGATCGAAATACCCGGTGATCGCATGAATCTGTTCGAGCAACGCCACCGCTTGCGGTGACAGCGGGACCAGATGGATGTCGCCCGCCATCTTCGTGCCCCTGGTCGAATACGGTACGCCGTCCAACGCGGGCCGCGTGTCAGGTATCTCCCATATGCCGCGCTTCAGGTCGAACTCACTCCAACGTGCGAAACGCAATTCGCTGGACCGAACAAACACATGCAGCGACAGCATGACGGTCAGCCGAGTGAGCGTGCGTCCCTTGTAGTTCTCGATACGATCCATCAACTCAGGCAAACGTGACAGCGGGAGTGCAGGCCGATGCGTAACCCGTGGCGCGCTGATGAAGCCCTCAAGGTCATACGCTGGGTTCACCGTGATCAGCCGTTGCCGCTTCGCCTCACGCATGATGCTTTGTAGGTAGTTTTGTACCCTCAGGGCCACATCGATCGTGCCGCGTTTCTTGATCTCTTCCAGCGGCTGCATGAGGTCGAAGGTATCCAGATCAACAATGGCGCGTGCGCCGAGCAGCGGAAATACGTGAGTCTTCAAACGACTGAGCACAGTCCGCGAATGGCCAGGCGCCCACTTCACGGACATTTCCTTATGCCAGTCCAAGGCAACGCGCTCGAATGTGTGGCCTCTCACAACCGCCTCGGCCTTGGCCTGCTGCTTGGACGCAATCGGATCAATGCCTTCAGCCAGCATCCGCTTAGTCTCCAGACGCTTCTGCCGAGCATCTGCAAGCCCGATGACGGGATAGTTGCCAAACGAGGTCAGCCCCTCTCGCCCATCCGGTTTCACATACCGGAAGCGCCAGCCTTTGCGGCCATTGGGGTAAACGAGGAGGTAAAGACCGTCACCGTCGAAAAGCTTGTATGGGCGGTCAGTAGGTTTGGCCGAGCGGCATGCGGTGTCGGTCAGGGGAGCAGTAGTACGAGCCATAAGGGTAAACCCCTTTATCGAATCGACTTTATCCCAAACGTTACCCCTAAATCGGTTGGCAGCTGCCGGATTCCGACGGAACGCCATAACGAAAAAACCCGCCAGAAGGCGGGTTTTAAGGGGGTTCCAGAGATTTTGGTAGCCTTCGCTGGAACCTGAACTGGTGCCGGAGACAGGAATCGAACCTGCGACCTTCGCGTTACGAGTTAGATGCTCTTATGTTTTACCAATCTTCATCACCCCCTACAGACCTATGCAAAATAGGGCTTTCAGCTTAGTCTTGGCTTAACGAACCATCACCAAGATGGACCATTTTTGATAGCCCGTGCTAGCCCAGTGCTAGCCAAGCGATTCAGGTTGAAGCCATGATGAAGCTGAAGTTCACCAAGACCGCCCTGATGGCCATCGAGCCGCCAGCCATTAACCGCTTGAACGTCTACGACACAGAGATACCCAAGCTGGTGCTTCGCATTACCGCAGCAGGCAGTCGTACCTTTTATGTGATCAAGCGGGTTGGCGCCATGGAGTGGATCAAACTCGGATCCTTCCCCGAGATGACAGTCGAGCAGGCTCGCACCAATGCACAGAAGGTGCTCAGCGAATTCGCCACCGGGGCCAATCCAGCAGCCGTCCGTCGAGCGATCCGAGAAGAGCCCACTTTCCTCGACGTGTTCCAGCAGTACCTGTCTGAAAAGAAAAAGCGTGACGGCTCCCCGCTTAGCGAACGCACCAAGCGCGACTATACGGATGTGGTGAACATGTATCTGGCGCCAATCCATAGCAGCAAGCTGTCGCAGATCACACGGTCCGAAATCAAGACAATTCACTCCAGGACGACGAAGAAAAGTCCCGCTCAAGCTGATCGCGCAATCATCGTCGTGTCGTCGGTCTACAACTTCGCTGCTGATCTCGAGCTGTTTACCGGCGCCAACCCTGCAAGCCGCATCCAAAAGAACCCCGCGCCATCACGGGATCGATTCGCCTTGGCCACCGAGCTTCCTTATCTGATGGAGGCCATCGCAGAGTCAGATCTTTGCGACTTCTTTTTGTTGTCACTGTTGACCGGCGCACGCCGCTCTAACGTGCAGGAGATGGCATGGCGCGATCTCGACCTCGACGCGGGCATCTGGCGTCTTGGCATGACCAAAAACGGAACTCCGCAAAACGTCACCCTCTCCCCGGAGGCCGTAGCCACACTCAAGAACCGGCAACCGCAGAAGAAGGGCTCCAGTTTCGTTTTTCCTGGAACGGGGAAAACTGGACACCTGGTCGAGCCAAAGAAGGCGTGGGCAACCGTGCTACGCCGTGCCAGCATGAGACGCTTGCTGGATCTGCTGGAGAAAGAGGAGAAGCTGAGCACCGAAGAACGCCAGACCGCCGACTTCGAACTTCTGACTGCTTCGGCAAAAGCAGAAAGGAAATACCGGGCACTGGCAGATAGCCTCGCCATAGATACGGCTTCGTATGACATGACCGATCTACGCATTCACGATCTGCGCCGCACGCTTGGCAGTTGGCAGGCGAAAACCGGCGCCTCGCTGGCGATCATTGGCAAAAGCCTCAACCACAAGACCCATCAGGCGACGCAGATTTATGCTCGCCTAGACCTGGACCCAGTTCGCCAATCGGTCAACACCGCAACACAAGCGATGCTTGAGGCTGCGGGTTTGAAGGAGCCCGCCAAGGTGCTTGATCTACACCAGAACCATCGCAAATGAATGGAGACGCAATGACTGTCGAAATCGCTGATCATCAAAAACAACTCAAACGACAGCTTGCGGCGGTCGAATTGCTGGAAAAGGAATTCCTCGGTTTCCTTTGGGCAGATGTCCCCGCAACTCCCGACCAGCTCCTGGAGCGATTCGAACGGCTTTTTTCTGAATTAGATTTATCAGAAGGGTTGTCGCCGATCCTCGTTATGCAACTCTTCGAACGTCTTGAACAAAAATCTTTTCATGAGATACGAAAACCTACGGCGCTTGCCGAAACAACCCGCCCCGAGGACATGGGGGAGCTTCTGCCGTCAAGATTTATCGAAAACGCGCATGCGGTTCGCACGCACGCCTATCGAGAAATGCAATCCAGGCAAGCTAGCGCAGCCAGCAAGGGACCTCGTCCTACCCAAAACCATACCAAGCGTGAAGCAGTGGAGCGACTGCTGATAGAGCGGATAAAAAGTGGAGAGTTTGATATCAATGACAAAAGGGCTCCTGGGAAATTTGCGGAGGAGATGTGTACTTTTTATAAGGAGCTAAATCGTCCACCAACTGTCGTCAAATGGGTAAAAAAAATTCTAGGACACCAAGCGCCTTCGGTGTAACGACATCCAGATTCGTTTACCAGAGACTATCCCTGACCGGTCAAAACCTGCAGGACACCATGTAGTCCTGCCAAGCTTAATTCCGTAAAGGGTTTCTCCATGCAAGGCACGACCACCAATCAAATCGAGGCAATCAAGACCGAAATTGCCGCGCAACTTGGCTACGACCCCAAAACCCCTCCCGTCCATGTAGACGACAAGCAAGCAGCCCAGATCCTGGGCGTGAAGGTCAGCACTCTCTCCGTCTGGCGCTCTACCGGTCGCTATAACCTCCCCTTCCTCAAAGTCGGTCGTCTGGTGCGCTATCGAGTGAGCGGCCTGGCCGAATTCCTGGCCCGCCGCACTGCCGACCACACCGGAAAGTCCCTCTGAGCGCAGCCGGCTTTCTCGGCGCGCTTTCACCGTACCGCTTGTGCACCTCTCCGAGGTGCGCATAAGCGCTGCACGAATCGACTTTTACTGCATCTCACCGACAAGTACATAAGCTCAATGGCAAATATGCTCATTCGACTACTTAACAGGGGTGACAAAGTTAGTATCGACTTAGGACGGCTATCTATTCGCCCGAAGAGCCAGAAGGAAATACCACAAGAATGGCTGGATGAACATTCGAATGCGATTATCAAAGATATTCTTTCTGGCCTAGGGATAGACGCATACCAGTATTATGAGTATGGGGCTGACTGTTATGGAGCGAGACATTCTGAGGGCGTGACCCTTCATTTTCGCTCTGTGGTACAGCGGTCCCACGCCTATGCGATTTACAATGCTGATTTATATCGTTCAAGAAACACGGCAACAGGGCTGAAGGGTGAGAGGTTACCTGCTGGCCAATTTCGAATTAAAAACCAGCGGTGGGGCTTTCACAAATTCTGGGAGCGCTCCGGTCTGAAGTTCCCCCCGCGCTTATCCTCATTCCACGACTACATGGGCAACCTGAAGGGAATTCTGTTCATCGCCGACGGTAGCGACAGTGGCTCCGAACGCCTCGATAAAAAGACATTGCGCCCCCTCTCGGTAACTGCTGAGGAGATAGAGAGGGCCTTGCTGGCAGACAACAGCCTGACAGTGTCCAGCCAAAAGGCAGACAATTTCCGGACAAACCTGCCAGACAAGGAATTCGCTCCAGGCCACGGGAAACAAGGCTCACAGGCAAGATTAAACACGTGCAGCTCGCCGCACGGTAAAGCGGTAAACAGGAGCAGGGGTGTGGTACACCATTATCCGACGCAGGAAACGCCTCCCAAGTTTCAAGAAAACGAAGAATGGCTAGAACGCTGCTTCGGCAAAACCTAGACCAATTGCTGCCAGATTTGTGATACCGCATAGCTGTGGTGAGCCTGTCATTCAAATGACGACAGCTCACCACCCCAATCCTATTGAAGCAAGCTACTGCAGCTTTAGTGATTCCGCATGAGCGTTTCGATCGCCGTCAATTGCGCTGGCGTAATACGGAGACCGAGAGTATTGATTCGGTGGAGCCACTCCTCGGCACTCAACCGTTCACCACGCCTCACGAGATATCCGAAATCAGCAATTGCCTGTTGAAGTGCCTCAACCATGTCGAAATAGACCGGGCCGCCATCAAATCTCACGCTGAGCCAACCGAGCCAGAAACGTCTGATGCCAAACCTGGATTGGAGATGCTTCTTCTCACCAGCCCACCTGCCCTCATGCTCAAGCAGCACGCCTCTCCGCGCCCCATCCATGGATGCTCTCTCTTGTCGTATGACGGTTAACCGCGAACTGGGCCCAACAAGCCAAACCATAAAATGGGTCGTAAATACCGTGGCCGTATAGGCATCATAACGGGACGATTCTTTCCATGGCAAGAATCTCCGCAACCCTCGACAACGACGGCAGTCTGAAAAAGCTCGGTGCAGCAATTCGGGCCCGCCGCCTGGCGCTCGCGCTTTCTCAGGAAGCACTAGCCGATGCGGCAGGCGTGGATCGTTCTCACATGGGGAAGATCGAGAGGGGGGAAAGGAATGTCACCTTCCTGAATATCTTGCGCATCGCCGTTGCAGTGGAATGCAAACCGTCCGAGCTGTTGGTCGATGCAAGCCTCTAGCGTCACCTGGTGGCTGCCAAGTGCGCCGGTGGCCGGTGAGTCATCCTGCGGCTGATAACAAACCAGTTGCCTGCCCTACCAACGCCCGAGCCAGGTAACGATCCAACGCTTCTAGCGGGTCTCCATTCGGGCTGAACCAAACACCCGCATCAGACACGACGCACATTGCGCATTGCTCATCTATGAGGTCGATTAAATGGAAAGAATCACCTGGTTTGCCGCAGATAACCCCGAGAAGAAACGCATCCCTGAATGGCGCCGCTCGTGCGGTTTCAGCGACAAGGGGACCATTTTCGTGCCCGCCGCCATGGCAGGAGACGAGACAGAATTCAATGTGATGCTATGCGCTCAGGGTGACCGGCAACCTCTTGCGATACACCTCGATCATTACTTCGTCTGCAGCACCTGGCTCAAGCAGGAATTTCCCAAGCACCTCGAACTGATAGAGATCATCGAGAACCGTGTCCATCAAGCCATTGCGGAAATGGCCCAACAGAAAGCGAAATTTGAAGCGCTCTAAATTCGCCCGCCGCAAGCATGACCCCGCGTTTCAGCAGATTGCTCGAAAACGCGCGAGATCATCGGGACGAAGGCCGTCGCCCCCAGATCAAATCTAGTGCCCTACGCCATACCAGGTATCGGGCTTGAACCCGACCTAGGGAAACGTCCCGATGTGCTGGAAACCCAGTCGCTCGTATAGCCCGACACTGCCTTCATTCGACAAAGCAATGCAGTGATACCCCGAACGCTTCAGAACCGTCAGCAGCACGTCATAGAGCTGCTGACCAACCCTACTGCGGCGTTGGCCCTCGGCGACATAGACCGTCATACCCACCGCCCTGCGGTACGCCGCATGCGCCCTGTGCTGACTGGCATAGGCATATACCGACTACCCACCCTTCCCGTACGGCTACCAGATAGGGGAAGGTTTGCAGCGTCGTGGCGATCCGCTGACGCATTTGCTCCACACTTCGATTGGCCGGATGGAGCGCGATAGGCAGTTAGATGGCCTGGATCGCTTCTGTATTCTCTGATCTAGCGACACGAATCTCCATTCCGATAGACATCGGGCGGCACCACCCTGCTCAGGTATTCCACTGCCTCATTTACGCTGTTGCGCGCGGTACGGGTGACGCCGATCAGCGTCGCCAAGGCCTGGCCGGTCCCGTCGCCTTGCTGACCTACCAGAGCGCGTCCCGTCAACCTCAACCCTGCGGTTCTCATCCAGCACATCCAACGCCCCCAAGTGATCTGAGCCGACCGTCGCGGAGCCGACGTTGTGCAGGGATTCCAATGGTTCGTCATTCACTATTACACCGCAGATAGAGCAGCCGGTCAGGCTGAGTGCTCGGAACATCTCGGCCAGCAGTTGCTGTTCGGCTTCGGCGCTGAGCCGGTTCAGGGTGAAGTCTATGAAGATCCGGCTGGCCCATCCTGTAGCGACGACAGGAGAACGCTCAATCCCGAAGTGCAGCTTTCCTCCAGGGCGAGGTCGCTATCGATGTCGCGCGGCACCGTGCCTTGGAGCGTCTTGCCCCCCAGCGTGGCGGGACAGTTCGGGCAGCGTCAAGAGTCGAACGGGACGCGAATTGGCGACCAGCGTTCTGCTTTTGCGAAGGGAACGCGGTCGTGGTATGCAATGAGCAGCTCACCACGGACCGCATAGTCGAACATGACCGCTGCCGCCCCATTGCGGACGTCCCCCAGAGGCTGCTTTCGGCCAAAAGCAGACGCTTAGGAGGCCTCAGTTATGGGGTATGAAGAAGAGTCGGGGGCTAACGCTTTTTCAAATGGCAGATGAGATTTCCCCTGCTAGCAAGTGTCAATTACTCGTCTCGTCTCGGATCAGCCCAGCTATCCAATCGGCGAACGAGCTCACAGCGGGCGAAAGAAATCGCTGATGCGGGTACAGCAGGTTCACGGGCACCGGATCCGGTTGCCAATCAGCAAGCACTTCGATCAGCCGTCCTTGCTGCAGGTGCTCGCTCACCACGTTCTCAGCGAGCTGAATCAACCCGAAACCATCAAGGCACATTTTGATGTAGAGCCCAGTCTCGTTGACGGCGGCTGTACCGTTTACCGGGACTGAGATCTTTTCAGTAGCGCGTGCGAAGCGCATTTCACCAGCTTGCCTAGCGCTGCCCGAAAAGTAGTGGATGGCCCGGTGGTGCGATAGGTCGTGTGGTGTTTGCGGAGTACCGTTCTCTTCGAGATAGGCGGCAGACGCACAGGTCACCCAGCGAAACCGGCCGAGTGGACGCGCAACGAGCGTCGAATCATGGAGCTCGCCCGTACGAATCACGCAATCGACGCCCTCCTGAACCAGATCAACAGGTCGATCATTCACACCTATCATCAGGTAGATATCCGGGTAGCACCGGTAAAAGTCGTACAGATTCGGCATGACAATGAAGTGGGCAATACCGCCCGGCATATCGACACGCAGACGCCCCTGCGGCCGTTTTATGGAGTCCGTCAGGCTGGTCTCCGTGTGTTCGATAAGCTCCAATATTTCCCGGCATTGCGTCAGATACCTTGCGCCCTCCGGCGTAAGGCTGACCCGCCGCGTTGTTCGGTTGAGCAGTCGCACCTGCAGGTACTTCTCAAGATTTTTGACGCTGCTGGTGACCGTCGAGGCCGGTAGAGAGAGCGTCTGCGCCGCTTGAATAAAGCTTCCTGCCTCAGCCACGCGGACGAAAACCTGCATCGCTTGAATACGATCCATGGCGGTTAGCAGCCTCAAAACAGTGATCGGGAACGGCGTTATTATTCGCCAATACTGAATAATAAAAACAGTTTACCCATCTTTTTCTGGCAGTATCGCCTTACGTACATTTCTTCCAACGAAATTTGAAGAGGTGTACTGATATGGCGGAATACAACCGCAGCATCGTGCAGGCCCCGGCCGCTCAGGCCGCCCGCACACTTATCCGCAGCGCCACTGTGCTGAGCATGGACGGCGACGTCGGCAATCTGGTGCGTGGCGATATCCTTATCGAAGGCAGCACCATCGCGGCCATCGGTGAACATATCGAAGCCGGCGACGCTGTTGTGATCGAGGCATCTGGCATGATCGCCATGCCGGGCATGGTCGATACGCACCGCCACTCCTGGGAAGGGCAACTACGGCGAATCAATCCGAACGCCGCAACCCTGGAGGACTACTGCAACGCCACCCACTTTTCGTTCGCCAAATACTATCGTCCGGCGGACATGTACATCGGCAACCTGCTGAGTGCATTGGGCTGCATTGATGCCGGTATCACGACCTTGGTGGACAACTCGCACAACAGCCGCACCGGCGCTCACTCCGACGCTGCGGTCGAGGCGCTGCTTGATGCTGGTATACGCGCCGTACATGCCTCGGGGGCGCCGGTTGCGGGTGAGTGGGACAAAGCCCATTGGCCGGGCAACCTAGAGCGCCTGCAGGAAAAATACATCAAGAACGGTGACAACCCGCTACTCTCGCTGGCGGTGATGGCGCAGCTGGAACCTGAGCTGTGGGCTGAGGCCAGACGCCTGGGGCTGCCGATCATCACCGAGTTTTTTGGCGGGGACATGGCTGCTGAGTTGGAAGGTTTGCATCGCGAAGGCCTGCTGCGGTCCGACAACATCTTCAACCACTGCACCGCGCTGCCGGACGCCGGCTGGAAGATCCTTCGCGAGGCTGGCGTGAGAGTCAACGTATGCCCGCGTTCAGATGCTCACTACGGCATTGAAGATGGAATGTTCGCCATGCGGTCGGCCAAGCGTCACGGCATCAGTCCAGGGCTGAGCGTTGATAATGAAACCTCCTACAGCGGCGACATGTTCATGGAGATGCGGGTGGCGTTCTACCTGCAACGCGTCATGGGCATGCACCAGCAGCGCTGCTGCGGTGAAGATCATAATCCAGTAGTGACCCTACCCGCCCACGGCCTGCTCAAAGCCGCCACGCTAGACGGCGCCACCTGCGCTGGCCTGCAGGACAAAGTCGGGAGCTTGGTTCCAGGCAAACAGGCGGATCTGATCCTGATCAACGCGCAGGACATCAACCTTTACTCGTCAGGCAACGCCTTTGGCACCGTTGTACATGCGGCCGAGCGCAGCAATGTAGACACGGTCATGATTGGTGGGCGTATCGTCAAACGCGGCGGCAAAGTGCTGGGTGTGGACAGCGAAAGGCTGCGTGCGGCGATCGACGAGTCCCGTGAGCATCTGTTTGCTGCTGCAGGCTATCAACCGGATATGTTTGTCGAGACATTCCTGCCGCTTGAGTCAGCCTAATAAGGAGACGCGAGATGAACGCAGCCTACTACCTGCTGGCCGTCTGTGCTGGGCTTGGCATCACTCTGCAGACCACGCTGAATGGCCAACTCTCTAAAGGTGTAGGTGGAGATTCCGTAGCGGCAGCGCTGTTCTCTTTCACTGCCGGCGCGGTATGCCTGGGCATCTTCTCATTAATGCGAGGCGGGATAGTGGCCTCACTGGCGGCTATCCCTACCCAACCCTTATGGAACCTGCTGGGCGGTTTGCTGGGTGCCGGTGCGCTACTTAGCTATGTGGTGCTTGCCCCAAAGATCGGTCTGTCAGCCCTGCTCGGCCTCGCTATCGCCGGGCAGATCATTGCGTCACTGGTTATCGATCATTTCGGCTTGATGGGAGCATTGGAAAGGCCGGTGTCTCCCATTAAGTTGGTCGGGGCGATGGTGATGCTCGCAGGCCTGGCTATCGCCCTGTTCGGTGACAGGTGGTCAGCACTTTTCTCCAACTGATTGCCTTGTTTACCCCATCCTGTTTTGTAGGTCGTAACCATGTTTAAAACCCTAACCGATACCACCAGCCTACTTGGCGAGTGCCCTGTCTGGTGTGAAAGAACCGAACGTCTGTTCTGGACCGACATCCCCGGCTGTGAGTTGCGTGCTCTGGATCTCACAAGCGGTGAAGTGCAGCGCTGGTCACTGCCCGAGTCGCTAGGTTCATTTGCCCTCACGGCAAACGAAGACGTATTGCTAATGGGGTTGGCATCCTGCCTGGGCTACTACCAACTGACCACCGGTCGTTTCAGCAAAATTGCAGCCACGCCGGGTGCCCCCGGAACCCGTATCAATGACGGCCGCTGCGACCGCATGGGCAACTTTGTATTCAGTACGATGGACGCAGCTGAGCATGTGCAAACCACCGGCAGATTTCATCGACTCAACGCGGCAACGCTCGAAACAGAAACGCTCGACCTTCCCGAAGTAGCGATTCCGAACAGCATCTGTTTCAGTCCGGACGGCTCTACCCTCTACTACGCCGATTCCCTTCTGGGATGCATTTCCTGCTGCGATTACCCCTCGCTGGAAAACCAGCGCGTGTTCACGACAGTTGACGGTCAAGGCGCTCCAGACGGTTCGTGCATTGATGCTCAAGGCTTTCTCTGGAATGCCGAATGGGGCGGCAGCAGAGTGGTGCGTTATACGCCCGATGGAAAAGTCGATCACGTAATCTACTCCCCGTGTGTTCAGACCACTTGCCCGGTATTAGCGGGCCCCGGTTATGCAACGCTGTACAGCACCAGCGCGTTGATAGGACTGAATAAGCCGACAAATTCGGATGGGGCGCTCATAAAAGCCGAAGCTATTGTCGCCGACGGACTGCCTGAAGAGCGATTTTCAGGGCGCCTGAACTAAATAGAAATCTAGCCTGGCGCGTCGTCCTAAATGCCAATTTCGTAGACGCCTCGGAATGAACACTTCTGGCCGTTTTTTGACTATCGCCACCGGCAGCAATTGGCCGATCTGTGCCGTTCGTGGAGGGCAGAAAACGGCCAGAACCGTACGGTCACAACATGTTCTAACCGATATCGATAAGAGGCAATCCGCTAAACGCTCTTGAGAAACCTATGCCATGCGTACTGGTTCGTGTGTGTCAATCGCCATGGTGGCGATTTACGGCACTGCATCAGGCGTTTGCCGTGTGTCACGGGTCTATACTAATTTCTATATTTTGATCAGATCCATCCTTAATCACCGCACAGCCCACCAGGCAGAACACGTGAAACATTCGACACTTACTGCCGCGCTGCTCTGCCTATTACTTGGCACTCCCGTGAGGGCCGAGCAGTATCAGGTCGTTACTGAAGAGTGGGCGCCGTACAACTACCAGCAGAAAAATCACCTCACCGGCATGGCCACGGAGATCGTTCGAGCCATAATGGCGCGGACCGGGGATGACTTTGAGGTGGTGGTGCTGCCCAGTATGCGAAGCGCCCGTGTATTGAAGACCCGGCCCAAGACCATCATGTATTCACTATTCCGCACGGCAGAGCGCGAACCGCTATACAAGTGGGTCGGACCGATCGTGGAAGAGTCCATTCACCCCTATCAGTTAGCCAATACGCAGCAGCCGGTGAATTCCTTGGAGCAGCTACTTCACGCCCCAAAAATTACGACGAGACATGCCGGCCTGATACCCGAGACTCTGCAGTCGCGGGGCTTCAACAACCTCGAAAAAACTGCAACCGAGAGCCTGCAGCTCTATCGCATGCTGCTAGCCGGGCGCACCGACATCATCATAGGCGACACCGATGCGGGAGTGGTTTACTACAGCCGCCAGTTGAACATCGCCCCCGGCACGCTGCGGCAGATTCCCATCGAGCTCTATCGCTCATCGCTGTACATCGCCTTCAGCCGCGACTGTGACGACGAACTGGTAGCCTCCTGGGCCCACGCCCTAGAGCAACTGCGCCACTCGGGCGAACTGGAGCGCATCCAGGATCGATACTATCACCCCATCGGGCAATGACAGCGCGGAACCAGCGCAAGCCCGCTTCGCACTTATCCAGCATCGCTCTCACTCAACGAGGAGGATAAGTCATGAACTTTTTTGCAACACGCAGCCATCAGCCTTCGAATAAGGGAATGGCCGCATGGCGACGGTCGGAGTCAGGCCGTCGCTAACGGCCAGAAGCAGTCGGTGCCACTACGATTGATTGGGATAACAGGTCATTTGTAGTGTTTGAAGCTCTGGCAGATCATGTCTAGGTCATCCCACGGCGTGCTGTGCTGCCCCGCATGACCACAACCCGGAAGATGCTCAAAAGCCTTTCCTCGGTGAGTCTCAGGCTGCCTGGAATGACATGTCCTGCAAGACACAACTCCACCAGCAAGTCGCCAGCGCGTATTCCAATTAATCAAATCTTCGTTTGCTGTCATGACGTTATCCGGTTGGCATCCGTCCATCATATCCGAGTAGATTCCTACGCACTCGCTTCGTTCATCGCGGCTCCCGAAGTTCCATCCGTGTCTTTCTATGCCAACTTCTGACCATGAAATTGTTCCGCGCCTGTCAGCTTTGGGTCGAAAGCGGTCACTTGCGAACAGCGGCTTTCGACCCAAAGCAGACGTTGGCGAGGAAAACCCGCCCTCCAAATCCTTTCAGTTCTTGCCAGGGCTCGCTGAGAAAGGGCTGGGTCAGCCTCTGAAAATTCCGGCTAGGCATATCCGTTGGCCTTATATGCGCAGTATGTGAACTGCTAGACCAGCCACTGCACAGGCGAACAGTACCTGGATTACACCTCGCTTGAAGAGAAACAAAGCCATTGCAGCTGCAAGCGCGATCAGCGCTGAAGGCCAGTCAAACGTCCCGCTGAAGCCCGTTGGCCAAAGCACGTGATAGCCGAAGAACATAGCGAGGTTCAGGATCACGCCCACCACAGCGGCGGTGATGCCTGTCAGCGGTGCGGTGAACTTCATCTCGTTGTGGGTCGATTCCACCAGTGGGCCACCGGCGAGAATGAATAGGAACGATGGCAGGAAGGTGAACCAGGTGACTAGGCTCGCGGCGACTGCGCCGGCAAGGAAAGGCCTTTCTGCTCCGAACATCGGATTCACGTAGCCACCCACGAAGCCGACGAAGGCAACCACCATGATCAGAGGCCCCGGAGTGCTTTCCCCCAAGGCGAGGCCATCAATCATCTGGGTTGGCGTCAGCCACCCGTAATGCCCGACAGCGCCTTGGTAGACATAGGGCAGCACAGCGTATGCACCGCCAAACGTCATCAGTGCGGCCTTGGTGAAGAACCAGCTCATCTGCGTCAGGGTGCCGCCCCAGCCAAACGACAGCGTCAACAGTCCCGTGGGCAGGACCCAGAGCCCTGCACCGACTAGCAGCAGGCGTGCCAGATGTCCCCAGTTGAAACGGGCATGCTCAGGGGCCGGGGTGTCGTCATCGATAATGGCCGGGCCGTAGCTGTTCTTCGCGGCCACATGCCCGCCACCGATCACGAATTTGCTTGGGGCGAGGCGACCACCCACGTAGCCAATGATGGCGGCGACCAGCACGATTAGCGGGAATGGCACATTGAGGGCGAAGATGGCCACGAACGAGGCACCGGCCATGGCCCACAGCCAGCCATTCTTCAGGGCTCTCGAGCCAATCCGGTGAGCTGCATGGAGGACAATGGCCGTGACCGCCGGCTTGATGCCATAGAAGATTCCCGCGACTACCGGCACCTCGCCAAAAGCGACGTAAACCCAAGACAAGCCGATCAGGATGAACAGTGAAGGCAGCACAAACAATGCGCCGGCAATCACTCCGCCCCAGGAGCGGTGCATGAGCCAGCCGATGTAAGTGGCGAGCTGTTGAGCCTCAGGGCCAGGCAGCAACATGCAGTAGTTCAGCGCGTGCAGAAAACGCTTCTCGCTGATCCAGCGCCGACGCTCAACCAATTCCTGGTGCATGATCGAAATCTGCCCGGCGGGCCCACCAAAGCTGATGAAACCCAGTTTGAGCCAGAACAGGAAGGCTTCACAGAGGCCGACTGACTGCTGAGCCGCTTGTGATGGCGGCTGTTCACTCACTGTGGAGGTCTCAACCATTTGGGTATTCTTCACTTGTGAAAGCCCTCAGCAGGCCATCCATGGCTCCCGTGACCATTCTCAGTTGATCGTCATCAGCCAATGCGTATTTCCAAACCTGAGAGGAAATGCTCAATATCTGGAGCCTCGGAAGATTGATGTAGCCGATAGATTTGAGTATCGGCTAGCTCTCCATCGCCAAGCCGCTCTTGGATGACCGCAATCGCCCCAAATCGGCAACTCATGAGTAGACGCTAGAATTCGTCAGCCCCCATACCAGCGTGATGGGATAATCTGCGTTGCGTGAGCATTGCATCCATATACCCGGTTCGTTTTCCTGAGCCAAGCGTCTACCATCCTAGAAACCCTGAATAGCGCTGTGCTCCGGTAGATGCATGACTATGCCACCCCGGCAGGTACTCAATCGACTAGGACTCCGCTGTATGAGGTGGTTACATCTCCTACTCATCTGTGTCCGAAACTGTGGACTCGCCCCAAAACAGCTCCCGGGAAAAGCCGCTAGTGGCCCGTATGGCTAATTCGCTTGCTCAACCTTCACAGTTGAAAGCGCTGCACCACACCATTCAGATCGACCGCCAACCGCGACAGCTCCTGGCTCGCAGCACTGGTCTGATCGGCACCTGCTGAGCTTTGCTGCGACAGGTCACGGATATTCAGCAGGTTGCGATCAACCTCACGGGCGACATTGGCCTGTTCTTCCGAGGCGCTGGCTATCACCAGGTTGCGCTCGTTGATGGCGGAAATCGACTGGGCAATCTCGTCAAGTGCCATACCCGCCGCACGGGCCACTTCCAAGGTGAAATCGACCCGCTCACAACTGGTACGCATCGCCGCCACGGCCTGACTGGTGCCTTGGTCGATGGCCGCTATCATCTGTTCAATTTCCTGGGTCGATTGCTGGGTCCGGTGCGCCAGTGCCCTTACCTCATCGGCCACCACCGCAAAGCCGCGTCCCTGCTCTCCGGCGCGGGCCGCTTCGATAGCGGCGTTGAGCGCCAACAGATTGGTCTGTTCGGCAATGGCACGAATGACCGAGAGCACCTGGCTGATGTCACGTACATGATTGGCCAGATGCTCGACACTGCCGGAAGTCTGCGTGACGTCCTCGGCTAGTCGAACAATGGAGCTTACCGTCCAATGTCATCAACCTAAGCTGCAGCCCTGCCCAAGGCAAGCCCCCCGAAGCAGCCAGCCGCCATGGCCGTCGGGCGATGACCAGGCCTCTGCCGCTCAATCAGGCGGTCTAGCTGGGCTGGCGGTGA
>NZ_MKZO01000072.1 GCF_001941965.1 Pseudomonas putida | reverse complement strand
GGTCTGAAGTAGCCCCTGTTTTCCGGCTACTTCGCCATCGACACTTTCAAAAAACGGTAGCCGCTCAAATCCCGGTCAAACCTGCCGTCTATTTCAGCCTTTTTTGCCGCTGCAAGCACCTCGCAGCAGTCACTTCACTCTTCACGGACGCACCTCTCCTGCATTGGAGAGCAAATGTCGACGCGCCATCCAAATGTTCGACAGGGCGAACAGCGTCACCATCTGAGCAGTGTTTTTCACCAAGCCTCGGAAGCGCACTTTCGTATAACCAAACTGGCGCTTGATCACCCGAAATGGATGCTCAACCTTGGAGCGAACCTGGGCCTTGGCTCTTTCGATCTTACGTATCGCTTTGTATAACGCGCTGCGGTTACCGTGCTTTTTGTAAGTGCTGCGCCGGGCTGCAATCTGCCAGATGACTTGGCGCCCCTCATGCTCTTCACGCTTCTCTACACCGGTATAGCCCGCATCAGCGCAGACCACGTTCTCACCACCGTGCAGCAGTTTGTCGACTTGGGTTACGTCCGCGACGTTGGCCGCAGTGACCACCACGCTGTGCACAAGCCCGGACTCATCGTCGACACCAATGTGAGCTTTGGCACCGAAGTAATACTGGTTGCCCTTCTTGGTCTGATGCATTTCCGGGTCGCGTTTGCCGTCCTTGTTCTTGGTCGAACTGGGCGCATGAATCAGAGTGGCATCGACGATGGTGCCTTGTCGCAGTGACAAGCCACGGTCGCCCAAATAGCCATTGATCACGCCGAGAATACCGGTGGCCAACTCATGCTTTTCCAGCAGGCGACGGAAGTTGAGGATGGTGGTTTCATCCGGGATTCGCTCCAGGCTCAGACCGGAAAACTGGCGCAGGATCGTCGTCTCGTACAGCGCCTCTTCCATCGCCGGATCGCTGTAACCGAACCAGTTCTGCATTAGATGAATCCGCAGCATCGCCATCAGCGGATAGGCTGGACGGCCCCCTTCGCCCTTTGGGTAATGAGGTTTGATCAGAGCAATCAAACCCTCCCAGGGTACGACCCGATCCATCTCTATCAGGAACAGCTCCTTGCGGGTCTGCTTGCGCTTACCGGCGTACTCGGCATCGGCGAAGGTCATTTGTTTCATCATCGAAAAGCTCGGCGATTGGTGTCCGGGGATTTTGCCAAATCAGGAAGTCTTTTTCAGGATTTCCC
>NZ_MKZO01000071.1 GCF_001941965.1 Pseudomonas putida | reverse complement strand
TGAACTGGCCTAATGATCCCGGACACCTCTTAAGGGCGATATGATTCGCCCATTCAGGAGGTTCTATGCAAGAACGGAAGACCTACACCCGCGAGTTTAAGCAACGTGCTGCCAGCATGGTTCTTGATGATAACTGCTCAGTTCTTGACGTCTGTGCGTCGATGCAAGTCGGTCCTACGGCGTTGCGGCGTTGGGTTGATCAGGTTCGCAAAGAGCGGCAAAAAGGTCAGCCAGTGCCAGGCACCAAGGCAATCAGCGAGGAGCAACGAGAGCTTCAGCAACTGCGAGCCAAGATCAAGCGCCTGGAAACCGAGGCTGAAATCTTAAAAAAGGCTACCGCTCTCTTGATGTCGGATCCCGATCGTTTTTCCTGATCGAGGAGCTGAGAGAGTCATATCCGACCAGCCTACTTTGCAATGCATTGGGCGTTTCCCGCCGTGCTTTTTATGACTGGCTCCGCCGCCGTTCAGCGCCGAATACCAAGCGTGACGGGCTCAGGGCGAAGGTCGTGCAACTGCACGCCGAGAGCCGAGGAAGTGCCGGGGCGAGGATGATCTCTCAGCAGTTGAAGGCCCAGCAGTTCAAGGTGGGAAGGTATCTGGCCGGAAAGCTCATGGAGGAGGCAAACCTGACCAGCAGACAGCGCCGCCGACATCAATATCGCTCCAGAGGCGCCGAAGCTTTTGTGGCCGGCAACCTGCTCGAACGTAACTTCGAGCCAACAGCAATCAACCAGGTCTGGTGCGGCGACGTTACCAGCCTGATGGTCGGGAAGCGTTGGTATCACTTGGCAGTCGTAATTGACCTGTTCGCCCGCCGTATCGTTGGCTGGGCGTTCTCTTTGATCAACGACGCCAAGCTGGTTAGCAAGGCACTGAGGATGGCGGTGGAGATTCGGGGTAAGCATGCAGGCTTGATGTTTCACTCGGACCAAGGCTGCCAATACACCAGCCAGCGCTTCCAATCCGAGCTACTTGAGCATGGGATAAAGCAGAGCATGAGCCGCAAGGGGCAATGCTGGGACAACGCGCCAACAGAGCGTCTCTTTGGAACGCTTAAGTCAGAGTGGGTGCCCGCTAAGGGCTACCAGGAAATCGAAGAAGCCAGACAAGATATGACCAGCTTCTTCATGCGATACAACCGAGTCAGGCTCCACAGCCACAACAATTACTTGTCGCCGATAGCTATGGAGCAGCAGGCGGCCTGATCACCGTAATCGGTGTCCGGAAAAACTTGACCAGAACA
>NZ_MKZO01000070.1 GCF_001941965.1 Pseudomonas putida | reverse complement strand
CGGTGTACGGATCACCCACATGGGTTACAAAAAAGTGCACTCACATAGGTAACACTTGAAGTGTCACATAGCCATCAATGGCATCTCTTTCATCGATCCTCCCAAGGATGATTGGGCCGAAGATAACATCCCAGACTCCATCCCCTACTCGCTCCAGTCCAATGGCCTGATGCTTGAGCACGCAGCCGACATAGATCCTCAGGCCACGACGGTTGACGATGCCTGAACAGTCCGCGTAGAGGCTATCGATATGACTTGGGTAGGTCATCTCCGGTAGCTTCTCAGGATATGGGCGGGTAGAAGGTTTATAGCAGGACGCGGGTGTTTTCTGCTTCAACGCCTCATGTACACGCTCGTGGTTGTAGTGCTGCATAAAGCGATCAAAGTGCTTCTGTTGAGCCTCCCACGCTACTGCTGGTGGCGACGGGAGCGTACTTTTCAACGTTCGATGCATGCGCTCATGTCGACCATTTTGTTCCGGCCTACCTGGAGCTATCCGCTCAGGAATGATCCCGAGACGCAACCACCAGATGGACAACTGTGAGAGCCCGGCTCGCCCCTTGCTCGCAAACGGAACACCGTTATCGGTACGAATGCGCTCCGGCAGACCATATTCACGAAACACCTGAGTGAAAACCGCCTGGGTTTCCTGAAAGTTAGTGTTAGCCATGCTGTGGCAGGCAAGTAGGAAGCGACTGGCATGGTCCATGATCGTCAATGGATAGCACCAGACGCCCGAACCTGTCAGGTACTGGCCCTTGTAATCGGCGCTAAACAGCTGGTTGGGCGACTCTGCTTTCTGTAATGGCCTGGGATAAACCGCCACGCGCTGACGCAATCGTCGAGGCTTAACCAGTTCGGCTTTCTTCAGGATGTTGTAGATAGACGTCTTTGATGGCGGCGCCTGGTCAGGGAAACGCTCAAGCAAAGCGGCCTGGATTTTCTTGGGTCCAGGCTCTGTTTCACCCCGGCCGCGCAGTTCAATGATCGCTTCACGGACAGCAAGAGGCACCACCCACTCCTGGGTAAGTCGACGACGACTATGCTCCTCCAGCCCTGCTGGCCCCTCCTTCTCATACCGCTCAACCCATTTATAGCCAGTCTTGCGACTGATCTCATAGGCTTGGCAAAGCGCACTGAAGCTAGGCGGGCCTTTGATGTAGTCCGCGATGAACAGCAGTTTGAGGTCCATAGGTTTTAGCTCTCGCCAAGGCATAGTCAGATCCTCGAAAACCGACCCTGCCAGTTAAAAACTGTTACCTATGTGAGTGAACTGATTTGTAACCCATGTGGGTGAGTCATACC
>NZ_MKZO01000069.1 GCF_001941965.1 Pseudomonas putida | reverse complement strand
CAATGTCATCAACTTTGGAAATTATCCATAAATATCATATAATTAGCGCTCAAATCAGTGCATGGGAGAAGCCCTTTTGACTACCTATACCGCATCGCTTGACACCGCCAGCCAAACCCTGGCTTGAAAATTGTACAAAAAATAACCAGCCCGCTCGATTGTCCCGCCTTCATCGCCGCCCACCGCCAGAATCCTCAAGACTTTACCCGCCGACGCCAGCTCACCTTCAAGAACCTCGTCCTGTTCCTGCTCAATCAGCCGCGCACGGCCCTGCAAACCGAACTCGATCAGTTCTATCGCGTACTCAATCAGGCGTCGACTGAGACGCAAATGGTCACTGCGCAGGCCTTCTGCAAAGCGCGCAAAAAGCTCAACCCCGAGGTATTTGAAAGTCTCAATCGCCTCCTGCAGCAACAAATTGACTGCTTCGGGCTGCGTCAGAAGTGGCGTGGGCTGAGGGTGCTCGCGGTGGATGGCTCGACCGTGCATTTACCCCTGGAGTCGACCATGGCGACCTTCTTTGGCAGTCACTCTGGCTTTCCCATGGCTCGCTTGTCCACACTCTACGAAGTCGCTGACGGTCAAACCTTGCATAGCCTGATCGTGCCCCTGACCGTCGGCGAGCGCGACTGTGCCCATCTGCACCTTGAGCACCTGCCGGCTGACAGCCTGACGCTGTTTGACCGTGGTTACCCTGGGCACTGGTTATTCGCGCTGTTCGCGCAGCAACAGCGGCACTTTCTGATGCGCCTGCCCTGTGGCTATAACGCCCAGGTCAAAGCGTTTCTACACTCTGGCCAAGTTGAAGACACACAGCTTTTCGTGGCCAACCATCCTGAAGCACGTCTGTTCTGCTCCGAGGCTGGCGTTGATCCTGCCAGCCAGATCGAGCTGAGACTGATCCGGGTCGAGTTGGCCAACGGCGAAAGCGAAGTATTGCTGACCTCGCTGCTGGATCGAGAAGCCTTTCCCGCTGAGGTGTTTGCCGAGCTTTACCACCGCCGCTGGGGCATCGAAACCGATTTCCGTCGCCTCAAACAAACCCTGACGCTGGACAACTTCAGCGGCCGCAGCGTGACCGCTGTAAAGCAGGACTTTCATGCCGCTCAACTGTTGAAGAACCTGGCGCTGTTGATGCAGCACCTGCTACAGCCGGTCATCGAACAGCGCCACAAAGGTCGCAAGCTGCGATGGAAAGTCAACTTCACCCAAGGCGTGTCACGGCTCAAAAATACCCTGGTCGAGCTGCTGGTGCGGCACTGTGCTCAGGGGCTGAGCAATGTGCTGGCCTTGATGGCTAAAAGCCTCAGTGCCGTACGCTCAGGCCGTAGCTTTGCGCGCCAACGCAAACGCGCAGCCAGCCGAGGTTGTGAGGGCTACAAACCGACGCGCTGAAGAAACACCACCGCCCAACCTCCGTGCAAAAAAGCTGGCCACAAGCGGTCGGCATAGGCTCGTCCGGAGAACGAGAAATCTCGCCTAGACAGCCGGAACAGACGATGATCACATCACCGCCAGCCCAGCTAGACCGCCTGATTGAGCGGCAGAGGCCTGGTCATCGCCCGACGGCCATGGCGGCTGGCTGCTTCGGGGGGCTTGCCTTGGGCAGGGCTGCAGCTTAGGTTGATGACATTG
>NZ_MKZO01000068.1 GCF_001941965.1 Pseudomonas putida | reverse complement strand
CATCATTTCCATACTGATCACCCTGTGTTCTCCTGCTCAAAAATTGAGCAGAAGCAGTTGAACACCTGGGTCAGTTTTCAGTCGGCAGAACAGCCTCTACTGGGTCAGTTTTCGGTCAGCGGCAACAAAAAGAGATCTTTCGCATGCTCGATGAAGGTCAGAGTAATCAGCAGATCATCGACTTCATGGTCGATCGCTATGGCGAATTCGTGCGCTACAAACCTGAGCTGAACAGCCACACCTGGTTGCTCTGGTTTGGGCCTGGCGGTTTGTTGTTGGGCGGTGTGTGGGTGATTTACTTGATCGTTGCACGTCATCGTGGTCGGCATGGCGATGATGTTGAGGTGTTTTCTGACCAAGAGCGTCAACGGCTCCTCCTCCTATTGGGTAAAGAATCTAATGATTGATTTCTGGCTATGGGTCGGCCTGCTGTTGCTGGTTGCCCTCAGTTTCGTGCTAATCCCTGTGTTGTTTGTACGTCGTGCCCAAAGCGAAGAAGATCGCACCGCTTTTTACGTGGCGCTGTATCAGGAACGCCTGGCGGAGCTACAGCTTCAGCAAGGGGACGGAGTGATGTCTCCTGCGCAAAAAAACAGTGCCCGCTCTGAGGCGGACCGCGAATTGCTGGCGGACACCGAAGGAGCTGGCCTCGAACGTTTTTCGACTACAGGCAAGCCGCTACCAGTATTCGTGGCTTTCTTGATACCGGCGCTGGGGCTCGCGCTGTACCTGCATTTTGGCGCCAGCGACAAAGTCGAGCTGGTTCGTGAGTTCGCCCAGCCTCCCGGTTCACTCGCGCAAATGAACGACCGTCTGGAACGCGCGGTTAACGCCCAACCGGAGTCAGCTGAGAACGCTTATAACCTGGCCCAAAACTACATGGCTCAAGGGAGGCCCGACGATGCCGCTAGAATGTTCGAACGAACGGTGTCACTGGCCGGTCGCCGACCGGAGTTATTAGGCGAGTGGGCTAAAGCATTGTATTTCTCTAACAACAAAATGTGGTCTCCGCCAATCAAGGCGCTGACAGATGAAGCTTTAAATGGAAATCCGGGTGAGCTCCAGAGCTTGAGTCTCATAGGTCTGGCTGCGTTTGAAGAGCATCGTTACCAAGATGCTTTAAAATATTGGCATCACGCATTAGCAGAGATGGGTTCCGACCATCCGTCACACGCTGCTTTAGTACAGGCCATTGGAAAGGCAAGAAACGGTCTTTCAGCGGATGAAAAAAACAACAATTTGACGATTAACCATGTTGCTGGCTTGCCACCAACACCGCTCAAGGTACGGGTGGACATTTCCCCGGAAATTTTCGAAAAGGTCGCTTTGGATGACAGTGTGTTCGTTTTCGTACAGACGCTATCGGGCTCCAAGGTACCTCTCGCTACCATACGACTTAAGGTCTCAAGTCTGCCGGCCGAGGTGGAGTTTTCAGGCGCTGATGCAATAGTTACCAGCAACACCTTATCGCAGACAGCCGCGATTCAAGTGACTGCTAGGGTCTCTAGGGGAGGGAAGAGTAGGTCGGGGGAATGGTTGGGCCGAAGCTCGACGACATTAAATTCGAAGAGCGCTAGGCTGAAGCTTACGATCAACCTTCCGGATATCTGATCGACTGCACCGCAAAGTGCTGTTGCCAGGTACTGTAAAATAGAAGAGTGAGCACTTGATTTGCTGGTGCTTTCAAACAACGGTGTTGTTTTTTTAACAGCCGAACTGGAAAGGGAGGCTGAGCTGCTCAGTGATCACTTTATCCGTTGGCTGATTTACGCCGGCATGTTCGCTACCAATGTCATCAACTTTGGAAATTATCCATAAATATCATATAATTAGCGCTCAAATCAGTGCATGGGAGAAGCCCTTTTGACTACCTATACCGCATCGCTTGACACCGCCAGCCAAACCCTGGCTTGA
>NZ_MKZO01000067.1 GCF_001941965.1 Pseudomonas putida | reverse complement strand
GTTCAGAGCGCCTTGAAGGCGGAGCTGAAGATCACCCCGAAGTACGACGAAAGCACTGTCGAGGTGGCGTTGATCGATCCGGCTGCAGATCAGCCGGATCGATCAACGCCACCTCGACAGTGCTTTCGTCGTACTTCGGGGTGATCTTCAGCTCCGCCTTCAAGGCGCTCTGAACGGCCACCGCCAACAAACAGATCGCCGGCAGGCACGCGAGGAATTTTCGCGATTTGAACAGGGCCGACATGACTTACAACTTGCGCGTAGCGATGGAGACGGAAGAGAAGCCATTGCTCTTGAGCAGGTCCATCACTGCCACGAGCCGACCCACTTCCACGTCCTGGTCGCTGTTGAGGATGATCACCAGCTTCTCGCTGCTGTTCTCCAGGGATTTGAGCTGACGGACCATTTCGTCTTCAGGCAGGTCCTGGCCGTCCAGCTGCAGGCGATCGTTCAGGCCCAGGGTGATCACCGCCTTGTTCTGCGGCTTGAGTTGCTGGGCATGGGCGGCGCCGGGCAGCTGGGTCTTGATGCCCAGGGCCGGGATCACGTTCAGGCTGATCAGCACGAAAAACACCAGCAGGAACATCATCACGTCGATCATCGGAATGATCTCGATGTGCAGGCGTTTTTTCTTCGGTTCTTCCCAACTGCGCATTGCGGTGGCTCTCCCACGATTTCCTGGATTGTGAGAGCCCCGTCACGGAATTTCCGAAAGCTGTCACTGATGTCAGGAACAAACTATGGGCAGAAAGTTACATTTTGATTAAGTGGCGAAATGCCAGATGAAATTCCAGGGGTGCACTGGTTTGGTGCCGATTAATCAAGGGTTTCGTCAGTAGGTGACTGGGCGGTCAGAGGCTGAAACATAATTGACATTGCTGTCAGGTATGAAGGTTCGCGTCTTTCAGTCTGGAGGTTTCCGTGGGTATTTCCCGTTACACCCTGGCGGCCGTGCTGGCCGTTTCCCTGCTGGGTTGTTCGCGCCCGGCGCAGCAGCCCGAGGTGCACTGGATCAGCGTCGAGCAGCTTTCCGCTTCGCTGGCCAGGGAAGCGCCGATGGCGGTGGGTTTCGATATCGACGACACCGTGCTGTATTCCAGCCCGTGCTTCTACGAGGGCCAGCAGAAGTATTCGCCGGGCAGCAATGACTACCTGAAGAACATGACGTTCTGGACCGAGACCAATGCCGGGTGTGATCGCTACTCGATTCCCAAGGATGTGGCGCGGGCGTTGATCGCCGAGCATCAGCGGCGCGGGGACAAGGTGTATTTCATTACGGCGCGGCCCAGGACCGAGGGCGAGCAACTGACTGCGATCCTGCAGCAGACCTTCGCCATCAAGGACATGCAGCCGGTGGTGTTCACTTCCGGGCCGGAGAAGGCGCGGTTTATCCGTGAGCTGGGGCTGAAGGTGTATTACGGGGATTCGGATACCGATATCAGTTCGGCCAGGGAAGCGGGGGCCAGGCCGGTGCGGGTGATGCGGGCGAATAACTCGACCAATTTGCCGCTGCCGGTGAATGGCGGGTTGGGGGAGGAGGTTTTGCGGGATTCGATGCACTGAGTCAGGCAGCAGATCACTGTTGTTGCTGATGGCCCTATCGCTGGCAAGCCAGCTCCCACAGGTTCTGTGTGCGCCGCGAAACCTGTGGGAGCTGGCTTGCCAGCGATGAGGCCCTCAAGAACACCTCAGAAACGGTCCAGTCGGTAGGGCTCAAGGTCAGGCAACCCCTCCACCCCAGACCCCATCAAGCCACCGATCATCTCCGCCGTCACCGCCGCCTGGGTCAGCCCCAGGTGCTGGTGCCCGAAGGCCAACAGCACCCGCCCGTCACAGACCCGGTCGATCACCGGCAACGAGTCCGGCAGCGATGGCCTGAAGCCCATCCACGGCGTGGCATCGCGGGCATCCAGTTCCTGCTTGAACAGCCCCTTGCTGAGCTTCTGCAACTGCCAGGCCCGGGCCATGTTCGCCGGCCGCTCCAGCCCGGCGAACTCCACCGTACCCGCCAGGCGCAAGCCTCCGGACATCGGCGTCATGATGAACTTGCGCTCCAGCGAGGTGACCGCGAACGGCAAACGCCGGTGCTCATGGGGCAGCATCAGGTGATAGCCACGCTCGGTATCCAGCGGCACCCGTGTGCCGGTCAGCGCCTCGGTCAATCGCGCCGAATGCGCGCCGCAGGTGACCAGTACCCGTGGCACATCCAGCTCGCCCTGGTCGGTGGCGAGGGTGACGCTGTCGGCCTTCAACCGCGCACCCTGCACTTCGCACTGAACGAAGCGCACACCCGCGGCCAGCGCCGCGTCGTACAACGCCGTCACCGCCTCATGCGGATCGAGAAAATGCCCGGTGGCGGGGAAGAACAGCCCACCCTGCAAATGCTCGCTCAACTGCGGCGCCGCCTGGCGCACGGCATCCGCCTGCCAGCGTTGCACCGGAACGTTCTGCGCCAGCATGCGCGCTTGCAGGGCGTCGAGGGCCGGCGCGGATTCCGGTTTTTCGTAGACCAGCAGCGAGCCGTCCTCCTGCAGCATTTCACTGCGCCCCAGCGAACCCAGCACGCGCCGCCAGGCCCCGAGGCTGGCCTCGTTCAGCGCGCGAATCCCGGCCACGCTGCGGCGAAACGGATTCGAACGCAGGTTGAGCAACAGGCGGACGAACCACGGCATGGCTCTGGGCAGGTATTTCCAGTCCAGGCGCAGCGGGCCCATGGGGTCCATAAGCATCGCAGGCAAGCGCTTGAGGATCGACAGGTCGGCGATGGGAAACACCTGCTCGGTGGCCAGGTGCCCGGCATTGCCGAACGAGGCGCCCATGCCCGGTGCCTGGCGGTCCAGCAGCACCACGCGTTGCCCTTGTCTTGCCAACTGCAGGGCACAGGCGACGCCGACGATGCCGGCGCCGATCACGGCGATATCCAGGTCACTGGAAGGGAAGGTCGTGAGCATGTTTCAGGCTTCTCTCTGGCCATCGAGCAGCCGCCGCAGGTGCAGCGGGTTGCCGTGTTGCAGGGCCGTCGGCAGCAGGCTGTCGGGGAAGTCCTGGTAGCACACCGGGCGCAGGAAGCGCTGGATCGCCGCAGTACCCACCGAGGTGCTACGCGGGTCGGTGGTGGCCGGGAACGGACCGCCATGGACCATCGCATCGCAGACTTCCACCCCGGTCGGCCAGCCGTTGACCAGCAGGCGTCCGGCCTTGCGCTCCAGCACCGGAAGCAGGGCGCGGGCCTGGTCGAGGTCGGCATCATCCAGGTGCAGGGTGGCGGTCAACTGGCCTTCCAGGTGCTCGGCGACCTCGCGGATCTCGGCCTCGTCCTCGCAGGTGACCACCAGCGAGGACGCGCCGAAGACTTCGGCCTGCAGGCTCGGGTCGCCGAGAAAGTCCCGCGCGGTGCTGACGAACAGATGGGTCTGGCACTGGTTCGGGCCGTCGCTGGGCTTGCCGGCGGCAGCAGTTTCGGCGTTCGGGTTGGCCGCCAGTGTTTCGATGCCGTTGCGGTAGGCGCTGTAGATGCCCGGGGTGAGCATGGTCTGTGCCGGGCTCTGCCAGATGTGCTGGGCGGCATTGGCGATGAAGCGGTCAAGGTCCGGCCCCTGGCGGGCGATGACCAGCCCGGGGTTGGTGCAGAACTGTCCGGCGCCCTGGTTCAGCGAGGCGACGAAGCCTTGCGCCAGCGCTTCGCCGCGGGCGCCCAGGGCCGCCGGGAAGAGGAACACCGGGTTGATCGAGCTCATCTCGGCGTACACCGGGATCGGCTCGGAGCGGGCCTGCGCCGCCTGGCACAGGGCGATGCCGCCGCTGCGCGAGCCGGTGAAACCGACGGCCTTGATGCGTTCGTCGCAGACCAGGGCGATGCCCACTTCACGGCCGGAGCCGTAGAGCAGGGAGAACACCCCTTCCGGCAGGTCGCACAATTGCACCGCGCGGGCCACGGCCTGGCCGACCAGTTCGCTGGTGCCGGGGTGGGCGCCGTGGGCCTTGACCACCACCGGGCAGCCGGCGGCCAGGGCCGAGGCGGTATCGCCGCCGGCCACGGAGAAGGCCAGGGGGAAGTTGCTGGCGCCGAACACCGCCACCGGGCCCAGCGGCACCTGGCGCTGGCGCAGGTCGGCGCGGGGCAGGGGCTGGCGTTGTGGCTGGGCGTTGTCGACGCGCACGTCGAGCCATTCACCGGCGCGCACGGTGCGGGCGAAGGTGCGCAACTGGCCGCAGGTGCGCCCGCGTTCGCCCTGGATGCGCGCGCGCGGCAGGCCGCTTTCGGCCACGGCGCGGTCGATCAGGGTATCGCCGAGGGCTTCGATCTGCTCGGCGATGGCTTCGAGGAAGCGCGCGCGGGCTTCCAGCGAGGTTTCGCGGAACCGGTCGAAGGCCGCCCAGGCCAGGGCGCAGGCCTGTTCCACCTGCACGAGGGTGCCGCCCGGATAGACCGGATCCAGCGCTTGGTTGGTGCTCGGGTCGACCGCCCGGATGGCTTCGCGGCTACCGGTTACGGCCTGTTGGCCGATGAGCATTTTGCCTGTCAGGGTCATGGCGCCTCCTGGAAAAAGAATTCGGGGCCGGCGGCGTGCCGCCGGCAAAACAGCGGGGATCAGACCAGGTTGTGCGCGCTCGACCAGGTGGCGAACCACTGGCGGAACAGGTCGTACTGGGTCTTCGCATAATTGCGCTGGGCGTCGCTGAGCACGTCGGTTTCGTTGAAGTGCAGGGTGTATTCCAGGTCGCCGTTGAGGACCATCAGGTACTTGTAATACAGCACCAGGTCGCAGCCTTCGTCGAAGGACGACAGCACCTGCAGGGCCTCGGACAGCTCCAGCGCGCGGCTGCGCGCAGCGGCGTCGCCCTTGGCGGCTTTTTTGCTCAGCTCGACCAGCAGCAGGATTTCCCGCGGCAGGGCGTTGCCGATCCCGGTGATGGCGCCGGTGGCGCCGCAGTTGACGAAGCCGTGGACCACCTGGGTGTCGACACCGGCCATCAGGACCACGTTCTCATCCTGAGAGGTGATGTGCTCGGCGGCATAGCGCATGTCGGCGGCACCGCCGAATTCCTTGAAGCCGATCAGGCTGGTGTACTTGCGGCGCAGCTTGAAGAACAGTTCGGCGCGGGTGGCGAAGCCGTAGTACGGGCTGTTGTAGATCACGGCCGGCAGGTTCGGCGCGGCGTCGAGGATGGCGGCGAAGTGGGCTTCCTGGGCGGCCGGCGAGGCGCCGCGCGACAGTACCCGGGGGATGACCATCAGGCCGTGGGCGCCGACCCGGGCGGCGTGGGCGGCATGGGACACCGCTTCCCGGCTGTTGACGGCGCCGGTGCCGACGATGGTCGGCACGCCGGCGGCGACCAGGCGGGCCACGCCTTCCTGGCGCTCGGCCTCGGTCAGCAGCGGCCAGTCGCCCATGGAGCCGCAATAGACCACGGCGCTCATGCCGGTCTCGATCAGTTCCTTGGCCTTGCGCACCAGGGCGTCGAAGTCGGGCTTGCGGTCGGCGGTGCAAGGGGTCATCAGGGCGGGGATGGTGCCGGTGAAGATGTTGCTGGTCATGGTGGTGGTCCTTTGGTTTTTTCAGTTAGGGGGTGGGCTTGAGGGCCTCATCGCTGGCAAGCCAGCTCCCACAGGGTCTTGTGTGCGCTGCTGGACCTGTGGGAGCTGGCTTGCCAGCGATTGCGATCAAAAGGGCAACTCAGATACCCCAGGCAAACGCATCCGCGTCATCGATCAGCAAGGTGCTGTCGGCGGTCATGAAGGCTTGTCCGGTGATGAACGGGCGAATCCGCTCGCCGTCCTGTTCGAAGCGTCCTTCGAAGCGGCTGCCGGTGATGCTCGCCTGGATCCAGGTCTGCCCGGCCTGCAACTTGCCGTCGGCCGCCAGGCAGGCCAGCTTGGCGCTGGTGCCGGTGCCGCAGGGCGAGCGGTCGTAGGCCTTGCCCGGGCACATCACGAAGTTGCGGCTGTCGGCCTCGGCGTCGTCGGCGAACAGTTCGATATGGTCGATCGGCGCGCCGTCTTCGCCGGTGATGCCCTGCGCTTCCAAGGCCCGCAGCATCTTCCAGGTCAGGTCGCTCAGGCGCTCGACGTTGTCCAGGCGCAGCGCCTGGCAATGCTCGGAAACCAGGAAGAACCAGTTGCCGCCCCAGGCGACATCGCCGAGGAAGCTGCCGTAGCCCGGCACCGCCACTTCCACCTGCTGGCGATAGCGGTAAGACGGCACGTTGCCCACGGTGACCCGGCCATCCTCATGCAGGGTGGCGCTGACTGTTCCCACTGGCGTGTCGATCCGGTGCTCGCCCGGCTGGATCAGGCCCAGATGCTGCAGCGAGTTGACCAGGCCGATGGTGCCGTGGCCGCACATGCCGAGGTAGCCGGCATTGTTGAAGAAGATCACTCCGCAGGTGGCGTCCGCCGAGACCGGCGCGCAGTACAGCGCGCCGACCAGTACGTCGTTGCCCCGTGGTTCCAGCAGGCAGGCGCGGCGCCATTCATCGTGCTGTTCGCGCAGCGTGTCGCGTTTCTGCGCCATGCTCGCGCCGGTGATCTCAGGGAAGCCCTTGAGGACCAGACGCGTGGGTTCGCCGCCGGTGTGCGAGTCGATCACATGGATCCGTTTCATGAAGCTGTCCCCTTCTTGAAGTGGTTGTGGTGGTTCACGCAGCGTTGAGCAGGCGCCGCGCTCAGGACATCTGGGTACGGGCGCCGCGCGGGTGCGGTACATGCTGGGGTTCGGCTTCGCTTTCGAGGTCCTCGGCATCCAGTTGCACCAGGTGCGCCGGCACGCCGGTCGCTGCCCCCCAGTAGTAGATGCCCAGGGCACTGAGGGCGACGACCACGGTATCGAACGGATGGGTGATGACCCCGATCCCGCCGAAGCTGCCCAGCCAGGAGAGCAGGATGGTCACGGCGTAGAAGCCGATCAGCCAGGCCGAGGAGCGCACTTGCTGGGCCAGGGTCAGGTGCATGGTCGGGACGAAGCGCCCGCACAGCAGGTAGATGACGAACATCAGGATCTGCAGGCTGAGCAGCCAGGACACGGTTTTCCAGCCGGACCAGTAGACGATCAGCGCCGCGATGATGAACGACAGCGGGCCGAGCAGGCCCATGCGCTTCACCTTGAACGGGCGCACCAGCTCAGGGGCGTTGCGGCGCAGGGCGGCGACGGTGACCGGGGCCACGGCGTAGCTGAGGATCAGCGCGGCGGAGACCACGTTGATCAGCGCTTCCCAGGACGGGAACGGCAGGGTCCAGAACACCGACAGGCCGAAGGTCAGCCACAGCGCCGGACGCGGGATGCCGGATTTCTCGTCGATACGGGTGAAGATGCTGAAGAAGGTCCCGGTGCGGGCCCAGCCATAGACCACGCGCGGGGTGGCGTTCATGTAGATGTTGCCGCAGCCGCTCGGCGAGATCACCGCGTCGGCCACCACCAGCCAGGCCAGCCAGCCGACGCCCAGGGCGATGGCGATATCGCGATACGGCAGGGCCAGTTCCTTGGTCACCCCGGCCCAGCCGTTGGCCAGCATCTCGGTGGGCACGCCGCCGAGGAAGGCGATCTGCAGCAGGGCGTAGATGGCGGTGGACAGCAGTACCGAGAGGATCAGGGCAATGGGGATGGTGCGTTGCGGGTTCTTCACTTCCGAAGCCACCGAGATGATCGGGGTCAGGCCCAGGTAGGCGAAGATGATACCGCCGGCCGACACCGCCATTTCCACGCCGGACAGGCCGAACGGGGCGAAGCCGTGGGAGGTGAAGTTGTCCGGCTTGAAGAAGGTGAACAGCACGCCGATCACCAGCAACGGCACGATGAACTTGAACACGCTGACCAGGTTGTTGGACTTGGCGAAGGTCTTCACGCTGTTGTAGTTCAGCACGAAGAACAGGCACAGCAGGCCGAACTGCACCAGCCAGCCGAGCAGGGTCGGGTCGCTGGAACCGGCCTTGGTCAGGTCGGGAAACCAGGCCGCGGCGTACTGGCGGGCGGCGACTACCTCGATGGCGACCAGGCTGGAGAAGGCGATCAGGGTGATGAAGCCCATCAGGTAGCCGAGCAGCGGGCCGTGGGAATACACCGGGTAGCGCACCACGCCACCGGCCCGGGGCAAGGCCGCGCCCAGTTCGCAGTAGACGATGCCCAGCAGCAGCACGGCGAAGCCGCCGAGCAGCCAGGAGAAGATCCCGGCGGGACCGGCGATGGCGGACACATGGCTGGCGGCGAACAGCCAGCCGGAGCCGAAGATGGCGCCGAGTCCGATAAAGGTGAGGTCTATCAATGAAAGTTGTTTCTTGAACTTGCCTGACATGGGGTCGCCTTCTTGTGGGTTATTGGATAGGCAGAATGAATGTCGGTGTTGCTGTTCTTTCTTGTTGAGAATCCCTGTTCGGGAGTCATGGCGCCTGGTGGATGGAGACACACTTCTCCAGCACTTCGCCGCGTGCCCGCCGACGCAACTGCGCTGCGCCGGCAATGCCTTGCCCGACATCCGCCACAGCAATTCGACGACTCAGGCAATGCCGATACAGTGAACTCATCGACGCCCCGGCGCTTGATGGTTTTCTCCAGCAGGCATGACGAAATCGGCATAGTTAGGAAATTTCGACAAGGTTCTTCGGAAATTTCTGAAGCGTTGCAGGCCACGTCCCATAAGGTCTGGCGCGGTGCTCGACACGTCGCTTCAGCTGCGGCAAGCTGGTGGCCGGCTTGCAGTGCGAGCGGATTTTTACCAGTCGGTCAGGAACCGGAGGCCCCCGTGAACCCCAATGCATTCGCCATCCTGTGCCAGGGCAACGAGCAGCACCGGCCCAATAACATCGAAGAATTGTTATCAGGGCTGGCGTTCTTATTACCGTTGTTCGATGCCATTCCCAATGCCACGATTTTTATCAAGGACTTGCAGGCCCGTTATTTATTGGCCAATGCGGCGCTGGTGCAGCGCTGTGGTCTGAAAAGTTTGAAACCGATATTGGGCAAGACCAGTGCCGAAGTCTTTCCGGCGCAGTTCGGGCCCGGATATACCGACCAGGATCGCCGGGTGCTGGAAGAGGGGCGGGTGCTGGAAGATCAACTGGAACTGCACTTGTATGGCTCGCGGGAGCCGGGTTGGTGCCTGACCCACAAGCGGCCGTTGTTCAACCGGGTGGGAGAGATCATTGGCCTGGCGGGGGTCTCGGTCGACCTGCAATCGGCCAGTTCCGGGCATCCGGGCTATGAGCGGCTGGGCGCGGTGGACGAATACATCCGCAGCAACTTCCATCGTCCGGTGCCTCTGAGCGAACTGACCCGCATTGCCGGGATTTCCGTCGCGCAACTGGAGCGCTACTGCAAGCGGGTGTTCCACCTCACGCCCCGGCAGATGATCCACAAGGTGCGCCTGGAGCATGCGCATCGGTTATTGCTGACGGGGCTGCCGATCACCGAGGTGGCGTTGCAGTGCGGGTATACCGACCACAGTGCGTTTACCCGGCAGTTCAAGCAGTTGACCGGGTTTACCCCGAAGCAGTATCGGCGGGCGATGGGGTTGGGGGATTGAGGCGTCGCGCTCTCGGTCAAGGTTCCTCGCAGTGACATGGATGGTGCCTGGTCTGGCCCCATCGCTGGCAAGCCAGCTCCCACAGGGATCGCATGCGCCGCCGACCCTGTGGGAGCTGGCTTGCCAGCGATGAGGCCATCAGCGACACCAACAACTCACGACCTCGGCCGCAACATCGGATCCTCCGGATTGATCGCCCGCAACGCCTCGATCAGCCCATTGGCCTTGTCCACCTCACCCGCCTGTTGCAAGTAGTGCATCAACGCCAGCCGGACCTCGCGGTTGTAAGGCTGCTGTTCCAGGCTCTTCGACAATTGCTCCAGCGCCGCGCCACGCTGGCCCTGGTCATGCAGCGCCACCGCCAGCACATAGCCGAACCCGGCATTCTGCGGCGCCAGCGCCACCGCCTTGCGCAGGGCCTTCAGCGCTTCGTCCCGCTGCCCGGCACGCACCAGCGCCAGCCCCTTGGCGTGCTGCAGCAACGCCGAATCGGGATGCCGCGCCAGCCCGTCATCCAGCAACTGCCGCGCCTCGGCCTGCTGCCCCCGCCCATCCAGCCATTGCACCAGCGCCACCCGCGCCGGATCGAAGCCTTCGTCGCGCAGCAGCGCCGTGCGCAGATAGGGTTCGACCTGATCGACCCGCCCGGTCGCGCGGTAGAGCATCGCCAGGTTGACGTTGGCCTCGGCCCGCTCCAGCAGGCTCAACTGCACCTGTTCGTATTCGACCAGGGCCTTGTCGAAGTCGGCGCCCAGCCCGGCATTGCGTGCCGGCAACAGGGCATAGGCGGTGGCGGTACGGACCGCACGGATCGGGTCCTTGAGCAGTGGTGCCAGCGGCTGCATCCGCTGTTCGGCGGGCAGCAGCGCGGCCAGGGCTTCCACGGCCGCCACCCGGACCTGCGGCCCGTCGTTGCGCAGATCCCTTGAAGCCAGATCAAGGGCGCGCTGGCTCGGATAGTTGGGCAACTCGGCCAGCAGCGTGGCACGCCGAATCGCCGGCAGGTCATTGCGTTGCAATTGCTCGAACAGCGCCGCCGCCGCGCCGGGCTTGCCGCTGCGCAGGGCATCGAGACTTTGTGTGTAGCGCTGGGTCGGACTGTCGCCCAGCAACGCCCAGGCCGCTGCCGGGATGGTGAAACCATGGTCATGCCGCCAGTCATTGACCATGTAGAACTTGCCCGGCATATGGCAATCCACGCACTGCGCGCCCGACTGCCCCGGCACATCCTTGTAGTGCTCCGGCGTCTGGTAGTCCCTGGCCTTGAGACCACTGCCATCGACCCCGGCCACGCCGGTCTTGCCCGCTGGGTTGTGGCATTGCAGGCAGACCCCGTTGCCCTCGGCCCGCAGCTTGGTGCTGTGGGGCTCATGGCAGTTGCTGCAACGCACGCCCTTGACGAACATCTTGCTCTGGGTGAATGAGCCGTACTCGAACACTTCGTCCTTGATCTTGCCGTCGAGCGCGTACAACTCGCGGGTCAGGCGACTGGGCAGGAAGTCATCCATCAGCCGGTGGCTGTTGTCATAGCCATCGTCCAGCGGTGCGCGACGCGCATGGCAGCGGGCGCAGGTTTCCACTTCCTTCAGGTTGTCGCCGCCGAGCAGGCTTTGCTGGAAGCCGGCGTGGTCCAGCGGGGTCTTTTTCGTCGCCCATTCCAGGTGATCCGAGGCCGGGCCATGGCAGGCCTGGCAGCCGACGCCGAGGCTGTGCCACTGGCTGGAGAAACGGTTGTCGGCGGCGCTGAAATTGCGCTTGAAACCGGTGGTGTGGCACTCCACGCACATAAAGTTGGCGTTCTGCTGCGGCTTGCTCCAGTGCAGCGGATTCCTGAAGTCGACGCCCTGGCCCGGGTACAGGTGGAACCACTTTTTCTTCTCGGTATCCCAGGCCACGCCCAGCGCCTGCAAGTGTCCGGCACCGGTATCGATCAGGTATTGCTGCAAGGGTTCGATACCGAAGGCGTAGGCCACCGGGAAGTCCTTCGGCTTGCCGTCGACGCCTGGCGTATTGACCCAGAAACCACCGTCGCGCTTGAAGAAGCGGGTGGTCTCGCGATCACTCTTGAAGGTGATATCGGCAAAGTCGCCGAGCACGGTGGCGTCGGTCGCGGCCTGCATCGCCAGTTGATGGTGGGAGCCTTTCCAATGCTCGACCTGCTGGCTATGGCAGCCCTGGCACTGGCCCTCGTCCACCAATTGCGGGGCAGGGCGCAGCGGCTTGGATTCTGCCACCGGCACGGGCTTCGGCGTCGCTACCGGCAGCGGCGCCGGCCCTCGATCCAGGGCGAACCAGGCACCCACCACGACCAGCAACAACAGCCCCGCCAGCGCCGGCCAGAGCGCGCTCCGGCGGCGTGGAGACGAGACCACATCAGGCTTTTTCGGCATGCGGTTTTCCGTATTTTTCTTCTAATGGGGCGTGTGCGTGACTCAGGGTTACAAGCCCAGGAACCAGCGATAATACGGATTTCCCGGGTCCTCCCGAAGCACTTCCGGCACTTGCCGGGCCCAGCGTTCGCGCTGGCCACGGTAGGCGGTCAGGCCCACTTCGTAGAAACGCAGCAGGCGCCGGCGCTGATCGGCGACCTGGAGCTTCAACAGGCTGTCGGCGTTTTCCAACGGGATCGGTGTACTCAGCGCCAGTAGCGCGGGCAGCACGCGGACGATTTCATCGCTGCGCACCCAGGGCGCGTACTCGATGCGGGGACGGTCGTCGGTCACCGCCTCGGCATCGGCGGCGAAGCGCTCCAGGCCATGGCGATCGGTGACCCAGGTCGCCAGCAGCGCGGCCGGCGAATCGACGCCCACGGCGGCCAGGCTGTCGCGGACCTCGGGTTGGTGCAGGCGTTCGCTGATGCGCGCCGCGTCCAGTTGCAGCGGTTGCAGCGAACCGACCAGCAACATCTCGTGGAACTCGCTGGTCCACAGCGAGGCATGGGGGAAGACATCGAGGAAGCTGCGCACCAGGGCACGGCTGTCGTCTTCATTCTGGGTCGGCAGCGGCAGCCACTGGGCGACGATGCCCTGTGCGTTCAGGCGTGCGGCGGCGAGCTGGTAGAAGTCCCGGGAATAGAGATTGACCACCCCGGCCGCCGAGGGCGGTGGCGGCTCCAGGGTAATCAGGTCGTAGGTCTGTGGGCTGGCCAGCAGTTCGCGACGGCCGTCGCGCAGGCGCAGGTCCAGACGCGGGTCGGCGATGGCGCCGTAGTTGCCCTGGAACAGCGGCGCCGCCTTGACCACCGCCGGCAGCAGCTCGGCCACTACCCGTTGTTCCAGCCCCGGATAGCGCAGCAGGGCCCCCGCGGTGATCCCGGTACCCAGGCCGATCACCAGTGCCGAGCGTGGCTCGCCATTGTGGATCAGCAGGGGCAGCAGGGCCTGCAGGCGCATGTAGCGCAGCGACGGCATGGCATCGCCGGTATTGGAAACACCCTGGATATACAGGCGGCGGAAGCTGCCCTGGCGTTTCTCCTGTTCGACCACGGCGACGGTGCCGCCGCGACCTTCCTCGTAGAACACCAGCGAACCGTTGCGCGCACCGGGAAGCAAATCAGCCAGGCGCTGCGGCGGGGTCAGCACGGCGAGAACGAGGCTGGCCAGGGCGATAGCGAAGACTGCCGCGCGTGACTTGCGCGCCACGCCCTGGGTGGCAGACACCGCCACCAGCGCAATCAGGCCGGCCAGTATCGCCAGCAAGCCGAGGCTGCGGACCAGGCCGAAGAGCGGCACCAGCACGAAGCCCGTCAGCGTCACCCCGACGATGCCGCCCAGGGTATTCAGGGCCACCACCGAGCCCACGTCGCGGCCCACATGCCCGCGCTCGCTGGCCAGGTGCAGGGCCAGGGGAAACGCTGCGCCCAGCAGGGTGGTGGGTAGCAGGACGATGCTCAGCGCGGCCACGGCGAAGCGTGCGCTCATGCCGCTCAGGGCGCTGCCGCCGAGGCTCAGTACCAGAGCCTCGGCCTGGGTTTGCAGGCTGACCAGCCAGCGCCCGAGGCCGGCGATTTCTCCCAGCGCCAGCAACCCGGCGGCCGCGATCAGCAGGGCGAAGCAGGCCCAGGGATCGCGCAATGTGTGGGCACGCCGGGCAATCAGCGCGCTGCCCAGCATCAACCCGGCCAGATAGCTGGCCAGGACCACGGCAAAAGCGAAGGCACGGGTGCTCATGAAGGGCACGATGGCCTGGGACCAGATCACCTCGTAGCCCAGCGCCACACCGCCGGCTACGGCGTACAACGCCAGGGCCAGGCGTGAATCACGACTGCGCGGGGTGGCGGTGTGAGCTTCGGCGAGCGGCGCCGTGGTCGTCTCCCGCAACCACCACAGGGCACCGGCGGCAGCCAGAAGATTGCCCAGCGCGGCGGCCTTGGCGCTGCCCAGAACACCCAGGTGAGGCAACAGGAAGAAGGCGGCAAGCAGGGTGCCGAGAATGGCGCCGGCGGTATTGGCCGCGTAAAGCTGGCCGCCGGCGCGCCCGACCACGGCGGTATCGCTGGTCAGGGCACGGACCAGCACCGGCAGGGTGCCGCCCATAAGAAAGGCAGGTATGCCCACCAACGCGAACGGCAACAGCCAGGCGAGGGGGCCGACCAGCGTCTGCAGGCGGGCGAACAGCCCGGCGCTGGCGCCGAGGGCCAGGGTCGCGGCCACGCCGAGCACGGCCACGGCCAGTTCGAGCAGGGCATACAGGCGCACCGGGCGCAACACGCGATCGGCGCGCCGGCCCAGCCACCAGCCGCCCAGCGCGAGCCCGGCGAAGAAGGCGCTGATCCCGGCACTGATAGCGTGTACCTCGACGCCCACCACCAGGGACAGTTGCTTGATCCACAGGACCTGATAGATCAGCGCCGCTGCCCCGGACACCACCAACAGGGTCGAGGCCAGGGGCAGGGCGGCGCGGGTGGCGCGGGTGAGGCGGGCGGTCTTGGCGGTGGCTGTCGGCATCGTGTCAGGAGCATCCGTGATTATCGATTGATTCCGGTTCCCTGTAGGCGCGGGCAAGCCACGCTCCTACAGGGCGCGTGGCAACTGCGCTATTTGGCTTGCTTCATCTTCTCCTCGATCTTCGCATCCACCTGCTTTCTCACCTGGTCGATGCTGAAGCTCGCCGGGTGCTGGCTGGGCGGATACTCGACGAAGGTTTCCAGGAACAGGCTGGCCTTCATGGTGGCGATCGCCGTGAGGTAGGAGTTCTTCACCAGCCAGTCGTTGTACTGGTCGGAAACGATGTCCGCACGCTCATACGGGTCCATCCTCAGGTTGAAGATCTTCGGCACCCGCAGGCACACCATCGGGTCCTGCCAGACCTGGAACCCGCCCGGCTGGCGCTGTTCGCAGAACACCGCCTTCCAGTTGCCCCAGCGCATCGCCACCAGGTCGCCGTCGTCGTTGAAGTAGAAGAATTCGTCCCGCGCGCCCTTGGGCTGCTGGCCGGTGAGGTAGGGCAACTGGTTGTAGCCGTCGAGGTGGACCTTGAAGCTCTTGCCACCGGCCGTCGGCGACCAGCCCTTGAGCAGGCTTTCCTTGACGTCCGTCACCCCGGCCGCCGCCAGCAGGGTCGGGAACCAGTCAAGCCCGGAGAACATCTCGTTGGACACCGTGCCTTCCTTGATCTTGCCCGGCCAGCGCACCATCGCCGGCACCCGGAAAGCACCTTCCCAGTTGGAATCCTTCTCGCTGCGGAACGGCGTGGTCGCCGCGTCCGGCCAGGAGAACTGGTTCGGCCCGTTGTCGGTGGTGTAGACCACGATGGTGTTCTCGGTGATTTTCAGGTCGTCGAGGGTTTTCAGCAGCTTGCCGACGTCGCCGTCATGCTCGAGCATGCCGTCGGCGTACTCGTTGCCGGGCATGCCGCTCTGGCCCTTCATCGAGTCGCGCACGTGGGTGTAGACGTGCATGCGCGTGGTGTTCATCCAGACGAAGAACGGCTTGCCGGCCTCCACCGATTTCTTGATGAACTCCTGGGCACCGGCGGTGGTTTCGTCGTCGATGGTTTCCATGCGCTTGGTGGTCAGGGCCCCGGTGTCCTCGATCTTGCCGTCGGCGAAGGCATGCAGCACGCCGCGCGGGCTGAAGTTCTTCACGTACGGATCGTTGGCGTCCTTGGGCCAGTACGGCCGCTCCGGTTCTTCCTCGGCATTGAGGTGGTACAGGTTGCCGAGAAATTCGTCGAAGCCGTGCTTGGTCGGCAGGTATTCATCCTTGTCGCCGAGGTGGTTCTTGCCGAACTGCCCGGTGGCGTAGCCCTGGCCCTTGAGCGCCTGGGCAATGGTGATGTCGCGGTCCTGCAGGCCCACCGAGGCCCCCGGCGCGCCGACCTTCGACAGGCCGGTGCGTAGCGGCGTCTGCCCGGTGATGAAGCTGGAACGCCCGGCGGTGCAACTGTTCTCCGCGTAGTAATCGGTGAACAGCATCCCTTCCTTGGCGATGCGGTCGATGTTCGGGGTCTGGTAGCCCACTACCCCGAGGGAATAGGCGCTGATATTGGTCTGGCCGATATCGTCGCCGAAGATCACCAGGATATTGGGCTTGTCCGCTGCGCCCGCGCCAGCACTGGCAAAGGCCACCAGCAGGGCGAGTTTCGGTCCCCATCTGCGTAAGCGTGTCATCCGATCTACCTCCATTTCGTCGTTGAGGCCGGGTGCTTTCCGGCCCATGAGTACCGCTTTGCTTCGTGGTTAGGGGGTTGGCTCCTTGCTTGGGTTGTCGAAGGGAAAGATCCGGCGCCAGTCGGCGGCCATGTCGACCACCGTCCAGCCGCGCTGGCGGGCTTCGTCCAGGGCCTTGTCGAGCCGGCCGACCGTCGACTGGCGGTCGTAGGCCCACTCGCGCCGGGCGTCGGTGTGATGCACCAGGCCCATGAAACGCGGGCCTGGGCCGGCGGCGGTCCACTGGAGCATTTGCAGGTCACCGTCGGAGTTGCCGAACGCGAGCAGGGGGCGACGGCCAATGATCGCGTCGATGCTTTCCGGCTTGCCCGGACCATCGTCGTTGTGCGCCAGCCTTGCCGTGCGCAGCAGCGTCGGCTTGCCGTCCACCCGGGTGAACTCGGTCACGAAGAGGGAGCCGATCACCTGTTCCGGCGGCACGCCGTAGACCTGTTCGGTAAAGGCGCGCATGAAGCCGCTGTCGCCGCCGGAGACGATGTACACCTTGAATTGCTGCTCGCGCAGGTAGTCCATCAGCTCCAGCATCGGCTGGTAGATCATCTGGTTGTAGGGCTTGCCGGTCCTGGGGTGGCGGGCCCGCTCGAACCAGGCCCGGGCCCGCTCCTCGAACACTTCGCTGCTCATCCCGGTATGGGTGGCGGCGATGATCTTCATCAGGCCGTCCATGCCTGCGGCCGCCAGCGCCTGCTGGTCGTTCTCCAGCACCGCGCGGAACGGCTGGGTGGTTTTCCACTCGGGATGCTGCGCAGCCATGCGGCGCACCTCATCGAAGGCGAACAGCACCTGGAAATACGCCGGCTGCTCGCTCCACAACGTGCCGTCGTTGTCGAACACGGCGATGCGCTGGGCCACCGGGACGAACTGCGGCGAGTCGTTGCGCGTGACTTCATCGACGAAGGATTGCAGCGCTGCCTTGGGTGCGCTGTCGTTCCAGGAGGGCAGGGCGTCGGCCTGAACGGGCCAGTACAGCAGCAACAAGGCCAGCAGTAACCAGCGGCAACGGAGAGTGCGGTTCATGATGACGTCCTGTGTGGCGTGGGATTGAGTGGGCGCAGTCCGTAGCGCACGCGTGCGGGGGGGCGTTGTCGCCACTGCCGCCACTGCTCGCGCAGCCAGGCGCCATGGCGGTGGACCAGGTAGCCGAGGGTGCCGACCATGAGCGCCAGCGTCAGCGCCGCAAGCCAATGTCGAGACAGGTGCAAGCGGCTTTCGCGGCCCAGGCGCTGGAGGTCTTCGCTGACCGAAAACGCCGGGGCCGCCGCTGGCGCCGCAACGGCGGAAAAGTCCACGGCGGGCACCTGTGCGCTGTGCAGGCGGTGATCGCGGCTGCTCCACCACTGCACCTCGATGGCCGGCAGGTGGAATGTGCCCGGATGCTCGATGCGGTAGCTGGCGCTGTCGATGCGCTGGCCGCTGAGGTCGTCGGGCGAGCTCAGTTGCGGTGTTTTCACGAAGCGACTGAGGCCCCGGACCTCGGCCAGGGGCGTGACCGGCAGCAGCAGGGCCAGGCTGTCGGTGGCGCGCAGGGTGACGCTGCGCACCAGGCTGTCGCCGACCTTGAGGCCCTCGAGCGAGCCTAGTGTCTGGCTCAATTGCACATCGCTGGCGACCAGCAGGTTGCGTCCTGCGGCCTGGGGCCAGTCCACCCTGAGTTGCAGCGGCTGGCTGCGGGCGCTCAGCAGGGCGACGGCATTGCCCGGCTGCGCGCTGATGACGAGGGCGGGAATCTGCACTTCGCCGGGCTGGCGCAGGGTCAGGCGCCAGGTGTAGCGCATGCCGAAGAAGGGCGTGCCGTCGAGGTTCAGGGTCAGGTGCTGGGCGCGCTCGTCTGGTGGCGTGACCACGACCCCCGGCAGGGCCAGCCCGGGCAGTTGCGGCGCGCTGGTGAACCAGCTGTCGGTCAGCACATCCACCTGCAACGGCACGGTCTGGCCGACCACGGCCTGGTTGCCGTCCGGCAGTTGGACCTGTACCCGTAGCTGCGGTGCGGCGCCAGCCGGGCCGAGGAACAGAAGCAGGAGCAGCGCGAACCGTCTCATTGCCCCTCCTTGGCCGTAGCATCCTGCAGGGCGAACTTGCGTTGCAGGAACTGCGCAGGCGAGGTGCTGAGGTTGTCCAGCCAGAGGGCATCCGAAGTGGCTTGTGGCGTCTGTACGTCCTTGCTCGCGCCCTTGCCGGCGGGTTTGTCGAAGGCGATCTGGTCGGCTTTGACCTCAGGGGCGTTGGCCGCCGCCGATTCGGCGTCCTTCTGCAGGGCCAGGACCAGCGCCAGGTTGTCCCGTGCCTCGGGGAAATCGGCTTGCAGGGCCAGGGCCTGGCGATAGGCGGCGATGGCCGGGTCGAACTTGAAGCGCCGGGCCTGGATATTGCCGATATAGAAGTACGCGGGCGCGGTGCGCAGACGGGCGAAGCTGCTCAGGGCCAGGTCGTAGTCGGCGGCGTTGTAGGCGGCGATGCCTTTCCAGTACAGGTCCTGGAAATCCCTGGCAGCGGCGGGGTAGTGATGCTGTTCGAAGGCCCGGCGACCTTGCTGGTCGGGCGTCAGGAAGGCATCCACCAGGGCGCTGGCGCGGCTGTCCGGGGCATTCAGCAGCAGCCCAAGCAACAACGCCGCGCTCCAGTTCAGGCTCCAGCCCCGGCGCACGCAGAAGAAGGCGATCAGCAGCAGCGGCCAGCACAGCCAATAACCGGCGTCCTTCCAGTGCAGCGCCGCGCCGTCTGCCGGGGCGGCCTGGAAATGCTGGCGGGCGTGGGCTTCGACCCAGTCGAGGTCGTCGTCGTTGGCAGTCAGGCTGCCCAGCGGCGCGTCCAGCGCCTTGCCCAGCCCTTCGAGGGCGCGGGTGTCGAGCCCGCCGGGCTGGCCGTCGGCACTGCCCACCGCGAGGATCAGCACCTGCAAGGACGGCGGCACCTTCAGGGTGGTGAACTGGCTGCTGTCGGCGCCATCGGTGACCAGCACCAAAGTGGCCGGGGCGTTGTCTGCCGCCAGCAGTTGCCGGCTGACTTCCAGCACCCCGGCGACATCCTTGCCCGGTCGCTGGATCAGTGAGCTGGACAGGGCTTGCAGATAGCTGTCGAGCAGGGCCGGGTCACGGGTCGCCGGCATGACCAGGTGCGCGCTGCCGGCATAGGCGATCAGCCCGGTGGCGGCCCCGCGACGGCGTTCGATCAGGCTGTGCAGTTTGTGCCGGGCGGCTTCCAGGCGCGACGGCGGGATATCGGCGCTGTCCATGGACGCCGACAGATCGAGGGCGAGGAGCATGGAGGCGCGGTCGTCGAGGAAGTTCGGGCGGTCCTGCTGCCAGGTGGGACCGGCCATGGCCAGGGCGCCGAGGACCAGCAGGGCGCAGGCCAGGTGTACCGGCTTCACGCCCCTGGCCTGCTGGCCATCGAGGCGCAGGTAGCGCAGCAGGTGTGGCGCGATGCGCACGCTATGCAGGCGCTGGTGCTGCTGACGGCGCCAGAACAGCGCCAACAGCGAGGCCGGCAGTAGCAGCCACAACCAGGCGGGGCGCAGGAAGTGCAGGGCATCCAGCTCAATGTCCATGGGCCGGCACCTCCCGTTCGTTCCAGCGCGCGGCCGCCAGCGCCAGTAGATGGAAGAGCAGGAACAGCAGCAGTGCAGCGCCCAGCGGCAGCCAGAACAGTTCGGTCCTGGGTTGGTGGCTGAGGGTCTTCACGGCATGCGGGGTGATCGCGTCGAGGGTGTGGTACACCTCGCCCAGTGCGGCACGGTCGCTGGCGCGGAAGAAGCGGCCGCCGGTACTGGCGGCCAGTTGTTGCAGGGTGCTCAGGTCCACCCGCGCTTCGGCCTGGGCCTGGGGATCGCCGATGCCGATGGTGTGGATCATCACGCCACGTTCGGCGGCGATTTCCGCCGCATGGGCCGGGGTGATGGCGCTGCTGGTGTCGTTGCCGTCGGTGAGCAGGATCAGCACTTTCTCCGGCTCGTTGGCCTGCTCCAGGATCTTCAGGCTCAAACCGATGGCATCGCCGATGGCGGTATTGGGGCCGGCCATGCCGACCTCGGTCTGCGCCAGCAGGAGCGACAGGCTGGCGTGGTCCAGGGTCAGCGGCGCCTGGGCGAAGGCGCCGCTGCCGAACACCACCAGGCCGAGGCGGTCCTGTGCACGTTGGCGGATAAAGTCGGCGACCACCGCCTTGACCGCGCTGATACGCGAGACCGGCTTGCCGTCCGTGCCGGGCATATCGACCGTGTCCATGGACTGGGAGATATCGATGGCCAGCATCAGGTCGCGTACCGGTTGCTGGTGCTCGATCGGCGGCTCGACCTTGACCGGCCGTGCCACGGCGAGGCACAGCAGGCACCAGACGACGATATGCAGGGCGAGCTGCCAGTGGTCATGGCGGGTGCCGGGCAGGTCGGGGCGCTGGCCGGTGGCCTGGCTGATCTCGTCGAAGAACGGCATGCGCACGGCACTGCGGGCTTCCTGCCAGGGCGGCAGGCGGCGGTAGCCGAGCAGCGGCAGGGGCAGCAGGAGCAGCAGCCAGGGGTAGTCAAGCTGCCACATGATGCTGCTCCACCCAGGTGCGGCTATGGCGCAGCAATTCGCGGGCGTCCATGGCCTGCAGTTGTGCTTGCGGGGCGTAGGCGAGTTGCGCCAGGCGCCGGGCGAAATCCTCCGGCAGGGGCGCGTCGGCATGGGCGACCAGGAAGGCTTGCCATTGGCTGTCCTGCAGCGGCGCCGCGGCAAGGCCGCCGGGCATGGACAGGGCCACGCGCTTGAGCAGTTCGGGCAGGTCGCGCAGGGCTTGCGGGTCGTCCAGGCGTCGTTCCAGGGCGTCGAGCTGGCGCAGGGCTTCGCGGCGATAACGGTTTTTCTGCCAGTGCCGCCAGGCGCGCAAGGCCCACACCAGCAAGGCGGCCAGCAGCAGGATCAGCAGTGCCGCCCAGCCCCAGGTCTGTGGCCAGTAGCTGACCGGGGCGGGCAGGGCGATCTCACGCAGTTGTTCAATATCCGGCACCTGGCGGGTCATGGCTGCAGCTCCTGCAGGCGGCCCAGTTCCAGGCGCAACTGCGCGCTGGCGGATAGCGCTGTGCTGAACATCATCAGTGGCACCTGGCTGCGCCGCAGCAACTGCGCGACCTCCTTGAGGCGCCCGCCGAGAAAGTCGCTCAGCGGTTGGCGGATACGCTGGCGTTCCATGGCCAGCGCGACCTGCAACTGGCCCTGGCTGATCACCAAGCGTCCGCGTTCCGGCAGGTCGAGGGCCAACGGGTCGTAGACCTGCAAGGCCAGTACATCGTTGTGCGCGCGCAGTTGGCGTAACTGCTTGAGCGTATTGTCGCCGGCGCCGGCGAAGTCACTGATCAGGCACACCAGATGATCGTGGCGGGCCACTTGCAGGCAGCGGCGCAGGGCGTCGTCCAGCGTGTGCGTGGAGTCGCCGGCCGGGACGTCGGCGGCCAGGCGCTGGTTGAACTTCACCGCGCTCGCACAGATTGCCTGGACCCGGGCGCGGCTGCGCAGGGGGGCGGTGCACTGGCAGTCCTGGTCGTCGAAGATCACCGCGCCGACCCGGTCGCCCCCCTTGAGCGCTATCCACGCGCAGAGTGCGGCCAGCTCGGCGGCAATGGCGGACTTGAAGCTGACCCGGGAGCCGAAGAACATCGACATGCGCTGGTCCAGCACCAGCAGCAAAGGGCGGTCGCGTTCCTCGGTCCAAGTGCGCACGATGGGCGTGCCGCTGCGCAGGCTGGCCTTGCAATCGAGATGGCGCAGGTCGTCGCCGGGCTGGTAGCGGCGCAGTTCATCGAAGTCCAGGCCGCGCCCGCGCAGGCGTGAGGCATGGTTGCCGGAGAGCAGGCTGGCGCGGGGCTGGCGAGGGTTGAAGCTGAGGCCGCGGGCAGCGAACTCCAGGGCCATCAGTTGGGCTAGTGAGACATAGACATGTCCGTCGGCGGACTGCTGTGGGGGCCCCATCGCTCGCTCCTCATGCCGGAATGGCAACCTTGGCCAGCAGGCGTTCGAGCACCGCTTCGGCGTTGATCCCGTCGGCGATGGCGTCGTAGCTCAATTGCAGGCGATGGCGCAGGACCGGGTGCAGCATGGCGCGCACATGGTCCGGGGTGACGAAGTCCTGGCCCTGCCACCAGGCCTCGGCGCGGGCGCAACGATCCAGGGCGATGCCACCGCGTGGGCTGCTGCCCAGTTGCAGCCAGCGGGCCAGGTCGCTGTCGTAGCGTTCGGGGTGGCGGGTGGCGTCGAGCAGGTCCACCAGGTAGCGGTCGATGGCCGGGGCGACTTGGATTTCGGCGATTTCCCGACGGGCCTGGAAGATCGTGTCCTGGGGCAGGGTAAAGCGGTCGCCGGCGCTGTTGCCGGGCGTGGCGGTTTCTTCCGTGCGCAGCATCTGCAGGACCTGGCTTTCGCTGTCCGGGGTCGGGTAGTCGAGCAGGACCTTGAGCAGGAAGCGGTCCATCTGCGCTTCCGGCAGCGGGTAGGTGCCTTCCTGTTCGATGGGGTTCTGGGTGGCGATCACCATGAACAGCTCGGGCAGGGCGTGACTGCTGCCGGCCACGGTGATCTGGCGTTCCTCCATGGCTTCGAGCAGGGCGGCCTGGACCTTGGCCGGGGCGCGGTTGATCTCGTCGGCGAGGATCAGGTTGCCGAACAGCGGGCCGGGCTGGAAGCGGATCTGGTTGCGGCCGTCGGCCTGTTGCAGGACTTCGGCGCCGGTGATGTCCGAGGGCAGCAGGTCGGGGGTGAACTGGATGCGGCTCATGCGCGCATCCAGGTGACGGGCCAGGGCCTTGACCGTGCGGGTCTTGGCCAGGCCGGGAAGGCTTTCGAGGAGGACATGACCGTTGGCCAGCAGGCCGACCAGGACCTGATGGATGACCGCGTCCTGGCCGAGGACGGAGCGGGCGATGGCGGCGTGCAGGGCCTTGAGGTCGGTGAGGGCGGTCATTAAATCGTCCTCCGGTTTGCGGCGATCCTTGTAGGAGCTGGCTTGCCTGCGATGGACCGCGCAGCGGTCCCAAAACCTGCCACGCCGTGTCTCTGGATAAATGCAGTCTTGCCGGCGCTGAGAATCCAAGCCTGCTCAGGGCAGGTATTCGTGCTGGATGGTTTTGGGACCGCTGCGCGGTCCATCGCAGGCAAGCCAGCTCCTACAGGGTCTCGGGTGTTCTTGAGGTTCACCATGGCGAAGCCACCACCACGAAGCTGATGCTGTTGCCCACGTATTGCGGCCGGTACCAGGTGGCGCCGCAGTGCTGGTAGGCCACGCCATTGGCCACCACCGAGACGCAGTCCGGCGGGACCGAACTGACTTGGGTGCCGATGGCAATGGCCGTCGCCGTGGTTGCCCCGATCACCGCGGCGGTCGCCCAGGGGTTGTACCAGTCGTCATGATGCGGCGGCGGTGGTGGTGGCGGTGGTGGGGGAGGCGGCATCGGGCCCGGCCCGGGACCCGGATGCGGACCCGGCATCGGGTGCGGTCCAGGCCCCGGCTGGGGATGTGGCCCGGGCCCCGGCTGCGGATGCGGCGCCGGCTGCGGGCGTGGCATGGGCTGCGGCTGCGGGTGATAGCTCGGCTGATACGCCGGCCTCTGGAAGCCACCCCCGCCCATGTGATGCGGCACTACGAAGCTGCGTCCGCCGCCTCCGCCACGCAACTGCCAGGCTTCCGCAACCGCGGGCACTACGAGGCAGGCCAGCAGGCCGAGGCTGAAGATCGAGCGCGTCCGCTTCATGGCCGTTCCCCCGCATCCAGTTGCACCAGCGGCACCGGCAGGGCCTTGGCCGGTGGCACGAAGGTGAAGGCGTCGGCCTTGATCGGCGAAGTCAGGTCCCAGGCGAAGCTGACGCTGTGCCGTGGCCGCTCGGCATCGTCACGCCGGGTGATCATCAGGCGGCAGGGCAGCGGCTGGGCGCCTTCGCGCACCCAGAGTTGCCAGTCGATCTGTGGCTGGCGATAGGCGTAATGCACGCAGCTCTGCCCATCGAGATGTTCCTTGCCGATGCTGTAGGCCGCGCTGATGCCGACTTCGTCGGCCGTCGTGGCACTCCAGCGGAACAGGTCGGCCAGCGGCAGTTCGATACCGTAACGCTCGCCGAGCAGGTCGAGCAGCTTGCCGATGCTGTCCGGCGCCGCTTCCCGGGTGTAGTAGTTCAGGTGCTGGTCGTAGAGCACGAAGTCCTTGCCGTCATAGAAGAAGCGCCGGCTGCTGCCGCCCCGGTCGACGTTGACGTAGAGCTTGTCCGGGCGCACCGCCAGGACTTGGGTGTGGTGCTGGAAGGCGACGGTCTGGCCGCTCTCCAGTTGCTGGTCGGTTTCGCTGCGGGTGCTCAGGCTGAAGCTGGGCAAGCCTTGCAAATAGCTGCCCATGGCGGACAGGGCCGCGAGGGCCGCCGGGTCGCGCTCGTCCGCCGCCTGGGCAAGGCCGGACAGGATCAGCAGGCTCAAGGCAGCATGACGCAGCTTCATCGGCGTACCTCCTTACCAGACGTATTGCAGGCGCAGGGTCCAGGTGTTCACATCCGGCGAGCCGGTGCGCTCCGAGACGGTGTCGGTGTAGGCCACCAGCCCGCCGAACTGCGGCGAAAGCATGAAGCCGAGGCTGGCGCCGAGCAGGGTGTTGGATTGCTTGTTGTCCTGGTCCACACCGTCTACCCGGGTTTCGCCACCGGTGCTGTAGGTGGCATCGAAGGACACCCACAGCGCCCGGTTGACGCTGTAGCTGTAGTGCCCTTCGAGGGCGTACAGCGGCTTCTGTTCCAGCTTGCTGTCGCCGAGGTAATCGTCGTTGTCGCCGTATAGCGAGACGTAGCCGTTGATCTCCAGCCAGGTCGGGCCGATGGGGTGGCCGAAGGCGATCTCCGGTTTCACCACCCAACGGTTGGCGCCGATATTGATCACCCGGTCCTTGTCGTAGTCGCCGTTGGGCAGGGTCACCCACAGGGCGCCGCTCATGAAGGTTTCCGGGGTCCATGTGGCGAATTCCTCGGCGGTCAGGGCCGGGCCGCCGAAGAAGTTGTGGGCGAAGACCACCTGGGTGTCGCCCATGCCGCCGTTGTGCTTGGTGCCGTCGAAGAAGCGTGCGTCATCGAAGGATGCGGAAACGTCGGCATACGGCTGGATCAGCTGGATCGCACTGTTGCGCCCGTCGATGGCGAAGCTGCGGGCATAGCGGAACAGGTACACATCGGCATTCAGCGACAGGCCGTCGATGGGCAGGGTGGTATCGATCGGGGTGTTGGTGTCGACCCGGTTGTAGTAGCCGAAGACCATGTTCAGGTCGATCGGCGTGTTCTGCCAGTCGCGGGCGTTATCGGCCAGGGCCGGGCAGGCGACGCCCAGTGCCATGGGCAGGGCCAGGAAAGATCGACGAATCCCCATACGATGTTCCTTGCAGTTGCAAATCATCGGCGAATGCACTTCGCGCGCTGTCATTAACCTGAACGGGCCTATTGGTACTTCTTATTGGTACTTGATGACCACTGCCTTGAGTTTGCGTCCGTCGACATTGCGAATATCGCGGTTCCACAACGGTCCTTCGACATAAGTGGCGACCGGTTGAATCCGGTCATAGACCACCACGGCAGCATCCCCGCCAATACTGGCGGTCTGCTCGCGCAACTTCTGCTCGACGTCGGCAATGGGCGGTGGCGGTTCGATACTGGCGTCGACGATGACCTCGCCAAGGCGCACGTGAGGGCGGTTCGGCTCCGTGCGCAGGACCTGGACCTGGGCGGCGGAAGTCGGTGCGGCGTGGGGGGCGCCGACATATTCGGTGGTGCGGGCGTCGATGCTGGTGCAACCGGCCAGCACCAGGTAGGCCAGTCCGGCGACACAACTCCCGAGGGTTGTCTTCATCTTCGACTCCTTTCAAAGAACACTGTTTCGAGACAGCTGAGACCATAGTTGAGCATCCTGATTAATACAAAAGTGTGCTTGTCAGGATTCGCTATAAGTGCGTTGCCCATTTAAATCGAAATGCTGTAACCAAGCTGCGGTAGTCGTTTTTATGCAGTGGGCAAGTTTTAAAGTGTGAGCAGGTTCATTGTTTTGGTTTTTGCGTGTGTGCAATTGAACGAGCGCGAATATCAAACTTTCGAACGTGAAAAGTTGATCCTTGTCATCATCGGAAATAGATTTTCACCGAGCCCTGCTGAAACCCGCGAGTAGCATGCGTCTCTTATCCAGTAGTGGATTTTTCCTACATCGATCCTCCAAGGAGCGCTGCAATGAATACCCGTGGTTTGCTCGATCAACTGTTCAAGTCCGGTCAGGAACTGCTGCAGAAGCAGGCCGGCAGCGCGTCAGGTACGCAGAAAAGCGGCGGCGGGCTCGGCAGCCTGCTGTCCGGTGCTGGCGGTGGCGCCGCTGCCGCCGGCGCGTTGGGCTTGCTGATGGGCAGCAAGAAAGCCCGCAAGTATGGCGGCAAGGCGCTGACCTACGGCGGCCTGGCAGCGCTTGGCGTGCTGGCCTACAAGGCCTACGGCAACTGGCAGGCGAAACAGGCCTCGGCACCCCAGGGCGAGCCGCAGACCCTCGACCGCCTGCCGCCGGCCCAGGTCGAGCAGCACAGCCAGGCGATCCTCAAGGCCCTGGTCGCTGCCGCCCGCGCCGATGGCCATGTCGATGAGCGCGAGCGCGAGCTGATCGAGGGCGAGTTCGTCCGCCTCTCCGGCAACGACCGCGACCTGCAGCACTGGCTGCACGCCGAACTCAACAAGCCGCTGGACCCTGCCGAGGTCGCCCGTGCCGCCTCCACCCCGGAAATGGCCGCGGAAATGTACCTGGCCAGCGTGATGCTGGTGGACGAGGAACACTTCATGGAGCGCGCCTATCTCGATGAACTGGCAAAGCAGTTGCGCCTCGATCCGGCGCTCAAGGTGGAGCTGGAACGTCAGGTTCGTGCGACCTGAGTCAATAAAATGGGCAAATGGCCATTGGTTGTCGTCTATTTGCCCAATCAACCCTGTAGGATCAGCCCCATAGGTACGTAGGCCCTAGGCTATAATCAGCCCATTTTTCCTGCCGCGTACAACGCTCGAGGGCTGATTGTGAAGAACTGGACACTGCGCCAACGGATCCTGGCAAGTTTCGCCGTGATCATCGCCATCATGTCGTTGATGGTGGTCGCCGCCTATTCGCGGTTGATCGCCATCGAGGACAGCGAGCAGGCGGTGCGTGCCGACAGCATGCCCGGGGTCTACTACAGCTCTATGATCCGCAGCGCCTGGGTCGACAGTTTCATCCTTACCCAGCAACTGGTCGGCATGAGCAACCACCGCGACCTGACCGATGCCGACATGGCCCTGTACAAGAGCTATGACGATCGTCTGCAGCAGCAGATGGCCAACTACCGCAAGACCATGAACGACTCGCAGGACGCCACCAACTTCGCCCAGTTCGAGGGCATGGTCACCGAATACCATCAGTACCTGGCCGCCGTGCTCAACGCCTACGGCAAGAAGGACTATGCCGAAGCCCAGCGCCTGGTCCTGGAAAACCTCGCGCCGAGCTGGGCCGAAGGGCGCAAGTCCATCAACAGCCTGATCGACTGGAACCGTCGCTACGCTGACGAGGCCACCGACAACATCGTCAGCGCGGTGAACACCGCCAAGCTGAGCATGGCGATTTCCCTGTTGCTGGCGGTGATTGCCGCCGGTGTCTGCGGCCTGCTGCTGATGCGGGTCATCACCGAGCCCATGCAACGCATCGTCCGCGCCCTGGAAACCCTGCGCGGCGGCGACCTCAGCGTGCGCATGAACCTGGAGCGCAACGACGAGTTCGGCGCTGTGGAAACCGGTTTCAACGAGATGGTCAGTGAGCTCACCGGGCTGGTCTCCCAGGCCCAGCGTTCCTCGGTGCAGGTGACCACCTCGGTGACCGAGATCGCCGCCACCTCCAAGCAGCAGCAGGCCACCGCTACCGAGACCGCCGCCACCACCACCGAGATTGGCGCCACCTCGCGGGAAATCGCCGCGACCTCCCGCGACCTGGTGCGCACCATGACCGAAGTGACCACCGCCGCCGACCAGGCCTCGGTGCTCGCCGGCTCCGGCCAGCAAGGCCTGGCGCGCATGGAAGAAACCATGCACCAGGTGATGGGTGCGGCCGACCTGGTCAACAACAAGCTGGCGATCCTCAACGAGAAGGCCGGCAACATCAACCAGGTGGTGGTGACCATCGTCAAGGTCGCCGACCAGACCAACCTGTTGTCCCTCAACGCCGCCATCGAGGCCGAAAAGGCCGGCGAGTACGGCCGCGGTTTCGCCGTGGTGGCCACCGAAGTGCGCCGCCTCGCCGACCAGACCGCCGTGGCCACCTACGATATCGAGCAGATGGTCCGCGAGATCCAGTCGGCGGTGTCCGCCGGGGTGATGGGCATGGACAAGTTCTCCGAGGAAGTGCGCCGCGGCATGTTCGAGGTGCAGCAGGTCGGCGAGCAACTGAGCCAGATCATCCATCAGGTCCAGGCCCTGGCGCCGCGGGTGCTGATGGTCAACGACGGCATGCAGGCCCAGGCCACCGGTGCCGAGCAGATCAACCACGCCCTGGCCCAGCTCAGCGATGCCAGCAGCCAGACTGTGGAATCGCTGCGCCAGGCCAGTTTCGCCATCGACGAACTGAGCCAGGTGGCGGTCGGTCTGCGCGGCGGTGTGTCGCGGTTCAAAGTCTGACGTGGCGATGACCGACTCCACGCCTCGCCGCAGCCAGGACGCGGGCTGCCAGGGACGCCTGTTCCTGGTGTTCCGTGTCGGTGGCGAGCGCTTTGCCCTGGATACCCGGGAGATCGCCGAGGTGCTGCCGCGCCTGCCGCTCAAGCCGCTGGCCCGGACCCCCGACTACGTTGCCGGCGTGCTGGCCCATCGCGGCGCGCTGGTACCGGTGATCGATGTCAGCGCCCTGAGCTTCGGCACCCCGGCGCCGCAGCGCACCAGCACGCGCCTGGTGCTGGTGCATTACCGTTTCGATCCGTTGCGTCCTGACCTGCTGCTCGGCCTGATCCTTGAGCAGGCGAGCAATACGCTGCGCTGTGATCCGGCGGAGTTCCGACCCTATGGCGTGGATAACGGCGCCGCGCCGTACCTCGGCCCGGTGCGCGAGGATGCCGAGGGCCTGTTGCAGTGGATCGGCGTGCAGGACCTGCTCAACGACGAGGTGCGTGCCTTGCTGTTCCCGCTTGACGGGGTGCTGGCATGACCATTGAACGGCGGTTCTTCCGCTTCCTGCAGGAGCGTATCGGCCTGGACGTCGCCTCGGTCGGCGAGCAAATGGTCGAGCGCGCCCTGGCCCAGCGCAGTGCGGCGCTGTCGGCCAATGACCTCGACGACTACTGGGTGCGCTTGCAGCAGTCCCATGCCGAACAGCAGGCGCTGATCGAAGCGGTGATCGTTCCCGAGACCTGGTTCTTCCGTTATCCGGAATCCTTCACCGCCCTGGTGGACCTGGCCCGCAAGCGCCAGGCCGAACTGGGCGGCACGCGGCCGCTGCGGATCCTCAGCCTGCCCTGTTCCACCGGCGAGGAGCCCTATTCCATCGCCATGGCCTTGCTCGATGCCGGGCTGTTGCCCCAGGCGTTCAAGGTCGATGCCATGGATATCAGCCCCAATTCCATCGGCCGCGCCCAGCGCGCGCTGTACGGGCGCAATTCGTTCCGTGGTCCGGAGCAGGCGTTTCGCGAGCGGCATTTCAGCGAAAGCGAGGAGGGCCAGTTGCTCGACGGGCGGGTGCAGCGCCAGGTGCAGTTCGAGGTGGGCAATGTGCTCGATCCGGCCCTGTCGAGCCGCCAGGGCAGCTACGACTTCGTGTTCTGCCGCAACCTGCTGATCTATTTCGACCTGGCGACCCAGCAACGGGTGTTCGAGGTCCTGAAGAACCTGACCCATGCCGATGGCGTGCTGTTCATCGGCCCGGCCGAGGGCAGCCTGCTGGCGCGCATGGGCATGCGGCCATTGGGCATCCCGCAGTCGTTCGCCTATGTGCGCCAGGCGCCGGAAGCGAAACCGGCGCTGCCCAAGGCTGTGGTCGTGGCTGCGCCGCTGGCCCCGGTCGTGCGCCCGCCGGCTCCTGCGGCGCCGACGCGGCGCAGCATCGCGCCGCCGCTGCCGCGTATCCCGCAGCACGGCCACAACGAGCAGGCCGGCGAGTTGCTGGCGCAGATCGCCGTGCTGGCCAACGGCGGTCACAGCGAGCAAGCCCGCGCCGCCTGCCAGCGTTACCTCCAGCAATTCGAGCCGTCGGCCCAGGTGTTCTACTGGCTGGGCTTGCTCAGCGATACCGCCGGTGACAGCGCCGACGCCATCAGCCAGTACCGCAAGGCGCTCTATCTGGAACCGCAACATCCCGAGGCCCTGGTTCACCTGGCGGTGCTGCTGGCCTCCCAGGGCGACACGGCCGGCGCCCGGCGCCTGCAGGAGCGGGCTGCGCGACGCGAGCGGGAGGCTGACCGATGATCGATGAAATCAATGTGCTGACCGGCGATGTCGAGCGTATCGACGATTGCTGGAACCGCATCGGCGTGCACGGTGACAAGAGCTGCCCGTTGCTCGAAGAGCACGTGCATTGCCGCAACTGCGCGGTCTATGCCGCAGCGGCCACGCGCCTGCTGGATCGCTATGCCCTGGCCCAGGACGCCCATGTCCGCGAGGCCGTCGAGGAGCAGGTGGTGCAGGGGCCGTCGTTGCTGCTGTTCCGCCTTGGCGAGGAATGGCTGGCCCTGGCCACCCGCTGCCTGGCCGAAGTGGCGCCGGTGCAGCCGGGGCATTCGCTGCCGCACCAGCGCTCCCGGATGCTGCAGGGCGTGGCTAATGTGCGTGGCGCGCTGGTGCCGTGCCTGTCCTTGAGCGACCTGCTCGGCCTTGAGTTGACCGAGGCGCCAGCCAGTTCGGCCCGGGTCATGCCACGCATGCTGATCCTCGCCGCCAAGGGCGGTGCGGTGGTGCTGCCGGTGGACGAGGTGGACGGCATCCACGCCCTCGACCTGCGCCTGCAGGGCGAGGCTGGCAATGAAAACCGCTTCACCCGCCAGGTCCTGCAATGGCGCGGGCGAAGCGTGCGAATTCTGGACGAAGACCAGGTGTTGTCCGCTGTCGAACGGAGCCTTTCATGACCCCAGAGCAAATGCGCGACGCCTCGTTGCTGGAGCTGTTCAGCCTCGAAGCCGAAGCCCAGACCCAGGTGCTCAGCGCCGGGTTGCTGGCGCTGGAGCGCAATCCGACCCAGGCCGACCAGCTCGAGGCCTGCATGCGCGCCGCGCACTCGCTCAAGGGCGCGGCACGGATCGTCGGCATCGATGCCGGGGTCAGCGTTGCCCATGTCATGGAAGACTGCCTGGTGGAAGCCCAGGAAGGACGCCTGCGTTTGCGTCCGGAACATATCGATGCGCTGCTGCAGGGCACCGACCTGTTGATGCGCATCGCCACGCCGGGGGACGCTTCGGTGGACGCGGCGGTGCAGGCGTACCTGGTGCAGGTGGCCAATCTGTTGCAGCCGGGTGCTGCGCCGGCTCCCGCGCCCGTCGTGCCGCCTGTGGTCGAGCCCGCGCCCGTCGCAGCCGCGCCGCTTGTCCTTGAGGAGACGGAAGCCGAACCCGAGCCGGAACCGCGCCCCGCCCGCAAGAACAAGACGACCGAGGGCGGCGAGCGCGTCCTGCGGGTCACCGCCGAGCGCCTCAACAGCCTCCTCGACCTGTCCAGCAAGGCCCTGGTGGAAACCCAGCGCTTCAAGCCGTTCCTCGCCACCCTGCAACGCCTCAAGCGCGTGCAGGGCCAGGGCCTGCGTGCCCTCGACGGGCTCAAGGCGCAGCTCGACGCCGGCGAGCAGGGCGATGACGTCCGCGAGGCCCTGGCCCTGACCCAGCAACTGCTCGGTGAAGCGCAGCAGATGCTCCAGCAGCAGGTGGTCGATCTCGACGAACTGGGCTGGCAGGCCGGGCAGCGCGCGCAGAACCTCTATGACATGGCCCTGGCCTGTCGCATGCGTCCGTTCGCCGATGTGCTGACCGGGCAGAGCCGCATGGTCCGTGACCTGGGCCGTTCCCTCGGCAAGCAGGTGCGCCTGGAGATCGAGGGCGAGAAGACCCAGGTTGACCGCGATGTGCTGGAAAAACTCGAAGCGCCGCTGACCCATTTGTTGCGCAATGCCGTCGACCACGGCATCGAGATGCCCGAACAGCGCCTGGCGGCGGGCAAGCCGATGGAGGGCACCATTCGCCTGCGGGCGTCCCACCAGGCCGGCTTGCTGATCCTGGAATTGAGTGATGACGGCGGCGGTGTGGACCTGGAGCGCCTGCGCCGGAGCATCGTCGAACGTCATCTGTCGCCGGCCGAGACCGTGGCGCAGATGAGTGAGGCGGAACTGCTGACCTTCCTGTTCCTGCCGGGCTTCAGCTTGCGCGACAAGGTCACCGAGGTGTCCGGGCGTGGTGTTGGCCTGGATGCAGTGCAGCATATGGTTCGCCAGTTGCGTGGCCAGGTCGAGATGACCCAGAGCGATGGCAGCGGCAGCCGTTTCCATCTGGAAGTGCCGCTGACCCTCTCGGTGGTGCGCAGCCTGGTGGTGGAAGTCAGCGGCGAAGCCTATGCATTCCCCCTGGCCCATATCGAACGCACCCTGGAGCTGCCGGCCGAGGCCATCGTGCAGATCGAGGGGCGCCAGCAGTTCTGGCATGAGGGCCGGCATATCGGCCTGGTCTCGGCCAGCCAGTTGCTCAACCGGCCGGTCAGCCAGAACGGCGAGCAGAGCATCAAGGTGGTGGTGATCCGCGAGCGCGAAACGCTCTACGGCGTGGCCATCGACCGCCTGATCGGCGAGCGGGTGCTGGTGGTGATGCCGCTGGACCCGCGCCTGGGCAAGATCCAGGACATTTCCGCCGGGGCCCTGCTGGACGACGGCTCGGTGGTGCTGTTCGTCGATGTCGAGGACCTGCTGCGCTCCGTGGAAAAACTCCTCAGCACCGGCCGCCTGGAGCGTATCGAACGCCGCGGCGCGGCCCGCGAAGTGGCGCGCAAGCGCGTGCTGGTGGTGGACGACTCGCTGACCGTGCGCGAGCTGCAGCGCAAGCTGCTGAGCAACCGCGGCTACGAAGTGGCCGTGGCAGTGGACGGTATGGACGGCTGGAACGCCTTGCGCAGCGAGGATTTCGACCTGCTGATCACCGATATCGACATGCCGCGCATGGACGGTATCGAACTGGTGACCCTGGTGCGCCGCGACAGCCGCCTGCAATCCCTGCCGGTGATGGTGGTGTCGTACAAGGACCGGGAAGAAGACCGACGGCGAGGGCTCGACGCCGGCGCTGACTATTATCTGGCCAAGGCGAGTTTCCATGACGACGCCTTGCTGGATGCCGTAGTCGAGCTGATCGGGGGAGCCCAGGGATGAAGATCGCCATCGTCAACGATATGCCGCTAGCCGTGGAAGCCTTGCGCCGGGCGCTGGCCTTCGAGCCGGCCCACGAGGTCATCTGGGTCGCCAGCAATGGCCTGGAGGCGGTGCAGCGCTGCGCCGAGCACATCCCGGACCTGCTGCTGATGGACCTGATCATGCCGCAGATGGACGGCGTGGAAGCGACCCGGCGGATCATGGCCGAGTCGCCGTGCGCCATCGTCATCGTCACCGTCGATCGCCGGCAGAACGTGCACCGGGTGTTCGAGGCCATGGGCCATGGCGCCCTCGATGTGGTCGATACCCCGGTGCTGGGTGGTGGCGATCCGAAGGAAGCCGCCGCGCCGTTGTTGCGCAAGATCCTCAATATTTCCTGGCTGATCGGCCAGCAGCGCCCCAGCAGCGTGCGCACGCTGTCGACGCCGTTGCGCCAGGCGGCACAGCGCCAGGGCCTGGTCGCCATTGGTTCGTCCGCAGGCGGGCCGGCGGCGCTGGAAGTGCTGCTCAAGGGGCTGCCCAAGGCGTTTCCGGCATCGATCGTGCTGGTCCAGCACGTCGACCAGGTATTCGCCGCCGGCATGGCCGAATGGCTCAGCAGTACTTCAGGACAGAACGTGCGCCTGGCCCGCGAGGGTGAGCCGCCACAACCCGGCCAGGTACTGCTGGCCGGGACCAATCACCACATCCGCCTGCTCAAGGATTGCACCCTGGCGTATACGGCGGAGCCGGTGAACGAAATCTACCGCCCCTCGATCGACGTGTTTTTCGAAAGTGTGGCGCGGTTCTGGCGTGGCGATGCGGTGGGCGTGCTGCTCACCGGTATGGGCCGCGATGGCGCGCAGGGGCTCAAGCTCATGCGCGAGCAGGGTTTCCTGACCATCGCCCAGGACCAGCAGAGCAGTGCGGTGTACGGCATGCCCAAGGCGGCCGTCGCCATAGACGCGGCCGTGGAAGTGCGTGCGCTGGAGCGGATAGCCCCACGACTAATGGAAATTTTTCCGAAATGACGATATGTATTCAGTCACGCCGGCGGCGCCGGCAGTGCCCAGGTGACAGCGCATGAATGATCTACCGATCGACGGCTTTTCAACCTCTGACGAGAACTCGGCGATGGTCCTGCTGGTCGACGACCAGGCGATGATCGGCGAAGCCGTGCGCCGGGGCCTGGCCCACGAAGACAACATCGACTTCCACTTCTGTGCCGACCCGCACGAGGCGGTGGCCCAGGCCATGCGCATCAAGCCGACGGTGATCCTCCAGGACCTGATCATGCCGGGCCTCGACGGCCTGACCCTGGTTCGCGAATACCGCGCCAACCCGGCGACCCAGGACATCCCGATCATCGTCCTGTCGACCAAGGAAGACCCGCTGGTCAAGAGCGCGGCCTTTGCCGCCGGGGCCAACGACTATCTGGTCAAGCTGCCTGACAACATCGAGCTGGTGGCGCGCATCCGCTATCACTCGCGCTCCTACCTGACCCTGTTGCAGCGTGACGAGGCTTATCGAGCGCTGCGGGTCAGCCAGCAGCAGTTGCTCGACACCAACCTGGTGCTGCAACGCCTGATGAACTCCGACGGCCTGACCGGGCTGTCCAACCGTCGGCACTTCGACGAATACCTGGAGCTGGAGTGGCGCCGGGCGATGCGCGAGCAGTCGCAGTTGTCGCTGCTGATGGTGGACGTGGACTACTTCAAGTCGTTCAACGACACCTTCGGCCACCTGGCCGGGGATGAGGCGCTGCGCCAGGTGGCCGAGGCGATCCGCTCGTGCTGCGCGCGGCCGAGCGACCTGCCGGCGCGTTATGGCGGCGAGGAATTCGCCCTGGTGCTGCCCAACACCTCGCCGGGCGGGGCGCGGTTGCTGGCCGAGAAGCTGCGCCAGACCGTGGCAGCGGCGCGCATTGCCCATACCATGCCGGGCCCGGACTCGGTGCTCAGCGTCAGTATCGGCCTGGCCACCCAGACCCCGGCGATCGGTACCCATTGCCGGCAACTGATCTCGGCGGCGGACAATGCCCTCTATCAAGCCAAGAATGCCGGCCGCAACCGCGTCGCCATGGCCTGAGGGCCTCATCGTTGGCAAGCCAGCTCCCACAGGGATCGCGTGCACCGCCTAACGTGTGGGAGCTGGCTTGCCAGCGATAGGGCCGGCAGAAACACAGCCATTTTCAGATCTTCCCCTGTAAATCAGCCTGCCGCCCGTAGCTTCCAGCTTGTCCCCCGCCACCCCCCCTGCGCTATACTCTCCGGCTTTTCACCGAATTACGCACGAGAGCAGCCCGCCCATGGAAATCAACCCGATCCTGAATACCATCAAGGACCTCACCGAGCGTTCCGAGTCCATTCGGGGGTATCTTTGACTACGATCACAAGCATGATCGTCTGACCGAAGTAAACCGCGAACTCGAAGACCCGAACGTCTGGAACAAACCCGAGTACGCCCAGGCCCTGGGCCGCGAGCGCGCCATGCTGGCGCAGGTCGTCGAGACCCTGGACAAGCTGTCCGGCGGTCTGGCCGACTGCAAGGACCTGCTCGACATGGCTGTCGAGGAAGACGACGAGGGCGCCGTCGATGATGTCGTCGCCGAGTTGCAGAACCTCGAGGAACACCTGGCCAAGCTCGAATTCCGCCGCATGTTCAGCGGCGAGATGGACCCGAACAACGCCTACCTGGACATCCAGGCCGGTTCCGGCGGTACCGAAGCGCAGGACTGGGCCAACATCCTGCTGCGCATGTACCTGCGCTGGGCCGACAAGCGCGGCTTCGACGCGACCATCATCGAACTGTCCGAAGGCGAAGTCGCCGGCATCAAGGGCGCCACCGTGCACATCAAGGGCGAGTACGCCTTCGGCTGGCTGCGCACCGAGATCGGCGTGCACCGCCTGGTGCGCAAGAGCCCGTTCGACTCCGGCGCCCGCCGCCACACTTCGTTCTCCGCGGTGTTCGTATCGCCGGAGATCGACGACAAGGTCGAGATCGAGATCAACCCGTCCGACCTGCGCATCGACACCTACCGCTCCTCCGGTGCCGGTGGCCAGCACGTCAACACCACCGACTCGGCGGTGCGAATCACCCACGTGCCGACCAACACCGTGGTGGCCTGCCAGAACGAACGTTCCCAGCACGCCAACAAGGACACCGCCATGAAAATGCTGCGGGCCAAGTTGTACGAGCTGGAAATGCAGAAGCGCAATGCCGCCTCCCAGGCCCTGGAAGACAGCAAGTCGGACATCGGCTGGGGTCACCAGATCCGTTCCTACGTGCTGGACGACTCGCGGATCAAGGACCTGCGCACCGGCGTCGAGCGCAGCGACTGCCAGAAAGTCCTGGACGGCGACCTCGACCAGTACCTGGAAGCGAGCCTCAAGCAGGGGCTGTAAGCCGCACACCACTGCCGCGAGACCCGGCCCGGCGCCGGGCTCGCGTGCCCTGCCCGGAACGGGCAACGAATACCTGATGGAAAGAATGACGACATGAGCGACCTCAAGACCGAAGCGCAAGACCTGCAACAGGAAGAAAACGCCCTGATCGCCCTGCGCAAGGAAAAACTTGCCGCAGAACGCGCCAAGGGCCAGGCCTTCCCCAACGACTTCCGCCGTGACAGCTACTGCAACGACCTGCAGAAGCAGTATGTCGACAAGACCAAGGAAGAGCTGGAAGCAGCCGCGATCCCGGTCAAGGTTGCCGGTCGCATCATGCTCAACCGTGGCTCGTTCATGGTGATCCAGGACATGACCGGGCGCATCCAGGTCTACGTCAACCGCAAAACCCTGCCGGAAGAAACCCTGGCCGCGGTGAAAACCTGGGACCTCGGTGACATCATCGCCGCCGAAGGCACCCTGGCCCGTTCCGGCAAGGGCGACCTGTACGTCGAGATGACCAACGTGCGCCTGCTGACCAAGTCGCTGCGCCCGCTGCCGGACAAGCACCACGGCCTGACCGATACCGAGCAGCGCTACCGCCAGCGCTACGTCGACCTGATCGTCAACGAAGACACCCGCGAGACCTTCCGCGTGCGTTCCCTGGTGATCTCGCACATCCGCAGCTTCCTGGCCAAGCGCGACTTCCTCGAAGTCGAAACCCCGATGCTGCAGACCATTCCTGGCGGCGCCGCGGCCAAGCCGTTCGAAACCCACCACAACGCCCTGGACATGCCGATGTTCCTGCGTATCGCGCCGGAGCTGTACCTCAAGCGCCTGGTGGTCGGTGGCTTCGAGAAGGTCTTCGAGATCAACCGCAACTTCCGCAACGAAGGCGTCTCGACCCGCCACAACCCTGAATTCACCATGCTGGAGTTCTACCAGGCCTACGCCGACTACACCGACAACATGGACCTCACCGAGGAACTGTTCCGCGAACTGGCCCAGTTGGTCCTCGGCAGCACCGACGTGCCGTACGGCGACAAGGTGTTCCACTTCGGCGAGCCGTTCGTGCGCCTGTCGGTGTTCGACTCGATCCTCAAGTACAACCCTGAGCTGACCGAGGCTGACCTGCTGGACGTCGACAAGGCCCGTGACATCGCCAAAAAGGCCGGTGCCAAGGTTCTTGGTCACGAAGGCCTGGGCAAGCTGCAGGTGATGATTTTCGAGGAGCTGGTGGAGAGCAAGCTGGAGCAGCCGCACTTCATCACCGAGTACCCGTTCGAAGTCTCGCCGCTGGCCCGTCGCAACGATGCCAACCCGAATGTCACCGACCGCTTCGAGCTGTTCATCGGTGGCCGCGAGATCGCCAACGCCTACTCCGAGCTCAACGACGCCGAAGACCAGGCCGAGCGCTTCCTCGCCCAGGTGGCCGAGAAGGACGCCGGTGACGACGAGGCCATGCACTTCGACGCCGACTTCGTCCGCGCCCTGGAATACGGCATGCCGCCGACGGCCGGTGAAGGCATCGGTATCGACCGCCTGGTCATGCTGCTGACCAACTCGCCGTCGATCCGTGATGTGATCCTGTTCCCGCACATGCGTCCACAGGCCTGATCTTCACCAGGCTTGAGGCCCCCATCGCTGGCAAGCCAGCTCCCACAAGGACCGGTGCACACCGTACCTGTGGGAGCTGGCTTGCCAGCGATGAGGCCCTGAAGGACACAATGAATCAGCCGCCCCTGGCGGCTTTTTCATGCCCGAAAATCCCGATTTCGAGGTAACCGCCCGTGACTCCCCCCCAGCCCCAGCAAGGCGCCGCCGGCGTTGCCTCCGCCGTCGCCGAAAGCGTCCAGTACCAGGGCCGCAAGGCCAGCCGCCAGGGCAGCGAACAGCGCCGTCAGCAGATCCTCGACGCGGCCATGCGCATCGTCGTGCGTGACGGCGTGCGCGGCGTGCGCCACCGCGCCGTGGCCGCCGAGGCCGGCGTGCCGCTGTCGGCCACCACTTACTACTTCGACGATATCCAGGATCTGCTCAGCGACACCTTCGCCCAGTACGTCGAGCGCAGCGCCGCCTACATGGCCAAGCTGTGGGAGAGCACCGAGGTGGTCCTGCGCCAGTTGCTGGCCCAGGGCGACGGCAGCCCGGCGTCCCGCGCACGGCTGGCCGACGAGGTGGCGAAGATGACCTGCGAGTACGTCCAGCGCCAGTTGCACAACCGCCGCGACTTCCTCATGGCCGAACAGGCCTTCCGCCAGGAGGCCCTGTTGTCCCCGCGTCTGGCCGAGCTGGTGAAGTCCCACGAGCAGATTCTCCTGCGCGGCGCCTGCCAGTTGTTGCAGGTGGTGGGCTCGCGCCAACCGCAGCAGGACGCCATTGTATTGACGGCAATCATCGAGCAGATGGAGTATCAGGGCCTGCTCGACGCCGCAAAACCGCAGGCTGAAGGGCAGATGCTCGCTATTCTTGTCCGTTACCTGCACCTGGTGCTGGCGGCGGAGTGAGTCGCAAGCGCCTCTCAAGGAGATTTCGATGAAAGCCTGGCGTGTGCTGCTGGCCCTGTCTTTCCTGCTGTTGAACGGCTGCCTGGTGACCTTCAACGAGCCGATTCCGGCCAACCAGGCGGCGCCCAAGGCCCTGCTCGGCAACTGGTCGAGCAAGGACGCCTGGGGCGAGCCGCTGACCCTGCAGATCAGCCGTTCCGGCGGCAACGCCTACAAGGCCGTGGCTACCGCCAAGGGCAAGCCGCGCCAGGAATATGCGTTCACCGTGTCGCGGCACGGCAACCGCTGGTACCTGTCGGCGGGAGTGCCGAAGAAGCTGGGCGGCAATTTCCTGATCGGCGGCTTCGAAGTGATCGATAGCAAGGAACTGGTGGTCTACAACCTCGACGTCGAGCAGATCACCCAGGCCCTGGACAAGAAGGAACTCAGCGGCCGCACCGTCGAGGTGCCCGAGGAAAATGGCGAAGGGGTGTTGATCGACAGCCCGGCCGAGCGTGTCCTGGCCTACCTGGACGATCCGGCCAACTCCGACCTGTTCGTCGAAGTGGCGCGGTTCCAGCGGGCCGGCAAGTAAGCACAAGAGGAAGAGCGAGGCATGAGCGTGGACGAGTACCAGCAGACGATTCGCACCCTTTCCGACCGCATCGTCCAGGCGCAGACGCCGATCCGCGTACTGGACGCCGTGAAGTGGGACGACAGCATCCGCCAGGGCTTTCTCAAGGCCAAGGGCAAGGAGCCGCCGGCGATCAGCCGCGAGTATTACCTGAACCGGCCGCTGTCCTTCGATTCCGGCGCGCTGAAACTGGAATTCCAGAACATCGAGCGCGATATCACCCGCCAACTGGGGCAGTTCAACCCGGTCGGGCAGATCATGCGGCGCATGTGCAAGGAATACCGCATGGTGGTGCGCATGCTCGAAGCGCGTGGCACCGATGATTTCGGGCTGATCTCGCAGGAGCTCTACGGCGCGGCTTCCGACGCCTTCCATGCCGGTGATCCGACGCTCTCGGACCTCGGTCTGATGCTCTCGGACTACCTGAACAATATCGACGGCCGTGGCGACCTCAAGGACGAGCCCAAGAGCCTGACCGCCAAGGAGGCCGTGGAGATTCTCCAAGGGCGCCTGAACAAGGTGTTCGGCGAGGCCGAGGGCACCATCCGGGTGTTCGAGTCCGACGGTATCGTCGCCGATGCCGCGGCGGGCGCCGACTACATCAAGATCCGCGCCGATGCCATGTTCAACAGCCGCGATGTGCGGGCCCTGGAGGTCCATGAAGGGCTGGTACACGTCGGCACCACCCTCAACGGTCTCAACCAGCCGATCTGCACCTTCCTGGCCAAGGGTCCGCCCTCGTCGACGGTGACCCAGGAAGGCCTGGCGATCCTCATGGAGGTGATCGCCTTCGCTTCCTACCCGAGCCGCCTGCGCAAGCTGACCAACCGCACCCGCGCCATCCATATGGTCGAGGAGGGCGCCGACTTCCTGCAGATCTACCAGTTCTTCCGCGACCAGGGCTTCGAGATGGCGGAAAGCTACGGCAATGCCAGCCGGGTATTCCGTGGCTCGGTGCCGAACGGGCTGCCATTCACCAAAGACTTGTCCTACCTCAAGGGCTTCATCATGGTTTACAACTACATTCAGTTGGCCGTGAGAAAGGGCAAGCTGGAGCAGATACCCTTGCTGTTCTGCGGCAAGACCACCCTGGAAGACATGCGCACCCTGCGCCAGCTGGTCGACGAAGGGCTGGTGGAGCCGCCCAAGTACCTGCCGGAGCAGTTCCGCGACCTCAATGCCCTGTCGGCGTGGATGTGCTTCTCCAACTTCCTCAATCACCTGAGCCTGGACCGGATTGAAGCCGACTACTCGAACATTCTCTGAGCGCTGGCGCGGGATACTACTCCCGTGCCTGTTGCTGCTGGGGTTGTCCGGGTGCAGTTCGTTGCTGTTCTATCCCGAGCCCGGGCAGCCGTTCACCCCTGAGAAGGCGAAGATCGCCTGGCGCGACGTGACCCTGACCGCCGCTGACGGCACGCGCCTGCATGGCTGGTGGCTGCCGGCCAAGGAAGGCGTGGAGGTCAAGGGCACGGTGCTGCACCTGCACGGCAACGGCGGCAACCTGGCCTGGCACCTGGGCGCCAGTTACTGGCTGCCGGAGCAGGGCTACCAGGTGCTGATGATCGATTACCGCGGGTACGGGCTGTCAGCGGGCAAGCCGACGTTGCCGGAGGTCTACCAGGACATCGGCGCAGCGTTCGACTGGCTGGACAAGGCGCCCGAGGTGCAGGGCAAGCCGCAGGTATTGCTGGGGCAGAGCCTTGGCGGGGCCATGGCGATCCACTACCTGGCGCAGCACCCTGAGCAGGCTTCGCGCTTCAAGGCGCTGGTGTTCGACGGGGTGCCGGCCAGTTATCGTGACGTCGGGCGCTATGCCCTGAGCACCTCGTGGCTGACCTGGCCGTTGCAGGTGCCGCTGTCGTGGCTGGTGCCGGATGGCGACAGCGCGATCCGCTCCGTTGCCCAACTGAAGAGCCCGCCCAAGCTGTTCTTCCACAGCATCGACGATGCCCTGGTGCCCATGGACAACGGCATCCGCGTGTACCAGGCCGCGCCGCCGCCGCGGGTGCTGCAACTGGTGCGGGGCGGGCATGTGCAGACCTTTGGCGACAAGACCTGGCGCCAGGTCATGCTGCGCTTCCTCGATGACCCCGAACATTTCAACGGCCTGCGGCGTCTGGCCGAAGTCCCCAATTACCCTGACGAGAAGTCGCAATGAGTGAAGAACGCAACGCCATCCCCCTGATCATCACCGGAGTCTGCAGCATCGTCGGCACGGTCTGCGCCCTGTGGTACTACGGCTACCTGCATTTCGCCAAACCGGAGGATGCGCTGCTGCTGTCGGAATTCACCATGCTCAAGACGGTGCCGGGCGAGGACTACAAGCTCTCGATCAACCCGGCACCGCAGATGGCCCAGTGCATCGACGGCGTGCTGGTGCTGTTCGACATGCAGCAGAAGGGCCTGACCGGCGTGCTGGTGGACAGCAAGAAGCAGGCGGTGCGCTGCATGGGGCAGGAGACGCCGCAGGCGGCCCAATGATCGAAGTCTTGCCACGATCCCTGTAGGAGCTGGTTTACCTGCGATGGAGCGCGTAGCGGTCCCAAAACCTGCCACGCCAGGGTATTTGGATAAATGCGATCAACCAGGCGCTGAATCTGAATCCAATGGAGACTCTTGACTCGTGCTGGATGGTTTTGGGACCGCTTTGCGGTCCATCGCAGGTAAACCAGCTCCTACACCGACCGTGTCGCTCTGGAGGAGGGTGTTTCGTCAGTTGCCCGCGATCAGCTCATCGATGTCCACCCGGACTGCAGGCTCGCCCTGCCGCTGGCGTACCAGCTCCGCCAGTCGGGCATCATCGATCATTTCCAGCATCGCTTCGTAACGCTCGGGTGGAACTGCATAGAAGGCGGGTGCATTTCTATCGAGGATGACCACCGTGTAGCCATTGGCTGCACGCAGAACACCCATAGGGTCTTTCTTGAGATCGGCAAGTACTGCGAATGTTTTGGGCATGGCACCAAGTCCGTCTGAATTCACGCTAACAGTTCGGGATTCTTGGCTCTCAAGCAGTAAATATCACTAGGATCTTTTCCCAGCGATACGCAAAAAAAATCCCGCCAACCGGCGGGATTTTTCGTCACAGCCTGCAGGTTACTGCGCGCTGCTCATGCTGCTACGCGGTGCCACTGGCTGGTTGTCGTTGGAAATGGTCACTTCCACCCGACGGTTCTGCGCACGACCGGAGTTGCTGGTGTTGTCCGCGACTGGATACTCCTTGCCATAACCCTGGGCGACGATGCGGGTCGGGTCGACACCGGCACGTACCAGCGCCATGCGCACCGAGTTGGCGCGGCGCTCGGACAGGGTCTGGTTGTAGTTGGCGCTGCCGACGCTGTCGGTGTAGCCCTCGACGATCACCTTGCGGTCAGGGTTTTCCTGGAGGAACTGCGCCAGCTTGGTGATGTTCGGGAAGGCGCTGCTTTTCAGCTCGGCCTTGTTGAAGTCGAACAGCACGTCACCGAAGGTCACCAGGGTGCCGCGGTCGGTCTGCTTGGCGTTGAGGCTTTCCTGGAGCTTCTTGATCTGCGCGTCACGGGCATCCAGGCGGGCCTGGGCGCGTTGTGCGGCGGCGTTCTTCAGGTCGGCTTCGGCAGTGCGCAGGGCGATGGTCTGCTTGGCCACCTCGACGCGCTGGTTGGTCAGGTAGGCCAGTTGGTCGACCTTCTTGTCGTCTTCCTTGTCCATGTAGGCCTTGTCGGCCTTGTTCAGCCAGTCCTGGGCGTCCTTGGTTTCAAGGGCGGCGACCTTGCTCGATTGCGGGTCGCTTTGCAGGGCGGAGAAGTTGGTCCGGGCCGATTCCAGGTTTGGGTTCGGCTGGTGAGCGCAGGCAACCAGGCCCATGCTGACGGCCAGGAGGGCGGGAATCATCACGTGGTTACGCATAGTGTTCGTCCTTTGATCGATTTCGAATGCACGGAGCGCGGCGGCGCTTACTGCTGCGGCTGCATCGGGTCAGCGGCACGCATGCCTTCCTCACGTACGTCCTGGACGCCCTGGCGGGCATCCTGCACGGCTTTCTGGGCTTTCATGGCCTGCGCCTTGCGCTCGGCGACGCGGGCATCCCACTCGGCCTGTTCGGCGAGGATCTTGGCTTCGTCATACTTCTTGTCGTGCATGGCGATTTCGGCTTGCTTGAACTTGTCCTGCGCGGCCTTCATCTCGACGGCGGCGTATTCGGTGCCACCGGCACTGACCGCCGAGTTCACCGCCGACTGGGTCACGGCGTACTGCTCGGTAGGTGGCTTGCCAGCACAACCGGCCAGAACCAGGCTGCTGCCCAGGGCCAGGGCGGCCAGCTTGATCCCGCGCAGTTGGAACGGGGATTTTTCGATGCGGGTCTTCATGGTGGTCAACTCCATTGGAACACTCCTGATGAACATCCGTAACAGTCCATCGACACGCCTCTCCGGGCGGGCCGGGAGGTATTTTTGCCGTAGTGGCTAATGGGTGGGAGTCGAACGATTTTTGAAAAGTTCACAAAAAGTGCCGCTTGATGGGCGACTTTTTCTGACTGATTGGTCAGTGGGATAGGACGGGAACTTTTGCGGGGATGGAGCGGTATTCATCGGTCTTGCGGCCGCTGGAGACCCCTGTGGGAGCTGGCTTGCCAGCGATGAGGCCAGATCGGGCAACCTCATTGCTCATGCCGGCCAAATCGCTGGCAAGCCAGCTCCCACAGGGTGGCCAGTGTGTCAGTGATATCAGTGGGTCGAACCATCCTTGCCACTGCTCAACGCATGCAGATGCCGTCGCGACAGCGCCAGAAACCGCGGCGTTGGCCCGACATCCTCATACAGCGGATCGCCCTCCTCATCGGTAGCGATCACCTGCCGCCCCTGGATATACGGGAAGCTCGCCTCCAGCTCTTCCAGCGCCGCGCCCAGCAGCTCGCCGAGCAGTTCCTCCGGGGTGCGTTTCGGATACATCTCGGCCAGCGCCGCCAGGCGCGCCGAGGCTTCCACGTCCAGGTGCAGGACATGACCGGTCGGGCTCAGGCGGCCTGTGGCGTTCTGTTCCCAGCTCTGCGCAAGTTCGCGAATCTTCATGATGCCCTCCGTAAAACCATTGGGACTGGTTAAAGCGTAGCCAGTTCGCTTGAGCCTGCGCCTTGAAAGCACGACCGGTAGTGGGGCACTCTGCAAGAAAGGCAGTTTTTCCAGGGTGGAGAAGGTTGATGACCGATATCGATGCACGCTTGCGGGAAGATGTTCATCTGTTGGGCGAGCTGTTGGGCAATACCGTGCGCGAACAGCACGGCGAGGCATTCCTGCAGAAGATCGAGGCGATCCGCCATAGCGCCAAGGCTGATCGCAGCGGCGGTGAGGAACAGCTCAGCTCGACCCTCGCCGACCTCGCCGACGACGAACTGCTGCCGGTAGCCCGGGCCTTCAACCAGTTCCTCAACCTGGCCAATATCGCCGAGCAGTACCAGCTGATCCGCCGTCGCGACGCCGATCAGCCCGAGCCCTTCGAGGCCCAGGTGCTCCCCGAACTGCTGGCCCGCCTCAAGGCTGCCGGCCACAGCGACGACGCCCTGGCCCGCCAGCTCGGCAAGCTGAATATCGAACTGGTGCTGACCGCCCACCCCACCGAGGTGGCGCGGCGCACCCTGATCCAGAAATACGACGCGATCGCCGCGCAACTGGCTGCCCAGGACCACCGCGACCTGACCCCCGCCGAGCGCGAGCAGGTCCGTGAGCGCCTGCAACGGCTGATCGCCGAGGCCTGGCACACCGAGGAAATCCGTCGCACCCGGCCAACTCCGGTGGACGAGGCCAAGTGGGGCTTCGCGGTGATCGAGCATTCCCTCTGGCACGCCATCCCCAGCCATATGCGCAAGGCCGACAAGGCCCTGCACGCGGCCACGGGCCTGCATCTGCCGCTGGAGGCGGCGCCGATACGTTTCGCCTCGTGGATGGGCGGTGACCGTGACGGCAACCCCAATGTCACCGCCGCCGTCACCCGCGAAGTGCTGTTGCTGGCACGCTGGATGGCGGCCGACCTGTTCCTGCGTGATGTGCACTCCCTCGCCGCCGAACTGTCGATGCAGGAGGCCAGTCCGGCCCTGCGCGCCAAGGTCGGCGACTGCGCCGAACCTTACCGCGCCGTACTCAAGCCACTGCGCGAGCGCCTGCGGGAAACCCGGGCCTGGGCCCAGTCGGCGCTGACCACGGCGCAAGCCCCGGGTCCGCTGGTGCTGCAGGACAACCGCGAACTCTTCGAACCGCTACACCTGTGCTTCGAGTCCTTGCATGAATGCGGCATGGGCGTGATCGCCGACGGGCCGCTACTCGACTCCCTGCGCCGCGCCGTGACCTTCGGCCTGTTCCTGGTGCGCCTGGACGTGCGCCAGGACTCGGGTCGGCATGCCGCTGCCCTCAGTGAAATCACCGAATACCTCGGTCTTGGCAGCTACGCCGAATGGAACGAAGAAGCGCGCATCGACTTCCTCCAGCGCGAACTGGCCAGCCGCCGCCCGCTGCTGCCGCCGCACTACAAGCCCCAGGACGACACCGCCGAAGTGCTTGCCACCTGTCGCGAGATCGCCGCGGCCCCGGCGGCATCCCTGGGTTCCTATGTCATCTCCATGGCCGGCGCCGCCTCCGATGTGCTGGCGGTGCAACTGCTGCTCAAGGAAGCCGGCCTGCAACGGCCGATGCGCGTGGTGCCGCTGTTCGAGACCCTGGCCGACCTGGATAACGCCGGGCCGGTGATGCAGCGCCTGCTGTCGCTGCCGGGTTATCGCAGTGGCTTGCACGGCCCGCAGGAAGTGATGATCGGCTATTCCGACTCGGCCAAGGACGCTGGCACCACCGCCGCCGCCTGGGCGCAGTATCGGGCCCAGGAAACCCTGGTGCAGATCTGCCGCGAGCAGGAAGTCGAGCTGCTGCTGTTCCACGGTCGCGGTGGCACCGTCGGTCGTGGCGGCGCGCCGGCCCACGCGGCGATCCTGTCGCAGCCGCCGGGCTCGGTGGCCGGGCGTTTCCGCGCCACCGAACAGGGCGAGATGATCCGCTTCAAGTTCGGCCTGCCGGATATCGCCGAGCAGAACCTCAACCTGTATCTGGCCGCCGTGCTGGAAGCCACCTTGCTGCCGCCGCCACCGCCGCAACCGGCCTGGCGCGAGGTGATGGACCAACTGGCCGCCGACGGCGTGCAGACCTATCGCGGCGTGGTGCGGGAAAACCCGGATTTCGTCGAGTACTTCCGCCAGTCCACGCCAGAGCAGGAACTGGGCCGCCTGCCCCTGGGCAGCCGCCCGGCCAAGCGCCGTGCCGGCGGCATCGAAAGCCTGCGCGCCATCCCGTGGATCTTCGGCTGGACCCAGACCCGCCTGATGCTGCCGGCCTGGCTCGGCTGGGAAGCCGCCCTGAACAACGCCCTGGCCCGCGGGCAAGGTCCGCTGCTGGCGCAGATGCGCGAGGAGTGGCCGTTCTTCCGCACCCGCATCGATATGCTGGAGATGGTCCTGGCCAAGGCCGATGCGGAAATCGCCGCGTCCTACGACGAACGTCTGGTGCAACCAGAACTGCGACCTTTGGGTGAACAATTGCGCGACCTATTGTCGCAGGCGTGCCAGGTGGTGCTCGGCCTGACCGGGCAACCGGTGCTACTGGCGCACAGCCCGGCGACCCTGGAGTTCATCCGCCTGCGCAACACCTACCTGGACCCGCTGCACCTGCTCCAGGCCGAGCTGCTGGCCCGCTCCCGGGAGCGCGAAGCCGCTCTGGACAGCCCGTTGGAGCAAGCCCTGCTGGTGACCGTGGCGGGTATCGCGGCGGGGTTGCGCAACACCGGCTGACGTTCGGATGAGTGTCTGCGGGATGTCGGAATGCATCCCGCAGCTTGTAAGAAATGACCCTATAAAGAGCGGGTTGCGATGGGCGCAACCTGTATACACCGTGGCGTCCTGTCGCAGGTTTTTCCGACTTTCGACCGCTTGTATGGTCCCCATGCGCTGTGTATCTTGGGCAGCCTTTTGACCGATTTATGGTCATCGCCCGATTTCCTGCGATTCGCCAATCTCGCGAATCCATTGATTTGCTTATAAAAAATGAGGAGCACAAGATGCGCGTAATTCTGCTGGGAGCTCCCGGGGCCGGTAAAGGTACTCAGGCAAAGTTCATCACCGAGAAATTCGGTATTCCGCAGATCTCCACCGGCGACATGTTGCGTGCCGCGGTGAAGGCCGGCACTCCGCTGGGCCTGGAAGCCAAGGCCGTGATGGACGCTGGCAAGCTGGTCTCCGACGACCTGATCATCAACCTGGTCAAGGACCGTATCGCCCAGCCTGACTGCGCGAACGGCTTCCTTTTCGACGGTTTCCCGCGCACCATCCCTCAAGCTGAAGCCATGGTCGCCGCTGGCGTTGCCCTGGATGCCGTGCTCGAGATCGCTGTCGAAGACGAGGAAATCGTCCAGCGTATCGCCGGTCGCCGTGTTCACCTGGACTCCGGCCGCGTTTACCACATCGTCTACAACCCGCCGAAGGTTGAAGGCAAGGATGATGTCACCGGCGAGGACCTGATCCAGCGCCCTGACGACAACGAGGAAACCGTGCGCGGCCGCCTGAAGGTCTACCACGAGCAGACCAAGCCGCTGGTGGACTTCTACCAGAAGCTGGAAGCGGCTAACGGCAAGCCGAAGGTCAGCCACATTCCAGGCGTCGGTTCGGTCGAATCCATCACCGCCAAGGTGCTGGCAGCCCTGAGCTGATCCCTTTCGTTGTGTCGCCAACGGCCCGCTCTTGCGGGCCGTTGTCGTTTATACTGCCGCTCTTTTTTTCTTGCCTGGAACACCCCGATGACCACCTTGCTGGCCCTGGATACCGCCACTGAAGCCTGCTCCGTCGCCTTGCTGCACGATGGCAAGATCACGAGCCACTACGAGGTGATTCCACGCCTGCACGCGCAAAAGCTGCTGCCGATGATCCAGACCCTGCTGGCCGAGGCCGGCGTGGCGCTGTCGGCGGTGGAGGCGATTGCCTTCGGTCGCGGTCCGGGCGCGTTCACCGGTGTGCGCATCGCCATCGGCGTGGTCCAGGGCCTGGCCTTTGCCCTGGAGCGCCCGGTGTTGCCGATCTCCAACCTGGCGGTGCTGGCCCAGCGCGCGCTGCGTGAGCACGGTGCTACCCAGGTGGCATCGGCCATCGATGCGCGCATGGACGAAGTCTATTGGGGCTGCTATCAAGAAGTAGCAGGGGAGATGCAATTGCAGGGCGCCGAGGCGGTACTGCCGCCCGAGCAGGTTGCGCTTCCCGACGGCGCGGCTGGCTCATGGTTCGGTGCCGGTACAGGCTGGGGTTATAGCGAGCGCCTGGCGGTAAAGGTCGAAGGTCAGGACGAGAACATGCTGCCTCACGCGCTGGACCTGCTGACCCTGGCGAAATTCGCCTGGGACCGCGGCGAAAGCGTGCCGGCCGAGCAGGCCCAGCCGGTCTACCTGCGCGACAAGGTGGCGACGCCGAAGAAGGCATGATGACCTTCGGTCGGTTATCGCCATTCGCCGTAAACCAAAATGTGTATATGTGGTCCAGTTATCAGTAGGGCATTTGCAAGGGATCTCAGGTGCCGCTAAATTGCCATCATCACCCCTGAGTCTTTGTTGCCATGCGTATCGACGGCTTTTCCTCATCGAGTTACCCGCTCAAGCGCCCCCAGCGCAAAGGGCCGGTGCGCGTTGAAGAATCGGAAGACGATATCGTTGGCGAGGTCGAGGCGCAGCCTGCCAGCAGCAATGCCCAGCGCGCCACGCCCAACCTGCCGGCCCGTCCGCAGGACATGATCTTCCCCCGCGCCCGTGACCGGCGCACCGCTGGCGCCCTGGCCAGCTACCTGACCACCGCAGGTTTCGTGGATTGGGAGATGGAAGTGCTGGGGCTGGATCTGTACATTTGAGCCAATGAGCTCAGCATCCCTACCTTATTTCCTCGGTTGTCCCTCCTGGAGCGAAAACGCCTGGCGCGACTACCTGTATCCCTCCGACGCGAAAAGCACCGATTTCCTCGGCCTGTACTGCCAGGTGTTCAATGCCGTCGAGGGCAATACCACCTTCTATGCCCGTCCGGCGCCAGCCACCATCGAGCGCTGGGCCCAGGTCATGCCCGCGCATTTCCGCTTTACCGCCAAGTTTCCCGGCGATATCAGCCATAGCGGCGATCTGTACGCCCAGCTCGAAGCGGCGCGGACCTTCGTGCAGTTGCTCAAGCCGCTGGGTAAGCGGGTTTCGCCGTACTGGCTGCAACTGCCGGCGATGTTCGGCCCGGCGCGGCTGGGCGAGCTGATGCACTTTATCGACGAGCTTGGCGTGCCGGTGGCGGTCGAGGTGCGCAATGACGCCTTCTTCGCCAAGGGCGAGGAGGAGCGTCAGCTCAACCGCCTGCTGAACGAGCGCGGCATCGAGCGCATCTGCCTCGATCCGCGGGCGCTGTTCAGTTGCACGTCCCGCGATCCGAGCGTGCTGCATGCCCAGTCGAAGAAGCCACGGGTGCCACCACGGCCTACGGCGTTCAGCCAGCAACCGCAGGTGCGCTTTATCGGCCACCCTGAGCTGGAGGCCAACGAGCCGTTCCTGGTGCAGTGGCTGGACAAGGTCGCGGCCTGGATCGAGGAAGGACGCAGCCCTTATGTTTTCCTGCATACCGCTGACAACCGCCTGGCGGCGGCTTTGGCCCAGCGTTTCCATCATGGCTTGATGGAACGCCTGCCCGGGCTGGCGCCTTTGCATGAACCCGACCGGGGGCCGCAGGTCGAACAACTCGGACTGCTTTGATTTCCCCTCGTCTGCCTGGGAGTTCCACCATGGATGTGCAAACCCTGCGTGCCGAAGCCTTCAAGGCGCTGCACGAACGCCCCGGAACCTTCGTCATTCCCAATCCCTGGGATGCCGGCTCGGCCAAGCTGCTGGCCAGCCTTGGCTTCGAGGCCCTGGCCACCAGCAGCGCCGGGCTGGCCTTTGCCCTCGGCCGGCCGGATGCGGAAGGTGCGGTGAGTCGCGACGAGACCCTGGCCAATGCCCAGTCCATCGTCGATGCCACCGCCCTGCCGGTGGCGGCGGACCTGGAGAACGGCTACAGCGAGGAGCCCAGCGGTTGCGCCGAAACCATCCTGCAGGCGGCGAAGATCGGTCTGGTGGGCGGCTCCATCGAGGATGCGACCGGGCGCGAGGACGAGCCGATCTACAACTTCCACCGCGCGGTGGAGCGGGTCGAGGCTGCCGTCGCGGCTGCCCGCAGCCTGGATTTCCCTTTCATGCTCTGTGCCCGTGCGGAAAACCTGCTGCACGGGCGCAATGACCTGGACGACACCATCGCCCGCCTGCAAGCCTTCGCCGAGGCGGGAGCCGATGTGCTCTACGCGCCCGGCTTGCGGACTGCCGAAGACATTCAGCGGGTGGTGAAGGCGGTGGCGCCGAAGCCGGTCAATGTGCTGATGGGGCTGGCAGGTGTGGATTTGAGTTTCGAAGACCTCAAGGCGCTGGGCGTGAAGCGCATCAGTGTCGGCTCGTCCCTGGCCCGGGTCGCCTATGGCGCCTTCTTCGAGGCGGCGACACGGATGCGCGGGGAAGGGCGCTTCGACCATGGCGACAAGGCCATGACCTTCGCCCAGCTCAACGACCTGTTCCGCCGCTGAGGTGACGATGCGCTACGGTGGACTGGTGCTGATAGCGGTGCTGGCCGGCGTGGCGCTGTTCGGCTGGCGACAGGGCTGGCGTCTGCCGGATCAGTGGAATCCCTGGGCGCCGCTGGATGTGCGTCAGCCACCCAATTTCCTCACGTCGTGGAAACTCGGTCGTCTGCGTGACGACCCGCAGTTGTGTGCCGAGGTCCTGGCGACGTCTGGCCTGCGTTACAGCCGGCAGGCGGATACCACCAGCGGCAACTGCCCGCTGACCAATGTGGTCCGCGTCCAGGGCGCAGAAGTGAGGCTGAGCAGCAGCTTTCTCGCCACCTGCCCGGTTGCGGTGGCTTTTGCCCTGTTCGAGCGCCATGGCCTGCAACCGGCGGCGCAGCGGGTGTTCGGGCAGCCGGTGGCGCAGGTCGATCATCTCGGCAGTTATGCCTGTCGCAATGTCTACAACCGCGCCGAGGGTCGTCTCAGCCAGCACGCCACGGCCAATGCCCTGGATATCGCTGGCTTTCGCCTGAAGGACGGCCAGCGTATCGAACTGCAAAAGGACTGGAGCGGGGATGGCCCGAAGGCGCGGTTCTTGCGCGAAACGCGGGATGCTGCCTGCGAGAGTTTCAATACGGTGCTGGGGCCGGACTACAACGCCGCCCATCACAATCACTTTCACCTGGATATGGGGCGCTGGCGGGTCTGTCGTTAGGCGGCGATGCGCACGTTGTTCAGGACGACCGGGCGGGCCCACTGGATATCGAAGTCCAGGTCGTGCTGCTGCTTGGCCAGGGTGGCGTCGTCGAACGGCTCGGCTGCCGGGTCGAGCAGCTTGCGCTCCAGTTCGGCGATCGGCAGGTGCAGCGGGTAAGGCGACGGCGCCGGGCCGGGCTCGGGGTGCGGATGGCCCTGGCTCATGACCACCGGGCGCACCCAGTTGTTGCTGATATCCAGTTGGCGCTGTTGCTCGATCAGTTCGGCGGCGCTGAAGGGTGGGGCGGGTTTGTCCAGCAGGTCCAGCTCGAACTCGGCGATCGGCAGGAACAGCGGCTCAGGCGGGGCGATCTCGGTATCGGTGACGTTGCACAGGCGCTGGCTCTGGATCTGTGCCAGGGTCTGGCTGCCGGTGATCGGCTCGCCGGTCTCGACATCCGTTTCTTCAACCGGCAGCGGCTCGCGCACCACGCCTTCTTCCTGCTGCGCGGCCAGGGCGCGGGCGAAGAAGTCCCCCCACAGGTGGCTGACGCCGCCCAGGGCCTGGGTGTTGTGGCGGCTGTAGTCACCGACGGGTGACAGGTAGCCTGAGGGAAGTTGAAGAATCTCTGACATGGTTGTCGAAGAGCTCTGGCAAAATGGCGCGATACTGTGTGTATCGGCCGCTGGTGCCGATCTTTAACTTTTTTTGAGCAGGAAGGTGAGCGTGGAGCAGCAGGTCGAAGGCGGGATCCGGGTCGAGGCACTGGACGCCGGGTATCAGGCGCAGGCCGAGCAATGGGCAGCGCGCCTGGGCTTGCCGCTGGTCGATGCCGAGGCTGCGTTTGCCGTGCAGGTTGGGGGGGATGGCTTGCAGATCCAGCAGCTCGGGCCACAGGCGCCGGGGCCGGTGCGGGTGGACTTTCTTGAAGGCGGTGCGGCCCATCGGCGGCTGTATGGCGGCGGTGCCGGGCAGATGATCGCCAAGGCGGTGGGCATTGCCCAGGGCGTGCGGCCTCATGTGCTGGATGCCACGGCCGGGTTGGGCAAGGACGCGTTCGTGCTGGCGACCCTGGGTTGCCGGATGCAACTGATCGAGCGCCAGCCGCTGGTGGCGGCGTTGCTGGAGGATGGTCTGGCGCGGGCGGCCAAGGACGACGAGGTGGGCGCGATCGTGGCGCGCATGGAATTGCTGCAGGGCAACTCCATCGAGCGCATGCGTAACTGGGAGGGCGAGCCGCCGCAGGTGATCTATCTCGACCCGATGTTCCCGCATCGCGACAAGAGCGCGTTGGTGAAGAAGGAAATGCGCGTGTTCCGGCCGCTGGTCGGGGATGACCTGGATGCGCCGGCGTTGCTCGAAGCGGCTTTGGCGCTGGCGACCCACCGGGTGGTAGTCAAGCGCCCGCGCAAGGCGCCGATCATCGAGGGGGCGAAGCCGAGTCATAGCCTGGAGGGGAAATCCAGCCGGTATGACATCTACCCGAAGAAAGCGCTCAAGCCCTGACTTGATTCGATCTGACAGACACCAAAAAAACTGTGGGAGCTGGCTTGCCAGCGATGAGGCCGGCACTGACAAAGATGTTGTCAGATCGGGCCCAATCGCTGGCAAGCCAGCTCCCACAGGGGGTTGTGGTGTCCGGACTAGACGCGATAAGCCCGCAGAAACAGCTCCACCACCTCCCGCACATGGGTCTCGGCTTCCTCAGCCTCCAACGGCCCGGCACACCCCAGCAGCAACCTGAAGTTCGCCCCGCCCTTGAGCAGGCAGAAAAAATGCTCCGCCGCGGTAGACGGATTCGCAATCCGCAGCATGCCGCGCTCATCAGCCAGCTTCAGCAATACCTCGGTTTCCCGCAGCACCCGCGCCGGCCCTGCTTCGAAGAACATCTGCCCGAGCTTCGGGTCCTGCGGACCCTGGGTAATGATCAGGCGATGCAGCTTCACCGAATGATCGCTGTTGATCAGCACCTGGAACCCCCGGCCGATCTTCATCAGCACCTGTTCCAGCGGCACGCCTTCGGGCAACTCGAAGATCAGCCCCGGCAACTGCGCCTGGCAGGTGGCGATGATCGCCTCGGTAAACAGGTTTTCCTTGTCGTTGAAGTGGCTGTAGACCGTCAGTTTCGACACACCTGCCGCTGTCGCGACCGCATCCATGCTGGTGCTGGCATAACCATTGGTGAGAAACAGTTCCTTGGCGGCTTCGAGGATGGCCTGGCGCTTGGCCAGATCCTTGGGCCGTCCTGGGCCGTTGGATACGGTGGGATCTTGGGACATGGGTCACTTTTGCAGGGTTTGAAGCGGGAGATAGTACAACGCGGGCGAGGCGGGGTCAGGTCAGGTTGTCGAATTGCCGTAATCGCGACGGCCCGAAGGCTGTCGAACCGTCGCGATTGGCGGTTACACCACCACGTCCAGTGTTGCCGCCGAAACCTTCAGCAAGGCACGGGTGATCTGCATCTGCAGGATGGCGTCGTTGACCCGCTCCTGTTGTTCAGTGCTGGCATGCTCGGCGATTTCATGGGCGATGTTCATGGCGCTGTCGAGGTGCTGCTGCGCCAGATGGATGGATTTTTCGTGGGAGATCCCGGCGCGGACGCACAGGACGGGAGGTGGATCGGGGACGAGTTTTTTCATGGTGTATCTCTATGGCCGTTGATCGGGATTTGCCTTGTCCGCTGTCAAACGGAGGGTGGCAACTGTGCGCGGGTTGACAGACCAGGGGCCATAGAAAGCCTGGCGCACCCGAAGGTGCCCACACGCACAGCCGCCATAGCAACCGAGCGTAATGACCCCAAGAGCCTGTCAAAGCCCTGTCGTTGATTTTTCAACGACCGACGGAGACTAGGTGTGATCTCTGGGGAACGCAACGACTGATAGGGCCGGCGAGTATGCTTGGGAAATTGCCTACAAGAAAGTCGGAAATCGGTGAAGTTTCGTAGCTATATGCAACAGAATTCGTGTGGGAGCGAGCTTGCTCGCGAAGGGGCGCGGAGCGGCCCTGAAACCAACCACTTCAACGTGTCAGGAAGTCCGAGGGCGCAGGTTTTGCGACGGTTCGGCAAACCGACAAGCTACGCTTCTGACTGCGACAACTTCATTAGCCAAGGAGGCAATTGTGCGTGGGTTGACAGACCGGGTCATAGGCATCCCGGCGCACATAAAGTGCCCGCACGCACAATTGCCATTACCTGCGCCACTGCCTACTTGAACCGAGCGGCCATGTCTTCAAGGCTCACCGTTTTCTCTTCGTCCAAGGTGGACAGGCGATCGATGGCGAGCCGTTCGGCGCGAAGGTCTTCGAGTTCATCCTGCAGCGCTTGATAGGACTTCACTCCGATCAATACGGCGGCGGGCTCGTTGTCCTTGAAGATGACCAGATGAGAGTGCTTCCCGCTGGTAACTTCCTTCAATTTCGCGCTGAAGCTTCGAACCATCGCGGTAGCAGACACCGCCTGCTCAGCCCGGTCAAGAAGTGCACTCATGGCATTTGCCTCAATATGTTTACAGAGGGTGGCCGCACTGAATGCGCGACGTATGAGGTGGATTATATGCAATGTAATACGTAAAACAATGCGCATTTTTTGATCTGTTCAGGACGAAAAATCTACCTTCCCCACCGCAACCCACTCATTTAATATACCCACCAGTATAAATATTCGAAGCACCCCCTTCGCGAAAGGTCATTACCCATGTTGCGTCATGCCTTGCCCCTCGCTCTGCCCACCGTTCTGGTCGCGCTGTTGTCCGCTTGCGGGCAGGAAGCCGCGGCGCCAACCGTTATTCGTCCCGCCATGGTGGTGCAGCCGCAGCCGGCTTCGGCTGCGGTGGACAGCTACCCCGGCGAGGTGCGCGCGCGCTTCGAGCCGGAGCTGGCGTTTCGCATCGGCGGCAAGGTGAGCAAGCGGCTGGTGGAGGAGGGGCAGCGGGTCAAGGCCGACCAGCCGCTGGCCGAACTGGACCCGCAGGACGTGCGCCTGCAACTGGAAGCCACCCGCGCCCAGGTCGCCGCCGCCGAGGCCAACCTGAGCCTGGTGCAGGCCGAGCGCGATCGCTACAAGAAGCTCCTTGACCGGCAGATGGTCAGCCATTCCCAGTACGACAACGCGGAAAACCTCTATCGCGCCGGACTTGCCCGGCTCAAGCAGGTGCGCGCCGAGTTCGACGTGGCCGGCAACCAGGCCGGCTATTCGGTACTGCGCGCCTCCCAGGACGGCGTGGTGTCCAAGCGCCAGGTGGAAGTCGGCCAGGTGGTCGCCGCCGGCCAGACCGTGTTCACTCTGGCCGCCGACGGCGAGCGCGAGGTGCTGATCAGCCTGCCCGAGCAGAACTTCGGCCGCTTCAGCGTGGGCCTGCCGGTCACCGTGGAGCTGTGGTCGCAGCCCGGCCAGCGTTTCGATGGCCGCATCCGCGAGCTGTCGCCGGCCGCCGACCCGCGTTCGCGCACCTTCGCCGCACGCATCGCCTTCAACACCGGCAAGCTGCCCGCCGAGCTGGGCCAGAGCGCCCGGGTCTTCATCCAGCATGCCGAACAGATTCCCCTGGCCGTGCCGCTCTCGGCCGTCAGCGCGGAGAACGGCCAGGCCTACGTCTGGCGCGTCGATGCCAACAGCACCCTGCAGCGCGTGCCGGTGCGGGTCGGAGCCTACGGCCAGGACAGCGTGCCGGTGCTCGAAGGCCTCAGCGCCAGCGACTGGGTGGTCGCCGCCGGTGGCCATGTGCTGCACGAGGGACAACAGATACGGCCGGTGGACCGGTCCAATCGCACGGTAGACCTGGCGGCCAAGGAGTAAGTCCCCATGGGTTTCAACCTTTCCGCCTGGGCCCTGCGCAACCGGCAGATCGTGCTGTTCCTGATGATCCTGCTGGCACTGGTCGGGGCACTGTCCTACACCAAGCTCGGCCAGAGCGAAGATCCGCCCTTTACCTTCAAGGCCATGGTCATCCGGACCCTGTGGCCCGGCGCCAGCGCCGAGGAAGTCTCGCGCCAGGTCACCGAACGCATCGAAAAGAAGCTGATGGAGACCGGCGAGTACGAAAAGATCGTCTCGTTCTCGCGTCCCGGTGAATCCCAGGTCACCTTCATGGCCCGGGATTCCATGCATTCGGCGGATATCCCCGAGCTGTGGTACCAGATCCGCAAGAAGGTCGCGGATATCCGCCACACCCTGCCGCCGGGGATCCAGGGGCCGTTCTTCAACGATGAATTCGGCACCACGTTCGGCAATATCTATGCGCTGACCGGCAAGGGCTTCGACTACGCCGTGCTCAAGGACTACGCCGACCGCGTGCAGATCCAGTTGCAACGGGTCAAGGACGTGGGCAAGGTCGAACTGCTCGGGCTGCAGGACGAGAAGATCTGGATCGAGCTGTCCAACACCAAGCTGTCCACCCTGGGCCTGCCGCTGGCGGCCGTGCAGCAGGCGCTGGAAGAGCAGAACGCGGTAAGCACCGCCGGCTTCTTCGAGACCCCGGCCGAGCGCCTGCAACTGCGGGTCAGCGGGCGTTTCGACAGCGTCGAGCAGATCGAGCAGTTTCCGATCCGCGTCGGTGAACGCACCTTCCGCATCGGCGATGTGGCCCAGGTCCATCGCGGCTTCAACGACCCGCCCGCGCCGCGCATGCGCTTCATGGGCGAGGACGCCATTGGTCTCGCGGTCTCGATGAAGGCCGGCGGCGATATTCTGGTGCTGGGCAAGGCCCTGGAGGCCGAGTTCGCGCGGATCTCCAGCAACCTGCCGGCGGGCATGGAACTGCGCAAGGTGTCCGACCAGCCGGCAGCGGTGAAGACCGGCGTCGGCGAGTTCGTCCGGGTACTGGTCGAAGCCCTGGCCATCGTGTTGCTGGTGAGTTTCTTCTCCCTCGGCATGCGCACCGGCCTGGTGGTCGCCCTGGCGATTCCGCTGGTGCTGGCGATGACCTTCGCCACCATGTACTACCTCGGCATCGGCCTGCACAAGATCTCCCTCGGCGCCCTGGTGCTGGCGCTCGGCCTGCTGGTGGACGACGCGATCATTGCCGTGGAGATGATGGCGATCAAGATGGAGCAGGGCTTCGACCGGCTCAAGGCGGCCAGCTACGCCTGGACCAGCACGGCCTTCCCGATGCTTACCGGCACCCTGATCACCGCAGCGGGCTTCCTGCCCATCGCCACTGCCCAGTCCGGCACCGGCGAATACACCCGCTCGATCTTCCAGGTGGTGACCATTGCCCTGCTGGCCTCGTGGGTAGCGGCGGTGGTGTTCGTGCCGTATCTCGGCGAGCGCCTGCTGCCGGACCTGGCCAAGCTGCATGCGAAAAAGCACGGTACCACCAATGGCGAGACCGACCCCTACGGCACGCCGTTCTACCAGCGCGTGCGCCGGGGGGTGAGCTGGTGCGTGACCCGGCGCAAGACGGTGATCGTGCTGACGGTCGCGTTGTTCGTCGGCAGCGTGATGAGCTTCCGCTTCGTCGAGCAGCAGTTCTTCCCGGCGTCCGGGCGCCTGGAACTGATGGTCGACCTCAAGCTGGCCGAAGGCGCGTCCCTGAGCAACACCGCCGAGCAGGTCAAGCGCCTGGAGGAAATGCTCAAGCAGCGTGAAGGCATCGACAACTACGTGGCCTATGTCGGCACCGGTTCGCCGCGTTTCTACCTGCCGCTGGACCAGCAGTTGCCGGCCGCCAGCTTCGCGCAGTTCGTGGTGCTGGCGAAGACCATTGAAGACCGCGAAGTGCTGCGAACCTGGCTGATCGAGACCCTCAACGAGCAGTTCCCCGACCTGCGCTCCCGCGTGACCCGCCTGGAAAACGGTCCGCCCGTGGGTTACCCGGTGCAGTTCCGCGTGACCGGCGAGCACATCGAGGAAGTTCGCGCCCTGGCGCGCAAGGTGGCGGCCAAGGTGCGCGAGAATCCGCATGTGGCCAACGTCCATCTGGACTGGGAAGAACCGAGCAAGGTGGTCTACCTGAACATCGACCAGGACCGTGCCCGGGCCCTTGGCGTCAGCACTGCCGCCCTGTCGCGCTTCCTGCAGAGTTCGCTGACCGGTAGCAGCGTCAGCCAGTACCGCGAGGACAACGAACTGATCGAGATCCTGCTGCGCGGCACCCAGGAGGAGCGTACCGAACTGGCTCATCTGTCGAGCCTGTCGGTGCCCACCGACAACGGCCGCAGCGTGGCCCTGTCGCAGGTGGCGACCCTGGAGTATGGCTTCGAGGAAGGCATCATCTGGCACCGCAACCGCCTGCCGACCGTGACCGTGCGTGCTGATATCTACGGCAAGGACCAGCCGGCGACCCTGGTCAAGCAGATCCTGCCGACCCTCGATCCGGTGCGTGCGGAACTGCCGGACGGTTATCTGCTGGACGTCGGCGGCACCGTGGAAGACTCGACCCGCGGGCAGAACTCGGTGAATGCCGGGGTGCCGCTGTTCATCGTGGTGGTGCTGACCCTGCTGATGCTGCAACTGCGCAGCTTCTCGCGCATGGCGATGGTGTTCCTCACCGCGCCGCTGGGGCTGATCGGCGTGGTGCTGTTCCTGATGGTGTTCCGCCAGCCGTTCGGCTTCGTGGCCATGCTCGGGACCATTGCCCTGTCGGGGATGATCATGCGCAACTCGGTGATCCTGGTGGACCAGATCGAGCAGGACATCGCGGCAGGGCTGGGGCGTTGGCAGGCGATCATCGAGGCGACGGTGCGGCGTTTCCGGCCGATCGTGCTGACCGCGCTGGCGGCGGTGCTGGCGATGATCCCGTTGTCGCGCAGTGTGTTCTTCGGGCCGATGGCGGTGGCGATCATGGGCGGGCTGATCGTGGCGACGGCGTTGACCTTGCTGTTCCTGCCGGCGTTGTATGCGGCGTGGTTCAGGGTCAAGAGAGAGGAGTGAAAACGACGCGGACCTTGTGGGAGCTGGCTTGCCAGCGATAGGGCCCTATCTGGCAACATTTTTGTGAGTGCCGGCCTCATCGCTGGCAAGCCAGCTCCCACAGGGTTTTGTGTTCAGCCTTTATTCGAGGGCAGGTTACAGGGCCCCGAAGACCTTCTTGGCCAGGCTGGTCGCCGCTGCCGCCGGGTTTTCGCGGATGCTGGCTTCCTGCTTGCCGATCATCTCGAACAGGCCGTTGAGCGCCTGCTCGGTCACGTAACCCTCGAGATTCGAGCTGTTGGCATCGACCAGGCCAAAGGTCGCGGCCTGGCTGGCGAACTGGTTGTACTTCTGCGCCACGCCAACCTTGTCGGTCGCGTTTTTCACGATCGGCAGGAATTTCTCACGGATCTGCTCGCGGCTGGTCTTGCTCAGGTACTGGGTCGCGGAATCCTTGCCGCCGCTGAGAATGCCCTTGGCGTCATCCACGGTCATCTTTTTCACGGCTTCCAGCAAAATCGCCTGGGCCTGCGGCACGGCGGCTTCAGCCGCCTTGTTCATGCTGGTCTCCAGTTCGTCGACCTGGGCGCCCATGCCGAACTGCTTCATCTTCTTCGCCGCCTTGCCGAGCTTGCCCGGCAATTCGATGCGCACATCCGGGTTGTTGCTGAAGCCGCCCGGGGTGCCGAGCTGCTTGACGGCAATCTGCGCGCCCTGGCTCAGGGCATCCTTCAGGCCGCCGGAAGCATCTTTCTGCGACAGGTCGCTGAGGGACAGGGCAAACGCGCTGGCAGACAGCAGCAGGCCGGCACACAGGCCGGTCAGGGTGAGGGTACGGCGAATCATGACGACATCCTTATGGAAAAAGCAGGGAAAACGAGGGATCAGCGGACCGCATCGACCTTGATCCGCAGCGGCTGTGCATCGCTGCCGTCGAGCATGACGCTGTGCTGCTCGGTATTAATGAACAGCAGCTTGCCATCCAGTTCGATGCGCGCGCTCACCGCGTAGCGGTGGCCGGGCTTGAGCTGGGCCTTGTCGTAGGACAGGTGGAACGGCAGCGGCACCTGGCCCTTGACCGGGCCATTCTGGCTGGCGAGGGTCACGGCGGGGGCGTCGGCCAGGGAAATGTCCTGCAGGGCGACATTCAGGGTCGCCGTCGGCGGCAGGGCAATGCGTTGCAGGTAGAACACTTCGCCATCCAGCGCGGCCTTGTCGGCAGGGGTGTGGCTGGAGCAGGCCGCGATCAGTGAGGCGCAGCACAGCATAAAGAGTTTTTTCATGGGGTCTCCGGTCCTTGATACCGGCTTGTGGCCGATATCGAGGACTTTAGCGGATTTTTCGGTAGCCGACTTCCCGCACTGCTGTGGGATTATTCGCCGCTTACCGCTTCGTCACGGTGCAGGGCGACCTGGCGGATCGACAGGCGCACCTCTGCCGACAGTACACGCTTGGCCGCGCCCTCGGCCAATTCCCCGAGCTTGTCGTGGAAGCCCAGCTTGCCGGCTGCGTCCGGGCGCAGCACGCCTTGCTCGACCAGGGTCTGGATAAAGTGGCGGAACAGGCTCTTGTCGAAGAACTCCGGGGCATTCAGGCCGTGCAGGATCGACAGGCGCTGGGCCATGACCACGCACAGGTCCTCCAGCTCCTCGGCGCTCAGGCTGTGCTGGCCGCTGTTGAGCAGCAGCGCGGTGGCCATGTAGAAGCGCTGCAGGGTCTGGGTGATGGCCCGGGCCAGCAGGGTCAGCAGGACGAACTGCCGCGAACTCGGGGCCGGGCGCAGGTAGACGTCGTTTTCCTTGCGCAGCAGGCCCTGTTCGACGAAGGCTTGCAGCCACTGGTCGACCACGCCATCGAGCTCGTCCTGCTCCCAGCGGATGAACAGCTCCGATTGCAGGTACGGATACAGCGCGTGCACGTATTGCAGGATCAGCTCGCGGCTCATCCGCGAGCTGCTCTGGAAGAAGCTCGCCAGCAGCGCCGGCAGGGCGAAGATGTGCAGGACGTTGTTGCGGTAGTAGGTCATCAGGACGGCGTTCTGCTCGTCCAAGTATAGGATGCGTCCCAAGGCGTCACGTTGCTCGGCCAGCAGGTCCATGCCGCGCACGTGGTCGATCAGGGCCGCACCGTCGCCTTCCGGCAAGGTGGTATGCGGCGAGTAGGGCACCTGGCGCAGCAAGGCCAAGTACAGGTCGAGGACCCGGGTCAGGGCACGCTCGTCCAGGGCCAGGCGGCTGGTGGAGAGCAGGGCCAGGGCCACCAGGTTGACCGGGTTGATCGCCGCCGCTTCGTTGAGGTGGCGGGCGACTTTCTCACCCAGGCGCGAGGTCGTTTCGTTCAGCCAGGCCGGGCGGAACTGCGGCGCCAGTGGCTGTTCGCGCCAGCCCGGTTGCTGCTGGTCGAGGAACTGGTTGAGGCGGATCGGCTCGCCGAAGTTCACCGAGACCTGGCCGAAACGCTGCTTGAGCGCGCCGAGGACCTTGAAGATGTCGAAGATCGATTCCTTCTTCTTGCTCGCCCCTCGCAGTTCGCCCAGGTAGGTGCGGCCTTCCAGCACCCGCTCGTAGCCGATGTACACCGGGACGAAGACGATCGGTGTGCGCGACGAACGCAGGAAGCTGCGCAGGGTGATGGCCAGCATGCCGGTCTTGGGTTGCAACATGCGCCCGGTGCGCGAGCGGCCGCCCTCGACGAAGTACTCCACCGGGAAGCCCTTGGTGAACAGGGTGTGCAGGTACTCGTTGAACACCGCGGTGTAGAGCGGGTTGCCCTTGAAGGTGCGGCGCATGAAGAAGGCCCCGCCACGGCGCAGCAGGCCGCCGATCACCGGCATGTTGAGGTTGATCCCGGCGGCGATGTGCGGTGGGGTCAGGCCATTGCGGAACAGCAGGTAGGAGAGCAGCAGGTAGTCGATATGGCTGCGGTGGCAGGGAACGTAGATCACCTCGTGGCCGGGGGCGATGCCCTGGACCTGCTCGATATGGTTGACCTTGATGCCGTCGTAGATCTTGTTCCAGAACCAGCTCAGCACCACTTCGAGGAAGCGGATCGCGGTGTAGGTGTAGTCCGAGGCGATCTCGTTGCCGTATTTGAGCGCCGTGGCTTCGGCCTTGGCCAGCGGGATCTTCTCGCGCTCGGCCTCGTCGGCGATGGCCTGGCGCACCAGCGGGTCATGGACCAGGCCCTTGACCAGGTTGCGCCGGTGGGAGATGTCCGGACCGATCACCGCGGTCTTCAGGTTGCGGAAGTGCACCCGCAGCAGGCGCTGGGCCATGCGCACGGTGCGTTCGTGGCCCTTGTTGTGATCGACCAGCTCGCGCAGGTGGATCGGCGCGGAGAACTGCACCCGGGTCTTGCGCCCGAGGATCAGGATGGTCAGCAGCCGGCGCAGGCGTCCGGTGACCGCCCAACTGTCGGCGAACAGCAGTTTCCACGGGCTTGACTCGCTGGCCGGCGACTGGCCCCAGAACACGCTGACCGGAATGATCTGCGCATCCTGCTCGGGCTGCTGGCTGACCGCGCTGACCAGCCGCCCCAGGGTCGGCGGTGCGCCGCGCTTGTACTGGCGGCCGAGCCAGTCGGGCTCCGGGGTCAGGTAGAAGAACGCGGCGGGCTCCATCAGCTCGCCCACGGCCACGGGCAATACCGGGCGTGGAAGCCCGGCTTTGGTGCATTCCTTGTCCAGTACCGCGAGGTCGGTCAGCGACGGCGACTGGATGGCGTAGAACACCGGACGGCTGCGGTCCAGGTTGAGGGTGAAGGAGGACTGGTTGATGGTCTCGGAGCGAACCCACAGGTACAACAGTCGGCGCAGGGCGCCAAAGATCAGGCGGCGCAAGGGGGAATGGGTCATGTGGAGTGTGCTCTGGAAAATGGAACGGTCGTGCAGACAGGCGGGCAAGTGTGCCGTATCCGCGTAAGTTGAGCAAAAACCGGTCTGGTCATGAAAAATAATTTATGTCTGTCTTATACTCGGTCCGCCGTTTGCAGGAATATTCGGCAAGCGGCGTACGCAGGGGTTCCCATTCCCCCGCTGACAAGGCGAGTCCAAAATAAAAATCCGGAGTGTTACTGATGTCGTCTCGTGAGACTGGAAGTGTGAAGTGGTTCAATGACGCCAAGGGCTATGGCTTCATTCAACGGGAAGGCGGGGCGGACGTTTTCGTTCACTACCGTGCGATTCGCGGTGAAGGGCATCGCACTCTGCTGGAAGGGCAGCAGGTCGAATACAGCCTGACCCAAGGCCAGAAAGGCTTGCAGGCCGAGGATGTGATCGGTCTTTAAGCTTTAAGTCGCAAGCTACAAGCTGCAAGTTGACCGCGCCAGACTTGCAGCTTGCCGCTTGAAGCTTGCAGCTTCAGTGGGTGCGCCAGGTAATCTCTTCTTCACCATCGGCACTGATGCGGATCCAGCGATCAGCGTCTTCCTCGCCTTCTTCCTCGACCCAGCTACCCGGTGCGCAGCGCACTTCGACGTTCAGTGCGGCATGGGCAGCCCGAGCGCAGGCGATGTCGTCTTCCCACGGCGTGCTGTCACTTTCCAGGTAGAGACTGTTCCATTTTCCTACGGCCTTGGGCAGCCAGGTAACAGGAATGTCACCGGCGGTGCATTTGAAGGTCTGGCCTTTCTGCTTCCACTCGCTGCACGGACCGACGGCGTCGTTGAGCCAGGCGGTGATCTGCTTGTGGTCGACGTCGGCGTCCTTCAGGTAAATCTCGATATCGGGTTGGCGCATGGGATTCTCCGGAAAGGCTCAGTCCTGCAGGACAAAATAGTCGTAACGCATCGATACCGTCACGTCGAACGGCGCCGCCTGGTCGATCACCGCCGCCCGCCGTTCGGCGCTGGCGCGCCAGCCGTGGGGCGTCATCGCCAGCAGGTTGGCGCGGTCGGCGGGGTTGGCCAGGCTCAGGCGGAATTCGAGGATTTCGCTGTGGGCGTGGGCCATGTCCGCCGGGACCAGGGCCAGGTGCTTGTCGTCGGCGTAGTCGCGCACTTCGTCGTAGAGCTTCTCGCGCAACTCCATCAGGTGGCCGCTGGTCGGGCCGACCCGCATCAGGCCGCCGCCGGGGCTCAGCAGGCGGCGTGCCTCCTGCCAGTCCAGCGGGCTGAAGACGCTGGCAATGAACTGGCAACTGGCATCGGCCAGCGGCACCCGGGCCATGCTCGCCACCAGCCAGGTCAGTTGCGGGCTGCGCTTGCAGGCGCGCTTGACCGCCTCGCGGGAGATGTCCAGGGCATAGCCATCGGCCTTTGGCAGGGCTTCGGCCAGTTGCGCCGTGTAGTAACCCTCGCCGCAGCCGATATCTACCCAGCGCGCGGGCGTGCGCTCGGCGGCCAGTTCGGCCAGGCGTTTCGCCACCGGTGCGTAATGACCCGCGTTGAGAAAGTCGCGACGGGCTTCGACCATGGCCTGGTTGTCGCCGGGGTCGCGGCTGTTCTTGTGCTGCACCGGCAGCAGGTTCAGGTAGCCCTGGCGGGCCCGGTCGAAACGGTGGCCGGCGGGGCAGCCGACACCGTTGTCGAGGTCGCGCAGGGGCTCGCGGCAGATGGGGCAGGCGAGCATCAGGCGAGCAACCGGGTCAGGGTCTGGTAGTAGATCTCGGTCAGCACATCGAGGTCGCTGGCGAGGACGCGCTCGTCGACCTGGTGGATGGTGGCGTTGACCGGGCCCAGTTCGACCACTTGGGTGCCCAGGGTGGCGATAAAGCGACCGTCGGAGGTGCCGCCGCTGGTGGAGGCCTTGGTCTCGCGACCGGTGACCGCCTTGATGCTGGCCGATACCGCGTCCAGCAGGTCGCCCGGTTCGGTGAGGAACGGCAGGCCGGACAGCGCCCATTCCACGTCCCAGTCCAGTTGGTGCTTGTCGAGGATCGCCGAGACGCGCTGCTGCAGGCCTTCGACGGTGGATTCGGTGGAGAAGCGGAAGTTGAACAGCGCGGTCAGCTCGCCCGGGACCACGTTGGTGGCGCCGGTGCCGGAGTTCAGGTTGGAGATCTGGAAGCTGGTCGGCGGGAAGAACGCGTTGCCTTCATCCCAGTGCTCGGCGGCAAGTTCCGCCAGGGCCGGGGCGGCCAGGTGGATCGGGTTGCGGGCCAGGTGCGGGTAGGCCACGTGGCCTTGCTTGCCGCGTACGGTGAGCTTGGCGCCGAGGGAGCCGCGACGGCCGTTCTTGACCACGTCGCCGACCAGGGTGGTGCTCGACGGTTCGCCGACGATGCACCAGTCCAGGCGCTCGCCCCGCGCGCGCAGGCGCTCGACCACGGCCTTGGTGCCGTGGTGGGCCGGGCCTTCTTCATCGCTGGTGATCAGGTAGGCGATCTTGCCGCGGTGGTTCGGGTAGTCGGCGACGAAGCGCTCGGTGGCGACGATCATCGATGCCAGGCTGCCCTTCATGTCGGCGGCGCCGCGCCCGCAGAGCATGCCGTCGGCGTCGATCAGCGCCTCGAACGGATCGTTCTGCCAGGCCTGCACCGGGCCGGTGGGGACCACGTCGGTATGGCCGGCGAAGCACAGCACCGGACCGTCCTGGGTGCCGTGGGTGGCCCAGAAGTTATCGACGTCCTCGATGCGCATCGGCTCGAGCATGAAACCCGCGTCGCCCAGGCGCTGCATCATCTGTTTCTGGCAATCGAAGTCGAGCGGGGTCACCGAAGGGCGGCGGATCAGGTCGCAGGCCAGTTCGAGGGTGGGCGAGAGTTCGGCGGGGGCCGTCATGAGGGACTCCGGGAGCAAGGCAGGGGGTACGATTTTGGGGCGTTATCTTATAGCAAAAGCGCGGTGGCAGGACGCCGGATCGCTGCTGTTTGTCCGGGAAGGGAAGGTAATGGCAGGGATTGCACGGCCCCTGTGGGAGCTGGCTTGCCAGCGATGAGGCCGGCACTGACGATGATGTTGTCAGATCTGGCCCTATCGCTGGCAAGCCAGCTCCCACAGGTGCGGTGCAGTGCTTGAGTCAGGCGGCGGGAGCCTGCTCCACGGCCTCGGCCGGCTTCGGCAGCGACGACAGCAACGCCATCACCAGCGCCGCCACATATGGCAGCGACTGCACCAGCAGCATTGCCACCCAGAAGCGCATGTCATTGCTCGGCAAACCCTGGACCAGATAGATCCCCGCCGCCGCGCCCCACAACAGCAGCATGATGAACAGCTCTTCCCGGGCTTCCGACAAGGCCACCAGCAGCCCATGGCTGTCGGCATTCTTCGGCGTGCGGAAGAACGGAATGCTGCTGGTGAAGAACCCGTACAGCACCGCCTTGGCAATGGTGTGGGACAACGCCAGCCCGGCCAGCGCCGCAGCGAAGGCGTCCTTCAGGTTGACCCCCACCGCACGGCGATACAGGAACACGATCTTGCCCACCTTGAACACGAACAGCGCCAGCGGCGGGATCGCGAAGATCAGCAGCGGCGGGTCGACGCGCTGCGGCACGATGATCATCGCCGCCGACCAGAGCAGTGCGCCGATGGTGAAGAAGATGTTCATGCCGTCGGCGATCCACGGCAGCCAGCCGGCCAGGAAGTGATAACGCTGGCCACGGGTCAGCTCGGTGTCCTTGCCGCGCAGCAGGCTGGCGGTGTGGCGCTTGATGATCTGGATGGCGCCGTAGGCCCAGCGGAAACGCTGTTTCTTGAAGTCGATGAAGGTGTCCGGCATCAAGCCCTTGCCGTAGCTGTTGTGGGCATAGGCGGCGGACAGGCCTTTTTCGAACACGCGCAGGCCCAGCTCGGCATCCTCGCAGATGCACCAGTCGGCCCAGCCCAGTTCTTCCAGGACCGAACGCCGGGTCATGGTCATGGTGCCGTGCTGGATGATCGCGTCACGGTCGTTGCGGGTGACCATGCCGATATGGAAGAAGCCCTTGTATTCCGAGTAGCAGAGCTTCTTGAAGGTGCTTTCGTTCTGGTCGCGGTAGTCCTGCGGCGACTGCACCACGGCGATCTTCGGATCGGCGAAGTGCGGGACCATGTGCTTGAGCCAGTTGCGGTCGACGCAGTAGTCCGAGTCGATCACCGCGATCACTTCGGCATCCGGCGCGGTATGCGGGATCAGGTAGTTCAGCGCACCGCCCTTGAAGCCGGCCAGCGGCGAGACGTGGAAGAACTTGAAGCGCTCGCCGAGCAACTCGCAGTGGGCCTTGATCGGCTCCCAGACGGCCGGGTCCTTGGTGTTGTTGTCGATGATCAGGACTTCGTAGTCCGGGTAGTCGAGTGCAGCCAGGGCATTGAGGGTCTGCTTGACCATCTCTGGTGGCTCGTTGTAGCACGGCACATGCACCGAGACTTTCGGCCGGTAGGCATCATCCGCTTGCACCGGCAGGAATTCCCGCCGGCGCTTGTGGGTCCAGACCGCCTCGGCCAGTTCGTGGGCCTCGGTCAGCAGGACGATGAACACCCCGAGCGCCCCGAGCGCGAGGAGGAAGCCCACGGTCAGGCTGAACCAGGTGCTGTATTGCTGGCTGTAGTCGTAGCCGATCCACACCAGTACCGAGCCACAGAGGAACGCGATGAAGGTCAGGAAGGTGCGGCCACGCTGGCGCAGGGCCGAGCCGTCGATCAGCAGCAGGGTCAGGGAGAGCAGGGCGAGGACCACCGAGCCCACCGCCAGCACCCGCCATTGCGGGATCGCCACCACCGGGCCTTCGAAGTTGAATTTCTGCTGGCGGGCAGCGTTGAACACGCCCCAGTAGGCGCCCACCGAGCCTTCGTCGCTGGCCTTCCACGGCTGGTCGTAGGCTTCGATGACAAAGTAGTTGTAGCCCTGGCGGTTGAGCTTGTTGACCAGGGTGCGCAGGTAGATGGCCTGGTCGGCCTGGGTGGCATCGGCACCGCCGCGCATGCGCCCGTTGCTTGGCCAGCCTACTTCGGACAGCAGCAGCGGTTTGCGCGGGAACAGGTGCTTCATGTCGCGGGCACGGTCCAGCACGAACTGCCCGGCATCCTTCATCGGAATGAATTCCCAGTACGGCAGGATGTGCGCGGCAATCAGGTCGACGTGCTTGGCCAGTTCCGGGTGCTCCTTCCAGATGTGCCATTGCTCGGAGGTGGTCACCGGCACCTTCACCGCAGCGCGGACCCGGTCCAGGTACTTGATCAGCTCTTCCGGGGTGATCTCCTCGCGGAACAGGGCCTCGTTGCCGACCATCACCCGGACCACACTACGGGTGGTATTGGCCAGTTCGACGGCTTTCTGGATTTCCCGCTCGTTGCGCTCCTGGTCGGGGCTGATCCACACGCCCAGGGTCACCCGCAGGCCGAACTCCTCGGCCAGGCGCGGAATCTCGGCCTGGGTGCCTTCGACGGTATAGATGCGGATGCTGTCAGTCAGCTTGCTCAGCTGTTCGAGGTCTTCACGCAGTTCCGCTTCGGTCGGGTACTGGCCCTTTTGCGGGCTTTCGCCGAGGCGGAAAGGGGAATAGGAGAAACCGGAGATCTGCTCCGGCCAGTTCGGGGCGGACACCGGGCGGTTGATCAGCGCCCAGAACCCGGTGAATAGCGCGGCGATCGCCATGACGATCACCAGGTTGAGACCAAATTTACGCGATGACATAAGTAGTTCGGGTTCCGGAGAGTGGAACGGGCCGGCGCGGCAAGCGCGGATCCAGGGACGGCGTCGGGTCAGTTCTTGTGGGAATTTCGACCGGGCAGCCATTGGATTTTCTTCAGAAGGCTAAGTTCTGAAACCCGTTGGTGTCGTCCAAGACTTTTTGCAGCGAAGGACATTCGTCGGACATTAAAGCAGCATTGCTATCACTCTTGCCAATGCACGGGCTGTCCGAAGGCGCTGTCATTGCTCTCGCGGGGGCCTATAATGCGCGCCGGTTTTTTGCGGGGTGTGCGTCATGAGCAATGAAGATCCACGGTTTGCCGGCATTGCCCGGCTGTACGGCCTCGATGGCCTGCAACGTCTGCGCGATGCCCATGTGGCGGTAGTCGGCATCGGCGGCGTCGGCTCGTGGACGGCGGAAGCCCTGGCGCGCAGTGGCGTGGGCGAGATTTCCCTGTTCGACCTGGATGACGTTTGCGTCAGCAACACCAACCGCCAGGCTCATGCCCTGGAAGGCAATGTCGGCAAGCCCAAGGTGGACGTGACCGCCGAGCGCCTGCGCGCCATCAACCCGGCCTGCCGGGTGCATGCGCTGAGCGATTTCGTCACCCGCGAGACCATGGCCGAGTACATCACCGAGGAGATCGATTGCGTGATCGACTGCATCGACAGCGTGATGTCCAAGGCCGCGCTGATCGCCTGGTGCAAGCGCCGCAAGATCGCCATCATCAGCACCGGCGGCGCCGGCGGGCAGATCGATCCGACGCAGATCCAGGTCGCCGACCTCAACCGCACCTACAACGACCCGCTGGCCTCGCGAGTCCGTTCGACCCTGCGCCGCGACTACAACTTTTCGCGCAACCAGAGCCGCAGCTATGGCGTGCCGGTGGTGTTTTCCACCGAGCAACTGCGCTACCCGCAGCCGGATGGCAGCGTGTGCCTGGACAAGAGCTTCGTTGGCGAAGGCACCCGCCTGGACTGCGCCGGTGGTTTTGGCGCGGTGATGATGGTGACGGCGACCTTCGGCATGGTCGCCGCGAGCAAGGCAGTGGACAAGCTGGTAGCCGGCGCCCGCCGGCCGTCCGAGCGCAAGGCGGCTCAGGCTCCCGAAGCGAGCTGAGCCATGCGTTGCAGCACCGCGTTCAGGCCGTTGCTGCGGGAAGGGGAGAGCTGGCGGTCGAGACCCAGTTGACGGAACCAGCCGGGCAGGTCCAGTTGCTGCAGTTCGGCGCTGGACAGGCCGTCAACCCGTACCAGCAGCAAGGCCAGCAGGCCGCGGATCAGGCGGGCGTCGCTGGCCGCGGCGAAGCGCCAGCGCCCGTCGTCCTGGCGGGCCACCAGCCAGACCTGGCTTTCGCAACCGTGGACGCGGTTGCCGTCCGACTTTTCCTCATCCGTCAGCGGCACCAGGCGTTCGCCCCACTGCATCAGCAGGCGGGCGCGCTGTTCCCAGCCGGAGGCGGCAGTGAAGGTATCGAGGGCTTCCCGAGCTTCAATCGGCAGGCTCATCGCAGCAGCTCCAGGGCCTGATCCAGGGCGCTGAAGAAGTGCTGCAGGTCGTCCGAATCGTTGTACAGCGCCAGCGACACGCGGATCGCGCCGTCCAGGCCGAGGCTGTTGACCAGCGGCATGGCGCAGTGATGACCGGCGCGCACGGCGATGCCCTGTTCGGTGAGCAGGTGGGACAGGTCGGCGTTGTGCACGCCCTCGACCACGAAGCTGGCCAGGGCCGCTTGCGGGGCGCCGAGAATGCGCACGCCTTCGCGGTCGTTGAGGCCGCGCAGCAGATGACGGTGCAGGGCGGCTTCGTGCTCGGCCACGGCATTGCTGTCGAGGCTGGCGAGATAGTCGAGGGTCGCGCCGAGGCCGATCACGCTGGCGATCGGTGGAGTGCCGGCTTCGAAGCCGAGCGGTGCGTGGCGGAAGCTGGAGTCCTGGTAACCGGCCAGTTGCACCATTTCGCCGCCGAACTGCCAGTGGCGCAGTTTCGCCAGCGCCTCGTTGCGCCCGTAGAGCACGCCGAGGCCGTCGGGGCCGTAGAGCTTGTGGCTGGAAAACACATAGAAGTCGCAGCCCAGCTGGCTCACGTCATGGCGACCATGGACGATGCCCTGGGCGCCGTCGACCACGGTAATCGCCCCTTGGGCGCGGGCGTGGTTGAGCAGCGGTTGCAGTGGCTGCCAGGTGCCCAGCACGTTGGACAGCTGGCTGACCGCCAGGACGCGGGTCCTGGGGCCGATCAACTGCAAGGCGGCCTCGAGGTCGATCTGGCCGTTGTCCGCCAGCGGCAGGATCACCAACTTGAGGCCTCGGCGCTTGGCCAGTTGTTGCCAGGGCAGCAGGTTGGCATGGTGCTCGAGGGCGCTGACGGCGATCTCTTCGCCCGCTTCGAAGCGGTGCTCCAGCCCGTAGGCGAGCAGGTTCAGGGCCGAGGTGGCGCCGTGGCTGAAGACGATCTGGCTGTCCGCCCCGGCATTCAGCCAGGCGGCGAGCTTGTCGCGGCTGGCCTCGAAGGCCTGGGTCGCCAGGGCGCCGGGCAGATGCTGGGCACGATGCACGTTGGCGGCGCCATGAACGTAGTAATGGTTCAGGGCATCGAGCAGGGCTTGGGGTTTCTGCGTGGTGGCCGCGCTGTCCAGATAGGTCTGGTGCTGGCGTTGCAGGGTGGCGATGGCGGGAAAGTCCGCGCGCCAGGAAGAGGGCTGGAACATGATCTTTGGGCCTGGATATCGGGTCTGGCGAATGGCCAGACCCGATCGTACCACTTAGTTGTGGGCGTGCAGCGCTTCGTTCAGCTCGATCGCCGACTTGTGGGTCTTGCACTCCACCGCGCCGCTCACCGAGTTGCGGCGGAACAGCAGGTCGGTCTGGCCGGCCAGGTCGCGGGCCTTGACCACTTTCACCAGCTGGTTCTGCTCGTCGAGCAGTTGCACCTTGGTGCCGGCGGTGATGTACAGGCCGGCTTCGACGGTGTTGCGGTCGCCCAGCGGGATGCCGATACCGGCGTTGGCGCCGATCAGGCAGCCTTCGCCGACCTTGATGACGATGTTGCCGCCGCCGGACAGGGTGCCCATGGTCGAGCAGCCGCCGCCCAGGTCCGAACCCTTGCCGACGAAGACGCCCGCGGACACGCGGCCTTCGATCATGCCCGGGCCTTCGGTGCCGGCGTTAAAGTTGACGAAGCCTTCGTGCATGATCGTGGTGCCTTCGCCGATGTAGGCACCCAGGCGCACGCGGGCGCTGTCGGCGATACGCACGCCGCTCGGCACGACGTAGTCGGTCATCTTCGGGAACTTGTCGACGGAGAAGACTTCCAGCAGCTCGCCTTTCAGGCGGGCCTCCAGTTGCGCTTCGGCCAGTTCGGCCAGGTCGATGGCGCCCTGGCTGGTCCAGGCCACGTTCGGCAGCAGCGGGAAGATCCCGGCCAGGCTCAGGCCGTGGGGCTTGACCAGGCGGTGCGAGAGCAGGTGCAGCTTCAGGTAGGCTTCCGGCGTCGAGCTCAGGGCCGCGTCTTCGGCCAGCAGGGTGGCGACCAGCGGCTTGCTGCTTTCGGCCAGGCGGGTCAGCAGGGCAGCCTGCACCGGGTCGATCGACTTGACCGCTTCGGCCAGTTGGCCAGCCTGGGCCGGGCTGAAGGCGATGGCCTGGTTGCCGGCTTCATAGCCCAGCAGCGAGCTGACCGCGGCGACCAGTTCGGCGGACGGGTTGAGCAGGGGCTGGGCGTAGAAGACTTCCAGCCAGGCGCCCTGGCGGTTCTGGGTGCCGACCCCGAAGGCCAGGCTGAACAGGGAATTGGACATGCGGTTACCTCGTACTGAAATTGATGGAAAGCGGGCGGCTCACTGCAGGGCGGCCGCGTACAGGTCCGGTTTGAAACCCACCAGGGTCTTGTCGCCGAGGTCGAGGACCGGGCGCTTGATCATCGACGGTTGGGCGAGCATCAGCTCGACGGCCTTGGCCTGGTCAAGGTCGGCCTTCTGCGCGTCATCGAGCTTGCGGAACGTGGTGCCGGCGCGGTTGAGGATCTTTTCCCAACCGTGCTCGGCGCACCAGCGGTTCAGGCTGTCGCGGTCGATGCCCTGGGTTTTGTAATCGTGGAAGTCGTAGCCGATGGCTTTATCTTCGAGCCAGGTACGCGCTTTTTTCATCGTGTCACAAGCTTTGATGCCGTAGAGAATGTAAGCCATTGAACTTCAAGGGTCGCCGGTCTTGCCCGGGGCGACCCCGCAACTCCTCGAAATGTGGGGTGGGCGGGATTATGCGGGATCAATCGGCACGGCGCCACGGCTGTGGCGCCGGCTTCTGACCGGCGAGTTTTCAGGCGTTGCCGAGCAATTGCCGGGACTCGATGAAGATCACCCCGGCCTGCTCCAGTTCGGCCATGGCCAGTTCCAGCGAGCCGTTGCTGTCGATGGCCCGGCAGGCGTCCAGCACCACGTAGGTGGTGAAGCCCTCGCGCCGGGCATCCAGGGCGGTCCAGGTCACGCAGAAGTCCAGGGCCAGGCCCACCACGTAGACGCTGGTGATGCCCTTTTCGCGCAGGGCGCCGGCCAGCCCGGTGGTGGTCTTGCGGTCGGCTTCGAAGAAGGCGGAGTAGCTGTCCACCAGCGGATTGCCGCCCTTGCGCACGATCAACTGGGTATGGGGAATGTCCACCTGCGGATGGAATTCGGCACCGTGGCTGCCCTGGATGCAGTGGTCCGGCCACATGACCTGGGGGCCGTAGGGCAATTCGATGACGTCGAAGGGCTTTTCGCCCGGGTGGCTGGAGGCGAAGGAAATATGCCCGGCCGGGTGCCAGTCCTGGGACATGACCACGTTGCGGAAACCCTCGGCGATCCGGTTGACCAGCGGCACGATCGCATCACCCTGGGGCACGGCCAGGGCGCCGCCGGGGGTAAAGTCGTTCTGGATATCGATCACGAGCAGGGCGCGATCGGGGCTATCGTTCTTTACGGCGTCGTTGCTCATCAGGCCTTCCTTGCGTTCACGGTGGCGGAGTTATAGCAGCGCTTATTGAAGAATATTGTTGCGTAGCATGATGTTACATATTGTCCGCTAACCTGCGACTTAGGTGCAGCGGTCTCTTGGTGGCACAGCTCGTTACTATATGTGTCCAATGCCGGCCAGCTGTCCAGTGACGCCAGGCAAGCTTTTGAATCGAACAGGGAAACACGCCACATGCAGTCAGCCTATACCGTCCTCATCCTGCTGATGCTGGTCAGTGTCTCCAAGCTGGTGGGGCGGATGATCCCGTTGCCCCTGCCGCTGGTGCAGATCGGCGCCGGGGCGCTGCTGGCCTGGCCGACCTTGGGGCTGCATGTGGCCCTCGACCCGGAGCTGTTCCTTTTCCTGTTCCTGCCGCCATTGCTGTTCTCCGATGGCTGGCGCATGCCCAAGCGCGAACTGTGGCGCCTGCGCGGCCCGATCCTGACCCTGGCCGTGGGGTTGGTGCTGTTTACCGTGGTGGGTGCCGGCTACTTCATTCACTGGATCATCCCGAGCATCCCGCTGCCGGTGGCCTTCGCCCTGGCGGCCGTGCTGTCGCCCACCGACGCCGTAGCGGTCTCCGCGATCACCCAGGATCGCCTGCCGACCCCGCTGATGCACATGCTCCAGGGCGAGGCCCTGATGAATGACGCCTCGGGCCTGGTGACCTTCAAGTTCGCCCTGGCGGCGGCCATCACCGGAGTGTTCTCCCTCACCGAGGCCAGCCTGACCTTCGTGCTCGTGGCGATTGGCGGCCTGGCCATCGGTGTGGCCCTGAGCTGGCTTGTAGGTCGCCTGCGGGCCTGGATGATCGCCCGCAGTTGGGATGATCCGGCGACACATGTGGTGTTCATGCTGCTGTTGCCGTTCGCCGCCTATGTGCTGGCCGAACGCCTTGGCGCTTCCGGGATCCTCTCGGCGGTGGCGGCGGGCATGATGCAAAGCTGGCTCGACCTGCTGCCACGGCAGACCAGCACGCGTCTACTCAACCGCAGCGTCTGGTCGCTGCTGGAGTTCGCCTTCAACGGGCTGATCTTCCTGCTGCTGGGGTTGCAGTTGCCGGACATCATCAAGGCCGTGACCAGTCACGAAGCCTCGCTGTGGCCGACCCTGGCCTGGCGCTGCCTGGATGTACTGGCGATCTTCGCGGTACTGGTGCTGCTGCGCTTCGTCTGGGTGCAGAGCATCTGGCGCCTGATCGGCGTGGTCCGGCGCTGGCGTGGCAAGTCGGAGCTGGTATTGCTGCCGGACGCGCGTTCCTGCTGGTTGCTGACCATTGGTGGCGTGCGCGGGGCGGTGACCCTGGCGGGCGTGATGTCGGTGCCGTTGCTGATCAGTGCTGGCACCGGCTTTCCGGAGCGGGATCTGCTGATCTTCATTGCGGCCGGGGTGATCCTGTTGTCGCTGGTGTCGGCCTGTATCGCCTTGCCACTGTTGCTGCGCGGGGTGGAGAAGAGCCCGGACGATGCCTTGCAGCAGGAGGCCGATGAAACCTGGCGGCGGACTGCCGAGGCGGCGATTCATGCCCTTGAAGCCGAGGAAACCGCCGAGCCGGGGGCGGCCCAGGATGCTTCCCAGGCTGCGTTGGCAGCCGAGTTGAAGGCGCGCCTGATGGCCGAGTATCGCCAGCAGTTGGACGCTTACAACGACAGCGCTGAAGCCCGGGCGCTGGCCGAGCAGATGGATCAGCTGGAGCGGCGCCTGCGCTTGCGGGCACTGCGGGCGCAGCGCCTGGAGCTGTATCGCATGCACCGGCATCACGAGGTCGGCGACGACGTGGTGCGCAAGGTGCTGGGGGAGCTGGATATGAGTGAGGCGAATCTCGGGCAGGTGAAGTGAATCTTCGTTGCTGCTGATGGCCTCATCGCTGGCAAGCCAGCTCCCACAGAGATCGCGTGCACCGTTAAACCTGTGGGAGCTGGCTTGCCAGCGATGAGGCCATCAGCAACGACGTCAAACGCCTGGGCAAGTGAAGTTCCATGACGAGTTCATGGAGATTCTCTGGAGAGTTCCGCAATCCTCTATTTCGCAGAAACCCAAGGACATAGCCTCTGCCCATCTCTCCTGGTTCGAGGCTTTCATCGATGTCTTTCGATTTCCGCCATTGGCTGGCACTGGCCTGCCTGCTGCCCGCCATCCTGTTGCTCGGCATCAGCTCCGATATGCCGGTGTTCCGCGATGCCGCGCGTATCGAGGCGATCAACAGGCATGAGGACAATGTCGATTACCGGCTCAAGACCGAGCGGTTCAACCAGGCAGTGAAGGAAGAGCTGACGCCCAAGTTGAAGCTGGAAGGCTATGGCATGAGCTTCCTGCTGTTGTCGGTGTTCATGATGCAGATACCCAGGGGCGGGCAGTCAGGGTGCAGGCGGCTTCTGATCCATGGCTTCGGCACCCTCGTCCTTTTTCCGTTGCTGGCCATCGACATGACCATCCGGGATCAGGTACGCAGCCTGTATCCGGCCTGGGGCGACAGTCTGGGGCCGGCCTGGCTGGTGATAGTGCTGCTCGACCTGGCGTTATGGCTGTTGCTGGCGCCATTTCTCTATCAGGCATGCCGGGGTATGCGGGGTACAGGGAGGGTCAGCAGGGGCGTCGCAGCGCTACTGGCGCTGGTGTGTCTGGTGCTGTCAGGTGTTGCACTGGCGACTGGCGATTATGTCGCCCTGGCAGTAGCGGGAGGTCTGCTCGTGTTCTTCGGCTACTTTCTGCGGTTTGCCGCAGAAAATGTGCGGCGCTGAGGTCGTTCAGCGCCGCACCTCTCATCAGCCTTCGATGAACGCGCGAATCCGTTTCGCCGCTTCGACACACTCGGCCAGCGGCGCAACCAGCGCCATGCGCACCCGGCCGGCACCCGGATTGACGCCATCCACCTCACGGGACAGATACGAACCCGGCACCACGGTCACATGCTGCTGCTCGAACAGCCCTCGGCAGAACGCCGCGTCATCATTGCCCGGGACCTTGGCCCACAGGTAGAAGCCACCGTCCGGCTTCTGCACGTCCAGCACCGGGGCGAGGATCTCCAGCACCGCGTCGAACTTCTCGCGGTACAGGTCACGGTTGTCACGCACGTGGGCTTCGTCGTTCCACGCGGCGATGCTCGCCAGTTGGGTCTGCACCGGCATGGCACAGCCGTGGTAGGTGCGGTACAGCAGGAAGCCCTTGAGGATCTCCGCGTCGCCGGCGACAAAACCGGAGCGCAGGCCCGGCAGGTTGGAGCGCTTGGACAGGCTGTGGAACACCACGCAGCGCTTGAAGTCGCTGCGCCCCAGCTCGGCGCAGGCGCTCAGCAGGCCCGGCGGCGGGCTTTGCTCGTCGAAGTACAGCTCGCTGTAGCATTCGTCGGCGGCGATGACGAAGTCGTACTGGTCGGCCAGGGCGATCAGTTTCTTCAGGGTTTCCAGCGGCACCAGGGCACCAGTCGGGTTGCCCGGGGAGCACAGGAAGAGGATCTGGCAGCGCTGCCAGACGTCCGCCGGCACCGCGTCGAAGTCCGGGTTGAAGCCGTTCTGGTCCAGGCAGGGCAGGTAGTGCGGCTTGGCGCCGGCGAGCAGGGCTGCGCCTTCGTAGATCTGATAGAACGGGTTCGGGCTGATGATCAGGCCGTCATCGCTGCGCTGGACCACCGCCTGGGTGAAGGAGAACAGCGCTTCGCGGGTGCCGTTGACCGGCAACACGTGGCGCGCCGCGTCCAGCCAGCCGGCCGGCACGCCGAAACGGCGCTCGCACCAGTGGGCGATGGATTCGCGCAAGGCCGGCAGGCCGAGGGTGGTCGGGTACACGGCCATCTGGTCGAGGTTGTCGGCCAGGGCCTTGGCCACGAAAGCCGGCGAGGTGTGCTTCGGTTCGCCGATCGACAGGGCGATGGCGCGCTTGTCCGCCGCGGGGGTAACGCCGCCCAGCAGGGCGCGGAGTTTCTCGAACGGGTAGGGCTGAAGCTGGTTCAAAGCGTTGTTCATCGGCGCAAAGGTCTCGTCAAGGCATCAAATGGTCAGGCGAAAGGATTCGGTCCCGCTGGCCTGCTCGACCCGCAACTGCTCGACGATGGCGTCCTGCAGGCGGCTGCACAGTTGTGGGTCGGAAAGCGGCTGGTTGTCGGCGTCGGTGATGAAGAACACGTCTTCCACCCGCTCGCCGAGGGTGGCGATCTTGGCGTTCTGCAGCGACAGGTCGAAGTCCAGGAAGATCTTGCCGATCCGCGCCAGCAGGCCGGGGCGGTCGGGGGCGATCAGTTCGAGGATGGTCACCGGGCGCTGGGCATCGTTGAGGATGGTCACCTGCGGCGGGAAGGCGAAGTGCTTCAGCTGGCGAGGCACCCGGCGATGGATGATGCTCGGGTAGTCGTCCGGGTTGCGCAGGGCGTCGCTGAGGCCGTCGCGGATCTGCTTGACCCGCTGCGGGTTGTTGCCGATCGAGCCGCCGTCGTTGTCCAGGACGATATAGGTGTCGAGGGTGAACTGGCTGCTCGAGGTGATGATCCGCGCGTCATGGATGTTCAGGTTGAGCTGGTCCATGGCGGCCACGGTCACGGCGAAGAAATCGTGCTGGTCCGGGGCATAGATGAAGATCTGCGTGCCGCCCTCGAATTCACGCTGGGTGGTCTCCTTGATCAGCACCAGCGGGCCGCTGTCGGCAGGTTGCTGGAGGATTGCATCGGAGTGCCAGGCCACGTCGGCGGAGGTGTGGCGCAGGAAATAGTCATCGCCCAGTTGCGACCAGAGTTGCTCGACGTCGTCCTGGTCGTTGCCTTCGCGGACCAGGATGTCCAGTGCCGCGCTTTGCGTCTGGCGGATCTGCTCCTCGCGGTCCAGCGGGTTTTCCAGGCCGCGGCGCAGGGCGCGCTTGGTCTCGGTGTAGAGCTGGCGCAGCAGGCTGGCGCGCCAGGAGTTCCACAGGCTGGGGTTGGTGGCGTTGATATCGGCCACGGTCAGCACGTAGAGATAGTCGAGGTTGACCTGGTTGCCCACGTGCTGGGCGAAGTCGTGGATCACCTGCGGGTCGGAGAGGTCCTTGCGCTGGGCGGTGGTCGACATCACCAGGTGGTTCTGCACCAGCCAGACGATCAGGCGGCTGTCCCACGCTGGCAACTGGTGACGTTCGCAGAAGGCTTGCGCATCCACCGCGCCCAGCTCGGAGTGATCGCCCTGGCGACCCTTGCCGATGTCGTGGTAGAGGCCGGCCATGTAGATCAGCTCCGGCTTGGGCAGGCGGCCCATGAGCTTGCTGGCCAGCGGGAATTTCTCCGAGACCGGGGTGTACTGCAGCTTGCGCAGGTGCTTGATCAGGTTGAGGGTGTGCGCGTCCACCGTATAGATGTGGAACAGGTCGTGCTGCATCTGCCCGACGATCAGGCCGAACTCCGGCAGGTAGCGACCGAGGATGCCGTAGCGATTCATCCGCCGCAGGTTGCGGTGGATGCCGATCTCGCACTTGAACAGCTCGATGAACAGGCTGGTGTTACGGATATCGTTGCGGAACTTGTCGTCGATCAGGTGGCGGTTTTCCCGCAGCAGGCGGATGGTGTCCGCGCGCACGCCCTTGATCTCGGGGTGCTGGGCCATCAGCACGAAGATTTCCAGCATGGCGAACGGGGTGCGCTTGAACACGTTCGGGCGCACCGCCTCGATATAGCCGTCGTGCAGCTGGAAGCGCGCATTCAGCGGCTGGGTGCTGGTGCTGCTGTCGTCGGCGAGGATGACTTCCTCGAAGTGCTGGATGATCAGGTCGCTGAGCTCGGCGATGCTCATCACCACCCGGTAGTACTGCTGCATGAACTGTTCGATGGCGCGCTTGGGGTTGTCATCGACGAAGCCGAGCAGGGTGGCAATGCTGCGCTGATGATCGAACAGCAGGCGATCTTCGGCACGCCCGGCAAGCATGTGCAGGGCGTAGCGGACTTTCCAGAGGAATTCCTGGGACGCGGCCAGCAGCTTGTTCTCGTCTTCCAGCAGGAAGCCTTCGCCAGCCAGGGCGTGCAGGTTGAGGGTGCCGAACTGGCGCCGGGCGACCCAGAGCACCGTCTGGATATCGCGCAGCCCGCCGGGAGAGCCCTTGACGTTGGGTTCGAGGTTGTACTCGGTGTCGTTGTACTTGTGGTGGCGAGCCTTCTGCTCGGCGCGCTTGGCCAGGAAGAACTCCTTGCTCGGCCACATGTGCCCGGTGCTGGTGACCTCGAGCATGCGCTGGCGCAGGCGCTCGGGGCCGGCGATGGTGCGGCTTTCCATCAGGTTGGTGATCACCGTCAGGTCGGCGCGGGCCTGTTCGGCGCACTCGTCCACCGAGCGTACGCTCTGGCCCACTTCCAGGCCGATATCCCACAGCAGCGTGAGAAAACGCTCGATCGAGTCGCGGAAGATCTCGTGGTCGGCATGCTCCAGCAGGATCAGCAGGTCGATGTCCGAGTGGGGGTGCAGTTCGCCACGCCCGTAGCCGCCCACCGCGACCAGGGCGATATCGGCTTCGTCGCTCCAGTCGAAGTGGTTCCAGGCCTGTTGCAGGATGTTATCGACGAACCAGGCGCGGTCCTCGATCAGGCGACGGATGTCGCGGCCTTCGCGGAAACGCTGGTCAAGCACCTCGCCGGCACGGCGGATGGCCTTCTTGAACGCCGCGATGGGGCTTGACTTGAGGGCCAGTTCCGCCTGGAACTGGCCGCGATCGAACAGCTCGGGATCCACCTGGGGCATCGAATCGTCCTGTCTGGTCAGGCTGAAGTACGGGGAATGGTGTCGTCTTTGCGCAGGGTGAAGATTTCATAGCCGGTGGCGGTGACCACCAGGGTGTGTTCCCACTGGGCCGAGAGCTTGCGGTCCTTGGTGATGGCGGTCCAGCCGTCGCCCAGGACCTTGGTGTCGGCCTTGCCCTGGTTGATCATCGGCTCGATGGTGAAGGTCATGCCTTCCTGCAGCTCCATGCCGGTGCCGGCGCGGCCGTAGTGGAGGATCTGCGGTTCTTCGTGGAACACCTTGCCGATGCCGTGGCCGCAGAACTCGCGAACGACCGAGAAACCGTTCTTTTCCGCGTGTTTCTGGATCACTTCGCCGATATCGCCCAGGCGAGTACCCGGCTTGATGATCTCGATGGCCTTGTACAGGCATTCCTGGGTGATCTGGGACAGGCGCTCGGCCCAGACCGGCACGCTGCCGACGTGGAACATGCGGCTGGTGTCGCCGTGGTAGCCGTCCTTGATCACGGTGACGTCGATGTTCAGGGTGTCACCGGCCTTGAGCGGCTTCTCGTTGGGAATGCCGTGGCACACCACGTGGTTGATCGAGGTGCAGATCGACTTGGGGAAGCCCTTGTAGTTGAGGGGCGCGGGGATCGCCTGCTGGACGTTGACGATGTAGTCGTGGCAGATGCGGTCCAGTTCCTCGGTGGTCACGCCGGGCTTGACGTGCTCTTCGATCATTTCCAGGACTTCGGCGGCAAGGCGGCCGGCGATGCGCATCTTTTCGATGTCTTCGGCGGTTTTGATGGTGACGGTCATTGCAGGCTCTCTACGGCGCCTTCGCGGCGCGGGCGAACAGGAAAGGGGCGATTCTAACAGAGCCTGCGGGGGTTCTGGGGCTCGCGCGGCGCATGGTTGCCTATATAGATGATGGCATTCTGGCGTGATCCCCGGCGTGATGCCACGGCCTGAACATGATTGGCAAATCAGGTTTCGTTGGTCATCCGAGTGTGGTATAAAGTGCGCCGCTTTGTGGGGATGGCCCCCAAAGCTCAAACCCACACACGTATCGACACGGTGACCTGGGTGCCCCGATCCACTGGATCTGCGGGTTGGTCATTGGGATGCGTGGAGGCCCAACCCGACTTATCAAGGAACTATCATGTCCCAAGTCAACATGCGCGATATGCTGAAGGCCGGTGTGCACTTCGGCCACCAGACCCGTTACTGGAACCCGAAAATGGGCAAGTTCATTTTCGGCGCGCGCAACAAGATTCACATCATCAACCTGGAAAAAACCCTGCCAATGTTCAACGAGGCTCTGACCTTCGTAGAGCGTCTGGCCCAGGGCAAGAACAAGATCCTGTTCGTCGGCACCAAGCGTTCCGCTGGCAAGATCGTAGCTGAAGAAGCAGCACGTTGCGGTTCGCCGTACGTCGACCACCGCTGGTTGGGTGGCATGCTGACCAACTACAAGACCATCCGCGCTTCGATCAAGCGTCTGCGCGAGCTGGAAACCCAGGCTGAAGACGGTACCTTCGCCAAGCTGACCAAGAAAGAAGCCCTGATGCGCTCCCGTGATCTGGAAAAACTGGATCGCAGCCTGGGTGGTATCAAGGACATGGGCGGCCTGCCGGACGCACTGTTCGTGATCGACGTCGAGCACGAGCGCATCGCTATCACCGAAGCCAACAAGCTGGGCATCCCGGTCATCGGCGTTGTCGATACCAACAGCAGCCCGGAAGGCGTTGACTACGTTATCCCAGGTAACGACGACGCCATCCGCGCTATCCAGCTGTACATGGGTTCGATGGCTGACGCCGTCATCCGTGGTCGCAACAACGTTGCCGGCGGCACCGAAGTTTACGCTGAAGAAGTGCCAGCTGCCGAGTAAGCGACGCTCGCGTCGACTTGGCACGCAAAAAGGGGGCTAGGCCCCCTTTTTGCCACCTTGAAATCCTCCTGTCGCCAAGTGTCCGCATCATCGACGCGCCGCCTATGAGACAGGCTGTTGATTTCCAGAATTGAGCCCCCGTTAATCGCGGGTGGAATGGTTGAAAACCTATCCAAGAGGATTTTGAAATGGCAGAAATTACTGCAGCGTTGGTCAAGGAACTGCGTGAGCGCACTGGCGAAGGCATGATGGACTGCAAGAAAGCCCTCACCAAAGCCGGCGGCGACATCGAAAAAGCCATCGACGATATGCGCGCTTCGGGCGCCATCAAGGCTGCCAAGAAGGCTGGCAACATTGCCGCCGAAGGCGCCATCGCCATCAAGGACGACGGCAAGACCGCCGTTCTGATCGAAGTCAACTCGCAGACCGACTTCCTGGCCCTGCAAGACGACTTCAAGGCATTCGTTGCTGCCAGCGTCGAAAAAGCCTTCAACGACAAGCTGACCGACGTCGCTCCGCTGATCGAAGCCCAGGAAGAGGCTCGCCTCGCTCTGGTTGCCAAGACTGGCGAAAACGTCAACATCCGCCGTCTGGCGCGTGTTGAAGGCGACGTTCTGGGTTCGTACCTGCACGGCAACAAGATTGGCGTCGTGGTCTCCCTGAAGGGCGGCAGCGTCGAGCTGGCCAAGGACATCGCCATGCACGTGGCTGCCAGCAACCCTGAGTTCCTGCTGCCATCGGAAGTTTCCGCTGAAGCGATCGAGCGCGAGAAAGGCGTGTTCCTGAGCCTCAACGAAGACAAGATGAAAGGCAAGCCTGCTGAAATCGTCGAGAAGATGATCAGCGGCCGTATCACCAAGTTCCTGGCTGAAGCCAGCCTGGTCGAGCAAGCCTTCGTCAAGGATCCGGAAATCACCGTGGGTGCTCTGGCCAAGAAAGGCGGCGCTGAAATCGTTTCGTTCACCCGCTTCGCGGTAGGTGAAGGCATCGAGAAGCCAGTCGACAACTTCGCTGACGAAGTTGCCGCTCAAGTGGCTGCTGCCCAGAAGCAATAAGACGGATTCACATCTGTCGCCCCAAAGAGGCTGCCCGCTCACGCGCGCAGCCTCTTTGTCAAAGCGCAGGCGCTTTTCGTGCCACAAGCCGAGATTCGCCAGCGCGCTGGCGCCCCGTGGGTGCCAAGCTACAGTTGGCGCAGGCTGAAAACAGCCCGCCCGGAATTTATACAAACGCCGCAGGAGAGATTCGCAATGGCTCAGCAGGTTACTGGTCGTCAACCTCGCTATAAACGCATTTTGCTCAAACTTAGCGGCGAGGCCCTGATGGGCTCGGAAGACTTCGGGATCGACCCGAAGGTGCTGGATCGCATGGCCCTCGAAGTCGGCCAACTGGTCGGTATCGGCGTCCAGGTTGGCCTGGTCATCGGTGGCGGCAACCTGTTCCGTGGTGCGGCCCTGAGTGCGGCCGGCATGGACCGCGTGACCGGTGACCACATGGGCATGCTGGCGACCGTGATGAACGCCCTGGCCATGCGCGACGCCCTGGAGCGCTCGAACATCCCCGCCATCGTCATGTCGGCCATTTCCATGGTCGGCGTCACCGACCACTATGACCGCCGCAAGGGTATCCGCCATCTGAACTCCGGCGACGTGGTGATCTTCTCCGCCGGTACCGGCAACCCGTTCTTTACCACCGACTCGGCCGCGTGCCTGCGCGCCATCGAAATCGATGCTGACGTCGTGCTGAAGGCAACCAAGGTCGACGGCGTGTACACTGCCGATCCGTTCAAGGATCCGCATGCCGAGAAATTCGATCGTCTGACGTACGATGAAGTGCTCGACCGCAAGCTGGGTGTGATGGACCTGACCGCAATCTGCCTGTGCCGTGACCACAAGATGCCGTTGCGGGTTTTCAACATGAACAAGCCTGGCGCCTTGCTGAACATCGTAGTGGGCGGCGCTGAAGGAACTCTGATCGAGGAAGGCGAAGAATGATCAACGATATCAAGAAAGACGCACAGGACCGCATGGGCAAGTCCATCGAGGCCCTGGGTCGCAACCTGGCGGCGATCCGTACCGGTCGCGCCCACCCGAGCATCCTGGACAGCGTCAAGGTCCCGGCCTGGGGTAGCGAGATGCCGCTGAACCAGGTGGCTGCGGTCTCCGTCGAAGACGCCCGTACCCTGAAGATCGTCGCTCACGACAAGAACCTGAGCGCTGCGATCGAGAAGGCCATCCTGACCTCCGACCTGGGCCTGAACCCGAGCAGCGCCGGTACCACCATCCGTGTACCGATGCCGGCCCTGACCGAGGAAACCCGCAAGGGCTACACCAAGCAGGCGCGCGGTGTTGCCGAAGACGCCAAGGTTGCCGTGCGCAACGTGCGTCGCGATGCCCTGGCCGACCTGAAGAAGCTGGCCAAGGACAAGGAAATCAGCGAAGACGAAGAGCGTCGTGCGTCCGACGAGCTGCAGAAGCTCACCGACAAGTACGTTGGCGAAGTCGACAAAGCTCTGGAAGCAAAAGAAAAGGACCTGATGGCCGTTTAAGGTCGGGGCTTTTTTAATGGAAAAGAGCAAGCAGGGTGTGCCGTCCTCGGTGCCGCGCCACGTCGCGATCATCATGGACGGAAATAATCGCTGGGCGAAGAAGCGCCTGTTGCCCGGCGTCGCCGGGCACAAGGCAGGTGTGGACGCGGTGCGGGCCGTTATCGAGGTCTGCGCCGAGGCCAAGGTCGAAGTGCTGACCCTGTTCGCCTTCTCCAGCGAAAACTGGCAACGCCCGGCCGATGAGGTCGGGGCGTTGATGGAGCTGTTCTTCTCGGCCTTGCGCCGGGAAGCCAAGCGCCTCAACGAGAACAACATCAGCCTGCGCATCATTGGCGACCGTTCGCGGTTCCATCCCGAGCTGCAGGCCGCCATGCGTGAAGCCGAAGCGCTGACCGCCGGCAACAATCGCTTCATCCTGCAGATCGCCGCCAACTACGGTGGCCAGTGGGATATCGCCCAGGCTGCCCAGCGCCTGGCGCGCGAGGTCCAGGCCGGTCATCTGCGTCCGGAAGACATCACTCCCGAGCTGTTGCAGACCTGCCTGGCTACGGGCGACCTGCCGCTGCCGGACCTGTGCATCCGCACCGGTGGCGAGCATCGCATCAGCAACTTCCTGCTGTGGCAACTGGCTTACGCCGAGTTGTACTTCTCCGACCTCTTCTGGCCGGACTTCAAACACGAGGCCATGCGCACTGCGCTGGCCGATTTCGCTTCGCGCCAGCGCCGTTTCGGTAAAACCAGCGAGCAGGTCGAAGCTGGAGCCCGTGCCTAATGCTCAAGCAACGCATCATTACCGCACTGATCCTGTTGCCGATCGCCCTGGGCGGGTTCTTCCTGCTCGATGGCTCGGACTTCGCCCTGTTCATCGGCCTGGTGGTTTCCCTCGGCGCCTGGGAGTGGGCCCGGCTTGCCGGTCTGGTCTCTCAGGTGGTGCGGGTGGCCTACGCTGCGGTGATCGCTGGCCTGTTGATGCTGCTGTACCTGATGCCTGACCTGGAACCCTGGATCCTCGGGGCTTCGGTGTTGTGGTGGGGCGTGGCGACCTGGCTGGTGATGACCTACCCGCGCAGCAGCGAGCTGTGGGCCAGCGTCGCCTGCCGCCTGCTGATCGGCGCGCTGATCCTGCTGCCGGCCTGGCAGGGGCTGATGGTGCTCAAGCGGGCGGAGATGGGTAACTGGCTCATTCTCGCGGTCATGGTGCTGGTCTGGTCTGCCGATATCGGCGCCTATTTCTCCGGTCGGGCCTTCGGCAAGCGCAAGCTGGCCCCCGAAGTCAGCCCAGGCAAGAGCTGGGAAGGTGTCTACGGTGGCCTGGCGTTGAGCCTGGTCATCACCCTGTGCGTGGGTCTGTCCCGTGACTGGGGCGTGGGGCAACTGATCCTTGCGCTGCTCGGTGCGGCCCTGATCGTCATGGGCTCGGTGGTTGGCGACCTGACCGAGAGCATGTTCAAGCGTCGTTCAGGGATCAAGGACAGCAGCAACCTGTTGCCGGGGCACGGTGGCATTCTCGATCGCATCGACAGCCTGACCGCCGCCATTCCCCTGTTCGCCGTCCTGCATTGGGGCCTGATGTGAGTCGCGTGCAACGTATTACCGTGCTCGGGGCCACCGGCTCCATCGGTCTGAGCACGCTGGATGTCATCGCCCGCCATCCGGATCGCTACGAGACCTTCGCCCTGAGCGGCTATTCCCGTCTGGATGAACTGCTGGCGCTGTGCCTGAAGCATGCGCCGGTGTTTGCCGTGGTGCCGGACGAGGCGTCGGCCGCTACCCTGCGTGCCGGTCTCGACGCGGCCGGTTCGCGCACCGAGGTGCTGGTGGGTGAGCGTGGCCTGTGTGCCGTGGCGGCCGACCCGCAGGTCGATGCGGTCATGGCGGCCATCGTCGGTGCCGCGGGCCTGCGTCCGACCCTGGCGGCGGTGGAGGCGGGCAAGAAGGTCCTGCTGGCCAACAAGGAGGCGCTGGTGATGTCCGGTGCCTTGTTCATGAACGCGGTACGGCGCAATAACGCGGTGCTGCTGCCCATCGACAGCGAACACAACGCCATCTTCCAGTGCCTGCCGGGCGACTATGCCCGCGGCCTGGATCAGGTCGGGGTGCGTCGGATCCTGCTGACGGCGTCCGGCGGCCCGTTCCGTCAGACTTCGCCGGCCGAGCTGGAGCGGGTCACCCCCGAGCAGGCGTGCGCCCACCCCAACTGGTCCATGGGCCGGAAGATCTCGGTGGACTCGGCGAGCATGATGAACAAGGGGCTCGAGTTGATCGAAGCCTGCTGGCTGTTCGATGCGCCGCCGTCCCGGGTCGAGGTGGTGGTGCATCCGCAAAGTGTGATTCACTCCCTCGTCGATTATGTCGACGGCTCTGTCCTGGCCCAGTTGGGCAACCCGGACATGCGCACCCCGATCGCCAACGCCCTGGCCTGGCCCGAGCGGATCGACTCCGGGGTGCCGGCACTGGACCTGTTCGCCATCGCCCGTCTCGAATTCGAGGCGCCGGACGAACAGCGCTTCCCCTGCCTGCGCCTGGCCCGGGAAGCGGCCGAAGCCGGCAACAGCGCCCCGGCGGTGCTCAATGCCGCCAACGAGGTCGCGGTGGAAGCCTTTCTTCGGGGGCGCATCCGCTTCCCGGAGATCGCGAGTATGATCGGGCAGGTGCTTGAGCGTGAGCCGGTGGTTGCCGTCGGCTCGCTCGATGCGGTATTCGCTGCCGACCAGCGCGCACGCGAGCTGGCGGGCGAGTGGTTGACGCGTCACGGGCGTTGAGTGTGTCGAGCCCGCCCGGTTGAACGTTATTCGGAGAAAGACATGAGCGCGCTCTACATGATCATCGGCACCCTGGTCGCACTGGGTGTACTGGTTACCTTTCACGAGTTCGGGCACTTCTGGGTGGCTCGTCGCTGTGGTGTGAAGGTCCTGCGTTTCTCCGTGGGCTTCGGCACGCCGCTGGTGCGCTGGCATGATCGCCAGGGCACGGAGTTCGTGATCGCCGCCATTCCCCTGGGCGGCTACGTCAAGATGCTCGACGAGCGCGAGAGCGACGTACCATCCGCTCTGCTCGAGCAATCCTTCAATCGCAAGACCGTCGGCCAGCGCATTGCCATCACCGCTGCCGGACCGATCGCCAACTTCCTGCTTGCCATCCTGTTTTTCTGGATCCTGGCCATGCTGGGCAGCCAGCAGGTGCGTCCGGTCATCGGCAATGTCGAGCCGGGTAGCCTGGCTGCGGTGGCGGGGCTGAGCACGGGTCAGGAAATCGTAGCCATCGATGGCAAGCCGACCACTGGCTGGGCTGCGGTCAATTTGCAACTGGTCCGGCGCCTGGGTGAAAGCGGTCCGCTGCGGGTGGATGTGCGCAGCGAGGGCGCGACCACCGATAACACCTATACCGTAACCCTCGACCAGTGGCTCAAGGGCGCCGATGAGCCGGACCCGATCAGTTCGCTGGGTATTCGCCCGTGGCGTCCAGCCCTGGCCCCGGTGCTTTCCGAGCTCGATCCGCAAGGCCCGGCCCAGGCGGCCGGCCTGAAGACCGGCGATCGCCTGCTGACCCTCGACGGCCAGGCGCTGAGCGACTGGCAGCAGGTGGTCGACAATGTGCGCAGTCGTGCTGGCAGCCGCGTGGTGCTGGGCGTTGAGCGCCATGGCGCGCGCCTGGAACTGCCGGTGACCCTGGCCAGTCGTGGCGAAGGCAAGGCCGCTACCGGCTACCTCGGGGCCGGCGTGGCCCAGGCCGAGTGGCCGGCGCAAATGCTCCGCGAAGTCAGCTATGGCCCGCTGGAAGCGGTGGGCGAGGGGCTTTCCCGGACCTGGACCATGAGTGTCCTGACCCTCGAATCACTGAAGAAAATGCTCTTCGGTGAGCTCTCGGTAAAAAACTTGAGCGGACCGATAACCATTGCTAAAGTGGCGGGCGCTTCAGCCCAGTCGGGCCTCGGAGATTTCCTGAATTTCCTTGCCTATCTGAGCATTAGCCTCGGAGTTCTTAACTTGCTGCCCATTCCGGTACTGGATGGGGGGCATTTGCTGTTTTACCTGGTCGAGTGGGTGCGTGGGCGTCCGCTGTCGGACCGGGTGCAAGGTTGGGGGGTCCAGATCGGTATCAGTTTGGTAGTCGGGGTGATGTTGCTCGCCCTGATCAACGATTTGGGTCGACTGTAACGCTTCGCTCAATTGCGAGCCTGCCGCGTCCTTGCGGTGGGTCGTCTATTGCCAGTTGGAATAAAAAAGGACTTCATGAAACGTCTGCTGCTAACTGCGGCTCTCGCCGCACTGATGATCGCTGAAGTTCACGCCGAGTCCTTCACCATCTCCGATATTCGCGTCAACGGTCTGCAGCGGGTTTCCGCCGGCAGCGTTTTCGGTGCCCTGCCCTTGAACGTCGGTGACCAGGCGGATGATGGTCGCCTGGTGGAGTCGACCCGTTCCCTGTTCAAGACCGGGTTTTTCCAGGACATCAATCTGAGCCGTGATGGCAACGTCCTGATCATCAACGTCGTCGAGCGTCCGTCGGTCTCCAGCATCGAGATCGAGGGCAACAAGGCGATCAGCACCGAAGACCTGATGAAGGGCCTGAAACAGTCCGGCCTGGCCGAAGGCGAGATCTTCCAGCGTGCCACCCTCGAAGGCGTGCGTAACGAACTGCAACGCCAATACGTCGCCCAGGGCCGCTACTCGGCCGAGGTCGACGCCGAGGTCGTGCCGCAGCCGCGCAACCGCGTCGGCCTGAAGATCAAGATCAACGAAGGCACGGTCGCGGCCATCCAGCACATCAACGTCGTGGGCAACACCGTGTTCTCCGACGATGACCTGCAGGGCCTGTTCGAACTCAAGACCACCAACTGGCTGTCGTTCTTCAAGAACGACGACAAGTACGCCCGCGAAAAGCTCTCCGGTGACCTCGAGCGCCTGCGCTCCTACTACCTGGACCGCGGCTACATCAACATGGACATCGCTTCCACCCAGGTATCCATTACCCCGGACAAGAAGCACGTCTACATCACCGTCAACATCAACGAAGGCGAGAAGTACACCGTTCGTGACGTGAAGCTGTCCGGCGACCTCAAGGTTCCGGAAGACCAGGTCAAGGCGCTGCTGCTGGCCCAGCCTGGACAGGTATTCTCGCGCAAGGTGATGACCACCACCTCCGAGCTGATCACCCGTCGCCTGGGTAACGAAGGCTACACCTTCGCCAACGTCAACGGCGTGCCTCAGCCGCACGACGAAGACCATACCGTCGACATCACCTTCGTCGTCGATCCGGGCAAGCGTGCCTACGTCAACCGCATCAACTTCCGTGGCAACACCAAGTCCGAGGACGAAGTGCTGCGTCGCGAAATGCGCCAGATGGAAGGCGGCTGGGCTTCGACCTACCTGATCGACCAGTCCAAGACCCGTCTGGAGCGCCTGGGCTTCTTCAAGGAAGCCAACGTCGAGACCCCGGCCGTTCCCGGCACCGACGACCAGGTCGACGTCAACTACACCGTGGAAGAGCAAGCCTCCGGTTCGATCACCGCCAGCGTCGGTTTCGCCCAGAGCGCCGGTCTGATCCTCGGCGGTTCGATCAGCCAGAACAACTTCCTCGGTACCGGTAACAAGGTCTCCATCGGCCTGACCCGTTCCGAATACCAGAGCCGATACAACTTCGGCTTCGTGGACCCCTACTGGACCGCCGATGGCGTTAGCCTGGGCTACAACGCGTTCTACCGCACCACCAACTACGACGACCTCGACGTCGACGTGGCGAGCTATGCGGTGGACAGCCTGGGTGCCGGTGTCAACGTCGGCTACCCGATCAGCGAGACGTCGCGCCTGACCTTCGGCCTGAGCGTGCAGCAGGACAAGATCAAGACCGGTACCTATACCGTTGACGAGATCTTCGACTTCCTGGAGAAGGAAGGCGATGACAGCTTCCTGAACTTCAAGGCGTCCGCCGGCTGGTCCGAGTCGACCCTGAACAAGGGCGTGCTGGCAACCCGTGGTCACTCGCAGAGCCTGACCCTGGAAGCCACCACTCCAGGTAGCGACCTGTCGTTCTTCAAGCTCGACTACCGTGGTCAGCTGTTCAAGCCGCTCAGCAACGACTACACCCTGCGCCTGCATACCGAGCTGGGTTATGGCGACGGTTATGGTTCCACCTCGGGCCTGCCGTTCTACGAGAACTACTACGCGGGTGGTTTCAACTCGGTGCGTGGCTTCAAGGACAGCAGCCTCGGTCCACGCAGTACCCCGAGCCAGGCCAACGCCGCCCGTGGTACCGCGACCGACCCGGACCAGGATCCGTTGCCGTTCGGTGGTAACGTCCTCGTGCAGGGTGGTGTCGAACTGCTGTTCCCGCTGCCGTTCGTCAAGGACCAGCGTTCCCTGCGTACCTCGGTATTCTGGGATATGGGTAACGTCTACGACACCAATTGCGGCTCCAAGCCAGATTGCGAGAAGTTCGGCCTTTCCGGCCTGGCCAGCTCCGTCGGCCTGGGTGTGACCTGGATTACCGCACTAGGTCCGTTGAGCTTCAGCCTGGCGATGCCGGTGAAGAAACCGGACGATGCCGATACCCAGGTGTTCCAATTCTCTCTGGGTCAGACCTTCTAAGGGTCTGGTCCACGTAAACGACAACGGATTCTGTAGGAGTGCATCGTGCGTAAGTTGACTCAACTGGCTGTACTGGCTGCGGCCCTGGTCGCGACCCCGGCTTTTGCCGAAATGAAGGTTGCCGTTCTGAACTATCAGATGGCCCTGCTGGAATCCGATGCGGCCAAGGCCTACGCGGTGGATGCAGAGAAGAAGTTCGGTCCGCAACTGACCAAGCTGAAGAACCTGGAAAGCAGCGCCAAGGGTATCCAGGACCGTCTGGTCAAGGGCGGCGACAAGATGGCTCAGGGCGAGCGCGAGCGTCTGGAGCTTGAGTTCAAGCAAAAGGCCCGTGATTTCCAGTTCCAGTCCAAGGAACTGAACGAAGCCAAGGCGGTTGCCGACCGTGACATGCTCAAGCAGCTCAAGCCGAAACTGGATGGCGCTGTCGAGGAAGTCATCAAGAAAGGCGGTTTCGACCTGGTTCTCGAGCGTGGCGCGGTCATCGATGTCAAGCCTCAGTATGACATCACCCGCCAGGTCATCGAGCGCATGAACCAGTCCCGTTGATATGACGGCGACCATGAAACTCGGCCAGTTGGCCGAGTTCCTCGGCGCGACCCTGAAAGGTCCCGCGGAACTCGACATCACTGGTCTTGCGACCCTGCAGGAAGCCGGCCCCGGCCAATTGAGCTTCCTGGCCAATCCCCAATACCGCAAATACCTGGGTGATACCCAGGCGGCTGCGGTGTTGCTGCGTGCCGCCGATGCCGAAGGTTTCTCCGGCAACGCCCTGATCGTGCCCGATCCGTACCTGGCCTACGCGCGCATCTCCCACCTGTTCGACCCCAAACCCAAGGCTGTGGCGGGAATTCATCCCAGCGCCGTGGTGGCGGCGGACGCGCAGGTCGATGCCAGCGCCAGTGTTGGTCCGTTCGTGGTCATCGAGAGCGGTGCGGTGATCGGCGCCAATGTCACCCTCGGTGCCCATTGCTTCATCGGTGCCCGCAGCGTGATCGGCGATGGCGGCTGGCTTGCCCCGCGCGTGACCCTGTACCACGACGTGCGCATCGGCAAGCGCGTGGTCATCCAGTCCGGTGCGGTGCTCGGCGGTGAAGGCTTCGGCTTCGCCAACGAGAAAGGTGTCTGGCAGAAGATTGCGCAGATCGGTGGCGTGACCATCGGTGATGATGTGGAAATCGGCGTGAATACCGCGATCGACCGCGGTGCACTGGCCGACACCCGCATCGGTGACGGGGTCAAGCTCGACAACCAGATCCAGATCGCCCACAACGTGCAGGTCGGCGACCACACGGCCATGGCGGCCTGTGTCGGTATTTCCGGCAGCACGAAGATCGGCAAGCATTGCACCATCGCCGGCGGCGTCGGCATGGTCGGTCACATCGATGTCTGCGACAACGTCTTCGTTTCCGGCATGACCATGGTCACCCGCTCCATCACCGAGCCAGGCGGCTATTCTTCCGGTACGGCGATGCAAACGCTCGGCGACTGGCGCAAGAGCGCCGCGCGGATTCGCCAGCTGGACGACATGGCCAAACGACTTCAACAGGTAGAAAAGCGCGTTGACGCCGTGACCTCCGGCGGCCAGCCATCATCTGATGGCTGATACTTTTTTCCTGATCAAGGCTGCGGGGCTGCCCATGGGCGGTCCCGAATGGCCAAAGGTGCACGGCGCCCTGCACGTGTTCCCTATCTTCACTACAGGCTTCCCCCAGAAATGATGGACATCAACGAGATTCGCGAATACCTGCCCCACCGTTATCCGTTCCTGCTCGTGGACCGGGTAGTGGAACTGGACGTCGAGGGTCAGCGCATTCGTGCCTACAAGAATGTCAGCATCAACGAGCCGTTCTTCAATGGTCACTTCCCGGCGCACCCGATCATGCCGGGTGTGCTGATCATCGAGGCCATGGCTCAGGCTGCCGGCATCCTCGGCTTCAAGATGCTCGATGCCAAGCCGACGGACGGCACCCTCTACTACTTCGTCGGTTCCGACAAGCTGCGCTTCCGCCAGCCGGTACTGCCGGGTGATCAACTGATCCTCGAAGCGAAATTCATCAGCTGCAAGCGCCAGATCTGGAAGTTCGACTGCCAGGCCTCGGTCGACGGCAAGCCTGTCTGCTCCGCCGAGATCATCTGCGCGGAACGCAAACTATGAGTTTGATTGACCCTCGGGCAATCATCGACCCCTCGGCCAGGCTGGCCGACGGTGTCGAGGTCGGTCCTTGGTCGATCATCGGCCCGGATGTCGAGATCGGGGAGGGGACCGTCGTCGGTCCGCACGTAGTGCTCAAGGGGCCGACCCGTATCGGCCGCAATAACCGCATCTATCAGTTTTCCTCGGTTGGCGAAGACACGCCGGACCTCAAGTACAAAGGCGAGCCTACGCGCTTGGTGATCGGTGACAACAACGTCATCCGCGAAGGGGTGACCATTCACCGTGGCACCGTGCAGGACCGTTCGGAAACCACCCTCGGCGATCACAACCTGATCATGGCCTATGCCCACATCGGCCACGACAGCGTGATCGGCAACCACTGCATCCTGGTCAACAACACCGCGTTGGCCGGTCATGTGCACGTGGATGACTGGGCGATCCTTTCCGGTTTCACCCTGGTCCACCAGTTCTGCCATATCGGTGCCCACAGTTTCTCGGGCATGGGGACGGCGATCGGCAAGGACGTGCCGGCCTTCGTCACGGTGTTCGGCAACCCGGCCGAGGCGCGCAGCATGAACTTCGAGGGCATGCGCCGTCGCGGTTTCAGCGAAGACGCCATCCATGCGTTGCGTCGTGCCTACAAGGTGGTCTACCGCCAGGGCCTGACCGTCGACCAGGCCATCGTCGAGCTGGAGGCTTCGTCGCAGCAGTTCCCTGAAGTCGAACTGTTCCGCCAGTCGATCCAGAACTCCGCCCGCGGCATCACCCGCTGATATGCCGGCTCTCTGCGTAGCGCTGGTGGCCGGTGAGGCCAGCGGCGACATTCTCGGCTCGGGTTTGATGCGGGCACTCAAAGCCCGTCATCCGGAGATTCGTTTTATCGGTGTTGGCGGCCCCCTGATGGAAGCCGAGGGCCTAACGTCCTATTTCCCGATGGAACGCCTGGCGGTGATGGGCCTGGTCGAAGTGCTGGGCCGTCTGCCGGAGTTGCTCAAGCGCCGCAAGCTGCTGATCCAGACCCTGATCGAGGAAAAGCCCGATGTCTTCATCGGCATCGACGCGCCCGACTTCACCCTCAATATCGAACTGAAGCTGCGTCAGGCCGGGATCAAGACCGTGCACTACGTCAGCCCGTCGGTCTGGGCCTGGCGACAGAAGCGCGTGCTGAAGATCCGCGAAGGCTGCGACCTGATGCTGACCCTGTTCCCCTTCGAGGCGAAGTTCTACGAAGAGCAGGGCGTGCCGGTGCGTTTTGTCGGGCACCCACTGGCTGACACCATCCCGCTTGAGGCGGATCGCCAGGCTGCGCGCCAGGCGCTGGGCCTACCGGACGGACCGCTGGTGGCACTGATGCCGGGCAGCCGGGGTGGCGAAGTTGGCCGCCTGGGCGCCCTGTTCCTCGATACTGCGCAGCGCCTGCGCGAACTGGTGCCGGGGGTGCGTTTCGTTTCGCCCTGTGCCAACGCCACGCGCCGTGCGCAGCTGGAGCAGATGCTCGCCGGACGCGACCTGCCGCTAACCCTGCTCGATGGCCAGTCCCACCAGGCCCTGGCGGCCTGCGATGCGGTGCTGATCGCCTCCGGTACCGCAACCCTCGAAGCCCTGCTGTTCAAGCGTCCGATGGTGGTCGCTTACCGCTTGGCGCCCTTGAGCTACTGGATTCTCAAACGTCTGGTGAAAAGCCCTTACGTCTCGTTGCCCAACCTGCTGGCCCAGCGCCTGCTGGTGCCCGAGCTGCTGCAGGAGGCCGCCACCCAGGAGGCCCTGGCGCAGACCCTGGCACCGCTGGTGCGCGACGGTACGCAACAGACCGAAGGCTTTGACCAGATTCACCGCACCTTGCGCCGCGATGCCTCGAACCAGGCAGCCGAGGCGGTGCTGGCCCTGCTGGAAGATCGATAAATGCAAATGGGACTGGACTTCAGCCTGGTCGAGGACCTTGTCGCCGGTGTCGACGAGGTCGGCCGTGGCCCGCTGTGCGGCGCGGTCGTGACGGCTGCGGTGATCCTCGATCCGGCGCGGCCGATCCTCGGCCTCAACGACTCGAAGAAACTCACCGAGGCACGTCGCGAGAAACTTTTCGACGAGATCTGCGAAAAGGCCCTGAGCTTCTGCATCGCCCGCGCCGAAGTCGACGAGATCGACGAGCTGAACATCCTGCACGCCACCATGCTGGCCATGCAGCGCGCGGTCGAAGGCCTGCATATCACCCCGAAACTGGCGCTGATCGACGGCAACCGCTGCCCAAAACTGCAGGTGCCAGCCTCACCCGTGATCAAGGGCGATAGTCAGGTGCCGGCCATCGCTGCCGCGTCGATCCTGGCCAAGGTCACCCGCGACCGTGAAATGTCCGCTTTCGAATTGATCTACCCGGGCTACGGCATCGGCGGGCACAAGGGCTATCCGACCCCCGTCCACCTGGAGGCGCTGGCTCGCTTGGGTCCGACGCCGATCCACCGGCGCTCCTTCGCCCCCGTGCGTGCGGCCTATGAGGCCCAGGTGCTGGCCGGTGGTCAGCCCAGCCTGGTCTGACCCCAGGCATTCACCTTCAGTCCGGTTCGTTTTGCACCGGCTGATGTTTTGATCGAGGCCCGGTACAATCCGGGCCTTGTCGTTTTGCGCTGCTATAGGATCATCATGTCGGCTTCCTTCGTTCATCTTCGCCTGCATACCGAATTCTCACTGGTCGACGGACTGGTGCGGATCAAGCCGCTCGCCAAGGCCCTGGTCGGGATGAACATGCCGGCGGTAGCCGTGACCGACCAGAGCAACATGTGCTCGCTGGTCAAGTTCTACAAGACCGCCATGGGCGCCGGGATCAAGCCGATCTGCGGCGCCGACCTGTGGCTGGCTGGTGACGACGCGGAAGACCCGCTGGCACGCATCTGCTTCCTGGCGATGGATGCCCAGGGCTACCGCAACCTGACCGAGCTGATTTCCCGTGGCTGGACCGACGGCCAGCGCAACGGCCTGGTGATCATCCAGCGCGAATGGATTGCCGAAGCGGCGCAGGGCCTGATCGCCCTGTCCGCCGCGAAGGAAGGCGATATCGGCATGGCCCTGATGAACGGTCATGAGACCCAGGCCGAAGCGCTGCTGCGGGACTGGATGGAGATGTTCCCTGATCGCTTCTACGTCGAGGTCCAGCGCACCAACCGCGCCGGCGACGAAGAATACCTGCACGCCGCCGTGGCCCTGGCCGATCGCCTGGGTGCGCCGCTGGTGGCGACCAACGATGTGCGCTTCATCAAGCAGTCGGACTACGACGCCCACGAAACCCGCGTGTGCATCGGCGAAGGCCGCGCACTGGATGACCCGCGCCGTTCGCGCAACTACAGCGACCAGCAATACCTGAAAAGCCCGGAAGAAATGGCCGAGCTGTTCAGCGACTTGCCCGAGGCCCTGGAAAACACCGTCGAGATCGCCAAGCGCTGCAATATCACGGTGCAACTGGGCAAGTACTTCCTCCCTGACTTCCCCACGCCCAACGGCATGGGCATCGACGACTATCTGCGCCACGTGTCCCACGAAGGCCTGGAGGAGCGCCTCAAGGTGCTCTGGCCCAAGGAAACCACGCCCAACTACGAAGAGAAGCGCCAGACCTACCTGGACCGGCTCAAGTTCGAGCTGGACATCATCATCCAGATGGGTTTCCCCGGTTACTTCCTCATCGTTATGGACTTCATCAAGTGGGCCAAGAACAACGACGTGCCGGTCGGTCCGGGCCGGGGGTCGGGTGCCGGCTCGCTGGTGGCCTACGTACTGAAGATCACCGACCTCGACCCGCTGGCCTATGACCTGCTGTTCGAACGTTTCCTCAACCCCGAACGTATTTCCATGCCCGACTTCGACGTCGACTTCTGCATGGACGGCCGCGACCGGGTGATCGAATACGTGGCCGAGGCCTACGGGCGCAATGCGGTGAGCCAGATCATCACTTTCGGCACCATGGCGGCCAAGGCGGTGGTGCGCGACGTAGCGCGGGTGCAGGGCAAGTCCTACGGCCTGGCGGATCGTCTGTCGAAGATGATTCCGTTCGAAGTGGGCATGACCCTGGAAAAGGCCTACGAGCAGGAAGAAATTCTCCGCGATTTCCTCAAGACCGACGAGGACGCCAAGGAAATCTGGGACATGGCCCTCAAGCTCGAGGGTGTCACCCGGGGTACCGGCAAGCACGCCGGTGGTGTGGTGATCGCACCGACCAAGCTCACCGACTTCTCGCCGATCGCCTGTGACGAAGAGGGCGGCGGCCTGATCACCCAGTTCGACAAGGATGACGTCGAGGCGGCGGGCCTGGTGAAGTTCGACTTCCTCGGCCTGCGCACCCTGACCATCATCAAATGGGCGATGGAGATCATCAACCGCGAGCAGGCCAAGCAGAACCTGCCGGATCTCAATATCGACTTCATCCCGCTGGATGACCGCAAGACCTACGAGCTGCTGCAAAAGGCCGAAACCACGGCGGTGTTCCAGCTTGAATCCCGCGGCATGAAGGAGCTGATCAAGAAGCTCAAGCCCGACTGCCTGGAAGACCTCATCGCACTGGTCGCGCTGTTCCGACCCGGTCCGCTGCAATCGGGCATGGTGGACGACTTCATCAACCGCAAGCACGGCCGCGCCGAGCTGGCCTATCCGCACCCGGATTACCAGTACGAAGGCCTGCAACCAGTCCTGGCGCCGACCTACGGGATCATCCTGTACCAGGAACAGGTGATGCAGATCGCCCAGGTCATGGCCGGCTACACCCTGGGTGGCGCGGACATGCTGCGCCGGGCCATGGGTAAGAAAAAGCCCGAGGAAATGGCCAAGCAGCGCGGCGGTTTCATCGAAGGTTGCGCCAACAACGGCATCGATGGCGACCTCGCGGGCAACATCTTCGACCTGGTGGAAAAATTCGCCGGTTATGGTTTCAACAAATCCCACTCCGCCGCCTATGGCCTGGTCTCCTACCAGACCGCCTGGCTGAAGACCCACCATCCGGCTCCCTTCATGGCTGCGGTGCTCTCGGCGGATATGCACAACACCGACAAGGTGGTGATCCTGATCGAGGAAGTGCGCAGCATGAAGCTGCGCCTCGACGCGCCGGACGTGAACTTCTCCGACTTCAAGTTCACCGTGAACAACGACGGTCGCATCGTCTATGGCCTCGGTGCGATCAAGGGCGTCGGGGAAGGCCCGGTGGAAGCGATCATGGAGGCGCGGGCCGAAGGCGGACCGTTCCAGGACCTGTTCGACTTCTGTCACCGCGTCGACCTCAAGCGCATCAACAAGCGTACCCTCGATGCCCTGGTGCGCAGTGGCGCGCTGGACCGTCTCGGGCCGTTCTTCCATGACGAGATCAAGGCCTACCAGGCCAGCGTCGACCAGAACCGCGCGGTGCTGCTGTCGGCCATGGAAGAGGCGATCAAGTCCGCCGAGCAGACCGCCCGCACCCACGACAGCGGCCACTCCGACCTGTTCGGCGGCCTCTTCGACGAGCCGGATGCCGACGTCTACGCCAGCCACCGCAAGGCCCGCGAGCTGACCTTGAAGGAGCGGCTGCGCGGCGAGAAGGAAACCCTGGGCCTGTACCTCACCGGCCACCCGATCGACGAATACGAAGGCGAGATCCGCCGCTTCGCCCGGCAACGCATCATCGACCTTAAGCCGGCGCGCGATACCCAGACCGTCGCCGGAATGATCATTGCCCTGCGGGTAATGAAGAACAAGAAGGGCGACAAGATGGGCTTCGTCACTCTCGACGACCGTTCCGGGCGGATTGAGGCCTCGCTGTTCGCCGACGCCTTCATGGCTTCGCAGTCGCTGCTGCAGAACGACGCGATGGTGGTGATCGAGGGCGAAGTCAGCAACGACGACTTCTCCGGCGGCCTGCGCCTGCGGGTCAAGCGGGTGATGAGCATGGAGGATGCGCGGACCAACCTGGCCGATAGCCTGCGCCTGAAGATCCACGCCGACGCGCTCAAGGGCGACCGTCTGGCCTGGCTGGGCGAGCTGCTCAAACGCCATCGCGGTGCCTGTCCGGTGAGCATGGAATACACCGGCAGCGACGCCAAGGCCCAGCTGCAGTTCGGCGAAGACTGGCGGATCGACCCGGCCGACGGCTTGATTCAGGCCCTGCGTGACCAGTTCGGCCGTGAGAACGTCTTTTTGCACTATCGATGAATTTTTAATCTCGACCTGAACGCGCCTGATCCCTTAAGGTAGGGCGCCAAACGGATCAACCGGCCGGCCGCCTGGCCGTCGACCCAAGACGGATGCCTATGAACCCGAATTTTCTGGATTTCGAACAGCCGATTGCTGACCTGCAAGCCAAGATCGAAGAGCTGCGCCTGGTCGGCAATGACAACTCGCTGAACATCGGCGATGAAATCGGCCGTCTGCAGGATAAAAGCAGCGAGCTGACCAAGAGCATCTTCGGCAATCTGACCAGCTGGCAGATCGCCCGCCTGGCGCGCCACCCGCGCCGGCCGTACACCCTGGACTACATCGAGCACATCTTCACCGAGTTCGATGAACTGCACGGCGACCGTCACTTCGCCGACGACGCCGCGATCGTTGGCGGTATCGCCCGCCTGGAAGACCGTCCTGTGATGGTCATCGGTCATCAGAAAGGCCGTGAAGTGCGCGAGAAGGTGCGTCGCAACTTCGGCATGCCGCGTCCGGAAGGCTACCGCAAGGCCTGCCGCCTGATGGAAATGGCCGAACGCTTCAAGATGCCGATCCTGACCTTCATCGACACCCCGGGCGCCTACCCGGGCATCGACGCCGAAGAGCGCAACCAGAGCGAAGCCATCGCCTGGAACCTGCGTGTGATGGCGCGTCTGAAGACCCCGATCATCGCTACCGTCATCGGTGAGGGTGGTTCCGGTGGTGCACTGGCCATCGGTGTCTGCGACCAGTTGAACATGCTGCAATACTCGACCTACTCGGTGATCTCGCCGGAAGGTTGCGCTTCGATCCTGTGGAAGACTGCCGAGAAGGCTGCCGATGCTGCCGAAGCCATGGGTATCACCGCCGAGCGCCTGAAAGGCCTGGGCATCGTCGACAAGGCCATCTCCGAGCCGCTGGGCGGCGCGCACCGTGATCCTGCCGTGATGGCTGCCTCGGTTCGTGGCGAGCTGATCCAGCAACTGGACATGCTGAAGAAGTTCGACAACGACGCGCTGCTCAAGCGCCGTTATGACCGTCTGATGAGCTACGGTCTCTGATCTGAAGCCATCCTGTCAGCTTATTGGGGCTGCTTTGCAGCCCTTCGCGAGCAAGCTCGCTCCCACAGAGGAATGTGCAATATGCACCTCTTGTGGGAGCGAGCTTGCTCGCGAAGGGGCGCGAAGCGGCCCCAATTGCTTTATTGGATCCTGAACATGACCGACCTCGCATCCCGCCTCGAGGACAAGCTCGCCAACTGGCAGAATGCGCCGGGCTGGTGCGTGGCGCTGTCGGGCGGACTGGATTCCACGGTACTCCTGCACCTGCTGGCAACCATGAAGGATCGCCCGGCATTGCGCGCCATCCACGTCCATCACGGCCTGCAACCGGTCGCGGATGCGTGGCCAGAACACTGTCAGCGCCTGTGCAACTCACTGGGCGTCGAACTGCTGGTTCGCCATGTCACGGTGGAAGAGGGCGCCAGCCTCGAACAGGCCGCGCGCAATGCCCGCTACACCGCCTTCAGCGAAGTCCTGCGGTACGGTGAGGTACTGCTGACCGGCCAGCACCGCGAGGACCAGGCCGAAACGTTGCTGCTGCGCTTGCTGCGTGGCGCCGGATTGCGCGGGTTGATGGCCATGCGCGAACTGCGGCCGCTGGGTGACGCCTGGCTGCTTCGGCCCTTGCTCGACAGCTCTCGTGACGAGCTTCTTCGCTATGCCCGTGATCGTGGCCTGGACTGGATCGAAGACCCGTCGAACGGCGATACCCGCTTCACGCGCAATTACCTGCGACAAGAAGTGCTTCCGGCCCTGGCCTCGCGCTGGCCACAAGTCAGTCGCACGCTGGCCCGTACTGCCGGTCATCTCGCCGAGGCGGGTGAGTTGCTGGATGAACTGGCCTCGGACGATCTGGAGCAAGCCCAGACGCAGGATGATTTTCCCTGGCTCGGTCTTCCATCCTTGCATTTGCCAGGGTTGCTCCGGCTTTCTCCAGCGCGTCAGCGCAATGTCCTTAGGTTCTGGCTCGCCTGTTTCACCCGCCTGCCCGATGCCGATCACTGGGCCGGCTGGGACGCTCTACGCGATGCCCGCCCCGACGCTTCACCGATCTGGAAACTCGCCGATGGCGAGCTGCATCGGGCCGGTGAGCGCATCTACTGGTTGAGTGGCGAGTGGCTCGGCGCTCCCGATGGGGCGCAATGCTGGAAAGATCCACCCTCGGCGCTGGAACTGCCTGGCAACGGCTTCCTTTTAATCAGGGGTAAAAAGCCCAGGGAGACCCTGCGGATCGCCTACCGCCAGGGCGGCGAACACATGAACATCGCCGCTCGCGGCCATCGCGATCTCAAGCGTTTGCTCAATGAACGCGGGGTTCCCGCCTTCGTTCGCGGTCGCTTGCCACTGCTGTTCGCAGGTGACCGTCTGATCGCCGTCGCCAACTTCCCGGACCTCGTTGATGGCGATTTGCAACTTGTGTGGCATGTACCGACGAGTGAGCAAGGTTTGAGGTGATGGGCATCTTCGGGTAGACTACGCTCCCTTCTTGATACAGCTTCTGTGAGCCCGATTCGAGCCGCAGGAGTTGCCGATTACCAAGCAGTTTTTTGCTGGGCGATTCTCAAAATGTGTAGCGAGCTCCGTACCGGGATTTCAACCCCCGGTCTGTACAGACGCGGCAGTATTTTCGGATGCACTGTGATTGACGCAGGTGATCGGGGGCTTCGGCCTTCCTTCGCTTTCCCCGGCGGCACTGACCGCTTTAACGCAGACTTCTAGGGTTTTTCATGACGCGCTACATATTCGTCACGGGCGGTGTTGTTTCTTCATTGGGGAAAGGCATTGCCTCGGCTTCATTGGCGGCCATCCTGGAGGCGCGGGGGCTCAAGGTCACCATGCTCAAGCTGGACCCGTACATCAACGTCGACCCGGGCACCATGAGCCCGTTCCAGCACGGCGAAGTGTTCGTCACCCACGACGGCGCCGAGACCGACCTTGACCTGGGCCACTACGAGCGGTTCATCCGCACGACCATGACCCAGAACAACAACTTCACCACCGGCCGCATCTACGAGCACGTGCTGCGCAAGGAGCGTCGTGGTGATTACCTGGGCGCCACCATCCAGGTCATCCCGCACATCACCGACGAGATCAAGCGTCGCATCATCAAGGGCGCCGGCGATGCCGACGTGGCCCTGGTCGAGATCGGCGGCACTGTCGGCGACATCGAGTCGCAGCCGTTCCTCGAAGCCATCCGCCAGCTGCGGGTCGAAGTCGGCTCCAAGCGCGCGATGCTGATGCACCTGACCCTGGTCCCGTACATCGCCACCGCAGGCGAGACCAAGACCAAGCCGACCCAGCACTCGGTCAAGGAGCTGCGCTCCATCGGCCTGCAGCCTGACGTGCTGATCTGCCGTTCCGACCACCCGGTCGACGTGTCGTCCCGTCGCAAGATCGCGCTGTTCACCAACGTTGAAGAACGTGCGGTCATCTCGCTGGAAGACGTCGACACCATCTACAAGATTCCTGCCGTGCTGCACGCCCAGGGCCTGGACGACTTCGTCGTCGAGCGCTTCGGCCTGCAATGCAATGGCGCCGACCTGTCCGAGTGGGAAAAGGTCGTCGATGCCAAGCTCAACCCAGAGCACGAAGTGACCATCGCCATGGTCGGCAAGTACATGGAACTGCTGGACGCGTACAAGTCGCTGATCGAAGCGATGAGCCACGCCGGTATCCAGAACCGCACCAAGGTCAATCTGCGCTACATCGACTCCGAAGACATCGAGAACCAGGGCACCGGCCTGCTGGAAGGCGTCGATGCCATCCTGGTCCCGGGCGGCTTCGGTCTGCGCGGCGTGGAAGGCAAGATCACCGCGGTCCAGTACGCTCGCGAGAACAAGGTGCCGTACCTGGGCATCTGCCTCGGCATGCAGGTGGCGGTCATCGAGTTCGCCCGTAACGTCATGGGCTGGAAGGACGCCAACTCCACCGAGTTCGATCGCAACAGCGGTCACCCGGTCGTCGGCCTGATCACCGAGTGGGAAGACGCCACCGGCGCCGTTGAAACCCGTACCGAAGCGTCGGACCTGGGCGGCACCATGCGCCTGGGCGCCCAGGAGTGCCAGCTGGAAAGCGGCTCCAAGGTCCACGACTGCTACGCCAAGGACGTGATCGTCGAGCGTCACCGTCACCGCTACGAAGTGAACAACAAGCTGCTCCCGCAACTGGTCGACGCCGGTCTGAAAGTATCCGGTCGCTCCGGCGACGGCGCGCTGGTGGAAGTGGTCGAGTCCAAGGACCACCCATGGTTCGTCGCCTGCCAGTTCCACCCTGAGTTCACCTCGACTCCGCGTGACGGTCACCCGCTGTTCAGCGGCTTCGTCAAGGCGGCCCTGGCGCAGAAGAACAAGGCCTGATCCATGACCCAGAAGATCATTCGCGTCGGTAACATCGAGATCGCCAACGACAAGCCGTTCGTCCTGTTCGGCGGCATGAACGTCCTGGAATCCCGTGACCTGGCCCTGAAGGTCTGCGAGGAGTACGTGCGGGTTACCGAGAAGCTCGGTATCCCCTACGTGTTCAAGGCCAGCTTCGACAAGGCCAACCGCTCGTCGGTCAACTCCTACCGCGGTCCCGGCCTTGAAGAAGGCCTGCGGATCTTCGAGGAAGTGAAGAAGACCTTCGGCGTGCCGGTCATCACCGACGTGCACGAGCCCTGCCAGGCCGAAGCCGTGGCCAAGGTCTGCGACATCATCCAGCTGCCGGCCTTCCTGTCGCGCCAGACCGACCTGGTCGTAGCGATGGCGAAGACCGGCGCGGTGATCAACATCAAGAAGGCCCAGTTCCTCGCGCCCCAGGAAATGAAACACATCCTGACCAAGTGCGAAGAAGCGGGTAACGACCAGTTGATCCTCTGCGAGCGCGGTTCCAGCTTCGGGTACAACAACCTGGTGGTGGACATGCTCGGCTTCGGCATCATGAAGCAGTTCGAGTACCCGGTGTTCTTCGACGTGACCCACGCCCTGCAGATGCCGGGCGGTCGCTCCGATTCCGCCGGCGGCCGTCGCGCCCAGGTCACCGAGCTGGCCCGCGCCGGTCTCAGCCAGGGCCTGGCCGGCCTGTTCCTCGAGGCCCACCCGGACCCGGACAACGCCAAGTGCGACGGTCCGTGCGCCCTGCGCCTGGACAAACTGGAACCTTTCCTGACCCAGCTCAAGCAACTGGATGACCTGGTGAAGAGTTTTCCGACGGTAGAAACCGCATAAGCCGCGTTTCTCCGGTAAAGTACCGCCCGTTCCACCCCTGACCTTCCGGTCAGGGGTTTCTCCGCGTCAGGCCTGCCCGTGCCCCGTGCCTGCGAAAGAGCGGATTCTTCAAGCTGCGTTGTTTTCGTCAATTCTGGAGTGCTTACAACAATGGCAAAAATCGTCGACATCAAAGGTCGTGAAGTTCTCGACTCCCGCGGCAACCCAACCGTGGAAGCGGACGTGCTGCTCGACAACGGCATCATCGGCAGCGCCTGCGCGCCGTCGGGTGCTTCCACCGGCTCCCGCGAGGCACTGGAGCTGCGTGATGGCGACAAGAGCCGTTACCTGGGCAAGGGCGTGCTGAAAGCCGTTGCCAACATCAACGGCCCGATCCGCGACCTGCTGCTGGGCAAGGACCCGGTCGACCAGAAAGCCCTGGACCGCGCCATGATCGAGCTGGACGGTACCGAGAACAAGGCCAAGCTGGGCGCCAACGCCATCCTCGCCGTGTCCCTGGCCGCTGCCAAGGCTGCCGCCCAGGACCAGGACCTGCCGCTGTACGCGCACATCGCCAACCTGAACGGCACCCCTGGCCAGTACTCCATGCCGGTTCCGATGATGAACATCATCAACGGCGGCGAGCACGCCGACAACAACGTCGACATCCAGGAGTTCATGGTCCAGCCGGTTGGCGCCAAGACCTTCTCCGACGCACTGCGCATGGGCACCGAGATCTTCCATCACCTCAAAGCCGTGCTGAAGGCCCGTGGCCTGAACACTGCTGTCGGTGACGAAGGTGGCTTCGCGCCAAACCTGGCTTCCAACGAAGACGCCCTGGGCGCCATCGCTGAAGCCGTGGCCAACGCCGGCTACAAGCTGGGCACCGACGTGACCCTCGCCCTGGACTGCGCCGCCAGCGAATTCTTCGAAGACGGCAAGTACAACCTGTCCGGCGAAGGCAAGTCGTTCGACGCCGAAGGTTTTGCCGACTACCTGAAAGGCCTGACCGAGCGCTTCCCGATCATCTCCATCGAAGACGGTCTGGACGAGTCCGACTGGGCTGGCTGGAAAGTCCTGACCGACAAGATCGGCGAGAAGGTCCAACTGGTCGGTGACGACCTGTTCGTGACCAACACCAAGATCCTGAAGGAAGGCATCGACAAGAAGATCGCCAACTCCATCCTGATCAAGTTCAACCAGATCGGTTCGCTGACCGAGACCCTGGAAGCCATCCAGATGGCCAAGGCCGCCGGCTACACCGCGGTGATCTCGCACCGTTCGGGCGAAACCGAAGACTCCACCATCGCCGACCTGGCCGTGGGTACCGCTGCCGGCCAGATCAAGACCGGTTCGCTGTGCCGCTCCGACCGCGTTTCCAAGTACAACCAACTGCTGCGCATCGAAGAGCAATTGGGCGCCAAGGCGGTGTACCGTGGTCGCGACGAGTTTCGCGGCTAAGCGATAGATGGTAAAAAGACAGCACCTTGACGCGCCGGACGCTGTCCAAGCGCGCGTCATGTGCGCTGCGAATGCTTTACTCACAAAGCCTGGCTTCGGTCAGGCTTCGTGCCATCAGCCTTTCGCACACGCGGTCTTTCGCCACTGGATGTCCTGATGCGTAGTCCCTATTGGTTGTTCCTCGTCCTTCTCGCACTGCTCGGTGGCTTGCAGTACCGGCTGTGGGTGGGCAATGGCAGCCTGGCCCAGGTGGCCGAACTCAAGCAGCAGATCGCTGACCAGCACGCCGAGAACGAGCGTCTGCTGGAGCGCAACCGCGTGCTCGATGCCGAGGTGCTGGAGTTGAAAAAAGGTATGGAAACCGTGGAAGAGCGGGCCCGCCATGAACTGGGAATGGTGAAGGAGGGCGAAACCCTCTACCAACTGGCCCAATGAACACACCGCTGCCTGCCTTCTGGGCAGTGATCCCCGCCGCCGGCGTGGGTGCGCGCATGGCCGCCGACCGGCCCAAGCAGTACCTGCAACTGGGCGGACGCACGATTCTCGAACACAGCCTCAACTGTTTTCTCGACCATCCCTCGCTGAAAGGGGTGGTGGTCAGCGTTGCCGCTGACGATCCTTTCTGGCCCGACCTGGCCTGTGCCCGCGACCCGCGTATCCAGCGTGCCACCGGTGGCCGCGAGCGGGCCGATTCGGTGCTCAATGCCTTGTTGCTGCTGCATGCCCAGGGGGCGGCGGATGGCGATTGGGTGCTGGTCCACGATGCCGCACGGCCCAACCTGTCCCGGGATGACCTGGACCACCTGCTCCTGGAGCTGGCGGATGACCCGGTGGGCGGCCTGCTGGCTGTTCCGGCCCGGGACACCCTCAAGCGCGCCGATGCTCATGGCCGGGTCGAGGCCACCGTCGACCGCAGCACCATCTGGCAGGCCTACACCCCGCAGATGTTCCGTCTTGGCGCCTTGCACCGGGCGCTGGCCGACAGCCTGGTGGCGGACGTGGCGATCACCGATGAAGCCTCTGCCATCGAATGGTCCGGCCAGGCGCCGCGGCTGATCGAGGGGCGCAACGACAATATCAAGGTCACCCGCCCGGAAGACCTGGAGTGGTTGCGCCAGCGCTGGTCCCAGCGCTGATACCTCAGATCGCCTGGTATTCCGGGCGTTTCGCCAACCCCTCGCGCAAATGATCCACCAGCTTGCGCACCTTCGGCGACAGATGCCGCTGCTGCGGATACAGCGCCCACACCGCGGTGTTGGGTGGCTGGTGCGTTTCCAGCAGCGAAACCAGTGCGCCGCTGCCCAGATGCTCCAGCACGTAGTAGTCCGGCAACTGGCACAAGCCCATCCCTTGCAGCGCCGCGTCCAGCACCGCCTGGCCGCTGTTGCAGCGCCAGTTGCCCTGCACCCGCTGGGCGATTTCCCTTCCATCCTGCTGCATCGCCCAGATATCCGAACTGCCGATCAGGCAATTGTGCCGCGCCAGTTCCGACAGGCTGTGGGGGCGGCCATAACGGTTCAGGTAGTCCGGCGAGGCGCACAGGTACATGCGTCGTGGCGCCAGTCGTGCAGCTACCAGTCGCGACTCCTGCAAGCGGCCAAGACGGATGGCCAGGTCCATGCCTTCGTGGAGCAGGTCCAGGGTGTTGTTGGTCAACTCGATATCCACCCGCAATTGCGGGTACTGACTCATGAAACTGGCCACCAGTGGTGCGATGAAGCGCTCGCCGTAGGCCACCGCGCAGGTCATGCGCAACAGGCCCTTGGGCTCGCTGGTGAGGTCGCCCATGGCGCGCAGGGCTTCCTCGCGGCCGTCCTGCAGGCGCTGGCAATGCTGGAGAAAGGTCTGGCCGGCTTCGCTGAGGGTGACCCGGCGGGTGCTGCGATAGAGCAGACGGGTCTGCAGGCGTTCTTCGAGGCGCGCTACCTGGCGGCTGATATGGGAGGACGACACGCCCAAACGATCAGCGGCGGCGGTGAATTGCCCTGACTCGGCCACCGCGACGAATTCGTCGATCCCTTCCCAGCGATTACTCATTGATTATCCCTGTACAGCAATAATGTTTTGTCTTTGGCCTGATTATTCATCAAAAGACCTTGAATTACACTGCGTGCCTGAAATGTCCTTTCATTGGAGAAGATTGATGATCAAGTCCCGTGCCGCCGTAGCCTTCGAGGCCAAGAAACCGCTGGAAATCGTCGAAGTCGACGTGGCCATGCCCAAGGCCGGCGAGGTGCTGCTGCGCGTGGTCGCTTCCGGTGTCTGCCATACCGACGCCTACACCCTGTCCGGGGCTGATCCGGAAGGCATCTTCCCGTCGATCCTCGGCCATGAAGGCGGCGCGATCGTCGAAGCCGTGGGCGAGGGCGTGACTTCGCTGGCCGTGGGCGACCACGTGATCCCGCTGTACACCCCGGAATGCGGCAAGTGCAAATTCTGCCTGTCGGGCAAGACCAACCTGTGCCAGGCCATCCGCGCCACCCAGGGCAAGGGCCTGATGCCGGACGGCACCACCCGTTTCTCCTACAAGGGCCAGCAGATCTTCCACTACATGGGCACCTCGACCTTCTCCGAGTACACCGTGCTGCCGGAAATCTCCGTGGCCAAGATCCAGAAGGAAGCGCCGCTGGAGAAGGTCTGCCTGCTCGGTTGCGGCGTGACCACCGGTATCGGCGCGGTGCTGAACACCGCCAAGGTCAAGCCGGGTGACACCGTGGCCATCTTCGGCCTGGGCGGCATCGGCCTGTCGGCGATCATCGGTGCGGTCAAGGCCAAGGCCTCGCGCATCATCGCCGTGGACATCAACCCGGGCAAATTCGAAATCGCCCGCCAGCTCGGTGCTACCGACTGCGTCAATCCGAAGGACTACGACCGTCCGATCCAGGAAGTCATCGTCGACCTCACCGACGGCGGCGTGGACTTCTCCTTCGAGTGCGTGGGCAACGTCAATCTGATGCGTGCGGCGCTGGAGTGCTGCCACAAGGGTTGGGGTGAGTCGGTGATCATCGGTGTTGCCGGTGCCGGCCAGGAAATCGCCACCCGCCCGTTCCAGCTGGTCACCGGTCGCGTCTGGCGCGGTTCCGCCTTCGGTGGCGTGCGTGGTCGCAGCGAGCTGCCGAGCTATGTCGAGATGTCCGAGAAGGGCGAGATCCCGCTGGATACCTTCATCACCCACACCATGGGGCTGGAAGACATCAACAAGGCCTTCGACCTGATGCATGAAGGCAAGAGCATCCGCAGCGTCATCCACTTCTGAGGTCGCGCATGAGCCTGGAAAACATTTCCTGCCAGAAAAGCTTCGGTGGCTGGCACAAGCGTTACCGCCACCGTTCCGAGGTGCTGGGGTGCGACATGGTCTTCGCCGTGTACTTGCCGCCGCAGGCGGAGCAGGGCGGCAAGCTGCCGGTGCTGTACTGGCTGAGCGGGCTGACCTGCACCGACGAGAACTTCATGCAGAAGGCCGGCGCGCACAAGCTCGCCGCCGAGCTGGGGCTGATCATCGTCGCGCCGGACACCAGTCCGCGCGGCGCCCAGGTGCCGGGCGATCCGGACGGCGCCTGGGACTTCGGCCTGGGTGCGGGCTTCTACGTCAATGCGACCCAGCAGCCGTGGGCCGCCAACTACCGCATGTACGACTATGTGGTGGATGAGCTGCCGACGCTGATCGAGGCGCATTTCCCGGCTTCGGACAAGCGCTCCATCAGTGGCCACTCCATGGGCGGTCACGGTGCGCTGGTCTGTGCCCTGCGCAACCCCGGGCGTTACTCGTCGGTATCGGCCTTTGCGCCGATCAGCAACCCGATGGATTGCCCGTGGGGCCAGAAGGCCCTCGGCCGTTACTTGGGCGAAGACCGTTCGCGCTGGCGCGAGTGGGATGCCAGTGTGTTGATCGCCCAGGCCAGCGAGCAGTTGCCGTTGCTGGTGGACCAGGGCGATCGCGACGATTTCCTGGAAAACCAGCTCAAGCCGCAGGTGTTGCAGCAGGCTGCGCAAGCGGCGGGCTATCCGCTGCAACTGCGTCTGCAGCCGGGTTACGACCACAGCTACTACTTCATCGCCAGCTTCATCGATGACCACTTGCGGCATCATGCCGCAGCGCTGGGTGCCGGCCGCGCTTGAGGCGACAATTCAAGCCCAAGGCCCGGCAAAGCGGGTAGAATCACGCCCTGACTCAATCAGGGCGTTTTTTTATGCGTATTGGCCACGGCTACGATGTGCACCGCTTCGCGGAAGGCGATTTCATCACCTTGGGAGGCGTGCAGATCGCGCACAAATACGGGCTGCTGGCCCATTCCGACGGCGACGTGCTGCTGCACGCCCTGAGCGATGCCTTGCTCGGCGCTGCCGCGCTGGGTGACATCGGTCGCCACTTCCCCGATACCGACCCGCAATTCAAGGGTGCCGACAGCCGCGTGCTGCTGCGTCATGTGGTCGGCATCGTCCAGGCCAAGGGCTGGAAGGTCGGCAATGTCGACGCCACCATCGTTGCCCAGGCGCCGAAGATGGCGCCGCATATCGAACGCATGCGCGAGCTGATCGCCGCCGACCTGCAGGTCGAGCTGGACCAGGTCAACGTCAAGGCCACCACCACTGAAAAGCTCGGCTTCACCGGGCGTGAGGAAGGTATCGCGGTTCACGCCGTCGCCTTGTTGCTGCCAGCATGACCGAACTCGAACTTCTCGGTCCGCGCGCGAGCGGGCCGGCACTGGGCCGTGCGGTATTGAAGGCGGTGGCGGAAGACTTCCAGGTCGATGAAGTCCTGGATATCCCGCTGTCGGGGCAGGGCGAGCACCTGTGGCTGTGGGTCGAGAAACGCGACCTAAACACCGAGGAAGCGGCCCGCCGCCTGGCCCGCGCCGCCGGCGTGCCGCTGAAGAGCATCAGCTATGCCGGGCTCAAGGACCGTCAGGCCCTGACCCGCCAGTGGTTCAGCCTGCACCTGCCGGGCAAGGCCGATCCGGATTTCACGGCCGCCGAAAATGAAAGCCTGCGCATCCTCGAGCGCACCCGGCATTCGCGCAAGCTGCAGCGCGGTGCCCACTCGGCCAACGGCTTCACCCTGCGCCTGACCCAGCTCCAGGCCGATCGCGCCGCCCTCGACGCGCGCCTCGAACAACTGCGCGCCCAAGGCGTGCCGAACTACTTCGGTTCCCAGCGCTTCGGTCATCAGGGCGGCAATGTCGAGGAGGCCCGGCACTGGGCCGAACGCAAGGCCCTGCCGGAGCAGCGCAACCTGCGTTCGCGGGTGCTGTCCAGCGCGCGCAGCTACCTGTTCAACCGTGTTCTGGCCGAGCGTGTCGGTGACGGCAGCTGGCAGCAGGCCCGGGTCGGTGACCTGCTGGCCTTCACCGACAGCCGTAGCTTCTTTCCGGCAGGCGAGTCGGAATGCTGTGATCCTCGCCTGGGCATTCTCGACCTGCATCCCACCGGTCCGTTGTGGGGCGAAGGGCTTCCCGCCACGCAGGGCGCGGCCGGCGTGCTCGAGCAGCGGATCGGCGACGAGAACGCGGCACTTTGCCAGTGGCTTGGGAATGCCGCACTCAAGCAGGAACGACGCATTCTGCGACTGCCCATTGGCCGGCTGACGTGGCATTATCCCGAGCCTGATATCCTGCAACTGGAATTCGTCCTTCCGGCCGGATGCTTCGCCACCGTGGTGGTGCGCGAACTCCTTGATCTGGTCCCGGCAGGGCAGACGGACAGCCCATGCGTATTCTGATTTCCAATGACGATGGCGTTCTCGCGCCCGGTATCGCTGCGCTCCATGGTGCGCTGGCGGATTATGCCGACTGCGTGGTGATCGCCCCGGACCAGGACAAGAGCGGTGCCAGCAGTTCGCTGACCCTCGACCGTCCCCTGCATCCGTACACCTTGCCCAACGGCTACATCAGCATCAACGGCACGCCGACCGACTGTGTTCACCTCGGTCTCAACGGCCTGCTGGAGCGGACCCCGGACATGGTGGTGTCGGGAATCAACCTCGGCGCAAACCTCGGCGACGACGTGCTCTATTCGGGAACCGTGGCCGCGGCGCTGGAAGGGCGTTTCCTCGGCAACACCTCCTTCGCTTTCTCGCTCCTGTCGCGCCTGCCCGACAACTTGCCGACGGCGGCCTATGTGGCGCGCAAGCTGGTCGAGGCGCATACGCGGCTGGAACTGCCACCGCGCACCGTGCTCAACGTCAATATTCCCAACCTGCCGCTGGATCATATTCGCGGTATCCAGCTGACCTGCCTGGGCCATCGCGCCCGCGCCGCCGCGCCGATCAAGGATGTCAATCCGCGGGGCAAGGAAGGCTACTGGATCGCGGTGGCCGGCGATGTCGAGGATGGCGGGCCGGGCACCGATTTCCATGCGGTCATGCAGGGCTATGTGTCGATCACGCCGCTGCAGCTGGACCGCACCTTCAACGATGCCTTCGAACGCCTGCAGGGCTGGCTGGAGGGTGTGCTCTGATGCGCGATCAGGACGATATGATGCGCCGCGGTATCGGCATGACGTCCCAACGCACCCGCGAGCGGCTGATCCAGCGCCTGTGCGAGGAGGGGGTGTCGAACCCGCGAGTACTGGATGTACTGCGTCGCACGCCGCGGCATTTGTTCGTCGATGAAGCGCTGGCGCACCGCGCCTACGAAGATACCGCGCTGCCGATCGGGCACAACCAGACCATCTCGCAGCCGTTCATGGTTGCGCACATGAGCGAGGTGCTGCTGGAAGCGGGGCCGCTGGACAAGGTCATGGAGATCGGTACCGGTTCCGGCTACCAGACCGCCGTGCTGGCGCAACTGGTGGAGCGGGTGTTCTCCGTCGAGCGGATCAAGGTCCTGCAGGATCGGGCCAAGGAACGCCTGACCGAACTGAACCTGCGCAACGTGGTGTTCCGCTGGGGCGACGGCAGCGAAGGCTGGCCGGCACTGGCCCCTTACAACGGCATCATCGTCACCGCCGTGGCCCAGGAAGTGCCCCAGGCGTTGCTCGACCAACTGGCGCCGGGCGGGCGCATGGTGATTCCCGTGGGCAATGTCGGCGAGGTCCAGCAACTGCTATTGATCGTCCGCGAGGAGCATGGTTTCTCCCGGCGTGTGCTGGGCACGGTGCGTTTTGTACCCCTGCTCAACGGCACCTTGTCCTGACGCCTGTTTATTTTTGAAGTGGGCGAATTCTCCGCGTGGCATCGGGTCTATCAGCCGGGTGCCCCTGTATTGGGCGGCAACTGTTCACGTTTTGCGTTTGTACTGCGCGCGCAAGTGTCTGGCGCATGGTTATAATTGCAACATTATTGCGTTTTCAAACTCGGTCACCATTTAAGGGAGCGGCGGGTGAGTCAAACAGTCATTCGGCAGCGTATGGGTCTATCAAGCATCAGGCTTCTGGTGGTTGCACTTGCCTTTGGCATGTTGGTGACGGGTTGCTCCAGCACTTCTTCCTCTTCCAGCGGTGCGCGGGTGGTCGATCGCAACAATGCCGCACCCAAGCGCCCTGCGGTCACTTCCGGTCAATATGTGGTGCGCCCCGGGGATACGCTGTTTTCCATCGCCTTCCGCTATGGCTGGGATTACAAGTCCCTGGCTGCACGCAACAATATCGATCCGCCCTATACCATTCGCCCGGGCCAGGCGATCCGCTTCGATGAGCCTTCTTCCGGGTCTTCCCGCGTTGTGACCTCGACTTCCCCGTCGAGCAAGACCACGGTGACCCGGCGTCCGGCGGGAACACCGCCACCGGCGAAAAATACTGGCACTGCAAGCTCCGCACCGGTGGTCACACCGTCCACGGCGCCCACCCAGGTTCCCGCAGCAGAGCGCTCCAGCGGCGGCTGGGCCTGGCCGGCGAACGGCGTGCTGATTGGAAAATTCGCTTCAAACGGTAGTTTGAATAAAGGCATTGATATCGCCGGGGATTTGGGACAGCCTGTTTTTGCTGCCGCTGATGGTTCGGTGGTGTACGCCGGTAGTGGTTTAAGGGGCTACGGTGAGCTCGTAATCATCAAGCACAACGAAACCTACGTGAGTGCCTACGGTCATAACCGCAGGCTTTTGGTTCGGGAGGGACAGCAAGTCAAGGTTGGGCAGACAATTGCCGAAATGGGGTCCACGGGCACCGATCGCGTGAAGCTTCACTTTGAAATACGCCGTCTGGGTAAACCGGTAGACCCATTGCAGTTCCTGCCAAACCGTTGATTGTTGGTTCCGGCCTGTTCCTTAGCGTAATGGGGACAGGCTCTGGCGACGCCATGGACAAGGTGCGCTCGAGTCTGAGTTCGAACTCAGCAAAGGACTATAACAATGGCTCTCAGCAAAGAAGCGCCGGAGTTTGACATCGACGATGAGGTTCTTCTCATGGAGACCGGCATCGTTTTGGAAACGGATGTGGTGTCAGACGAACCTGCTGTACCTTCGGTTCGGACCAGGGCCAAACAGGGCTCTTCGCTAAAACAGCACAAGTACATCGATTACACCCGGGCACTTGATGCGACTCAGCTGTATCTCAATGAAATCGGTTTCTCCCCGCTGCTGACGCCTGAAGAGGAAGTCCATTTTGCGCGCCTGTCGCAACGTGGCGACCCTGCCGGCCGCAAGCGGATGATCGAGAGCAACCTGCGCCTGGTGGTGAAAATCGCCCGCCGCTATGTGAATCGGGGGCTTTCCCTGCTCGACCTGATCGAGGAAGGCAACCTGGGCTTGATCCGTGCGGTCGAGAAGTTCGACCCGGAACGTGGTTTCCGTTTCTCCACCTATGCGACCTGGTGGATCCGGCAGACCATCGAACGGGCGATCATGAACCAGACCCGCACGATTCGCCTGCCGATTCATGTGGTCAAGGAGCTCAACGTCTATTTGCGCGCTGCCCGCGAACTGACCCAGAAGCTCGATCACGAACCTTCCCCTGAAGAAATCGCCAACCTGCTGGAGAAGCCGGTCGCCGAGGTCAAGCGCATGCTTGGGCTGAACGAGCGGGTATCGTCGGTAGACGTCTCCCTCGGGCCAGACTCGGACAAGACCCTGCTCGATACCCTGACTGACGACCGGCCGACCGATCCCTGCGAGTTGCTGCAGGATGATGACCTGTCGCAGAGCATTGACCAGTGGCTGAGCGAGCTGACCGACAAGCAGCGTGAGGTGGTGATTCGCCGCTTTGGCCTGCGGGGTCATGAAAGCAGCACGCTGGAAGACGTCGGGCTGGAAATTGGCCTGACCCGTGAGCGGGTGCGTCAGATCCAGGTCGAGGGGCTCAAGCGCCTGCGCGAGATCCTGGAGAAGAACGGCCTCTCGAGTGAGTCGCTGTTCCAATAAGAATAACGATCGGCCTTGCATCGAAAACGCCCCGACTGGTTCGGGGCGTTTTCATTTGTGTCGGCAGGGTCCCCTATGAACCTGCTTTCACCTGGGGAGCGTAGGAGCGTAGCCCTTGCCTGATCGCGTTGGCAGTCCTAGGACATAAGACGGTTCCGTCAGGACCGAGCCTTTTGATGTAAGTAATCGCTTACGCGACGTGTAAGTGATTGCAGCAAAAGGAGGTAAATTTAGGTCGATTTGCGTGTGGTAAATTCAATAACTTATTGAAATTAAAAGAATTTATTTTTTGCTTCAATGACCCCTATGTCTTTTTTTGAGAGCCATTGCCAGTTGCGACCAGCGTTGTACGGGTTAATATTTGTCCTGTGTCTACGGACTGACACAGGTTGTCAGGATGACGACCAAGGACATCGCAGGATGCGATTCATCAGGATGATGACAGGGAATACAGGGACTACGGAAAAAATGTGGGCGGGTCAAACCGCCCCTTTTTTTTGCCCGCAGAAAATGAAAAAAGGCCCGCGAGGGCCTTTTTCGTTGGTCGGGAGCGAGTCCGGGACTCAGCGCTCCAGATCCTTGATCTTGCCTTTGACGCCGTCGAACTCTTCGGCATCGGCCAGCGCGTCTTTCTTTTCGGTGATGTTCGGCCAGATCTCTGCCAGCTCGGCGTTCAGCTCGATGAATTCCTGCATGTCATCAGGGACTTCATCTTCCGAGAAGATGGCTTGGGCAGGGCATTCAGGCTCGCACAGCGCACAGTCGATGCACTCATCCGGGTGAATGACCAGGAAGTTCGGGCCTTCGTAGAAGCAGTCCACCGGACAGACTTCTACGCAGTCGGTGTACTTGCACTTGATGCAGTTGTCGGTGACGACGAAGGTCATTTCTAATTCTCTCCTCAGGCGACGGCAGCGGTGCCCTTCCAGTCAGGGCCGCTCGGTTCGGTAGGTTCGCGGCGAGCCAGGCTAATAACTCGACGCTCCGCCAAACCGCGCGGGATTCTAACAGCTTGTGAAGCGCCGCGTTATAACAGAGTCTTCAGTTCATAGAGCATTTCGATAGCTTGGCGCGGGGTCATGTTGTCCAGATCGAGCTTGCCGATCTTGTCGATGGCCGGATGCGGCAGGCTGGCGAACAGGTCGCTCTGATGAGGTACTGCTGGCTCACTGCGACCACGCGTCGCAGTTTTGGGCGCCTCGTGCGGCAGGCTGGACGTCTCCAGACGGCCCAGATGCTCCCGGGCACGCTGGATCACCGGCGTCGGTACGCCCGCCAGTTGTGCCACGGCCAGGCCATAGCTCTGGCTGGCCGGCCCCGGCAGGACGTGGTGGAGGAAGACGATGCGCTCGTTGTGCTCGGTGGCATTCAGGTGCACGTTGGCCACCAGCGGTTCGCTCTCCGGCAGCACGGTCAGTTCGAAGTAGTGCGTGGCGAACAGGGTGTAGGCGCGCAGCTGGGCCAGACGCTCGGCGGCGGCCCAGGCGAGGGACAGACCGTCGAAGGTGCTGGTCCCACGGCCCACTTCGTCCATCAGCACCAGGCTGCGGTCGGTGGCGTTGTGCAGGATGTTGGCGGTTTCGCTCATTTCCACCATGAAGGTGGAGCGGCCACCGGCCAGGTCATCGCTGGAACCGATACGGGTGAAGATGCGATCCACCAGCGACAGTTGGCAACTGGCCGCTGGCACGTAGCTGCCGATATGGGCCAGCAGCACGATCAGTGCGGTCTGGCGCATGTAGGTGGACTTACCGCCCATGTTCGGACCGGTGATGATCAGCATTCGGGTGCTGTCATGCAGATCCAGGTCGTTGGCCACGAACGGCGTGGTCAGGACCTGCTCGACCACCGGGTGGCGGCCCTGCTCGATGTGCATGCACGGCTCGTCGACGAAGGTCGGGCAGTTCAGGTCCAGGGTCAGGGCGCGCTCGGCCATGTTGCTCAGCACGTCCAGCTCGGACAATGCGGCGGCAGTGTCCTGCAGCGGCGCGAGGTGGCTGATCAGGGTTTCCAGCAGCGCATCGTAGAGCATCTTCTCCCGGGCCAGGGCGCGGCTCTTGGCCGACAGCGCCTTGTCCTCGAAGACTTTCAGCTCGGGAGTGATGAAGCGTTCGGCGCCCTTGAGCGTCTGGCGGCGGATGTAGTCGGCCGGGGCCTGTTCCGCCTGCTTGCTCGGCAGTTCGATGAAGTAGCCGTGCACGCGGTTGTAGCCGACCTTGAGGTTGGCCAGTCCGGTGCGGGCCTTTTCCCGGGTTTCCAGGTCGATCAGGAACTGGCCGGCGTTCTCGCTGATCGACAGCAGTTCGTCCAGCTCGGCGTCGTAGCCGGTCTTCAGCACGCCGCCGTCGCGGATGACCGCAGGCGGGTTGTCGATGATGGCCTTTTCCAGCAGGCCAGCCAGCTCCGGATAGGTGCCGGCGATGGCGGCCAGGCGGGCGAGGTGCGGCGCCTCCAGCTCGGCCATGGCGTTCTGCAGCTCGGGCAGGGCGCCGAGGGCGTCGCGCAGTCGGGCCAGATCACGCGGGCGTGCATTGCGCAGGCCGATACGGGCAAGGATCCGCTCGATATCGCCGATGTCCTTGAGTTGCGGTTGCAGCCGCTCGAACCGGTAGTTATCGAGCAGGCAGCGAATCGAGCCCTGGCGTGCCTGGAGTACTTTCAGGTCGCGCAGCGGGCGGTTCAGCCAGCGGGTCAGCAGGCGGCTGCCCATGGCGGTCTGGCAGCGGTCGATCACCGACTGCAGGGTGTTGTCGCGGCCGCCGGCGAGGTTGACGTCCAGCTCCAGGTTACGGCGGCTGGCACCGTCGAGGATGACCGTGTCGTCGAGGCGCTCATGCTTGAGGCTGCGCAGGTGGGGCAGGGCGGTGCGCTGGGTTTCCTTGGCGTAGCCCAGCAGGCAGCCGGCGGCGCCGATGGCCAGGGTCAGCTTGTCGCAGCCGAAGCCTTTCAGGTCCTGGGTCGCGAACTGCTGGCACAGGCTCTTGCGCGCGGAATCGCGATCAAAGTCCCACGGCGCGCGACGACGGGAGCCACGACGCTTCTCGGCGGGCAGGCCCTGCGGCCAATCGTCCGGAATCAGCAGCTCGACCGGGTTGGTGCGTTCCAGCTCGGCCAGCAGGTTATCCCAGCCCTTGAGTTCCTGCACGGTGAAGTTGCCGCTGGTGATATCCAGCACGGCCAGGCCGAACAGGCGCTCGTCACCCAGCACGGCGGCGATCAGGTTGTCGCGGCGCTCGTCCAGCAGCGCCTCGTCACTCACCGTACCCGGGGTAATGATCCGCACCACCTGGCGTTCCACCGGCCCCTTGCTGGTGGCCGGGTCGCCGATCTGCTCGCAGATCACCACCGATTCCCCCAGCTTCACCAGCTTGGCCAGATAGCCTTCGAGCGAATGGAAGGGGATACCGCACATGGGAATAGACTGGCCCGCCGACTGACCACGGGCGGTCAGGGTGATATCCAGCAGTTTCGCGGCCTTTTTCGCATCTTCGTAGAAGATCTCGTAGAAGTCGCCCATGCGGTAGAACATCAGCTGGTCTGGGTGCTGGTTTTTCAGCTTCCAGTACTGTTGCATCATTGGGGTGTGTGCGGAGAGGTCAGACATTCAAGGCCTAGGAACGGTGTCTATCAGTGGTACTAATCGCGTAATACTACAGGGAATTTTTTAACGGTGCAGAGATGGCGCCAGACCGCTTCAAGCAGCCTGTGTGGGCTAAGCAGAGGGTGATGGGCGTAACGGCAACTGTCGCAGAATGCAACGGCCTCGGTGTCTCCAGGCCGTTGCGAGATTGGTTGGCGGATGAGACGGTCTCAGCGAGGTTCCGAATCAGGGGTCGCGGTTTCGGCGAACTCGGCAATCCAGGAGGCGACCATCGCTTCCGGGTAGTTACGATGGAAATGCCTTCTCCAAGGATAGGCACTCTGGCCTGAACTATCTTTGAGCTTGATTTTGCTGGTATCACAGATGAACTTCGCCGGGTTCCCGACCACCACAGTGTTGGCGGCAACATCTTTGCCAACTGAGCTGTGAGCGCCTACCAGCGCGCCAGATTTCACCGTCACGCCCGGCAGGACAACCGACATGGTTGCCACGACAGCATAGTCCTCAATGGTCGCACCAAGCATTACATTGCTTGGTGGATGAGGGTCATTCGTCAGTACCACGTAAGGGAAAATCCAGACATAGTTGCCGATTGTGGAGTGTTGGCCGATATGCACATTGCTATGAAACTTGACGTGCTCGCCAATTTCGCAATGCCCCTGGATATCCGACAGTGTTCCAATTTGAAACCCTTCGCCCGCGACAGTTTTTTCTCGGACTGTAACTCGGTGGCCGGTGGACAGCTGCTTGCCAAACGTCGATCCTTCATAAAACACGCTGTGCGAACGAATCACCGCGTCCTCGCCGATGACAAGAGGCTTGCCGTCGGCGAGTGCAGATGGCACACCGATTTCGCAATGTGAGCCGATCTGGGTGCCGTCGCCGATTACCACATTGCCATGGACGATGGTGTAGGGGCCGATGCTGACGCCCTTGCCGATCTTTGCGTTTTCGTCGATTAAGGCTGTTGAATGAATCATGCCTGCCTTCATTGGTTTATTGGTTACAGGGAAGGTTGAGATCAGTATTTGTAGAAACCGTGGCCAGTCTTGCGGCCAAGCCTATTCGCTCTAACCATCTTTCTCAGCAGCGGATGAGCGCGATACTTGGGGTCTCCCGTTTCATTATGGAGGGTTTCCATGATGGAGAGATTGACATCGTTGCCGATCAGGTCTGCCAATGCCAAAGGACCGATGGGATGGTTGGCACCGAACTTCATTGCCTTGTCGATTTCTTCCGCCGTGGCGACACCTTCTGCAAGTATGCCAATAGCCTCATTGATCATTGGTATCAGCATTCGATTTACGATGAAGCCGGGCGCTTCATTTACCAAGACAGGTTCTTTGCCGAGTGACTTGGCGAAGTCGAATGCCCAATCAATGGTTTTGCGAGAGGTTGCAAGCCCAGCAATGATCTCGGTCAGCCTCATGACGGGTGCAGGGTTGAAGAAATGCAGGCCTACCAAGTTTTCTGGATAAGGGCAGAGCGAGGCGAGTTCCGTGATGGACAACGATGAGGTGTTCGATGCGAGAATCATGTTCTCCGTCGCCACTTGGGCCAGGCCCGAAAAGATAGCCCTTTTGGCTGCCATGTTTTCAGCAATTGCCTCGATCACAAGATGAGAGTCGGCAATCTGTTCGTAGTGCTGAATAACCCGGATTTTCTCCGCGTAATTGCTTGCCAGTGCTGAATCCAGACGCCCTTTCCGGACCTGCAGGCTCCATAGGTTGTCTAGGGACGACGCGGCATTCTCAACGTTGAGAGCTTCCCTACCCATCCAGCGAATGCAGTCCACATGGTCGGATTGTGCCAGGACCTGAACTATCCCTTTGCCCATGACACCTGTTCCGATCACTGTGACGCAGGCGCGTCCCTGGTTACCATTCACCGTATGCAGCTCCCTGTCCGAGTCGAAAAATTGCTGCATCATAATCAATAAACCGATTTTTATACAGGACACACTTCGGCCGGATCCGACGGCGGTGAACCTCTCCGATAGCCGGGCGTTGGCTTGGATGGGACACGCACCAATTGCATTTATGTATGCAAACTTGCATTATGCATCCCATGCAAAAGCGCAATGTAGCCCTCGTTCTCAAATCACTGCTGGAACGCCACGGAATCTCCGCCACGGAGCTGCACCGTCGCACCGGCGTGCCTCAATCCACCCTGTCGCGGATTCTCAGCGAGAAGATCGTCGATCCTTCGGACAAACACGTGTCGAAGATCGCCGAGTACTTCGGCGTGAGTACCGACCAGTTGCGTGGCCGTGCCGACCTGGGTGACAGCCGCATGGCCGAGCGCGAGCCCGATCATGACGAGTTGCGTGATATCAGCCTGTGGGACGATGAAACCCCCGTCGAGGACGACGAGGTGTCCGTTCCTTTTCTTCGTGAGGTCGAGTTGGCAGCAGGATCAGGAAGATTCGTCATCGAGGAAAGCGAGCGCGCCCGCCTGCGCTTCGGCAAGCGCAGCCTGCGTCACAATGGTGTGCAGTTCGACCAGGCCAAATGCGTGACGGTACGCGGCAACAGCATGTTCCCGGTACTGCGCGACGGCGCCACGGTGGGGGTCAACACGGGCAAGTGCTCGATCGGCGACATCATCGATGGTGACCTCTACGCCATCAACCACAATGGCCAACTGCGCGTGAAGCAACTCTACCGACTGCCCACCGGCATCCGTCTGCGCAGCTTCAACCGCGACGAGCACCCCGACGAGGACTACAGCTTCCAGCAGATGCAGGAAGAGCAGATCGCGATCCTCGGCCATGTGTTCTGGTGGGGCATGTTCGCCCGCTGACCACCTCCCGTCTTAATCGAAAACCCGCCTCGGCGGGTTTTTTTTCGTCTGCTGAAAAGTGCTGCACGCCAATGCCTGCAAGGCCTTGATGCATTAATGCAAATCCGCTAATGCAAGTATTTCCAAAAATGCATTGACTGTATATGCATCCATGCATAAAGTTCGTCTCAAGCCGGTCAGACGCCGGCGGCGAGAAAGGCAGCGATGAACAGGCCTCGACTGTTCAGAGGGTTGGCAACTGACCCGGGTGTGCAGCGTAAAGCACCAGAAGCAGTTATCCGGCGGGCAGGTGGCCGCGGTCGGAGTCAACAACTTGAAGCGGAGATGTCCAGCGCACCAGCAGTGGCGGGCATTTCAACGACGCATTACTGAAAAGCCCAGGACGTGCTCCCGGGCTTTTTGGAATGCCGAGTAACCACTCGGTCCCATTCCCCGTTCGGCCCGACGCTGTGCGGGAAGTAGAAAGGAGGCAGGACCGTGACAAGCGAGCAACAGACGTTGCTGGAAATGCCGATCTGGCTGGTGATTGTCCTGGCGCTGCTGGGCGGGGTCTCCGGCGAGATGTGGCGAGCGGACAAGGCAGGCGCCCGAGGCGGCGCCCTGCTCAGGCGATTGGCGCTGCGCTCGGGGGCCTGCATGGTCTGCGGCGTGTCCACCGTGATGCTGCTGTATGCCAGCGGCCTCTCGATGTGGGCGGCCAGTGCCCTGGGCTGCCTGACCGCCGTCGGCGGTGCGGACATCACCATGGGGCTTTATGAGCGCTGGGCGATCAAGCGCCTCGGGCTGGGCACTGACAGCAAGGAGAGATCATGAGCGACCTCAATGCACTGCATCAGGCCATCAGCGCAAGCATCGAAGCGGCGATGCCGCAACTGGCCACCGTCGGCAGCTATGCCGTCGTGCAACAGGAAACACCGCTGCCCGCGTTGTTTCACGGCATCGTCGATCTGAAACCGGGCATCGATCCCGGTGATGGTCATTCCCGGGTCGTGGCCACGTTCGAAGCGCGCATCAGTACCGATGGCAGTCGGGCACAAGCGCCACTGGAAACGGTGACCCTGGCAGCACAACTGATGGTGCTGCTGCGCAAGCAGTACTGGGGCATCGATTTCGTCGAGGAAGCCATTGGCATCCAGGCCGTGCCGACGACCACCTCCTCATCGACCTGGACGGTGCAGTGGCAACAGGCACTGCATCTGGGCGAGGCGCAATGGCCCTGGCCGAACCAGCCACCGGGAACCCTGGTATTGGCCTTCGACCCGGATGCCGGGCCGGGGCATGAAAGCGACTACAAGGCCCCGGAGGATTTTGCATGAGCTACGTCAGTTCGATGCACGACCGCATGATCGCCGGCCTGCTGATTCCCTGCCGGGTAGTGGCGGTCGACCTGGCTGCCGCCCGGGTCCGGGTGTCCGACGGCGCCGGCTGGACCAGCGCCTGGGTGCGCTGGCACAGCCAGGCCGCCGGCAAGGCCCGGCACTGGCGGGCACCGAGCCTGGACGAGCAGGGCATGCTGGTCAGTCCTAGCGGCGAGCCGGCCCAGGGCACCTTTATCCCTGGTCTTTATGGCAACGCCGGCAGTGCACCGGACAACCGCGAGCACGTCGAAGTCTGGCGTTTCGACGATGGCGGCTCGCTGGTCTACGACTGGCAGGCCAGTACCTACAGCATCGATCTGCCCCGCGGCAGCATCACCCTCAAGGTCGGCGGCAGCACGCTGACGGCCACCCCCGACTCCATCACGCTGACCGCTGGCAGCCTGACCTTGAATGGTCCGGTGCAGATCAATGGTGCATTGGAGGTGACGGGAAACATTCATGGCGGCGGCACGATCATCGATACCGCAGGCAATACGCCGAACCACAAACACTGAAGCCCGCCCGTTGCGGGTTTTTTCATGCCAGGGAGGAACGCCATGGCGCCCACGAAAAAGCACTTCGCACCCGGTGTCCGCGCCGCAGTGCACAACCCCAATCAAGCGAAGGAGTAGCGCCATGATCGGAATGGATCGCCGCTCCGGTCAGCCACTTTCCGGTCTCGCCCACCTGCGCCAGTCCATCGAGGACATCCTCACCACCCCGCTGGGTAGCCGGCGCATGCGTCCTGACTACGGCAGCAAGCTGCGCCGCTTCGTCGACCTTCCCGTCAATGAAGGCTGGAAAAGTGCGGTGCAGGCCGAAGTCGCACGCTCCCTGGTGCGCTGGGAACCGCGTCTGAAACTGGAACGGGTCCGGGTCACGGCGGTGGTGGACGGGCAGATCAGCCTGCAGCTCACCGGGCAATACCTGGGTGACAGCCAGATCCTGGAGGTGACGGCATGAGTATCGTGAACCTTTCGGCGCTACCCGCGCCGCAGGTGCTGGAGGACCTGGATTTCGAGGATATCTTCCAGGCTGACCTGGAGGCCTTCAGGTCGCACATGGGCGACAGCTGGACCGCGCAACTGGAAAGCGACCCGGTGACCAAGCTGCTGGAAGTCGGCGCCTATCGCACTCTGCTCAACCGGGCACGGGTCAACGATGCGGCCAAGGCGCTGCTGCTGGCGTATGCCAAAGGCAGTGATCTGGACCAGTTGGCCGCCAACGTGCAACTGCAACGCCTGGTAGTGCGTGCCGCTGACCCGAGCACCGTGCCACCGACCGAGCAGGTACTGGAAGAAGACGACGCCCTGCGCGAGCGTATCGAACTGGTCTATGAAGGACTGACCACGGCAGGCCCGCGCAACAGCTACATCCTGCATGCCCGTAACGCCTCCGGCCAGGTCGCCGATGCCACGGCGGAAAGCCCGTCGCCGGCGGTGGTGGATGTGACGGTGCTGAGCTTCGATAACGACGGTGTTGCCAGTCCGGAGTTGCTGGCGCAGGTCGCGGCCTACCTCAATGACGACGAAGTACGTCCGGTGGCGGATCGCCTGACGGTGCGCAGCGCCGAGATCCTGCCTTATACGATCGACGCGGTACTGCACATGGCCAGTAACGGGCCGGAAACCGAGGCGACCCTGGTCGAGTGCCGGCGCCGGTTGCAGGCCTGGATCAATCCGCGGCGACGCCTTGGTGTTGAGGTTGCGCGCTCGGGCATCGATGCCCAACTGCATATCAGCGGTGTCGCCCGGGTCGAGCTGATCGGCTGGCAGGACATTCGCCCGAGCAAGGGCCAGGCTGCCTGGTGTACGGGGTTCAACGTGATTGCGGGAGGCTGAAATGACTAGCCTTCTACCACTTAACAGCACCTTGCTGGAGCGAGCGCTCGAAGACGCTTCGGCAGAGGTGACCGAGATCCCCCTGCGCACCCTGTACAACCCCGACACCTGCCCCGCGCACCTGCTGCACCAACTGGCACTGAGCTGGTCGGTGGACCGCTGGGACGAGAACTGGTCGGAGTCGGTCAAGCGCGCGGTGATTCGCGGCTCCTTCGGGGTACATGCTCGCAAGGGCACCCTCGGCGCCTTGCGCCGCGTGGTCGAGCCCTTTGGTTACCTGATCGAAGTTGCCGAATGGTTCAACACCGTACCGCAGGGCGTGCCGGGTACTTTCGCGCTGAAGATCGGTGTTTCCGAGTCCGGCATCAGCGAAGAGACCTACGACGAACTGACCGCCCTGATCGACGATGCGCGGCCCGTCAGTCGCCATCTGATCGGCCTCGCCATCACCCTCGACAGCAAGGGCTACCTGCGCACCGCCATCGGACTCAGCGAAGGCGATGCCATCGACATTTATCCGCCTGCCTTGCGCGATATCGAGGTTCGCGGCAACCACGGCTTCATCGGCCGTGACCATCAAATCGAAACCCTGGACGTTTACTCATGACTGACCAGAACAGCCAGTTCTTCGCGATCCTCACTGCGGTGGGGGAGGCCAAGCAGGCCAACGCGAATGCCTTGGGCGTGCCCTGGACCTTCGCCCAGATGGGCGTGGGCGATGCCAACAACACCGATCCGGTGCCTTCGCGCACCCAGACCAAACTGATCAACGAGCGCCGCCGGGCGCCACTCAACCAGCTTTCGGTGGACCCGAAGGATGCCAGCATCATTATCGCCGAGCAGGTGATTCCGCCGGATGTCGGTGGCTGGTGGATCCGCGAGATCGGCCTCTATGACGCTGCCGGTGACCTGGTCGCAGTGGCCAACTGTGCGCCGAGCTACAAGCCGCTGCTGGCGCAGGGGACCGGCAAGACCCAAGTGGTGCGGTTGAACCTGGTGGTGACCAGTACTGCGAATGTGCAACTGAAGATTGACCCGGCGGTGGTGCTGGCGACGCGGGAATATGTAGACGCCGCGATCGTGAGCGTTCTGCCGAAGAACAAGGTGGCTGGTGCTTACACGAAGGTAATTGTTGATGAGCGTGGAGTTGTGCAGCAGGGATCGAACCCGACAACTATTGCCGGCATCGGTGTTCAAGACGTTTACACAAAGGCGTCCGTTGATTACTTGCTGACTCTGAAATCTAACGCTCTGGACGTTTATTCCAAGGCTTTAGTCGATTCCGCTCTGTCTTTGAAATCGAACGTTCTGGACGTTTATTCCAAGGCCGCAGTCGATTCCAGCCTGTCCTTGAAGGCAAATAGCGCCAATACTCTTGCAGGCTACGGAATAACAGACGCATTTGCGAAAAATGAAGTTTATAGTGCGCTGAATGCCAAGTCGAATAAGGCTACTACACTCGCAGGTTACGGTATCAGTGATGCCATTCCCAACCTGAATCCGTTGCCGGGTGGTAGTTATGACTTACATGGGACCAACTATGCTTTTGTCAGTTCTCCACTAGAATCGAGCGCCTGTCAAAATATTTACTGGGATGGCCAGAATTGGCAGAAGCATAACGCGACAGTGCCGGCGGCCACCCTTAGCGTAACGGGGGGGCACGTGTACGTTCGAACCTGGCCCGCAGGTTCCACGGGCGGTCAGAATTACAACGTGTCGGAAGTTGTAGACAGAAGCATGGAGGCGACGGTCCCCGACCTTGATGCTGGCACCACACCGGCAAAGTGGGTCAGTGTTGCGGGGCTGGCGTACTATGTTGCGTCCAAGGCGAAGGCAGCTACAGAAGCAGTAGTTGGGATGTGCCGATTCGCCACGTATGCTGAAGTTGTTAGCGGTGCTTCGGGTCATATTGCTGTGCCCCCCGCTTACTTGGTTGGTGGCTTTAGTTCGAGCTTTACTCCTGACGTCGGTTATATCAAGCTGCCGCAGTGGTTGGGCGGATTCATGATACAGTGGTCCTATAGTGAAGAGTCGGGATCCTATACGGACTACCGGCACTTTCCTGTGCCATTTAACTCTGTGTTTGGTGCCTGGTTGCAGCTTTCTTATCAGACTGTCAACGGGTTTGGAGGGAGTTATGGAACCATTGTTCAAGTGGTGGATGTTACCAAGTATCTGTGGTCGGCCGGTGGAACATTCGGCGGCGGTGGCAAGGGTTGGATTCTGGCGTTAGGTCGGTGACTAGTATGGGAAGAATGATGCTGTTTAGCGTTTCTACAGAGTGCTTTTATGATCCGAAAATCCATGAGCAAATACCGGATGATGCAATAGAAGTTACGCTGGAAGAATTTCAGCAACTTTCTACTGAGCGAAACGCTGGCAAGCGAATCGTATACGAAGGCGGCAAGCTGCTTGTCATGGAGCGCGAGCCTGTTGTTTTGTCCCAAGAAGAAATCGAGGCGAAGGAGCGGGTGTGGCGTGACAGTGCCATCGCTGATGCTCAATGGCTGCGTGATCGTCATCGTGACGAATTGGAACTGGGGCTGACCACTACCCTCACTGCGGAGCGTTTCACCGAACTCCTGGTGTATCTACAAGCGCTACGCGACTGGCCTCAGTCTGCAAGTTTTCCTGAGATCGAGGAGAGGCCGGTTTCGCTTCCCTGGATGCTAAAGCAACCCCTCTGATGCCCCGCTCTGACGGGCATTTTCTTTTTTGTTGTATCCCTGGCCCCGCATTGACGGGGCCTTCTCATTTCTGGAGATAAACACATGAGTGGATTCTTCCACGGCGTCACCGTTACCAACGTCGACACCGGTGCGCGCAGCATCGCGCTGCCGTCTTCTTCCATCATCGGCCTGGTCGACACCTTCACCGAAGGCCCGACCGCCACGGCCAAGGCCAACGACCTGGTGCTGATCACCAGCGAGCGTGAAGCCATCGCCGCGTTCGGCGCCGATGCGGCCATCACCAAGGCCTGCCAGGCCGTCTTCGCCCGGTCCAAGGCGGTCATCGTCGCCTGTGGTGTGGCCAAGCTGACCGACGCCGCCGAGCAGACCTCGGCGATCATCGGCGGCGTCGAGGCTGACGGCAAGCGTACCGGCCTGCAGGCGCTGCTCGACGGCAAGAGCCGTTTCAATGCCCAGCCACGCCTGCTGGTGACCCCGAAACACAGCGCCACCCAGGCCGTCGGCACCGCCCTGGTGGCCCTGGCCGACAAGCTGCGCGGCCTGGCCATCATCGACGGCCCGGGCACCACCGATGAGGCCGCCCTGGCCTATGCGGAAAACTTCGGCGCCAAGCGCGCGTTCATGGTCGATCCGGGCGTGAAGTACTGGGACACCGGCGCCGACGCCACCGTCGATGCACCGGCCTCGGCCTGGGTCGCCGGTCTGTTCGCCTGGACCGACAACGAGTACGGCTTCTGGGCCTCGCCATCGAACAAGGAATTCGTCGGCATCACCGGCACCACCCGTGCCGTGGAGTTCCTCGACGGCGACGAGACCTGCCGGGCCAACCTGCTGAACAACGCCAACATCACCACCATCATCCGCGACGACGGCTTCCGCCTGTGGGGCAACCGCACCCTGTCCAGCGATCCGAAATGGGCCTTCGTCACCCGCGTGCGGACCCTGGACATCGTTATGGACGCGATCCTCTACGGCCACAAATGGGCGGTGGACCGCTCGATCACCGCGACCTACGTCAAGGACGTGACCGAGGGCCTGGAGAACTTCATGCGCGACCTGAAGGCCCAGGGCGCAATCATCAATTTCGAGGTCTACGCCGACCCGGACCTGAACACCGCCAGCCAGCTGGAGCAGGGCAAGGTCTACTGGAACATCCGCTTCACCGACGTACCGCCTGCCGAAAACCCCAACTTCCGTGTCGAGGTCACCAACCAGTGGTTGACCGAAGTCCTCGACCAAGCCGCTTAAGGAGAAATACACATGGCAATGATTCCGCAAACCCTGGCCAACCTGAACCTGTTCGTCGATGGCGTCAGTTTCCAGGGCAACGTCAGCAGCCTGACCCTGCCGAAGCTGTCGGTCAAACTCGCCGAGCAGCGCTTCGGCGGTATGGACACACCGGTCGATATCGACCAGGGCCTGGAGAAAATGACCGCCGAGTTCGCCACTGCCGGCGTCCGCCCGGAGTCGCTGAAGTTCTTCGGCCTGGCTGACAACTCGGCCTTCAACGGTACCTTCCGCGGTGCCTTCAAGGGCCTGAAAGGTGCGGTCACCCCGGTAGTGGTCACTCTGCGCGGCACCTTGACCGCGGTGGAGATGGGTGAGTGGAAGACCGCCAGTGAAAGCGCGGTCAAGCACACCGTTTCCCTGACCTACTACAAGCTCGAGATCGACGGTCGGCTGATGTACGAGATCGACCCGCTGGGCATGAAGCGGGTGATCAACGGCGTTGACCAGCTCATCGCCCAACGTACCGCCCTCGGCCTCTGACACAAGGACAAAGCTCGTATGAAGCAAGCAACGAAAGTACCCGCCTGGCTGACCGTCAGCGCGGACCGCGTGATGGTCAAGCTCAGCCGTGCCACCGAGGCCAACGGCGTGCAGGTCGACAGCCTGTCGCTGCGTGCGCCGACCGTACGTGACCTGCGTGCCGCGCAATCGGGGAGCGCCGACGACGAAACCCGGGAGCTGAACCTGTTCGCTTCGCTCGCCGAAGTCGGCGTAAAGGATCTGGAGGGTCTCGCCCTGAAGGACTACAGCCGTCTGCAGTCCGGCTATTTTCGCTTGGTGCAAGACGACGAGCTTTGATCCCTCAAGGCAGAAGGCGGCAGCGAAGCGGCTCGCGAAAGAGCTGAACTTCTCTGCCGCCGAGATCATGACCATGTCGTACGCCGACATGGTCTGGTGGCTCACCGAGTGAGCCGGGTTTGCGCGCAGGGAGGAATATATGGCGGGCGAACTGAAAGTCGAAACAAGGATTGGCAGCGCTGTCGATCCATCCGTAGGACAGGCGTTCAGTCAGACTGAACAGCAGGTCAGGCAATTCGAGGGCTTTGCCCAGCGAATTGGCGAGGCTCTGCGGCAGATCAATCAGGCCGCGTCACCACTCGCCGAGCACAACGGAGCCAATGACACCGTCGCGGTTCCGGGATCGATATGGCTATTGGCAATAGGCGATATCAGCAAGTACCTGAGCGAAGTGCCGCCCAAGCTTGACGACCTGATCAAGGCTACGGTCGGATTGGGCAAAACGATGGAGACGCTCCACAGCGACAGCGCCAATGGAGGACTCGCCGATCAGACGCCAGGTGGCATCATTTCCAGCGCTTCGAAGTCAGCGAGCAAGGTCGTGGACAGGACCATCGCCAATTTCGCGCAATACGAAGCGAAGGTCGAAAAGCTTGTTGCCAATGGTCAAAAGGACGCCAACTTGCGGCCTGCCGACACCAAGGCCATTGAGGTGCTGGCGAATGACATCTACGAAGAAACAGGGATGAGCCTGCTCGACGCCGTCGGACTGCTTACACGCATGTTCGAATCAGGGATGGACTTGCCCACGATAAAGGACCAAGGCCTTCAGGCCGCGCGGGTTGTCGCCGGACAGCAAATGGGGAGCGCGGTGGCTTCCGACCTGTTCTGGGCCTTGAACACGGGTAAGGTCGATCAGGCGGACCTGTCCGCTGTGCTGAATACGGTAATTGGCCAAGCGGGGCAAGGATCACTCGGCCTGGAGTCTTCGGCCAAGGCGCTGAGCCAGCTTTTGCCTCAAGTTGGCAGCGGCGGTAAGGACGACGTGATTCGCTTGTCTGCAATCATCCAGACCGAGTCCAGCAAAGGCGGCAGTTTCTACGAGGTGCTGAACAGAGCGAAGGCAAGTTTCCTGGAGTACAGGCGTAATGGTTCGACCGTAGAGCCTGGCTCGGAAGCGTACGGAGAGAAGCTTGTGCCGTCCCCGGGTGTGCGCCCTGCGGACCATATCAGCATTGATCTGGCGAAGCGCAGGGAGACCTTGGCATCACAGTTGGAAACGCGTGAGTCTTCCGAAGAGCGCTTGTCGATAGTCACGGGTGATGCATTGTCACCTGTCGTGTCGGGATGGACAGAATGGATGACGCTGGCCACGGACGCCCTCAGCGACGTCGTGGACACGTTCAGTGGGGCAGTGACGGTCCTGGGCGGAGTTGCATTGGGTGGGTTTGGTCTAGTGAAGGGACTGGGGGCCATCGGCAAGGCAAAGCTCGTGGTAGATGCCACCAAGGCCCTGGCCAATCCGGCAGGCGCCGAACCCGCCGGCAAAGGCGGGATCTGGTCACGAATCAAGCTCACGGCCGGCAGGCTGATGGGCGCCGTGCCCGACGTCGAGGGGCCACCTCGTCCCCCGGCAGCCGGCGGATTTCTGCGACGTCTTGTGGAGTCCCGCTATTTCAAGCCACTGGGGGTGGCCGGGGCTCTATTGCCAGCTGGATTCAAGGCTGTCGACACGATGGAAAACGCCACGACCTTCAAAGAGAAGGCCCAAGGCTACGGCGAAGCCATCGGCATGGCGATCGGTGGCGTGGGCGGAACGTTAGGGGGAGCGGCAGCCGGCTTAGCGTTGGGGCCGGCGGGCGCTTTGGCTGGCTCTATCACTTTCGGTGCTCTTGGTCACCTTGTCGGCGGGGGGCTTGGCAAGTTGATCGGTGGCGTGATCGGCGACCTTTGGGGCGACGACAGCGAGGATGTCACTGAAGGCACGCCACAGGCGTCGGGTTCGCCGTCCGGAGCCGGTGCGAAAACTCCCGGTCAGCCCTCGGGACTGGGGCTTGAACTCTGGCTGCTGAAACATTTGCTGGGGGTAGGGGGTAATGCCTCCATGCCCGAGGCAGGCGCCTCTGTCCTTGAGATAGGGGGACCTGGCGATGCAATCAGCCTGACGCGGGAAGGTCTTGGGGCTCTGCGCAGCGAGCCCTCGCTACTGGCCCACCCTGTGGCAAATGCTCCCGGAGGCGAGGTGGTTCGTTCCTTGCTCGGTGAGACCCCGGCGGAAACTGTACTTCCCGAAAAGGGCTCGGCATCGGCGTTGGCGATCGCGAGTGCGGCGCCGCAGCATTTCGCAGTTACGCCCAACATCGATATCAATGTCCAAGGGATTCTCACTGACCCTCTGGAGCTGGTTCGCGTTCTGCAGCCGGAAATCCAGCGCATGTTCACGGGCCTCGCGGCCCAGGCGAACACCAGTGGTCAGTTGTTTGACCGAATGGACGAAACCCATGGCTACGTCTGAGGAATATCCATGTCCTACATGGAATCAATGCAATCCAGCCTGCGCTCGCTGGTAGCGGCGGGCGAAGCCGGGCGGCGCAGCGCCGATGAAATGCTGGGGCCCTTGAATGGCGCCGTCAGCGATATCACCGGTGCGGCCACCGAGCTGGAAAATCTGCCCTTTGTGGGCGAAGTCATCGGCAAGAAGCTGCAGCGCACCATGCGCGCCATCGAGGTGGCGCAGTCGACGGTGGGTATGGTTGCCGCCAAGTACAACCAGGCCGTGTCGGTGATCGGTGAAGTCGAGAGCCGCATGGAAACCTTTTCCGAGCAGGCGGGCAAGGCGGCGGCGGCTATCAACCGTATCGCCGGCAAGATCAGCCCTTCGCTGGGCTCGATCTTGCCGACCGGAGCGTTCGCCCCACCGACCACGCCCGCCGAGGAAGCAGTCAAACCCTACCCGCACCTGATGATCCTGCAGCCACTGCAGATCGCTCAGGAGGCGTTTTACTTCAACCTTGACACGGTGGCCTTTAACCAACTGAAGCGGACCAACGCCTATACCTGGGCCGCACAGGAGCGTCTGTCGCGCAGCAAGGCGCAACAGGCGGTCGGCCTGGGCGACGACAAGATCACCCTCGATGGCGTGGTCTTTCCTACCTTCAGGGCCGGCATCGGCCAGTTGCAGCGCTTGCGCAGCATCGCCGAGCAACTCAAGCCACTGACCTTGACCACGGGCTACGGCGAGGTGCTGGGCAACTGGTGTCTGACCAGCATCACCGAAACCCAGGAGGCGCTGATGGCAGGCGGTATACCCGGAAGACAAACCTTCACCTTGGAGCTCGTGAGTTATGGCGACGATATGTCGAACGTCTGAAGGCGATTCGCTCGATACCCTGTGCCAGCACTACTACGGCCATCTTAAGGGCAGTGTCGAAGTCGTGCTGGATGCCAACCAGGGCCTGGCCGACGAGGCCCAGCCGTTTCGAGCCGGGGTGCTGATCAGGCTACCGGAGTTATCCGCGACCGCCGATGCCACGGTGCTCCTGTGGGATTGACCGACTGCTTGCATTTTCAGGCCCCGCCCAGTGCGGGGCCTTTCTTTTCTGGAGCCTGAACATGCAACCTGTGTTTCGCATCATCGCCGATGGCAAGGACATCACCGCGTTGGTCAACGATCGTGTACTGCTGTTGCGCACGACCGACAAGACCGGCATGGAGTCGGACGACTTCGAATTGAAGCTCGATGACCGTGACGGCGCACTGGCCTTGCCGGCACGTGGTGCCCTGCTCGAAGTGTTCCTCGGCTACGCGGGTCAGGAGCTGACCAGGCTGGGCCTCTACACGGTGGATCAGATCGATCTCTCCGGCCCGGCCTCGACCATGGAGATTCGCGGCAAGGCCGCCGACATGCGCGGCACCGGCAAGACCATCCGCAGTGACAGCTGGGAGAACGTGCCGCTGCAGCAGATCGTCCGCGACATCGCCGCGCGCAATGGTTGGCAGCCGCAGTGCCCGGTGACGACGGTCATCCCGCGTGTCGACCAGCGTGACGAGTCTGACTTCAACTTCCTGACCCGCATCGCCATTCAATACGGCTGCACCGCGAAGATTGCTGACGGTGCGCTGCTGGTGCTGCCACGCCAGGGCGGCAAGAGTGCCAGTGGCCAGGCTCTGGGAGTGGTCAGCATAGGCCTGCGGGATGTCCGGCGCTGGAAGTTTCACCTGCAGGACCGTGGCACGGTCAAGGCGGTCAAGGCCCGTCATCAGGATCCCGCGACCGGCCAGCAGAAGGAGGTCCAGACGGAAAACCAGAACGGCCCGCCGGATGTGAGCGCGGTGTTCACGATGCGTCATGTCTACCCCAATCAATCAGCCGCCGAACAGGCCGCGAAGGCTCGTATGGAGGCTTTCAAGCGCAGCACTGCCACGGTGTACCTGGAAATGGCCGGACGCACCGACTTGTTCGCCGAGCGCATGCTCAATGTCCAAGGCATCAAGGAAGGGCTCGACGGCGACTACCTGATCGATACCGTGACCCAGACCTTCACTGCCAGCGGCTGGGACACCACCGTCCAGTGCAACGGTACCAACCAGGGCAAGTCCACGGCGAAGACGCAGAAAACCAAGCAAGCCAAACCGCTCAAGGCCGAGCAAAGCGAGGGCCGGAAATGAATCTGACCGAAGCCGAACTGTTCCGCATCTACCCCAACGCCCGCGCTTCAGCGGGCGTTTTCGTTGCACCGCTGAATGCCGCCATGGCCCACTGGTCCATCGACACGCCCCGCCGCATGGCCACCTTTCTCGCCCAGATCGGTCACGAGTCCGGTCAATTGCGCTACGTGAAAGAGTTGGGCTCGGCCCAGTACCTGTCACGTTATGACACCGGCACCCTGGCCCAGCGCCTGGGCAACACCCCCGAGGCCGATGGCGATGGCCAACTGTACTGCGGTCGTGGCCTGATCCAGATCACCGGCCGCAACAACTACCGCGCCTGCAGCATGGCGCTGTTCCAGGACGAACGCCTGCTGGCGCGTCCGCAGATGCTCGAAGAACCCCAGTGGGCAACTGAATCGGCGGCCTGGTTCTGGCATTCGCGCGGGCTTAACCAACTGGCCGACCTGGGCGAGTTCAACCGCATCACCCGGCATATCAATGGCGGCCTCAACGGGCTGGAGGACCGTCTCAAGCTCTGGGCCCGCGCCCGGGAGGTGCTGTGTTGAGCCGCGCCCGCCTGATCGCCCTGGCTCTGCTGGTGCTGGCGGCCTGCGCGTTGACCTGGCAGGTCCAGGCCTGGCGTCATGAACGGGCCATGGCCTTGCGCGAGCGCGAATACGCCCGCGAGCGCCAGCAACAGGCCGAGACCTTTGCCGCGCAGCTGCAGGATCAGCAGAGCCATCGCCTGGTCCTCGAACAACGCCTCCAGTCCGCCGACCAGACCCATTCCCGGGAGCTTATCGATGCCCAACAGACTCAGGCTCGCCTGCGCGACCGCCTGGCTACTGCCGATCTGCGGTTGTCAGTCCTCCTCGCCAGCGACACCGACTCCACCGCTGTGCCTGCCACCGCCGGCGCCGGCAGCGTGGTTCATGACCCCCCGCGAGCCCGACTTGACCCGGCGCATGCTCGACGAATTGTCGCCATCGTCGGCGACGGCGACGAGGGACTGATCGCCTTGCGCGCCTGTCAGGCCTACGTGCGCGCACTGGTGTTCTGAGTGGTGTAGGGTAGGGCGGTTTTTGCCAAGGAGCTCGCCATGGACCCGATCACCGTTCTTTCCACCCGCCTGGGGGAACATCTGCGCCGTTTCAATGCCCAAGTGACCACCGCCGAGTCCTGCACCGGTGGCGGCATTGCCGAAGCCATCACCCGCATCCCCGGCAGCTCGGCCTGGTTCGAGGCCGGCTACGTGACCTATTCCAACGCGCAGAAGACCCGGCAGTTGCAGGTGCCGGAGGCGTTGTTCGGCCAGGTCGGTGCGGTCAGCCAGGAAGTGGTCGAGGCCATGGTCCGTGGCGCCCGGGCGGCCAGCGGTGCACGCTTCGCCGTGGCGGTCAGCGGTGTAGCCGGGCCCGACGGCGGTTCGCCGGCCAAGCCGGTGGGCACCGTGTGGCTGGCCTGGGCCGACGGCGAGCATGTTTCCAGCGAGCGCCGGCACTTCGACGGCGACCGCGAAGCGGTGCGCCGACAAACGGTAATCGCCGCGCTAGAGGGCTTGTTACACCTTGGTGCGGAGTAATTCACGAATCGGGGGTAGGCGGAAATAAAAGCCTGTGGAATAATACTGGCTACTTATACAGTTGTTTCTGGCCGTCAGGCCCTATCGATTACGTGAGGACTTCAATGGACGACAACAAGAAGCGTGCCTTGGCTGCGGCCCTGGGTCAGATCGAACGTCAATTCGGTAAAGGCGCGGTCATGCGCATGGGCGACCACGAGCGCCAGGCAATCCCGGCCATCTCCACCGGCTCCCTGGGCCTGGACATCGCCCTCGGCATCGGCGGCCTGCCAAAAGGCCGTATCGTCGAGATCTACGGCCCTGAGTCGTCCGGTAAAACCACCATGACCCTGTCGGTCATCGCCCAGGCCCAGAAAGCCGGCGCCACCTGCGCCTTCGTCGACGCCGAGCACGCGCTCGATCCCGAGTACGCCGGCAAGCTGGGCGTCAACGTCGACGACCTGCTGGTCTCGCAGCCGGACACCGGTGAGCAGGCCCTGGAAATCACCGACATGCTGGTGCGCTCCAACGCCGTCGACGTGATCATCGTCGACTCCGTGGCAGCCCTGGTGCCAAAAGCCGAGATCGAAGGCGAGATGGGCGACATGCACGTCGGCCTGCAGGCCCGCCTGATGTCCCAGGCCCTGCGCAAGATCACCGGCAACATCAAGAACGCCAACTGCCTGGTCATCTTCATCAACCAGATCCGCATGAAGATCGGCGTGATGTTCGGCAGCCCGGAAACCACCACCGGTGGTAACGCCCTGAAGTTCTACGCTTCGGTTCGTCTGGACATCCGCCGCACCGGCGCGGTGAAGGAAGGCGACGAAGTGGTCGGCAGCGAAACCCGCGTCAAGATCGTCAAGAACAAGGTCGCGCCTCCGTTCCGTCAGGCCGAGTTCCAGATCCTCTACGGCAAGGGTATCTACCGCAACGGCGAGATCATCGACCTGGGCGTGCTGCACGGCCTGCTGGAGAAATCCGGCGCCTGGTACAGCTACCAGGGCAGCAAAATCGGTCAGGGCAAGGCCAACTCGGCCAAGTTCCTCGCCGAGAACCCGGAAATCGCCGAAACCCTCGAGAAGCAGATCCGCGAAAAACTGCTGAACCCGGGTGCCGTTGATGCTGCTGGCAAAGCCGCCGCAGAAAACGAATCTGCGGAAGATCTGGCTGACGCTGACGCCGACTTCTGAGCCCGCGCATGTCCGTTGTACTCGACACCCCCGTCGCCGTAAGGCGGACAGCCATGGACCTGCTCGCACGCCGCGAGCATGGTCGAGCCGAGCTGACGCGCAAGTTGCGTCAGCGCGGCGCCTCTCCTGAAATGATCGAGCACGAACTCGACCGCCTGGCGGACGAGGGGCTGCTGAGCGAAGCCCGTTATCTGGAAAGCTACATCAGCTCCCGCGCACGCTCGGGCTATGGCCCGTCGCGTATTCGCGAGGAACTGACCCAACGTGGTCTGCCCCGTGGTGATGTGGAACAAGCGCTGCGTGAAGCCGATATCGATTGGCAGGCGCAGCTGGCGGATGTCTGGCGACGCAAGTTTGCCGGGCAACTACCGGGGGACCCGCGTGAGCGGGCCAAGCAGACCCGCTTCCTGGTCTATCGCGGTTTTTCCATGGAGAGGGTCGGCCGCCTGCTGAGCGGCCGAAGCCTGGACGATTGAACGCGCTCAGGTGACCTTGACCGGTTGCCGGGCGCGTTGTGCCGTTGGTGCGGGAGACTGCGGTGTTTCGCGGTTTTCCGGCAGGTTGATGAAATCCACCAGTTCCCGCAAGCGGCCCTGATCGCGGCCATTGAAAGCAAACACCAGACGATGCAGATGGCTGAAGCGGGCCTCATCCTGTTCCGGGCCCGAGTAGGCGTGCTGGCTGAAATCGCCGCTCAGGCGCAGATCGGCGAACGCCTCCTGCATGTCCTGCAGCGCTGCTTCGCTCAACGGATGCTGCATCCGCATGACGAACTGGTTTTTCAGCCAGCGGCTGGAGTGATAGTTGGCGTAGAACTGGTTGATCTCGGCCACGGCTTCCTCGGCGCTGTGCACCAGGCGCACCAGCTTCATGTCGCTGGGCAGGATGTAGCGGTTCTCCTCCAGTTGCCGCTTGATAAACGCCAGGGCGTCCTGCCAGAAGCTGCCACCGGGGGCATCCAGCAGCACCACCGGCACCAGCGGGCTTTTGCCGGTCTGGATCAGGGTCAGGACTTCCAGCGCCTCGTCCAGGGTGCCGAAGCCGCCCGGGCAGAGCACCAGGCCATCGGCTTCCTTGACGAAGAACAGCTTGCGGATGAAGAAGAAGTGGAAGGGCAACAGCTTGTCCGTGCCATCCACCGTGGCATTGGCGTGCTGCTCGAAGGGCAGGGTGATGTTGAAGCCCAGGCTGTTATCCACCCCGGCACCTTCGTGGGCCGCGGCCATGATGCCGCCGCCGGCACCGGTGATGACCATCAGGTTCGAGCGGGCGAGGGTGGCGCCCAGCTCCCGGGCCAGGGCGTACATGGGGTGTTCGACCGGCGTGCGCGCCGAACCGAATACCGTGACCTTGCGCCGTCCCTTGTACTGTTCCATCACCCGGAAGGCGTGGTCGAGTTCGCGCAGGGCCTGCAGGGTGATCTTGGCGTTCCAGCGGTTGCTGTCGTCGTGGGCCATGCGCAGCACGGTGAGCATCATGTCCCGGTACAGCGGCAGGTTGGGGCTGTCGGCGGCGACCAGGTGCAGTTGCTGGTCAATGTGGTCGAGGTCGATCCCCAGGTTCTTGAAGTGGCTGGCTAGCAGCTCGTTGGATAGATAAGGCATGCAAACGTCTCCTTTCTGCAGCAAAAGCTGATCCCTTGGTGTTTTCGTTCTAGGGATGTTGTCGCGGCACGGACGGGGCGCGGACAGCCTCCTTTGTCTGTCCGGAATCTGAAAGGTGTTTGTAATCAATCTAGACCCTGCCGTGCGTTTGCGCTTCGTTGAGCATGTGCGCATAACGTCATGACAGATCGTCGTTTTATTCGCTTTCGAGCTGTGTGGCGCGCCGCTCGTCAGATCGGATCCAAGTGCGCTTTTGCTCTGTTTTACTGAAACGTAGCGATGCGCGGCTCAGGGAGGCTGCATATGCACCGGGTCAGTCTTGAGGTCGATAGCCAGCTGTTCCGGCTTTTGCAAAATGCGGCTCAGGCCAACAACCTGAGCGTCGAGGAGGAATGCCTGCGTCGGCTTGCAGGCGGCGAGCGGCGATCGCGTTATCTGCAGGCGCTGGTCGCTGAGTTGCGCGCCGATGAAGAGCAGCGGCGCGAAAGCAGTCGCCTGATGTAGTTACTTTTTCTTGCCGTTGATGCCGCAGCTCTGGGCGTTGAAGTTCTCCACCGCCACCGGGCGATTGGTCTTGTACTCGGTGAACTGGTAGGTCAGCACCGCGCCCCGGGCCAGCAACTGGCGGTAGCCGGTGTTGGTGCAAACGCTGGCACCCAGTTGGTCACGCACCTTGTCAGGGTTGGCGCGCATCTGCTGGGCGTGGCTGGCGCGCACGCTCAGGTGGTTGATCAGTTGTGGCCCCTGGACGGTATAGCCCTGGTCGAGGATGTCCTCGTTGATGGCGCGCGGAGTACCGGCGCTGCTGTCCTTGGCGACCTTCTCCAGCATCTGGGTCAGTTCGTATTCCTGCTTGGACGCGGCATTGGCAGCCAGCGGCAGAACCAGCAGCAGGCTCAGGGTAGGGGCGATGAAACGCAGCATTCACTTCTCCAGATTCGGTAACTGGCGCTTTGACCCGCATCCGTACGCCGTGTTCCGTCACGAGCGCAGTCATTCGCAACCATCGATAAGCCAGCGATTATAGTGGAGCAGGAGATTTCCCTGCACGGTAAAGCGTTGTGCCGTAAACTCCCGCCGATTCCGCCCGTCTGAGCGTCCGCAGTGCCTTCCGTCAGCCTTTCTCGCCAAATGTCTTCATGAGCCACGCCGTCTCGCGCCTGCGCGCCGAACGCCTGGCCCGCAGCATCAAACCCTTCGTCGCCCGTGGTTCCCGTGCACCGCGTTGCCCGGACTGCCGGGTGATCTTCGACTATTGCCTGTGCACCTGGCGCCCGCGGGTAGCTGCCGAATCGGGCATGTGCCTGTTGATGCACGATACCGAGCCGCTAAAACCGACCAATACCGGCTGGCTGATCGCCGACCTTATCGAAGACACCAGTGCCTTTGGCTGGCAGCGCACAGTGGTGGACGAACAGTTGCTGGCGCTGCTCGACCAGCCGCAGTGGCAGCCTTATATCGTCTTCCCCGGTGAGTTCGTCGAAGCGTCGCGGGTAGTGACCGAGGTGCGCCCGGCGTCGGGCAAGCGGCCGCTGTTCATCCTGCTGGACGCGACCTGGACCGAAGCGCGCAAGATGTTCCGCAAGAGCCCGTATCTGGACCGTTTCCCGGTATTGAGCCTGGCGCCGGAGCAGATTTCCCGCTATCGCCTGCGCCGCTCCAAGCGCGATGACCATTTCTGTACGGCGGAAGTGGCGGCCATGTGCCTGGAGCTGGCCGGTGACCAGAACGCCGCGCAAGCGCTGGATGCCTACCTCGACGTCTTCAGCGCCCACTACCTCGGCGCCAAGTTCCAGTTGCCGCTGGATAGCGACGACGCCGTCCATCAGCGACTCAAGCCCTTCCTATAGTCCAAGGGGCAAGTGTTGCACTTTGCTTCATAATGATGAAACTTCCGGATCCAGCACAGAACAGGATCATTAGATCGATGGCCACCTACGAAATCCTGATTGCCGATGACCACCCGCTTTTCCGCAGCGCCCTGCGCCAGGCCGTGACCCTGGGGCTGGGGCCTGATGTGCGCCTGGTGGAAGCCGCCAGCATCGCCGAACTGGAGACCCGCCTCGCCGAGAAATCCGACTGGGACCTGGTCCTGCTCGACCTGAACATGCCGGGAGCCTACGGCTTCTCCGGCCTGGTGCTGCTGCGTGGGCAGTATCCGCAGATCCCGGTGGTGATGGTGTCGGCCCAGGAAGAAGCCGCAGTGGTGGTCAAGTCCCGGGAGTTCGGCGCCAGTGGCTTCATCCCCAAGTCCAGCCCGCTGGAGGAAATCCAGGACGCGGTGCGCAAGGTGCTCGATGGCGAGGTCTGGTGGCCGCCGCAGGCGTTCGAGAAGGTGGATGTCTCCGCCGAGGCCAAGGCCGCCAGCGAAGGCCTGGCCAGCCTGACGCCGCAGCAGTTCCGGGTTCTGACCATGGTCTGCGAAGGTTTGCTGAACAAGCAGATCGCCTATGAGCTGAACGTCTCCGAGGCGACCATCAAGGCCCACGTTACCGCGATCTTCCGCAAGCTGGGCGTGCGTACCCGGACCCAGGCTGCGCTGCTGTTGCAACAGCTGGAATCCGTGTCCTCCAGTTGATCATCGACCTTCACGGTTTTTTGACTCGCGGTGCACTAGTCTGCACCGCTCTCCACAGTCGGAAGTGGTTCTCCCTATGTCGCCCTTCAAAGGTCAGACCGGTTTCAAGCGTGTTTTCAATGCTGCGGGTTATTCCCTCGACGGTCTGCGCGCAGCGTTCTCCGGTGAGGCGGCGTTCCGCCAGCTGGTGCTGCTCAATGTGATCCTGGTGCCGCTGGCGTTCTGGCTGGATGTCAGCCGCGCCGAACGGGCCATCCTGATTGCGGTGTGCCTGCTGGGCCTGATCGTCGAGCTGCTCAACTCGGCCGTCGAGGCGGCGATCGACCGTATTTCCCTTGATCGCCATCCGCTGTCGAAGAACGCCAAGGACATGGGCAGCGCTGCGCAGTTCGTGGCGCTGACCATGGTTGGCCTGGTCTGGGGCGTGATCCTGCTTTAAGCGATGCTGGGCAGGACGATTTCATCGCTGCGCTGCACGCCGGCGGTGAAACTCCTGCACAGTTCGAGGAATTCGCGCATCGCCGAGGTCTGGTATTTCTGCTTGTGCCAGATGAAGTAGAACTGCCGCGCCAGGTCCAGTTCCGGTGTCTCCACCGGCACCAGGCTGCCGCGGCGGAAGGCGTCGCGCAGGGCCAGGCGGGAAATGCAGCCGATGCCCAGGCCGGACTCCACGGCGCGCTTGATCGCTTCGGTATGTTCCAGCTCCAGGCGGATGTTCAGCGCCGAGCGGTGATGACGCATGGCCTGGTCGAAGGTCAGGCGCGTGCCGGAGCCTTCCTCGCGGAGGATCCAGGCCTCGCGGGTCAGTTCCTCGAGAGTGGCGGTGCCGAGCTTGGCCAGCGGGTGCTGGGGCGCGCAGAAGACGATCAGCTCATCCGCGACCCACGGCTGCACCTCCAGATCCGGATGGTTGCAGTCACCCTCGATTAGACCCAGATCAATTTCGTAGTGAGCGACCTGTTGCACGATATGCGCAGTGTTCTGCACATGCAGCTTGACCTGGCTTTCCGGATGGACCTGCATGAAGCTGCCGATCAGCAGGGTCGCCAGGTAGTTGCCGATGGTCAGCGTGGCGCCTACTGCCAGGGAGCCGAAACCGGACTTGCCGTTGAGCAGGTCCTCGATCTCCTTGGCCTGGTCGAGCAGGGCCACGGCCTGGGGCAGCAATTGATGGCCGAGCGCATTGAGGCTCAGGCGCTTGCCCGCGCGATCGAACAACTGGCAGCTGGATTGCCGCTCAAGCTCGGTGATGGACGTACTGGCCGCCGACTGCGACAGCGCAAGCACACTGGCGGCACGCGACACGCTCTGATGCTGGGCGACGGCGACGAAGACCTGAAGCTGACGAAGAGTAAATCGCATATCTATATAACCGATAAGACATATCTTGATAATTCATTTAACAGATATTGTCCTCCGCATTAAACTATCGCGCAATCGCGCTCTCGGTTTTAGCGCTGCGTTTTTCTCAGGAGCCCCCTTACATGAGCAACATGAACCACGAACGTGTCCTCAGTGTGCACCACTGGAACGACACCCTGTTCAGCTTCAAGTGCACCCGCGACCCGGGCCTGCGCTTCGAGAACGGTCAGTTCGTGATGATCGGCCTGCAACAGCCCAACGGCCGCCCGCTCATGCGTGCTTACTCCATCGCCAGCCCGAACTGGGAAGAGCACCTGGAGTTCTTCAGCATCAAGGTGCCGGACGGTCCGCTGACCTCCCAGCTGCAGCACCTGAAGGAAGGCGATGAGGTAATCATCAGCAAGAAGCCTACCGGCACCCTGGTCCTCGACGACCTGAACCCGGGCAAGCACCTGTACCTGCTCAGCACCGGCACCGGCCTGGCGCCATTCATGAGCGTCATCCAGGACCCGGAAACCTACGAGCGTTTCGAGAAGGTCATCCTGGTCCACGGTGTTCGCTACGTGAACGAAGTCGCCTACCGCGAGTTCATCACCGAGCACCTGCCGCAGAACGAATTCTTCGGTGAAGCGCTGCGTGACAAGCTGATCTACTACCCGACCGTTACCCGCGAGCCGTTCGAGAACCAGGGCCGCCTGACCGACCTGATGCGCAGCGGCAAGCTGTTCAGCGACATCGGCCTGCCGCCGATCAATCCGCAGGACGACCGCGCGATGATCTGCGGTAGCCCGAGCATGCTGGACGAAACCAGCGAAGTGCTGGACAGCTTCGGCCTGAAGATCTCGCCGCGCATGCGCGAGCCGGGTGATTACCTGATCGAGCGTGCTTTCGTCGAGAAGTAAGCTGATATGAAAAAAGCGCAGGCATTGGCCTGCGCTTTTTTTTGGGGAGCTGCAAGCTGTAAGCCGCAAGTGATAAGTAAAAGCTGCGGCGGCGCGGACTGCTTTCTCTTGCGGCTTGAAGCTTGTGGCTTATAGCTCCCAGAGGGTTCAGCAGCGCTCAGGATCAGCCACCACTTCCAGCACCCTGATCCTTTCCATCTCCGGATAGTGCCATCTGACCTGCACATCCCAGAACTTGACCCCATACACTCGCTCCGGCGGCGGCACCTGGTAGGCCGGCCGCGGATCCTGGGCCAGGCACTGCTCGATCAGTTCCACCAGGGGCTCAACCAGCCGCTGGGCATGCTCATGGGCCTGCACCAGCGCCTCATCGCTCCATTCCACGGCGATGGCCGCAGGTGGCGCACTGGCCATGCTGTTGCTCGCCCCGACGATACTGTCAGCGTAGGGCACATATGGCTTGATATCGAGAACAGGCGTACCGTCCAGCAGATCGATGCCTGACAACCACAGCCGACCCGGCTCGACCTTCTCCAGCCTCACCACCGACTGACCGATACCGTTGGGCCGATGGGTCGCCCGGGTTGCGAAAACGCCCATGGAGGTATTGCCGCCCAGACGCGGCGGGCGCACCTTCAGCCGGGGCTTTTCTTCCAGCGCCTGGTGAAACAGGAACAGCAGCCACACATGGCTGCACTGTTCCAGGCCGGCCACGGCCTCGCCGGTATCGAACGGTGGTACCAGTTCCAGCACGCCACGGGCCGCCGGGGCCAGTTGCGGCTGACGCGGAATGGCGAACTTCTCCTTGAAACAGGAGCGCACGAAGCCGACTGGCGAGACCTTGTAGTCCATCAGCGATTCAGCCACGGATCCGCTGGCTCAGGCCCTTGAGGAAATTGCGCAGCAGCTGGTCACCGCACGGGCGGAAGTTGTCGTGCCCGACCTTGCGGAACAGCGCGCTCAGCTCGGTCTTGGACACCGGGAAGTTCACCGCCTTGAGCAGGGCGAGGATATCGTCGTCCTTCAGCTCGAAGGCCACCCGCAGCTTCTTGAGGATGGTGTTGTTGCTGACCGGCAGTTCGATCGGTGGCAGCGGGCGGCTTTCATCCCGACCACGGCGGAAGATCACCAGACCATCGAGAAAATGCGCCATGACGTCGTCCGGGCAATGCACGAAGTCCTTGTCGTCGTCCTTCTTCAGGTAGTTGGCCATGTCCGTGTCATTCAGCTTGAAGCCGTTGCTGCGGGCGATCTGGGCCATCTTGGTGTCGGAAATGTCCAGCATGTAGCGCAGGCTGCGCAGTACGTCGTTGTGAATCATCTACAGAGTCCTGTTCGGGAGCGTCGCCAGTGTGGCGCGGCTCAGAATTTTTCCTTGGTTTCCAGGTAGCGCCATTGCCCGGCCGGCAGCTTGCCCATGGCCACGCCGCCCAGGCGGATGCGGCGCATGCCGACCACCTGCAGGCCGACGCTACGGCACAGCAGTTCGATCAGGCCGGGTGCCGGGTTCTTGAGGACCATGCGCAGGCGCGTTTCGTTTTGCCAGCTGGCCTTGACCGCTGGCAGCTCCTGGCCCTTCCACTCGAAGCCGCGGTTCAGGCGCTCCAGGCCGTGCTTGATGATCTCGCCGCTGACTTCCACCACGTATTCCTGTTCCAGCTTGCGCAGGTCCGAGGTGATCTTGCGCTCGGTGCGCCAGTCCTGGGTGTACACCTGCAGGCCGCTGGCACCGGCTTGCAGCTCGGCCAGGCACTTGAGGCGGGCGAAATGCCCGCGCAGGGCACGGCGGCCTTCGGCATGGGCGGCGGAGAGGGTCTCGGGTGTCATGCCCTGGCGGCCGCTTTCGGCGTTCTGCCCGGCCTCCTGATGCAGCAGCAGGGTTACCGGCTCTGGCGCATCGGCCTTGGCGCCCGGCAGCAGGGCTACGACCTGCTGATCGACCTGGAACTGCGGCTCGTCGATGACCTCGCCATCCACGGTGACCCAGCCGCCACCGATATAGAGTTCGGCCTCGCGACGGGAGCAGCCCAGTTGGGCGATAAGGCGTTTGGAAAGGCGGGTGGTTTCAGACATTGAGGAGGGCCGTGTTGCGAAGGAATGGAAAGCATTGTAACCGGCTGCGGGGATGTGGCGGCCGGCTGAAAAAAACAAAGCCCCGGAAAGGGGCTTTGTCTGATCCGCTGAGGGCTTAGATCGGCTCGGCCCAGAGGTCGTACTCGTCGGCGTCCACCACCCGGCAGCGCACCTTGTCGCCCGGCTTGAAGCCGTGATCGCCGTCGATGAACACGTTGCCGTCGATTTCCGGGGCATCGAAGAAACTACGGCCTACCGAGCCCTGCTCCTCGACTTCGTCGATCAGCACTTCGATCTCGCGACCGATGCGCAGTTGCAGGCGGGCGCTGCTGATGGCCTGCTGGTGGGCCATGAAGCGGTCCCAGCGGTCCTGCTTGATCTCGTCCGGGACTTCGTCCAGGCCCAGGTCATTGGCCGGCGCGCCTTCCACAGGCGAGTACTGGAAGCAGCCGACGCGGTCGAGCTGGGCTTCGGTCAGCCAGTCCAGCAGGTACTGGAAGTCTTCCTCGGTTTCGCCGGGGAAGCCGACGATGAAGGTCGAGCGGATGATCAGGTCCGGGCACTGTTCGCGCCATTTCTTGATCCGCGCCAGGGTGCGGTCTTCGAAGGCCGGGCGCTTCATCGACTTCAGCACTTTCGGGCTGGCGTGCTGGAACGGGATGTCCAGGTACGGCAGGATCTTGCCGGCGGCCATCAGCGGGATCACGTCGTCCACGTTCGGGTACGGGTAGACATAGTGCAGGCGAACCCAGGCACCCAGGCTGCTGAGGGCTTCACACAGCTCCAGCATGCGGGTCTTGACCGGGCGGCCGTTCCAGAAATCGGTCTTGTACTTGACGTCGACGCCGTAGGCGCTGGTGTCCTGGGAAATCACCAGGATCTCCTTGACCCCGGCCTTGACCAGGCGCTCGGCCTCGCTCAGCACTTCGCCGACCGGGCGGCTGACCAGCTTGCCGCGCATCGACGGGATGATGCAGAAGCTGCAGCTGTGGTTGCAGCCCTCGGAAATCTTCAGGTAGGCGTAGTGGCGCGGGGTCAGCTTGACGCCCTGTGGCGGCATCAGGTCGATCAGCGGGTTGTGGTCCTGGCGTGGCGGCACCACTTCGTGGACGGCGCTGACCACCTGCTCGTACTGCTGCGGACCGGTCACGGCCAGCACGCTCGGGTGCACGTCGCGGATATTGCCTTCCTCGACGCCCATGCAGCCGGTGACGATGACCTTGCCGTTTTCCTTGATGGCTTCGCCGATCACTTCCAGGGATTCGGCCTTGGCCGAGTCGATGAAGCCGCAGGTGTTGACCACCACCACATCAGCGTCCTGATAGGTAGGCACGACTTCGTAGCCTTCCATCCGCAGCTGGGTGAGGATGCGCTCGGAATCGACGAGGGCCTTCGGGCACCCGAGTGAGACGAACCCTACCTTCGGCGTGGTGGGAGTAGCGGTGGTGGACATGGCTAACCTCGGTGTAGAGGGGCTGCCGCGTGGATAACGAAAGGCAGCCCTGCTGGGCGCTTCCAGGCGCCTCTGATCAAAAAGTGCGCAATTCTAGCGAGCGTTCGCGTGCTTGACCAGCAGAAAAACGACGAATGCTGCGCTGGTTACCTCCAAGGCTATTGGGCGATGAGAATAGCTGCTTTTCCCGGCTCACCTCTCGCTTCAGCGATCCGACGAATCGCGAGGAGGAAGATCTCTTCTCCGCCAGGCTCGTCGATTTCCTCGAGCGCGGCAGCGAGATACTCAAGGGCAAAATCCTCGTCATCCCGCAGCATGCCGAGAACGCTGTCTTCATGAAACTGGGTACGAGCTGTCATTTCACTTCACCTTGTGAGATTTCCAGGAGTCTTGGTGGGATCGATGTGTTGTTGAACAGGCACCTCCTTGTGAGGTGGGAGAGGAGTGTAGCCACTGTCCAGTGGCATACGGCGGACGGAAATGTGAGCGTTTATTTAGTGCCTGGGTGAGAGCGTTCCTTGACGGCAGAGTCACCCAGCCAGCAGAAAAACGACGAACGCTGCGCTATGCTTCGCCGCGTTACGCCTGTGTCAATTTATGACAAGCGCAACGCGGTTCGGCCGACGGGAAAATTCATCGCGTCTGGCACGAGATTCACCGGTTTCCGGTTCTTTTTTGCGGGAGTGGTTGATGGGTCAGGCAAGCAGTGAAGCCGCTGCAGGGCATGGGGCGACCAAGTCGTTGGGCCTGCTGGTGGCAGCTGTCGGGGTGGTCTATGGCGATATCGGGACCAGCCCCTTGTATACCCTCAAGGAAGTCTTTACCGGCGGTTATGGGGTGCCGGTCAACCATGATGGTGTGTTGGGCATTCTTTCCCTGATCGCCTGGTCGCTGATCTGGGTGGTGTCGTTCAAGTACGTGACCTTCATCCTGCGCGCCGACAACCAGGGCGAGGGCGGGGTCATGGCCCTGACGGCCCTGGCGACCCGTGCGGCGGGGGCGCGGCCGAAGTTGAAGGCATTGATGGTGGCCTGCGGCCTGATCGGCGCCGCACTGTTCTATGGCGACAGCATGATCACCCCGGCGGTCTCGGTACTGTCCGCGGTGGAGGGGATGGAGCTGGCCTTCGACGGCATCGATCACTGGGTGGTGCCCATCGCCCTGATCGTGCTGGTGGCACTGTTCCTGGTGCAGAAACACGGCACGGCGAAGATCGGCATCCTCTTCGGGCCGGTGATGGTCACCTGGTTCGTGGTGCTGGGGCTGCTCGGCCTGCACGGCATCTCGCAGAGCCCCGAGGTGCTCAAGGCGTTCAACCCGGTGTGGGCGGTGCGCTTCTTCATCGTCCATCCGGGCATTGGCGTGGCCGTCCTCGGCGCCGTGGTGCTGGCACTGACCGGCGCCGAAGCGCTGTACGCCGACATGGGCCATTTCGGCCGCAAGCCCATTGCCCGCGCCTGGTTCGCCCTGGTGTTGCCGGCCCTGGTGCTGAACTACTTTGGCCAGGGCGCCTTGCTCCTGCAGAACCCGGACGCCGCGCGCAATCCGTTCTATCTGCTGGCGCCATCCTGGGCCCTGCTGCCGCTGATCGCGCTGGCCACCCTGGCCACGGTGATCGCCTCCCAGGCGGTGATATCCGGAGCCTTCTCCCTGACCCGCCAGGCCATCCAGCTCGGCTATATCCCGCGCATGCAGATCCAGCACACCTCCAGTGACGAGCAGGGGCAGATCTACATCGGTGCGGTGAACTGGTCGCTGATGGTGGCGGTGGTCCTTCTGGTGATCGGCTTCGAGTCCTCAGGCGCCCTGGCTGCGGCCTATGGCGTGGCGGTGACCGGTACCATGCTGATGACTACGTTGCTGGTCTCGACGGTGATGCTGCTGTTGTGGAAATGGCCGCCGCTGCTGGCCGTGCCGATTCTCATCGGTTTCCTGCTGGTGGACGGTCTGTTCTTCGCCGCCAACCTGCCCAAGGTGGTCCAGGGCGGTGCCTTCCCGGTATTGGCCGGCGCGGTGTTGCTGTTGTTGATGAGTACCTGGAAGCGCGGCAAGCAGATCCTGGTGGAGCGGATCGACGAAGGTGCGCTGCCGCTGCCGGTGTTCATCGGCAGTATTCGCGTGCAGCCACCGCATCGGGTTGAAGGGACCGCAGTGTTCCTCACGGCGCGGGCAGATGCCGTGCCGCACGCGCTGTTGCACAACCTGCTGCATAACCAGGTGCTGCACAGCCAGGTGGTGCTGTTGACCGTGGTCAGCGAAGACCGGCCGCGGGTGCCGGAGCAGGAGCGTTTCGAAGTCGAGGCGTATGGCGACGGGTTCTTCCGGGTGCTGCTGCACTTCGGCTTTATGGACGAGCCCGACGTACCGGCGGCGTTGCGCCTGTGTCACCTGGACGAGCTGGACTTCAGTCCGATGCGCACGACCTATTTCCTCAGTCGGGAGACGGTGATCGCGTCGCGGCTGGAAGGCATGGCGCGGTGGCGGGGGAATCTGTTCGCCTTCCTGCTGAAGAATGCCAACGGGAACTTGCGGTTCTTCAATCTGCCGTTGAACCGGGTGATCGAGTTGGGGACTCAGGTCGAGATCTGAGGTGCTTTTGAGGGCCCTATCGCTGGCAAGCCAGCTCCCACAGGTCCAGCGGTGCACGCGATACCTGTGGGAGCTGGCTTGCCAGCGATGGGGGCCTAAGGCCTACATCAATTTTGCTCAGCCACGCTGGTCTTTCCCTGACGGCTTTCGATCTCCCCGATCAGCTTGCGCGCCAGCGCCGGGTAGTTCTCGTCGAAGTGGTGACCGCCCGGCAGCTTGAGCTTCTCGCCCACCGCCGTGTTCTCGGTGCAGCCGCTTTCGTCGGTTTCTTCCACGCCATACACGCAGAGCACCTTGGCCGCCGGCATCTTGGCCATTTCCGGACCGGTCGGGGCCTCCTTGCCTTCCTGGCCCAGCCAGCCTTCCACTTCGATCTCGAAACTGCCGCTGCGGGCAAAGGCCAGCAGGATCACGGCGTCGATGCGCTTCTGGTCTTCGGCGGGCAGACGGTTGTAGATCGCCGGCAGAACGTCGGCGCCGAAGGAATAGCCGGTCAGGACGAAGCGCTTGGTGCCCCATTTCTGCCGGTAGTGCTGCATCAGTTCGGACAGGTCGACGGCGCTCTGCTCCGGGGTCTTGTGCTGCCAGTAGTAACGCAGGGTGTCGATGCCCACCACCGGGTAACCCAGCTTGGCCATTTCGCCGGCGACATCACGGTCGAGGTCGCGCCAGCCACCGTCACCCGAGAGGAACAGGGTCACGGTGTCGGTGGTCTGGCCGGCGGGAACCTCGACCACCGGGATGCTCATGGCATTGCCATCTTCGCCCAGCAGGGCCGTGGTCAATTGGGCCTTGAGCACTTGCGGCAGGTGCACGTCGTAGTCGGAGATGCTGGTCTCGGCATTGGCCTGGTCGCGCACGAAGGCGGCGCTGGCGTCGTCCGGGTTGTCGTTCCAGGCCACGTTCCAGTGGCCGTGTGGCGCCGACTTGGCGACCGGAAGGGTGCAGCCCGGACGCTCCAGGTTGAAGTCCACGGAAATCGCCTGGGCCTTGTCGTCTTTCTGCGCGGCCAACCAGTCCCAGGCCAGGTTGGCGCCAGGGCCGATACCGGCGACCAGGGTCGGGGCGCCCTTGAGCTGGTCGGTGGCGAGTTGCACGGCCTTTTGCTGCAGGTTGCAGTCGCCCAGCGGCAGGCTGACCTGGACCAATTGCGCTTCACCGCTCTGGCTCAGGTCCAGCAGTTGCTTGTCGCTCAGCAGTTGATCCTGCGGCGAGGCGATCACTACCCGGGCCTTGGCCTCGGTGCCGGGGATGACGCGTACCGCATTGCTGCCGTCGCCGAGGGTGATGTGCTCCAGATGGGCCTGCGGAGCGGGACGGGTCCACAGCCAGAAGCCTGCCGCTGCTGCCAGCAGCGCCGCGAGCAGCGCGCCGAGCAGGTAATACCAGTAACGTCGAATCATCAGCGTTTCACCAATCCTGTAAGACCGCCCGCGATCAGGGCGGCGGTATCGGCCAGTGCGACCAGCGGATCGAGTCCGGCAGGGACGGCCATGTAACGGGGTTCCCAGTCAGGCTGGAATTTGTCTTTGAAGCGGCGCAGGCCCTGGAAGTTGTAGAGCTGCTCGCCGCGCTGGAACACCATCGAGCCCAAACGCTGGGTCAGTGGCGCGCCGCGCCGCGGCTGCAGGCCCGAGAGGGGCACCATGCCAAGGCTGAAGCGGGCATATCCATGCTGTTTATAATGTTGGATCAGGCCGATCATCATGAATTCCATGGTCAGCTTCGGCGCCTCCGGATGGGCGCGCATCAAGTCGAGACTGGCCAGCTCGCGACTGTGGGTTTCCAGCAGGTTGGCAAACGCCACCGGTTGGCCCTGGAAGCGGATCAGGGCGATGCGGAAGTGTTGCAGGTATTCTTCGCTGAAGCGGCCAAGGGAGAAGCCCTTTTCCCGTACATTCTTGCCGGTGAGCCAGGCGTCGGAAATGGCCTTCAGCTCTTCCAGCGGCGCCTGGCCGGGTTCGTGGATCTCCAGGCTCAGGCCATCGCGGCCACCACGGTTCCAGGTGTAGCGCAGGTCCTTCATCTCCTTGCCCTTGGCTTCCAGGTCGAAGCGCAGCAGGTTGACCCGTGCTTCTTCGCCCAGCTTGATCGCGGTCAGGCCGATGTCCATGTAGAAGGGCAGGTTCTCCGCGCGCACCTGGTAGAACACCGGGCGGGCGTGGTGGATATCGCAGAGGTCGCGGAACTGCCAGATCATCTCGGCGCGGCGCTGGGTCGGGCCGATTGGGTCGTACAGCGCCACCAGGCTGCGGCCGCGGCGCGCGTACATCAGGAACGCGTCATCGTTGGGATGAAACAGCAGCGCCTTGTCCCCGGTCAGGGCCAGGCCGCCGTCAGGCTGGTCCGAAGCCAGCAGGATACGGTTGGCGCGCTGCAGCTCCTCGGCGGTCGGCAGGTGGATGGTGGGGCGGGCGGTGCGCAGCAGCCAGGTCAGGGCCAGTACCACCAACAGCACGGCGCTGCCCAGGGCCGAGCGCAAGCCGCGCGGTGCGTCGGCATCCAGGGTGAACTGCCACCAGAGTTGATGGCTGTAGGGCACGTCCTGGTAGGCGAACAGCAGCAACCAGATCGATGCCCCGACCACGCAGGCGCTGGCCACCAGGTAGACCGGCGAGAACGGCAGTTCCAGCAGGCGGCTCGGGCGATAGAACGAGCGGCGGAACAGGGCCAGCAGGCTCGCCGTGAAGATCATGATGCTGGCTTCTTCCCAGTCGAAGCCCTTGAGCAGGGAGAGCAGGGCGCCGACCAGCAGCAATATGGTGGTCAGCATCCAGGCCGCGGACAGACGGCGGCGCAGGCCCTGGGCCAGTAACAGGCAGAGCACACCGATCAGGCTGGCGCCGAAATGCGACGCGTCGATCAGGCGGTGCGGGATCAGGAAGCCGAGGTGCTTGAGGCGGGTATCGATCTCCGGGGTGGCGCCGGAAAACAGCAGGACCACGCCGGAGAGAAACACCAGCACTGCCAGCACCGGTGCGGCGAGGCCCGAAGCGACCTTGATTGCCTGCTGGGCAAAGAGGAAGCGCCGCGCTTCGCTGGCCAGCAGGATCACGCAGGCCACCAGCATCGGCAGCACCACATAGATCAGGCGGTACAGCAGCAGGGCGGCAGCCAGCGGTGCGGCGCCCAACTGGTTGGCAAAGGCGGCGAGCAGGATCGCTTCGAAGACGCCGACGCCGCCTGGGACGTGACTGAGTACGCCAGCCGCCAGGGCCAGCAGGTAGACCAGCAGGAAGGCGCCGAAGGGCGGGGCTTCGGGCAGCAGCAGGTAAAGCACGGTTGCAGCGGCGGCCACGTCCAGCGCGGTGATGACCAGTTGCAGCAGGGTCAGCCTGGCGCCCGGCAGGCGCAGGGTGCGGCGTCCGACCCGGGTCAGCAGGGCATGGGCGAACGGCTGTTCCGGCAGGCGACGACGATAGAGGCCGTAGGCGAGGGCGGCGCTGAGCAGCAGGACCGCGATGGCAATGCTGCCGAGCACGCTGGCCGGCAGGCGCAGTGCTTCGGCCGCCGCCGGCAGGTTGCTCAGGGTCGCCAATGCTGCCAGGGGCGGCAGGGCGCAACCCAGCGACAGGCTGGCGAACAAGGTCATGCGCGCCACTTCGGCGGCACCGATGCCCTGGCGGGCATACAGGCGATAACGCACGGAACCGCCGGAAAGCAGCGACAGGCCGATGGCATTGCCGATGGCAAAGGCACAGAAACCGCCCATGACCAGGCTGCCCGCTGGCAGCCTGACATCGGCGTAGCGGCTCGCCGACCACTCGTAGCCGAGCAGGATCACGAAACCGACGACGGTCGCCAGCAAGCCACCGCCCAGCGCAGGCAGGGGCACGCTCAGCAACTGGTCGTGCAGGGCGTAGATATCCAGCTCGCTGAGCAGGTGACGACAGGCGATCAGGGCTATCCCGAACAACACCAGGGTCACGGCCAGGCCGATGGGTTGACGATACTTGCTCAGCAGATCGAGCCAGCGCAGACGGCTGGGGGCGATGGGATGGGCGGCGGTAACGGGAATGTCGGTTTCAGCGGTTGGGCGCATCAATCACCTCGGGGACTGTGCGCGACAGGATGGGAGTATCCGGTCAATTTACCAATCCCTATGGAATAATAATGTCTAAATATTACTAGCGTTCAGGCGGATCCGTGCCGGTCATGTTAGTTAAAGAATATTCACATTGCTGCCCGGGGGATCAGAGGCAGGCGAGGTTTTTCCGACGCATACGAAAAAGGCCAATCTTTCGATTGGCCTTTTTCTGTATCTGGTTGCGGGAGCCGGATTTGAACCGACGACCTTCGGGTTATGAGCCCGACGAGCTACCAGGCTGCTCCATCCCGCGTCTGATGGGTGCGCATTCTACAGCCTCGCTTCTGGCTGTCAATGCTTAATTGTTGATTTTCTTGAAAAACCTTCACGCCACTGATTTAGGGGCAAACGAAAAAGGCCAATCTTTCGATTGGCCTTTTTCTTGAATCTGGTTGCGGGAGCCGGATTTGAACCGACGACCTTCGGGTTATGAGCCCGACGAGCTACCAGGCTGCTCCATCCCGCGCCTGTGGGATCGAATTCTACAGGGATGCATTTCCCTGTCAAGCAAAAGCTGAAAAAAATCCTTTTTTCTTCAGATGGTTAGCATTCCTGAGCGTTTCACTGGCGCTGGGTGTCAGAGCGCAGCCGCGCTAATCGGGGGTTATGCAGAGGTTTGATGCGGCCGGGCAGGGCGAGTGAGATACTGCGCGTACGATTTTTCTGCATTAACGGTCATCCATGCGCCAACGCAAGATCATTCATATCGACTGCGATTGCTTCTACGCGGCCATCGAGATGCGTGACGACCCGCGTCTGGCAGGGCGACCGCTGGCGGTGGGCGGTTCGGCGGAGCGGCGTGGGGTGATCGCCACCTGCAACTACGAAGCCCGTGCTTTCGGGGTGCGTTCGGCGATGTCGTCGCGGCATGCCTTGGGCCTGTGTCCGGACCTGTTGATCGTCAAGCCGCGGATGGATGCCTATAAGGAAGCCTCCCGGGAAATCCACAATGTGTTCCGTGAATACACCGACCTGATCGAGCCATTGTCGCTGGACGAGGCCTATCTGGACGTAACCGACAGCCAGCGCTGTTCCGGCAGCGGCACCCTGATTGCCCAGGACATTCGCCGCAAGATATCCCAGCGCCTGCATATCACCGTCTCCGCCGGTGTTGCGCCGAACAAGTTCCTGGCCAAGATCGCCAGCGACTGGCGCAAGCCCAACGGCTGCTTCGTGATTACCCCGGTGGAAGTCGAGGACTTCGTCGCCGAGCTACCCGTGAGCAAGCTGCATGGGGTGGGCAAGGTGACGGCGGACAAGCTGCATCGCCTGGGTATCGTGACCTGTCTCGATCTTCGGCAGTGGGAGCGCCTGACGCTGGTGCGGGAATTTGGTGGGTTTGGCGAGCGTTTGTTCAACCTGGCCCGTGGGATCGATGAGCGCCCGGTGCAGAACGATAGTCGGCGCCAGTCTGTCAGCGTGGAAAATACCTACGACCAGGACCTGCCGGATCTGGCCAGTTGCCTGGAAAAACTGCCTGAACTGCTCGAATCGCTTAATGGCCGGATGGAGCGAATCGACAGCAGCTATCGTCCCGGCAAGCCGTTCGTGAAGGTCAAGTTCCATGACTTCAGCCAGACCACCCTGGAGCAGGCGGGGGCAGGGCGGGATCTGCAGAGCTACCAGCAGTTGCTCAGCCAGGCGTTCGCCCGGGGCGGGCGGCCGGTTCGCTTGCTGGGGATCGGTGTGCGTTTGCTGGATCTGCGGGGTGCCCATGAGCAGATGGAGCTGTTTCCCGCTTAAACCTATTGGGGCCGCTTCGCAGCCCTTCGCGAGCAAGCTCGCTCCCACAGGGCATGCGCGGATACTGTGGGAGCGAGCTTGCTCGCGAAGGGCCGCAAAGTGGTTGCGTTTACTGTGCGGCAGGATCCGCCACCAGCCGGTGGGCATTCTTCCTCAACGATTGCAGGAACTCCTGTTGCAACTCAGGATCGTTGCGGGTCAGCTCGATCAGGCTCTGCTCCAGCTCGCTGGCTTCTTCCTCCAGGCCCAGGTCGGACAGGCGCTTGACCCGGTGTACCCACTGATTGACATCGTCGTCCTCGAGGTCGTCGAAAATCAGGTCGTGGGCTTCCACCAGCTTGCTGCGCAGGGTGCCGCTGACCAGCAGGCTGGCATCGGCACGTACTGCGCTGTCTTCATCGGCCACGGACAGGTGCAGGGTGCCGATGTGAGTCAGATTCTGTTCGCTGAACGGGCTATCCAGCAGGTTCAGGCGCAGCACGCCGTTACGATCGGTGGTCAGCTCATGGTCCATCTTGCCGGCCTTGACCAGCACCGGGCGCTCGCTCCAGGGAACACTGCTGTATTCCTGGCGCTTGTCCTTCTGCACTTCGTCGATACCGGCCAGGTTCTGCTGGGCGCGGCCGTTGGACTGCACGTTCATGAACGGGTTGAGCCCGGCGAAGCCGTAGCTGAGCCAGTCGTGGGTCACGCTGTCGGGCAGGGTGCCCAGGGCGAAGATGTTCACCACATTGGCGCCGACCCCGGCCACCACCGCCACCGCGCCCAGCGGAATCTCGTAGATTTCCCGCCAGGGTTGATAAGGCGTGTAGCGATCATAGCGCCGGGTCACTTCGAACTCGGTGACTTCGAAGTTCTTCTGTTCATGGATGCGCACACGGCGTTGCGGCAGTTCGAGTACCTCTGGTTCCCCGACATCGATCTGCAGGCTGTGCTCGAGCAGCTTGCGCTCGATGCGTTCCTCGTGCTCGCTGCGCTGGGACATCTGGTTGGCGCAACCGCTGAGGAGCAGGGCGCCGCACAAGGCGGCGCCCCCGAAGGTAAAGGTACTTCGCTTGAACATGGCTACTCTGGCATTGGCTATCAGCGACGGATACGGGCTTGCAGGAAGGCGACGATGTCTGCCACCGGCAGCGATTGGGCCTCGCTTTCGGTGCGGTGCTTGTACTCCAGCTTGCCTTCGGCCAGGCCGCGGTCGCTGACCACGACGCGATGCGGGATGCCGATCAGCTCCATGTCGGCAAACTTGATGCCCGGGCTGGTCTTCTTGTCGCGGTCGTCCAGCAGTACTTCGAAACCGGCGGCGGTCAGTTCGGCGTACAGCTTGTCGGTGGCCGCACGGACTTCTTCGGTTTCATAACGCAGCGGTACCAGGGCGATCTGGAACGGCGCCAGGGCGTCGCTCCAGATGATGCCCTTGTCGTCGTAGTTCTGCTCGATGGCGGCAGCGACCACGCGGGACACACCAATACCGTAGCAACCCATGGCCAGGGTGACCGGCTTGCCGTTCTCGCCCAGGACCTGGCACTTCAGCGCTTCGCTGTACTTGGTGCCGAGCTGGAAGATGTGCCCGACTTCGATGCCGCGCTTGATCTGCAGGGTGCCCTGGCCGTCCGGGCTCGGGTCACCTTCGACCACGTTGCGCAGGTCGGCGACTTCCGGCACCGGCAGGTCGCGCTCCCAGTTCACGCCGAAGTAGTGCTTGTCATCGATGTTGGCGCCGATGGCGAAGTCGCTCATCAGGGCCACCGAACGGTCGATCACGCAAGGCAGCGGCAGGTTCAGCGGGCCGAGGGAGCCGGCGCCGGCACCGATGGCCGCGCGCAGTTCTTCTTCGTTGGCCATGACCAGCGGTTCGGCGACCTGGGGCAGCTTGGTTGCCTTGATTTCGTTCAGCTCGTGGTCGCCACGGACAATCAGGGCCACCAGTTTGCCTTTCTCGGCGCCGTGAACGATCAGGGTCTTGATGGTGCGCTCGATCGGCAGATCGAAGCCTTCCACCAGGGCCGCGATGGTCTTGGTGTTCGGGGTGTCGACCAGGCGCAGGGCTTCGGTCGGCGCAGGGCGCACGGTTTCCCGTGGGATCGCCTCGGCTTTCTCGATGTTGGCGGCGTAGTCGGAGCTGTCGCTGAAGATCACATCGTCTTCACCGGACTCGGCCAGCACGTGGAATTCGTGGGAGTAGCTGCCGCCGATGGAGCCGGTATCGGCCTGCACCGGACGGAAGTTCAGGCCCAGGCGGGTGAACACGTTGCAGTACGCCTGGTGCATGCGGTCGTAGGTTTCCTGCAGGGAAGCCTGGTCGGCATGGAAGGAATAGGCGTCCTTCATGATGAATTCGCGGCCGCGCATCAGGCCGAAGCGCGGACGGATCTCGTCACGGAACTTGGTCTGGATCTGGTACATGTTCAGCGGCAGCTGCTTGTAGCTGCTCAGCTCGTTGCGGGCCAGGTCGGTGATCACTTCTTCGTGGGTCGGGCCAACGCAGAATTCACGGTTGTGGCGGTCTTTCAGGCGCAGCAGCTCGGGGCCGTACTGCTCCCAGCGACCGGATTCCTGCCACAGTTCCGCGGGCTGGATCGCCGGCATCAGCACTTCCAGGGCACCGGCGGCGTTCATTTCCTCGCGAACCACGGCTTCGACCTTGCGCATCACGCGCAGGCCCATCGGCAGCCAGGTGTACAGGCCGGAGGCGAGCTTGCGGATCATGCCGGCACGCAGCATGAGCTGGTGGCTGATGACGACCGCGTCGGAAGGGGTTTCTTTTTGTGTGGCGAGCAAATATTGACTGGTGCGCATGATAGGCCGTTGTCGGTTGCTTAACTGAAATGACCCCGCATTGTACGGGGGGGAATCGGTGACGTATAGAACGCAGGAAACCTAATCTGTCGTAAGTCGATGACGCAAATGAAAAAGCCCGGCGAGGCCGGGCTTTTTCGTGCTGAGTGTCTGTAGTCCGGAGGGGTTACAGGATGCTCAGTGGGTACTCGACGATCAGGCGCAGATCGTTGTTGTCGACCGAATAGTTATCGGTCGCACGGTAAACGGCGTAGCGAACGCGCAGGGACAGGTCCTTGGCCGGGCCTTCCTGCAGAACGTACTTGCTCTCCAGGTTCCACTCGTGCTCTTTGCCTTCACCAGCGCCGGTGTCGATGTTGTCACCCTTGACGTAGCGAGTCATGAAGCTCAGACCAGGAACACCGTAGGAAGCCATGTTCAGGTCGTAGCGAGCCTGCCAGGATTTCTCTTCCGCGCCGTTGAAGTCGGAAATCTGAATGGAGTTGGCCAGGAATACGGTGCCGCCGCCGTCTACACCATAGTAGTAACCGGTGTCGCCGCTGGAGCGCTGGTAGGCCAGGGTGAACTTGTGACCTTCCAGGGCATAGGCTGCTGCAAGGCTCCAGATCTTGTTGTCCTGAGGGCCAGCGAATTCCTTGCCCTGATCCTTGGTGCGGTAGGCGTTGAGGTCGAAGTTCAGCGACTGCTTCTCGCCCAGAGGGGCGGTCAGGTTCAGGTTCAGGTAGTGCTTCTTGAAGTAGTCCTCTACGTCCGACGTGGCCAGGGTGCCAGTGAAATTGTCGGTGAAGGCGTAGGTGGCGCCGGCGATGTTGGCCGAGGTCAGGCCGGGTTCGCCTTTGCCAGCGATGCTGTCATGACCCATGCCGGTCTGGGCGCTCATGGAGGTGAAGCGACCAGCGCTCAGTTCCAGGCCGCTGATTTCCTTGCTGGTGATCAAGGTGCCGCGAGTCATTTCGGGCATCAGGCGGCTGTCGTCAGTAGAGAAGACCGGGCTGGCGACGAACTGGTCACCGTACTTCAGTACGGTATCGGAGATGCGGAACTTGACTGCTGCGCCGGCTTTGCCTTGGGATTTTTCCGGGTTGCCATCGCTGTCGTTTGCGAAAAGGCCATTGCCGCGGCGGCCGCTGCCGCCGTCAATGCGAGCGGATCCCATGGCGATTGCGTCGACGCCGACGCCGACGGTGCCTTGGGTGAAGCCGGATTCGAAGGTGCCCAGCAGCGAAACACCGCTGTCTTCGCGATAGCCAGCAGTGCCGCTTGTAGAGTTGCCTGCACCGTGCTTGAAATCACGGTTCATGTACATTGCACGGGTTTTCACGTTCAGGGTGCTGTCTTCGACGAAACCCTTGGACTCCTCCTGGGAGGACGCTACAGCCAGTTGCGAGGTCCCGGCGGCTACGGCCAGGGCGATCATGCTCCACTTCATCACGCGCATCGTGATTTGCTCCTTTGGTTTTTAGGAAGATTACTGCTGCCCCACCTGGTTTTTTTATTGGGGCTGCTCTTTCTTGTTTGAATCGGCGGAAATGTATATCACGCCAATTGTCATTAGTGGTACTTGCGAATTGAACCTTTCGGTAACTTTATGGTCATGTCGCAAATAGTTATATCCATGTCGCATTCGGACTGCACAACTCCAGCGCTGTTTGGGATAGGGCAGAACCGCAGTTCATGCTGCCCGGACTCCCTGTCTACCCGTCCAGCTGTTGTTATTTGTCGCACTTCACCTGCCTATGCAGATGGCGTGCCGTCCATGCCAGGGAGCAATGCAACAAGCGTGCTCAAAGCACCCTAGTGTTGACGAATTTTTCACATTTTCCAGTGCAACGCTGGAAAAAGTCCGAAAAACCGGGGCCGAAAGAACGGTCGGCTCTTTCGTCGGTATTTTTTCGGAATAACGGAAAATCCGACCCCAAAGTCAGGACGTTACCGTTGCAAGGCTCTGAGTGGGTAATTTGTGGATACTCGACGCTCCGCAGCGGGTCGGTGAGCGCCATTTTGGTGCGGAAAGTAGCATTTTGTTACCGATGCCCGGAAACACGGGGTGAAACGCTTCGCCTGGCCGCTGTTTCAGGCCGCTTTTCGGTGCCTTCCCGCTCTCTCCGTGCCCGATCCGGGCAACAGGAGTATCCTGCGTTCATGCGCCGCGCAGGCGGATTGCACTGAATGATGAGGAGATTGCCCCGTGTTTGCTTTGGATCCGCGCCTTGAACAAGACACTTTCGCATTGGGAGACTTTCCTCTTTGCCGTTTATTACTTAGTAAGGATGCTAACTATCCATGGTTCATTCTTGTTCCGCGGCGTGCCGGCATCAGTGAAATATTTCAATTGGATGACAGTGAGCGTCAGCAACTTTGGAAAGAAACCGATTTCCTGAGCAAAACACTCAAGGATTGTTTTGCGGCCGACAAGATGAATGTCGCGGCACTGGGTAATGTAGTTAGCCAGCTACATATGCATGTGATCGTGCGCCGTCGCAATGATGCGGCATGGCCTGCGCCGGTGTGGGGGCAGAAACCTGCAAGCGAATACTCCGCCGATCAATTGAATGAAGTGCGTCGGTGTATTGCCCAGGTAATGGGCGATGACTTCCGTTTCGCGGAGGCTTGAGCGATGAGTCTTGAAGAGCGGGTAATGGAGCTGGAGAGTCGCCTGGCGTTCCAGGATGACACCCTGCTGGCGCTGAACGATGTGATCGTCGAGCAGCAGCGGGTGGTGGATCGCCTGCAGTTGCAGATGGCGGCCTTGCTCAAGCGCTACGAAGAGGTGATGGGGCAATACGAGGCCAGCGAAGAAGAAGCGCCGCCACCGCATTACTGAAATTTCGCACATAAAAAAGCCGCGATAGCCCACAAGCTTCGCGGCTTTTTCCGTTCAGCGATCAGCGCCGGGGAGCGGCGATCACGTCTTCGGCCTGCAAACCCTTGTCACGATTCATCACCGAGAACTCCACGCGCTGGCCTTCGACCAGCACCCGGTGGCCTTCGCCACGGATGGCGCGGAAGTGCACGAAGATATCGTCACCGGAGTCGCGGGAAATGAAGCCAAAGCCCTTGGACGTGTTGAACCACTTCACCGTACCGGTATCGCGGTTGCTCATGTCGTAGTGGGCGCTGCTGGTACTGCGGGCCTTGGCCGGGCTCATGAAGCCGGCGCAGAGGTGCAGCACCGCCGCGAACAGCGCGGCCAGCAGGGCGGCGAGGGCGCCCATGTCGAGTGCCAGCAGGGTCAGGGCCTGCAGGATCACTGCAAGCACCAGCAGCACGCTGGCGGCGATCTGCAGGTACTGGCGTGCGCCTTTGTAGCACTGCGGAACGAGGGGGGCGAGGATCAGGTTGGCCAGGCCGAGGAGTGCCAGGTAGATGGCGTCGGGTTGTTGCAGGTAGGGTGTGGTATCGGCCCTGAGGCTGGGTATGAAGGACAGCAGCAAGGCAGCTGCGCCCGTCAGGAGGTGGACGATCTTGAACATGGTGGTTTGGCTCGCATCTTATTAGGCGGATCACAGGATCAGCTGGGGCCACGGCGCGCGGTACATGAAAAAGCGCAAAAGCGTGGGGGTGCCAGCCTATGCACCATGGCGCTGACGATCAGCCATGGCGGCACGGCGTCTATTTAACAGCAAAGCCCGGGGCTACTCAAATCAGCGGGACACCCGGCGCAAAAGGCCTGCAGCGCTGTGTCGCGGGGTCGAGGCTGCGCGTGGGGAAAACTCTTGATACAGTGAGACCAGAGCTTGTCGACCCGAAAATCAGAGGAAGGAATTTTTACATGGCAATCGATATCGGAATCAGCCAGGAAGATCGCAAGTCCATCGCTGACGGCCTGTCCCGCCTGCTTGCCGACACCTATGTGCTCTACCTGAAGACCCACAACTTCCACTGGAACGTGACCGGTCCGAGCTTCCGTACCCTGCACCTGATGTTCGAAGAGCAGTACAACGAACTGGCGCTGGCCGTCGACTCGATCGCCGAGCGTATCCGCGCCCTGGGCTTCCCGGCGCCGGGCACCTACGCCCAGTACCTGCGTCTGGCTTCGATCAAGGAAACCGAAGGCGTGCCGAGCTCGGACGAGATGATCAAGTACCTGGTCGAAGGGCAGGAAGCCGTGGTGCGCACCGCGCGCAGCCTGTTCCCGCTGACCGACAAGGTCAGTGACGAGCCGACCGCCGACCTGCTGACCCAGCGCATGCAGGTCCACGAGAAAACCGCCTGGATGCTGCGCGTCCTGCTTGAGGAAAAGTGATCCTTCCCTGACGCGTACAGGGTGAGCACGAAGCCCGGCTTGCGGTTCTGCAGTCGGGCTTTTTTTGTGCCTGGCGGCTACGTCTGCCAAGGCCTGGAAGCATTTTCACAGGTTATCCGATAGGTCCCGCTTTGCCGATTGCTCCTACGTCAGGAGTGCAGGCGTCTGCTAGTGCGAAAAGATCCATCGGCGCTTCATGACGGGGCATGCGCGGCACCCTTGCCTGCGCTCCCTTTCCTGTCCTGGTGCGTGGTATGGCAATGTCCCGATCCCTGAATCAGAGCGTGCGCAAGCCTGGTGACGCGCGGAACATCGATATCGACCCGTTCGAATCGGATTTCAACATGCAGCTCGCCCAGCCGCTGTCCCGTTCGGTGCGCCTGAACGGCTTCGCCACCTGCCTGCGCCTGGAAAGCATCTACTGGGCGGTGCTGGAGCGGATCGCCCGGGCCAATGGCTGCACGGTCAATTCGGTGCTGTCCCATGTCGATCGGGAGGTGCACCTGCGCCACGGCGGGGTGAAGAACTTCTCCGGCCTGGTACGGGTGATCTGCGTGGTGTTCTTGCTGAACGGGGTCGATGAAGCCGACGAGCAGAGTGACGGGCAGCAATGAGCGCAGGCTGCACAGCCCCGGCTAACCATATATAATCCCGCCTTTTACTGTGCGGCGCGGCCCGCGCAGGGCTCACCGAGATACGCCCCATGCCTCTGTACGACTATCAATGCGGTTCCTGCAGCCACCAGATGGAAGTGCTGCAGAAGATCAGCGCGGCGCCGCTGACCGACTGCCCCGCCTGCCAGCAGCCCGAACTGAAGAAGGTGCTCTCTGCCCCCGGCTTTCGCCTGAGCGGCAAGGGCTGGTACGAAACCGACTTCAAGACCGGCACGAAAAAGAATCTGGCTGGCAGCGGCGACTGAGTTGAACTGTACTGCCCGGGTCTTGCACTATTGACCCTTTGCGGCCGCCAAGTGAAATCTGCGGCCTGAACGAATTCACGAATCACGAGAAGCGAAACCACCATCATGATGCGCAGCCACTATTGCGGCCAACTGAACGAGAGCCTGGACGGTCAGGAAATCACCCTTTGCGGCTGGGTCCATCGTCGTCGCGACCACGGCGGGGTGATCTTCCTCGACATCCGTGACCGCGAAGGCATGGCCCAGGTCGTGTTCGACCCGGATCGCGCAGACAGCTTCGCTGCCGCCGACCGTGTGCGCAGCGAATACGTGGTGAAGATCACCGGCAAGGTGCGTCCGCGTCCTGCCGGCGCCGTCAACCCGAACATGGCCTCCGGTGCCATCGAAGTCCTGGGTTACGAGCTGGAAGTGCTGAACGAAGCGGAAACCCCGCCGTTCCCGCTGAACGAATACTCCGACGTCGGCGAGGAAACCCGCCTGCGCTACCGCTTCATCGACCTGCGTCGCCCGGAAATGGCCGACAAGCTGCGTCTGCGTTCGCGCATCACTTCGAGCATCCGTCGCTTCCTCGACGAGAACGGCTTCCTCGACGTCGAAACCCCGATCCTGACCCGTGCTACCCCGGAAGGCGCCCGCGACTACCTGGTGCCGAGCCGTACCCACGCCGGCAGCTTCTTCGCCCTGCCGCAATCGCCTCAGCTGTTCAAGCAACTGCTGATGGTCGCCGGCTTCGACCGCTACTACCAGATTGCCAAGTGCTTCCGTGACGAAGACCTGCGTGCCGACCGCCAGCCAGAATTCACCCAGATCGACATCGAGACCAGCTTCCTTGATGAATCGGAGATCATGGGCCTGACCGAGAGCATGATCCGCAAGCTGTTCAAGGAAGTCCTGGACCTGGAATTCGGCGAATTCCCGCACATGACCTTCGAAGAAGCCCAGCGCCGCTACGGTTCCGACAAGCCTGACCTGCGTATCCCGCTGGAACTGGTCGACGTTGCCGACCAACTGAAAGACGTCGACTTCAAGGTCTTCGCCGGCCCGGCCAACGATCCGAAATGCCGCGTCACCGCCCTGCGCCTGCCAGGCGGCGCGAGCATGCCGCGCAGCAAGATCGACGAGTACACCAAGTTCGTCGGCATCTACGGTGCCAAGGGCCTGGCGTACATCAAGGTCAACGAGCGCGCCAAGGGCGTCGAAGGCCTGCAGTCGCCGATCGTCAAGAACATCCCGGAAGCCAACCTGAACGTGATCCTCGATCGCGTCGGCGCGGTCGATGGCGACATCGTCTTCTTCGGTGCCGACAAGACCAAGATCGTCAGCGAGGCCCTGGGCGCGCTGCGTATCAAGCTGGGTGCCGACTTCAACCTGTACACCTGCGAGTGGGCGCCAATGTGGGTCGTCGACTTCCCGATGTTCGAGGAAAACGAAGACGGCAGCTTCACCGCGCTGCACCACCCGTTCACCGCGCCGAAGTGCACCCCGGAAGAGCTGGAGGCCAACCCGGCCACCGCACTGTCCCGCGCTTACGACATGGTCCTGAACGGCACCGAGCTGGGTGGCGGTTCGATCCGTATCCACCGCAAGGAAATGCAACAGGCGGTATTCCGTCTGCTGGGTATCGAAGCGGCTGAACAGGAAGAGAAGTTCGGCTTCCTGCTCGACGCCCTGAAGTTCGGCGCTCCGCCACACGGCGGCCTGGCCTTCGGTCTGGACCGCCTGGTCATGCTGATGACCGGCGCCCAGTCGATCCGTGAAGTGATCGCCTTCCCGAAAACCCAGAGCGCCGCGTGCGTCATGACCCAGGCCCCTGGCCTGGTCGACGCCAAGGCCCTGCGCGAGCTGCACATCCGTCTGCGCGAAACGCAGAAGGCTGAGTAAGCGGTCCTGAAAGGCGCATCCCACGGGATGCGCCTTTGCTTTAAGGCACCCGATTTAATTGTGTCTTCCCGCATCGAGCCGGGAGGGCGCGTGATTTTGTTTCAAGGATTTTTGGAGTCAGTTATGGCGGGTCATTCCAAGTGGGCGAACATCAAGCACCGCAAAGAGCGCCAGGATGCCAAGAGAGGCAAGATCTTCACCAAGTGGATTCGTGAGCTGACCGTCGCTGCCAAGCAGGGCGGGGGCGATCCGTCGTCCAACCCGCGTCTGCGCCTGGCCCTGGACAAGGCGCTGGGGGCGAACATGAGCCGCGATATCATCGACCGTGCCGTCGCCCGTGGCGCCGGCACCGCCGAAGCGGACAACGTCGAAGAGCTGAGCTACGAGGGCTACGGCCCGGGCGGCGTGGCGATCATGGTCGAAGCCATGACCGACAACCGCAACCGTACCGCTGCCGCCGTGCGTCATGCGTTCAGCAAGTGTGGCGGCAACCTCGGCACCGACGGTTCCGTGGCCTACCTGTTCGAGCGCAAGGGCCAGATCAGCTTCGCCGAAGGCGTCGACGAAGACGCGCTGATGGAAGCGGCGATGGAAGCCGATGCCGACGATGTAGTCAGCAATGGCGACGGTTCCTTCGACGTGTTCACCTCGTTCGCCAGCTTCTATGCCGTGCGCAGCGCCCTGGAAGCCGCGGGTTTCAAGGCCGCCGATGCGGAAATCGTCATGCAACCGACCACCAGCGCCGAGCTGGACCTGGACGGCGCGCAGAAGGTGCTGAAGCTGATCGACATGCTGGAAGACCTGGACGACGTGCAAAACGTCTATTCCAATGCTGAAATTCCTGACGAGGTCATGGAAAAACTCGGCTGAAGTGTTTTTTAGGTTGTCCGAGGCCGGTCCCGCCTGCAAGGTGGGGCCGGCTTTTGTATTTGCAGATGAAGCAGGCTTATGACTCTGATTCTAGGTATCGACCCCGGCTCGCGGATTACCGGCTACGGTGTGGTGCGCCATACCGGGCGCGGCTGCGAGTACGTGGCGTCGGGATGTATCCGCACCGGCAGCGGCGAGCTGCATGAGCGTTTGCAGATCGTTTTTCGCGGGGTGAGTGAAGTCATCCGCCTGCACGGCCCGGTGACGATGGGCATCGAACGGGTGTTCATGGCGCGCAACGCCGACTCGGCGCTCAAGCTCGGCCAGGCCCGCGGTGCGGCTATCGTCGCGGCGGCCGAGGCCGGGCTGGAAATCGCCGAATACACGGCCAGCCAGGTCAAGCAGGCCGTGGCTGGTAGTGGTGGGGCCAACAAGGAAGCGGTGCAGATGATGGTCATGCACCTGCTCAAGCTGACCCAGAAACCGCAGATCGATGCCTCCGACGCCCTGGCCATCGCCCTGTGTCACGCTCACACCCGCTCCAGCCTGGTGCCGCATGGCCTGGGTGTCGCGCGCAGTCGCAACGGACGCCTGCGTCTCTGATAGCATCCCGGCTTTATATAGAAGCGCCGCTGGCTGATCGCGGCGCTCACGAGAAAGGACCTGAACGTGATTGGACGTTTGCGCGGCACCCTGGCTGAAAAGCAGCCGCCGCACCTGATTGTCGATGTCAATGGCCTCGGCTACGAGCTGGAAGTGCCGATGACTACGCTCTATCGCCTGCCGAAGGTGGGGGAGAGCGTGACCTTGCACACCCACCTGATCGTGCGCGAGGATGCCCACCTGCTGTATGGCTTCTCTGAAAAGCGCGAGCGAGAGCTGTTCCGCGAGCTGATCCGGCTCAATGGTGTCGGCCCCAAGCTGGCGCTGGCGCTGATGTCGGGGCTGGATGTCGATGAACTGGTGCGCTGCGTCCAGGCCCAGGACACCTCGGCGCTGGTCAAGGTGCCGGGCGTGGGCAAGAAGACCGCCGAACGCCTGCTGGTCGAGCTGAAGGACCGCTTCAAGGCCTGGGAAACCGTGCCGAGCATGTTCCAACTGGTGCCGAATGGTCCAGCGCCTCTGGCGACCGTCTCCACCGCTGAAGCCGATGCGGTCAGCGCCCTGATTTCCCTGGGCTACAAGCCGCAGGAGGCCAGCCGTGCGGTGGCCGCCGTGGACGCCAAGGGCCTGAGCAGCGAAGAGCTGATCCGGCGCAGCCTGAAAGGGATGATTTAAGTGATCGAAGCCGACCGTTTGATAACCGCCACCGGCCGCGACCGGGAAGAAGTCCAGGATCGGGCGATCCGTCCGCTGCGCCTGGCCGAGTACATTGGCCAGCCGGTGGTGCGCGAGCAGATGGCCCTGTTCATCCAGGCGGCGCGCAATCGCAGCGAATCCCTCGACCACACCCTGATCTTCGGCCCGCCGGGGCTGGGCAAGACCACCCTGGCCAATATCATCGCCCAGGAAATGGGGGTGTCGATCAAGAGCACCTCCGGGCCGATCCTGGAGCGTCCGGGAGACCTGGCGGCGCTGCTGACCAACCTCGAGCCTCACGATGTGCTGTTCATCGACGAGATCCATCGCCTGTCGCCGGTGGTCGAGGAGGTGCTGTATCCGGCCATGGAGGACTTCCAGCTCGACATCATGATCGGCGAAGGCCCGGCCGCACGCTCGATCAAGCTGGACCTGCCGCCCTTTACCCTGGTCGGCGCCACCACCCGCGCCGGCATGCTGACCAACCCGCTGCGTGACCGCTTCGGTATCGTCCAGCGTCTTGAGTTCTACAGCAACGCCGACCTGGCCACGATCGTCAGCCGTTCCGGCGGGATTCTCGGCCTGCCGATCGAGGACGAGGGCGCTTTCGAGATCGCCCGGCGTGCCCGCGGCACGCCGCGGATCGCCAACCGCCTGCTGCGTCGAGTGCGTGATTACGCCGAGGTGCGTGGCAAGGGCGAGATCACCAAGGCGGTCGCGGACATGGCGCTGAACCTGCTGGATGTCGATGAACGTGGCTTCGACCACCAGGACCGACGTCTCTTGCTGACCATGATCGAGAAGTTCGACGGTGGCCCGGTAGGCGTGGACAGTCTTGCTGCTGCAATCAGCGAAGAGCGCCATACCATCGAGGATGTGCTGGAGCCGTACCTGATCCAGCAGGGCTATATCATGCGTACTCCGCGTGGTCGTGTGGTGACCCGGCATGCCTACCTGCATTTCGGCCTGAACATTCCGAAACAGCTCGGTGAAGCATCTGGTAGTGATTTTTCCGATTCAGATGATGAGTGACAGATTTATCTTGCGGTTTTGTGGTCCTAATCGCCGACTGGCACTGACGGCGCTAGCAATACGACATGATCCGCAAAAACAGTTGGTTGGGCGGATTGGCAAGCTGAGGAGTTAGCACTAGAGTATGCGCGCGCAAAATGGGGTCGAGCCGTTCGCACATCGCTGTCGCGTCTATTACGAGGACACCGATGCGGGCGGCGTGGTGTATTACGTCAATTATCTGAAATTCATGGAGCGCGCCCGCACCGAAAGGCTGCGTGACCTGGGCTTTGCCCAGTCGCAACTGGCGCAGCAGAACACCTTGTTCGTGGTTCATTCCAGCGAAGCGCGCTACCACGCGCCGGCCCGGCTGGACGACGAATTGCGGGTCACCGCACAAGTGCTTGAATTGAATCGTGCCAGCCTGCGTTTCGTGCAGCAGGTCTGGCGCGAAAGTGATGCAACGCTGCTCTGTGAAGGGCAGTTCCTGGTGGCCTGTGTGCGCGCCGATACCTTCAAACCCCGGGCTATTCCCCCCGAACTGCGAGCGGCCTTCAGCGAGGCGGGCAGTGCGGGCATTCATACAAACGCAGGAGATTAAGCGTGGAAGCTAACGTCGTCGACCATACCTCCATGTGGAGCCTGGTCAGCAATGCCAGCATCGTGGTGCAGCTGGTCATGCTGGCACTGGTTGCTGCATCGGTGACTTCGTGGATCATGATTTTCCAGCGCAGCACCATGCTGCGCGCCGGTCGCCGAGCTCTGGACAGCTTCGAAGAGCGCTTCTGGTCGGGTATCGACCTGTCCAAGCTGTATCGCCAGGCCGGCAGCAACCCGGATCCGGATTCGGGTGTCGAGCAAGTGTTCCGTGCCGGCTTCAAGGAATTCTCCCGCCTGCGCCAGCAGCCGGGCGTCGATCCTGATGCGGTAATGGAAGGTGTCGGTCGCGCCATGCGCGTGGCCATCTCCCGCGAGGAAGAGAAGCTCGAGCAGAGCCTGCCGTTCCTCGCCACCGTCGGTTCCACCAGCCCGTACATCGGCCTGTTCGGTACCGTCTGGGGGATCATGAACTCCTTCCGTGGCCTGGCCTCGGCACAGCAGGCCACCCTGGCCACCGTTGCCCCGGGTATCGCCGAAGCCCTGATCGCCACCGCGATCGGCCTGTTCGCCGCGATTCCGGCGGTTATCGCCTACAACCGTTTCGCTGCCCGCAGTGAAGTGCTGATCGGTCGTTACTACACGTTCGCCGACGAGTTCCAGGCCATCCTGCACCGCAAAGTGCACACCAGCGAAGAGTGATCAGGTAGAAACCAATGGCCCGAGTTCGTCAGAAACGCAAGCCGGTCGCCGAGATGAACGTGGTGCCCTACATCGACGTGATGTTGGTACTGCTGGTCATCTTCATGGTCACCGCACCGATGCTCAACCAGGGCGTTAAGGTCGATCTGCCCAAGGTTTCCAGCGAAGCCTTGCCGCAGGACAACAACGTCCAGGTCCTGACCATTTCGATCAAGGCTGACAAGACCTACTACTGGAACCTTGGCAGCGAAGTCGACACCGACAAGCAGATGGACAAGGCCATGACCTTGCCGCAAATGACCGACGCGGTGACCAAGATCATCGCCGCCGGCCGTGACCAGGGCAAACAGACCCAGGTCTTCATCCGTGGCGACAAGTCCGTCGACTACGGTGCGGTGATGGGCGCCATGGGCGGGTTGCAGAAGGCCGGTGTCGGTAACGTTGGCCTGATTACCGAGGCGCCCTGATGCAACAGCGAGAGCCATCCGCCTCGGAAAGCTACTTCTGGCCCAGTGTCTGGGCCATCGCGCTGCACGTCCTGGTGTTCGGCATGCTGTTCGTCAGCTTCGCCATGACCCCTGAACTGCCGCCGGCCAAGCCTATTGTCCAGGCTACCCTGTACCAACTGAAATCCAAGAGTCAGGCGACCACCCAGACCAATCAGAAGATTGCCGGGGAAGCGAAGAAAACCGCTGCGCGCCAGACTGAAGAAGAGCAGATGGAGCAGAAGAAGGTCGAGCAGCAGAAGCAGGAGGCTGTGAAGGCCGCGGAACAAAAGAAAGAGGAAGCTGCTCAAAAGGCCGAGGAAGCCCGCGCGGCCGCTGAAGCGAAGAAGGCCGAACAGGCCAAGGCCGCTGACGAAGCCAAGAAAGCCGAGGCAGCGAAGAAAGCCGACGAAGCCAAGAAGGCCGAAGAGAAGCAGCTCGCCGACATCGCCAAGAAGAAGGCCGAAGACGAAGCCAAGAAGAAGGCTGAGGAAGAGGCCAAGAAGCAGGCGGCCGAAGAGGCGAAGAAACAAGCAGCCGAGGACGCCAAGAAAAAGGCTGCCGAGGACGCGAAGAAGAAAGCCGCCGCCGCCGAAGAGGCGAAGAAAAAGGCAGCTGAAGAAGCGAAGAAGAAGGCAGCAGCCGACGCGGCCAAGAAAAAGGCCACCGAGGCAGCCCGCAAGGCGGCGGAAGACAAGAAAGCCCAGGCCCTGGCCGAGCTGTTGTCCGACACCACCGAGCGCCAGCAGGCATTGGCGGACGAGCAGGGCGACCAGGTCGCCGGCGACTTCGACGACCTGATCCGCGCCCGGGCAGCCGAAGGCTGGGCACGTCCACCTTCTGCGCGCAAGAACATGACAGTGGTCCTGCAGATCAACATGTTGCCCGATGGCACCATCACCAACGTCAGCGTCGCACGCTCCAGTGGTGACGGTCCGTTCGACAGCTCCGCCGTGGCGGCAGTCAAGAACATCGGCCGCCTGACCGAGATGCAGGGTTTGAAACCGAGCGAATTCAATCCGTATCGTTCATTCAAGATGACATTCACACCTGAGGACCTAGCCTTGTGATTAACCTTCTTAGAGGACTGCTGGTCGTTCTCTGCTGTGCAGCAGGGATGGCCAACGCAGAAGAAAAGAACATCCTGGTGACCAGCGGCAGCGACCGGGCCACCCCGATCGCCGTGGTGCCGTTCGGTCTGCAGGGCGGCAGCGTCCTGCCCGAGGACATGGCCGATATCATTGGCAACGACCTGCGCAACTCGGGTTACTACTCGCCGATTCCGCGGCAAAACATGATCAGCCAGCCGAGCCAGGCCAGCGAAGTCATCTTCCGCGACTGGAAAGCCCTGGGTGCCCAGTACGTGATGGTTGGCAGCATCGTGCCGTCGGGCGGTCGCCTGCAGGTGCAGTACGCGCTGTTCAACGTCGCCACCGAGCAGCAAGTGCTGACCGGCAGCGTCTCGGGTAGCGTCGATCAACTGCGCGACATGTCCCACTACATCGCCGACCAGTCGTTCGAGAAGCTCACCGGCATCAAGGGTGCGTTCTCCACCCGCATGCTCTACGTGACCGCCGAGCGCTTCTCTGCCAACAGCACGCGTTACACCTTGCAACGGTCTGACTACGACGGCGCCCGTGCAGTGACCCTGCTGCAATCCCGCGAGCCGATCCTGTCGCCGCGCTTCGCCCCGGATGGCAAGCGCATCGCCTACGTGTCGTTCGAGCAGCGTCGCCCGCGTATCTTCGTGCAGCACATCGATACCGGCCGCCGCGAGCAGATCACCAACTTCGAAGGCCTGAACGGTGCTCCGGCCTGGTCGCCTGACGGCAACCGCCTGGCGTTCGTGCTGTCGCGCGATGGCAACCCGGAGATCTATGTGATGGACATGGGTTCGCGTCAGCTGACCCGCGTGACCAACAACCCGGCCATCGATACCGAGCCGTTCTTCGGCAAGGACGGTTCGACCCTGTACTTCACCTCCGACCGTGGCGGCAAGCCGCAGATCTACAAGACCACCATCGGCAGCGGCGGCGCCGAGCGCGTGACCTTCGTCGGCAACTACAACGCCAACCCGAAACTCTCGGCGGATGAAAAGACCCTGGTAATGATTCACCGCCAGGATGGTTTCACCAATTTCAAAGTGGCAGCACAAGACCTGCAGCGCGGTAGTGTAAAGATCCTCACGGACACCAACCTTGATGAGTCTCCCACTGTTGCGCCCAACGGCACCATGCTAATCTACGCCACCCGCCAGCAGGGCCGGGGAGTCTTGATGCTCGTCTCTCTCAACGGACGCGTGAGGCTCCCGCTTCCTACCGCTCAAGGCGAAGTCAGAGAACCGTCCTGGTCCCCTTACCTGAACTGATGCGGCGATACACGTTTTACTTAACACACTGGGGTTCATTAGGAGTTTCACGATGGAAATGCTGAAGTTTGGTAAGTTTGCTGCGCTGGCTCTGGCCATGGCCGTAGCTGTAGGTTGCTCCTCGAAAGGCGGTGACAACGCTGGCGAAGGCGCTGTTGATCCAAACGCTGGCTACGGCGCCAACACCGGTGCTGTCGACGGCAGCCTGAGCGAAGAAGCTGCTCTGCGCGCAATCACCACCTTCTACTTCGAATACGACAGCTCGGACCTGAAGCCAGAAGCCATGCGCGCTCTGGACGTTCACGCCAAGGACCTGAAAGGCAACGGCGCTCGCGTCGTTCTGGAAGGCAACACCGACGAGCGTGGTACTCGCGAGTACAACATGGCTCTGGGCGAGCGTCGTGCTAAAGCCGTTCAGCGCTACCTGGTGCTGCAAGGCGTTTCCCCAGCCCAGCTGGAACTGGTTTCCTACGGCGAAGAGCGTCCAGTTGCCACCGGCAACGACGAGCAGTCCTGGGCTCAAAACCGTCGCGTCGAACTGCGTAAGTAATTCGATATGCGAGCGTGCCGTCGTGCTGTAACCGTCCTGGCTCTCACCCTGCCTCTCATGGCAGCGGCTGAGGTTCCTGTTGTCGATGACAATGCTGGTGGATATAACGGCGCAAGCAGTTATCCGCCTGCAGGTTACGGTACGAACGGCGCCTACGCCGGGGGAGGGGTTTCGACCCCTGCCTCTGCGCAGGGCCAGCTGTTCATGCAGTTGCAACAGATGCAGGAGCAGATCGATCGTCAGCAAAACACGATCGAGATCCTGCAGAACGAAGTATCCCGCCTGAAACAGGAAGGCCTGGAGCGTTACCAGGACCTGGATCGGCGTATTTCCAGCGGCGCAGCCCCGGCTCCGTCCGCAACCCCCGAGAATTCCGCTGACGGTGGTGCCTCTGCACCTGCCGCCGGCAACACCGCAGCACCGGCCAACCCGCCGGCTGCGAGCAGCGAACCGGGCGATCCGGCGAAGGAAAAGCTGTATTACGACGCAGCCTTCGATCTGATCAAGGCCAAGGATTTCGACAAGGCCGCCCAGGCGTTCAACGCCTTCCTGCGCAAGTACCCGAACAGTCAGTACGCCGGCAATGCCCAGTACTGGCTGGGTGAAGTGAACCTGGCCAAAGGCGACCTGCAAGGCGCCGGCCAGGCGTTCGCCAAGGTCAGCCAGCTGTATCCGAAGCACAACAAGGTGCCGGATTCGCTGTACAAGCTGGCCGACGTGGAGCGTCGTCTCGGTCACACCGACCGGGTCAAGGGCATTCTCCAGCAAGTGGTCACCCAGTACCCGGGTACCTCGGCTGCACAGCTTGCCCAGCGCGACCTGCAAAAGCTCTGATCGCACCGCTTGAAAGAAACCCGCGCCTGTCGCGGGTTTTTTCGTTAGAATCTGCGCCCTTTTATTGAAACGCTGTCGCGAATAACGCTATGTCGAGTTCGCGATGGTGCCTGACGGAGGCGGGCAGCCTGTTCAGCTGTCCAGCCCGTGGCGACTATGCAAGACACATTACGCATCACCGAAGTCTTTTACTCTTTGCAGGGTGAAACGCGCACCGCTGGGCTGCCCACGGTATTCGTGCGTCTCACCGGCTGCCCGCTGCGCTGCCAGTACTGCGACAGCGCCTACGCCTTCAGTGGCGGCACCCTCCGCACTCTCGACTCGATCCTCGAACAGGTCGCCAGCTATCGCCCGCGCTACGTGTGCGTGACCGGTGGCGAGCCGCTTGCCCAGCCCAATGCGATTCCTTTGCTCAAGCAGCTCTGTGACGCCGGCTACGAGGTTTCCCTGGAAACCAGCGGCTCGATGGACATCTCTGCGGTCGACCAGCGCGTCAGCCGCGTGGTGGACCTGAAGACCCCGGGTTCGGCCGAAGTCCATCGCAACCGCTACGAGAACATCGAACTGCTGACCGCCAACGACCAGGTCAAGTTCGTCCTCTGTTCTCGCGAGGACTACGACTGGGCGGTGTCCAAGCTGATCCAGTACGGGCTCGACAAGCGTGCCGGCGAAGTCCTGTTCTCGCCCAGCCACCATGAACTGAACGTCACCGATCTGGCCGACTGGATCGTCGCCGACAACCTGCCGGTTCGCTTGCAGATGCAGTTGCACAAACTGCTCTGGAACGACGAACCGGGACGCTGAGAGGAGCTTCTGCAATGACTGAGAAACGTGCGGTAATTCTGCTGTCGGGCGGCCTGGATTCGGCCACCGTGGTCGCCATGGCCAAGGCCGAGGGCTACCAGTGCTACACCATGAGCTTCGACTACGGCCAGCGCCACCGCGCCGAGCTGGATGCCGCTGCCCGGGTCGCCCGCGACCTGGGTGTGGTGGAGCACAAGGTGATCGGCCTGAATCTCAACGGTATCGGCGGCTCGGCCCTGACCGACAGCAGCATCGACGTGCCCGAAGCACCCAGCGACGGCATTCCGGTGACCTACGTGCCGGCCCGCAACACGGTGTTCCTGTCCCTGGCCCTGGGCTGGGCCGAGGTGCTGGAGGCGCGTGATATCTTCATCGGAGTGAATGCGGTGGACTACTCCGGCTACCCGGACTGCCGTCCCGAGTTCGTCGAAGCCTTCGAGCGCATGGCCAACCTGGCGACCAAGGCCGGTGTCGAAGGGCAGGGCTTCCGTATCCAGGCGCCACTGCAGAACCTCAGCAAGGCGCAGATCGTCCAGGCGGGCTTGGCCCGTGGCGTGGACTACAGCCTCACGGTTTCCTGCTACCAGGCCGATGATGAAGGCCGTGCCTGTGGCAAATGCGACAGCTGCCGCCTGCGCGCCGAAGGCTTCGCAGCGGCCGGTGTTCAGGACCCGACCAGATATTTTTGAATTATTTTGCGATGGGGTGTTGATTTCCTGTTAGAAATCAGTATTATACGCGCCATCCAACGGGTCGTTAGCTCAGTTGGTAGAGCAGTTGGCTTTTAACCAATTGGTCGTAGGTTCGAATCCTACACGACCCACCATACGCAGTACGAAGAAGCCCGCCACCTTTCGAGGTCGGCGGGCTTTTTCGTTCATGGAGTTTTTAACGCGTGGGAGCGGTGAAACCGCTCCCGGCTTTGAGCGCCCCCGTGTCAGAACTTCGCCCGCAATGCCACGTTGAAGTTGCGCGGCTCGCCGTAGAAGTTCCAGTAGTTGTCGTTGCCCACGGTCTGGACGTACTTGCGATCGAACACGTTGTCCAGGTTGTACTGCAACTCCAGGTGCTCATCCAGTTCGTAGACTGCGTGGAGGTTGGCCAGGGCATAGCCCCCCTGGCGAATGGTATAGCCTTCGTCGCGATTGCTGATGTCGCTCTGCACGTTGACGCTGCCGCCCACCCGCGTCCTGTTCAGGACGCCGGGCAGGCGGTAGTCGGTGGCGACCTTGAGCAGATGGCGCGGTGCATTCGAGGCAAATGCCTCGCCCTTTTGGCTGCCGCCAATGTATTTCGACTGGGTGTAGGTATACCCGGCCGAAAGGTTCCAGTCTGGCGTCAGCGCGCCATTCATCTCCAGTTCAATGCCCCGGTTGCGCACCTTGTCGGAGGCTTCGTAGCAATCACAGGGAATCACATACTCTGCCCGTCCGGTCTGGTCCGCCTGGAACAGCGCCATGCTGGCGGTCAGGCGCTTGTCGAGGAACTCGCCCTTGAGCCCGAGCTCGTAGTTGCTGCCGGTCATGGGGTCGAGGATCGAACCGCTGATATCGCGGTTGCTCTGCGGCTTGAAGATCTCGGTGTAGCTGGCATAGGCGCTCAGGTTGTCGCTCAGTTCCTGCACCAGCCCGGCATAGGGTGTGACTTCCTGGTTCTTCGCGTATTCGCTGCGCCGCGGCGTGCCAGTGGTGTTGGTCATGTTTTCGGTCTTGAACCAGCTCAGGCGGCTGCCAAGGATGAACTTCGTGCTGTCGCTCAGGCTGAAGCGTGCGGCGCTGTAGAGGCCCGACTGTTGCTGGGTGATGTTGTACTTCCACTGGTTCGAATTGAGCGCGGTCGGCTTGGGTGGATTGAAGCCGGACAGGTCGTTCATGTCGAACTGGTAGTTGTAGGTCGCGTCACGGCCGCCGTGGTAGTCGAAGTCGTCCTGGCGGATATTGGCGCCGAGCACCAGTTCATGGCGTCGGCCGAACAGTTGGAAGGGGCCGGTCGCATAGCCGTCGAGGCTGGTCTGGGTATCGTCGTAGAAAAAGTGACGCGGATTGAGGCTGAAGCGGTCGCCACTGACCCGCCAGGTGTAGTTGCCGAGGAATTCCGACTTCGCCCAGATCTGGTTGGCGGCCACCACCAGCTTCCAGTCGTTGTCGAAGCTGTGCTGGATGTCGGCGAACACCGTGGTGTTGCGCTTGTTCAGTTTGTTCCACTGGCCGGTGAGGTTGGTCGAGCGCGACAGCGGATAGAAGGAGCCATCGGCACGGGTAGGCAACGCCGACCAGTCATAGCCGGAGTTACGGTCTTTCTGCCACGAGAAGCCGAGGGTGGCCAGGGTGTTCGGCGTCAGGTCCATCTCGACGATGCCGTAGAACAGCTGGTTTTCCTTCTTCACGTTGTCCATGTAGCTGTTGGCATCGTTATAGCTGACCACGGTGCGACCGCGCAGGGTGCCTTCGGGGTTCAGTGCCGAAGAGAGGTCGAGCATGGTCCGGTAGTCGTCCCAGGAGCCCACCGAGGTCTCGACCAGCGCCTGAGGTTCGGCCGTCGGGCGCTTGCGCACCATGTTGATCGCCGCCGATGGCGTGCCGGCACCCTCGGTCAGGCCGGTAGCACCGCGCACCACTTCGATGCGGTCGTAGATGTCGGTGGCCGGCTTGGAGATGGCGTCCATCGAATAGGCATTGCTGATGTTGGTGGGCACGCCATCGATCTGCAGGCTTTCCACCAGTTGCCCGCGCGTCTGGTACAGGGAGCGCTCGCCGCCGTTCTTCATCACCACGATGCCGGTGGTGTTCTCCAGCACGTCGTCCAGGTCCTTCATGTTCTGGTCGTCCATGCGCTGGCGGGTAACCACGGTCACCGATTGCGGCGTCTCACGCAGGCTCATGCCTAGGCGCGTGGCTGTGCTGCTGGGACCGGAGGGGGCGTAGCGGGTGCTGCCTTCGGTGGTGCCGTCGCCGGAGAGGGCGGCACTGATGGCGGTGGCGCCCAGTTGGACGGTCTCGCCTGTGGCAGGCTTGTCCAGCATGACGCTGCCCTGGCCGGTGCTGTGCCAGATCAGCCCGCTGCCTTGCAACAGGCGTTGCAGGGCAGCCTCCGGTTCCTGGTTGCCACGCACGGCCGGGCTGTTCAGGCCCTGTACCAGTTCACCGTTGTAGATGACCTGCAAGCCACTTTGCTCGGCGAGCTGATTGAGCGCGCTGGCCAGCGACTGGGCCGGAATATCGAAGGAGACCGGTTCTGCCCAGGCGATAGCAGGCAGCAGCCCCATCAGCAGCGTGGCGCGGCGAAGGGCGAGGACGATCGGGCGGTGACCGGTGGACGGTGGGTACATCTGATTCTCCCTGGCGAATGCAAGTAATTATCTTTTTCGCGAGGGAAGACGGGTGAGCCCGGCAGACCCGTAAAAATAATTTCACTCAGCGGGGCTGTAGTACCAGCAGGTAGTCGGTGTAGCGCTGGACCCTCAAGGGAAACGCTTGCTCCAGCGTGCCCAGGGCATCCTCCAGGCGGTCGAGGCGGAAACTGCCGCTGACCTTGAGCGTGCGCAGGCTGTCGTCGCCTATCAGCAGGTAGCCAGGCCGGTAGCGCTGCAACTCGGCGAGTACATCCGGCAGCGGTGCCATCTCGAAGACCAGGCGGCCGTGTTGCCAGGCCAGGGCCTTGGCGGTATCGACGGTCTGTTTATCGCCAAGGGCGCCGTTCAGGCGGCTGACCTGTTCCCCGGCACCGAGGACCAGGCTGGCGCCGGCGTCCTTTACCGCGACACGCCCGCGGGCCACAGTGACCTGTGCGTCGTCACCGCGCTTGCGCACCGCGTAGACGGTGCCGAGGGCGGTCGCGCCCAGGTCCCCGGTACGGACCTGGAAGGGGCGCTGCGGGTCATGTGCCACTTCGAACAGCGCCTCGCCCTTGCGCAAGGTGATTTCCCGCCGGTCACCGTACAGGCTGACGTCTATCGCCGAGTCGGAATCCAGCAGGACATGGGAGCCGTCCGCCAGGGTGATGCGCTGCTGTTCGCCGAGGCCGGTGTGGTAATCCGCATCCCAGGCCTGCTGTCGGACCAGTCCGAGCCCGAGGGCGATCAGCAGGACTGCCGCTGTCGCCCAGGCCCACGTCGGTGAGCGGCGCTGTATCGCAGGGGCCTGCAAGTGCCCGCTGAGCTGCCATAGCCGGCGTGCGTCGACGAATGCCCGCTGGTGCGCGGGATCCTCGGCGCACCAGGCGCGGGCGGCGGCAATATCGGCAGGTGCCACGTCTCCCGAGGTCAGGCGTACGACCCAGTACTGGGCGGTGGCGTGAAGGTCGGCAGGATCGGCTTTGAGGTCAGGCATGGTGTTCAACGCTGAAGGCTTCGACGCAAAAAGTCCAGCGCGCTGGCCAGGTGCTTCTCCACCGAACTGAGGGACATGCCCAGCTCCCGGGCTACATCCTTTTGTGCAATGCCCTGGAGGCGACACTTGAGGAAGATGCTTTGCTCCGGCTCCCCCATGCGCTTGAGTGCGGCATCCAGTGTTTCCAGTTCCTGGCTGGCGGCGACGGTGTCGATCAGCTCGGGCGTTTCGCCGGTGACTTCGTAAAGATACGCTAGGCCCTGGTCGTGACGCTCGCGGGAGGCGCGGCTGCGCACATGATCGATGGCCAGGTTGCGGGCGATGCGGAAGATGAACGCCCGCAGGTTCTCCACCGGCGTGCGCGGTCGCTGCCTGAGCATGCGCAACCAGGTTTCCTGAGTGAGGTCGGCAGCGGTCTCGGTGCTGTGCAGCTGTCGATAGAGGAACACTCGCAGCTCACGGGAATGGGCCTTGAATGCCCGTTCCAGTTCTTCCGTGCTCATGCTCGACATGGCGGCCGTTATCCCGGGAGGGCGAGGGCGCCGACTTTAACGAGAATGATTTGCAGATGCAAGGCGGTGATGGCGTCTTGTCATCCGTACACGGAAACCTGGTTGCGTCCGCCTTTCTTCGAGGCATACAGGGCCTGGTCGGCCCAGGCGATGAGGTCCGCGTGGCTGTCGGACGGCTGGCCAAGATCGGCGACCCCAAGGCTGATGGTGAAGCGGATGGTCAAGCCTTCATGCTTCACTTCCAGTTCCTCCACCGCCTTGCGCAGGCGCTCGGCAAAGGCCACCGCGCCATGCTTGTCGGTATCCGACAGCACCACGCCGAACTCCTCGCCGCCATAGCGCCCCGCCACGTCGGTGTCGCGCACATACTCGCGGAGCAGCGCGGCGACCTGCCTGATCACTTCATCGCCGGCCTGGTGGCCGTAGGTGTCGTTGATGCGCTTGAAGTGATCGATATCGAACATCACCAGGCTGGTGGCGTTGCCATGACGCTGGTGGCGGGCGTACGCGACCTTGAGGCTGTCTTCCCAGTGGCCGCGGTTGTACAGGCCGGTCAGGCGGTCGGTGCTGGAAAGCTTCTGCAACTGGGCGTTGGCCGACTGCAGCATGTGCCGGTTGGTGGCGACGTCGGTCACGTCGTAGATCACCAGGCAGAAATGGCTGATGCTGCTGTCGGTGGAGCGCAGCGGGAACAGCGTGGTGTTCTGGTACATGAAGTCTTCCTGCCCGGTGATCGGCTGGTAGTTCTTGAACCGCACCAGATAAGGGCGTTGTTCCCACACGGTGAACGCTGCCGTGCCGAGGGTGCCCACGCTGTCGAGCTTGCGCCGGAACCAGTCCTCGTTGACTTCGGGGAACAACCGGAAGAACGACTGGCTGATGGCGTCCTTGGGCGGCACCCCGGAACGGTTCTCCATGAAGGTGTTCCAGACCTGCACGCAGTAGTCGCGATCGAGCACTACCACGCCGACGTCGATGCTCTGCACGATCGCCAGCAGCCAGTGGAACTCGGTCAGATCAAGGGCTTTGTTCATGGCTCAGTTCATCAGGTACGCGAGTTTATGGGTCAGTCGTTCGATGGAGTCTTCGGTGAACAGCAGCAACAGGTCGAAGCTGATGTCATGGCCTTCCAGGCCGTAGCTGATCTCCACCGCGAGGGTCTTCTTCCAGCGCCGCTGGTTGACCCGGATCAGTTCCTCGATATTGGCGTGCTGGCCGAGGATCTGCGGGTGACACTGCGAGAACACCACGTCGACCTGCTCGGCGATGCCGCTCAGGCAGGCGCCGATCAGGATGCTGGACAGGTCCAGGAGCATCTCCAGGTCGGAGGCGTGGCTGCTCTCATGCTTCATCAGCCGCGCCATGTCGGCGATTTCCGAGTCGTGGAACATCAGCAGCGCCTCTCCGGCGATACCGCCACCGATAAAGCCCTGACAGACCGCGGTCAGTTGCTTGCAGCGCCCGGCGTCCGCCAGGGCCATGTGCAGTTCACCGACTTCGAGGATGTTCACGTTAGGCACCGGCAGTTGCACGAACACCCCGAGCACCTTGGCGATCAGTGCGGCGGCGCGGCCCATGGCGACGTTGACGGTTTCGCGGAACACCTCGTTGAAGCTGACGCTGGCGCTGGTCTGCGGACGATGGCTCTGCGCCGCCCGGCCCGCCAGTTGCAGCAGGCCCAGGCGGTCCAGGGTTTCGCGCAGTTGTTCTTGCTCGAAGGGCTTTTTCAGGAAGGCCAGGGCGCCCAGTTCCTGCACGCGGCGCAGGGCCTCCTGCTGCACGTCCCCCGAGATAACGATGACATTGGCCTGCAAGCCCTCGTCGCGCAGTGCATGCAGTACCTGGTAGCCGTCCATTTCCGGCATGTTCAGGTCGAGCACCACGACCTGGCCCAGGCCCTTGCGCACGGCGTCCATGCATTGATGTCCGTTGGCGGCCTCCGTGACCGAAACCGGCCAGTCGGAGGGCAAGGCTCGCAGGACCTGCTTGCGGGCAACGGTGGAGTCGTCACAGACGGTTAGGGTAGTTACTGACACAAGTCACGGCTCGTTATCTGGAGGTGCGGAATGATTTCATTATGCCATAGCCGCACAAAAGCTACGCTTAATGGCTAGGGGAATCACTGAGTGTGCAAATGGATCCAATACGCTAATCCCTGATGGCTTTCTCAGGATTGGCCTGAGTCAGTGTTGATGGAGAAACCCATGCACAGTTCATACTCATTTCGCGATTTTTTGATGAAAGACTGGAAAATTTCCTCGTTGCGCAGCGCCGATTTTCCCGCTTCTTACTTCTCTCCGTCCCGCTCGGGGAATCCCCTGTTCCAGCGCAGCCCCTCAATCCCGGGAGATGAAACGTTTCGTCAATTTGTCGGACAAAGACCTTTCCTGCTGTCAGAGCGACATCAAGCAGTGGTATGTTGCCGGGCAGAATGAAGTCGAGATAAGTGGATTGATCATGCCTAAAGCGTCCCACCAAGAACTGCGCCGTGCGTTTCGTAAACTCCTTGCGTCCCCCAACTGTTACCACACCGCCTCGGTGTTCGACCCGATGTCCGCGCGTATTGCCGCCGACCTCGGTTTCGAGGTGGGTATCCTCGGGGGCTCGGTGGCGTCGCTACAGGTACTTGCAGCACCGGATTTTGCCCTGATCACCCTGAGCGAGTTCGCCGAGCAGGCGACCCGTATCGGACGTGTCGCCCAGTTGCCATTCATTGCCGATGCCGACCATGGCTACGGTAACGCCCTGAACGTGATGCGCACGGTGATCGAACTGGAACGCGCCGGGGTTTCTGCCCTGACCATCGAGGACACCCTGCTGCCGGCCCAGTTCGGCCGCAAGTCCACTGACCTGATCAGCATCGCCGAAGGTGTCGGCAAGGTTCGTGCGGCGCTTGAAGCCCGTGTCGACCCGGAGCTGGTGATCATCGCCCGGACCAACGCCGCCGCCATTCCGACCGAGGAAGTCATCGCTCGCGCCGTGGCGTACCAGAATGCTGGCGCCGATGGCATCTGCATGGTCGGTGTACGTGATTTCGAGCATCTTGAAGAGATCGCCCGCCACCTCACCGTACCGCTGATGCTGGTCACCTACGGTAACCCGCAACTGCACGACGATGCGCGCCTGGCGCAACTCGGTGTGCGTATCGCCGTCGATGGCCATGGCGCCTACTTCGCCGCGATCAAGGCCACCTACGACTGCCTGCGCGAACAGCGCCGGATCACCAGCGCCGCCTCGGACCTGAGCGCGACCGAGCTGACCCACACCTACACCCAGCCGAACGACTACATCGTCTGGGCCCGTGAGTTCATGGACGTCAACGAGTAAGGCGCTGCCTTATGCCTGCACCGCCGGAGCGCCTGGGCGCGTTCCGGCATCAGGCCGGCCGATGCTGTAGTAGGCCAGTCCTGCCTCGGCCATCTGCGCCGGCTCGAACAGGTTGCGGCCATCGAACACCGTGCCATCGAGCAGGCGCTGCCTGACCATCCCGCTGTCCAGCACCCTGAAATCCTGCCATTCGGTGACGATCACCAGGGCATGGGCGCCGGCCAGGGTGTCTTCCTTCCTGTCCATCAGTTGCAAATCGTCGCGCTCGCCGAACAGGCGGCGTGCCTCGGCGCGTGCCTGGGGATCGAACGCCTGGACTTTCGCCCCGGCCTGCCACAGCGAACGCAGCAGGACCTGGCTCGAGGCCTCGCGCATATCATCGGTGTTGGGCTTGAATGCCAGGCCCCAGAGGGCGAAGGTCTTGCCGGCCAGGTCGCCGTCGTAGTGATCGAGGATTTTCTCGAACAGGCGATGCTTCTGCCGCTGGTTTACCGCATCCACGGCCTGGAGCAGGCGCGGCTGGTAATCGTATTGCTCGGCGATGCGTTGCAGGGCCGAGAGGTCCTTGGGGAAGCACGAACCGCCAAAGCCGCAGCCGGCGTAGATGAAGTCGTAGCCGATGCGCGGGTCGGAGCCGATGCCGCGGCGCACCGCCTCGATATCCGCACCGGTGTGTTCGGCCAGGTTGGCCATTTCGTTCATGAACGAGATCTTGGTCGCCAGCATGCAGTTGGCCGCGTACTTGGCCAGCTCGGCGCTACGTGCGTCCATGCTGATGAACTTGTCATGGTTACGGCTGAAGGGGGCGAACAGCTCGCGCAGCAGGTTCAGGGTCGTCGGGCTGGCGCCACCGATCAGGATGCGGTCGGGGCGCATGCAGTCCAGTACCGCCGAGCCTTCCTTGAGGAATTCCGGGTTGCTCACCACGTCCAGGCGCTGCGCGGTGCTGGCATCGTGGCTGGCAAGGCGGGCCTTGATCGCATCCACGGTGCCCACCGGCGAGGTGGACTTGTTGACCACCACCTTTTCGCCCCGGGCGTGGCGGGCGATGCTGTCGGTCACGGCAAAGACCTGGCGCAGGTCGGCGCTGCCGTCGGGGAGCGAAGGGGTGCCGACGGCAATGAAAATCACCGTTGCGGTATCGATGGCTCGGGCGGCGTCGAGGGTGAACTTCAGGCGCGCGCTGGTCAGGCCGTTCTTCAGCAGTTCCGGCAGGCCGGGCTCGAAGATCGGGCAATGGCCTTCGGACAGGCTCGCCACGCGATGGGCATCGACGTCCACGCAGCACACCGCATGGCCAACCTCGGCGAGGCAGGCAGCGAGGGTCAGGCCCACGTAACCGGTACCGAACACTGCAACTTTCATAAGAGGCTCCCTTTTCAGCGCGATGCTGTTCCTCCCGCCGCACAGGGCGGAGCGATGCGCAGAACCATGGCAGTGTCCGATGACAGTTTCGTGAGGGGCCGACTGGCGTTTGCCGGATTGTCTTTTGTTCGAGTGTTTGGAAGGCAGTGCGGTTCTCGGAATAAGGCCACGACAGGCGACGATCTTTCCTTCTCTTCAGTCGCTCTTTCCTGACCGATTCGAACCCCGGCGTGGTGATAACGTCCCGTTTGAAATGCTTTGGAGAGATTTCCGGGTGACCTTTCCTGCCGCTGGACCCACGTAATGAAAAAAATACTGATAGCGCTCGGCGTGCTTGTTTCGCTTGGCGTTCTAGCCGCTTGGTACACGGGGAAAATGTTGCCGCAACGGCTGGACGCCGTGCTCGTTCAGGTTAACCAGCAGTTGAAGGTGGCGCTTGGATTTGAAGGCAAGGCCAGAATCGAGCTGCTTTCTCTCGATGCCCGGACGTTCGGTGCCGATGCGCGTTATCGTCTGACGCTCGAGCAACGAGATCCAGATGAACTTGCGTGTGACGCCGCCTGATGAGGCGGAGTTGAATGGTAGAACACTACCCCTGGATGAACTCCTCAGGATACTCGGGCGTAAATCGGTTCATTAGTTTCACCTAGTTCGGGGGAATCATCTTTCACTAATGTTACTCTCGCCCTCCGAAGGCCCGACCACTTAAGTCCGGGCCTTCTCTACTCAAGGAACGCAACTGGAACACTTCATGAAGAAAGCACTGGTAGTTATTGGCGGGCTGGTTGTAGTAGGTGCGGCCTGCACCTCGATCGCGTGGTACACCGGCAAGCAGTTGCCCGAGGTGCTCGAATCCTCGCTGGCGCAGTCCAACCGGCAACTGGCGGCGGCCTTGAGCGGCAGTGGCAGCGGCAAGGTCGAGCTGCTGTCCCTGGAATCCGGGGTGTTCAGCAGCGAAGTGCGCTACCGCCTGACCCTCGCCGGTAACGACGTCGAGCCGATCCAGCTGGAGTTCAGCGATCATCTGGAGCACGGCCCGTTCCCCTGGTCGCGGGTCAAGCGCCTGCAACTGGCGCCGGTCATGGCGGCAAGCAACTACGCGCTGCTCAAGACCGATAACACCGCCTCGTGGTTCGGCCTGACCGGCGACAAGGCCCCGCTGCAAGGCAGCATGAGCGTTGGCTACGGCGGTGCGTTGCACAATGAACTGCGGGTCGAGCCGTTCGAGTCCAGCGATGAGGATGGCACCTCGCTGTCGTTCTCTGGCCTGACCCTGAACCTGGAGTCGTCGCTGAAAGGCGATGGCCTGCGCCTGCAGGGCGATCTGGGCCGGGTAGCATTGCTGACCGCTGGCGAAGCCCCGGTGAATGTGACGTTCAAGGGTGTTGCCCTGTCCACCGACTTCACCATGAGTGACTACGGCTATTTCGTCGGCTCGATGAACCTGGATGTCGCAGAAAGCAATCTGTCGTTCGGCAACGAGCAGTCGCTGCACTTCGGCAAGTTCGAGCAGCGCGATGTCTATCGCATCGAGGAGGCGGGCCTGTCGCTGAAGCAGCAGGCCAGCCTGGCGGACATCAGTTTTTCCGGTAATCCCATCGGCAGCGCCCGCTTCGCCTGGAGCGTGGAGCGGCTGAACCCGGAAGCGGTCGGCAGTTTGGTGAACTGGTATGAGCAGAACCTGCCGCAACTGCAAGGCATGGCCCTGGGCATGACTCCGGATGCTGGCGCGATGATGCTGGACGATCCGCAGTTGCAGGCGCCGTTGCTGAAGCTGCTGGAGGGCGGTCCGCGGGTGACCTTGCAGGAGCTGTCATTCAAGACGGCCAACGGCGAAAGCCGCTTCGACCTCGATCTGGACCTGTCCGGCAAGGGGCTGGAAGGTATCCCGCTGGAGCAGGCCTTCGCCCAGTCGGTGAAGGCGCTGCAGACCAACCTGAAGATCTCCAAGCCGATGGTCGGTGACCTGGCGGCCCTGCGCGCCAAACTCGAAGGGCTGGACGCCGAGCAGGTCCGCCAGGCCTCGGCTTCCGGCGAGATGGTCGGGATGATCGCCGCGCAAAGCCAGCTGGCGACGGTCAAGGGCGACGACGTCCTCGTACAGTTGAAGTACGCCGACGGCCAGGTGGACTTCAACGGCCAGAAGATGACCGCCGATCAGTTCGCTGCCCTGGTCCAGCAGCGTACTGCCGGAATCACCGGCGCCGCACAGTAACCACCTGGGCTGGCGGGCGATGTGTCGAGCGTCGCCCACCCGCCTGGCGGGGTAAAAAACTCTTTAGAATTCATCCGATTGTCTGTAGCCTTCGGCCACTCATAAAACCGAGGTCGCAGCGGACTTTGCCGCCCGTGCAACAGTCAAGCTGTTACCCGATTTGTCCGTGCCCGATGATACTCTCGACTTACGCGCATCAGCGCCTGCAGGTCTTGCGAACATGACGCAGATTTCCGAACGCCTTCTGGTCCAGGCCCACCTGGACGCCAAGCAGCCCAAGCCCCTCACTCCTGAACAGGAGGCCGACTACCGTGCCGCCATCGCCGCCGAGCTCAAGGCGCAGGATGCGGTGCTGGTCGCCCATTACTATTGCGACCCGGTGATCCAGGCCCTGGCCGAGGAAACCGGTGGTTGCGTGGCCGACTCCCTGGAGATGGCCCGCTTCGGCAAGAACCACCCGGCCAAGACCGTGCTGGTGGCCGGCGTGCGCTTCATGGGCGAGACGGCGAAGATCCTCACCCCGGAAAAACGCATCCTGATGCCGACCCTGGAAGCGACCTGCTCCCTCGACCTGGGCTGCCCGGTGGACGAGTTCTCGGCCTTCTGCGACCAGCATCCGGAGCGTACCGTGGTGGTCTACGCCAACACCTCGGCGGCGGTGAAGGCCCGTGCCGACTGGGTGGTGACCTCGAGCTGCGCGCTGGAGATCGTCGAAAGCCTGATGGACAACGGCGAGACCTTCATCTGGGGCCCGGACCAGCACCTGGGGCGTTACATCCAGAAGCAGACCGGCGCCGACATGCTGATGTGGGACGGTGCCTGCATCGTTCACGAAGAGTTCAAGTCGCGGCAACTGGCCGATATCAAGGCGCTGTACCCGGATGCCGCGATCCTCGTGCATCCGGAATCGCCGGAAGCGGTGATCGAACTGGCCGATGCGGTGGGTTCCACCAGCCAGTTGATTGCGGCGGCGCAGCGCATGCCGAACAAGCGTTTCGTTGTCGCCACTGATCGCGGCATCTTCTACAAGATGCAGCAGCTGTGCCCGGACAAGGAGTTCATCGAAGCGCCGACGGCGGGCAACGGTGCGACCTGCCGCAGCTGTGCCCATTGCCCGTGGATGGCGATGAACACCCTGGAGCGCACCCTGCAGTGCCTGCGTGAAGGCACCAACGAGATCTTCGTCGAGCCGGCCCTGGTTCCACAGGCGATCCGGCCGTTGCAGCGAATGCTGGATTTCACTGCGGCGGCGCGGTTGAAGCTCTCTGGTAACGCTTAAGATTCGAGGGGCTCCCATCGCTGGCAAGCCAGCTCCCACAGGTACGGTGCATGCAGTACCTGTGGGAGCTGGCTTGCCAGCGATGAGGCCCTGAAGATCAGCGCATCATGTCCTTGACCATCCGCTGCTGCTCCAGCATGTCCCGCTGCCGCGCATCGATCCGCGAGGCCAGCTGGAAGTTGGTGCCGGCCCGCCGCTTGGCGTAGTCCAGCTGCTGGATCGCCTGGTCGAAATCCCCCGTCAACGCGAAGAACTCGGCCCGGGCCTGGTGCAGGCCGATGGTATTGCCGGACAATCCGCGAGCTTCGGCCAGGTCATACCAGACATCCGGGTCGTCCCCGCGCTCCTTGACCAGCGCTTCCAGCGCCTTCTCCGCCTCGGCCGGCTTGCCCTGCTTGAGCAGCAGGTCCGCCGCCACCTGTTTCAACGGATAGTTGCCCGGATACAGCTGGCGCATGCGATCCACCCGTTGCTGGGCATCGGCAAGGCGGTTGTTGGTGATCTCCAGGTCAATCTGGGTCAGGTTGTAGGTGATGTCGTTGGGCGCCTTGGCCAGCAGGGGCTTGAGGTTCTCCCGTGCTTCGTTGAGCTGGCCGCCCTTGATCTGCGCCAGGGCCAGGCCATAGCGCGCCGCGTCGAGTTTCGGGTTCTCGTCCAGTTGCGCCCGGAAACGTTTGGCCGCCAGACCTGGCGTGCCCTCATAGAACAACTGCACACGCGCACGCATCAACTGGTAGCGCGCACTGTCCTCGATCCCGCCCGCCGGCGCCTGTTCCGCCCGGTTGCGGGTGTCGGCGATACGGTTTTCGGTAACCGGGTGAGTGAGGAGGAACTCTGGCGGCTTGGCGTCGAAGCGATACTGGCGCATCAGGCGTTCGAACATGGTCGGCATGTTGCGCGGGTCGTAGCCGGCCTTTTCCAGGTTGAGGATGCCGATACGGTCGGCTTCCTGCTCGTTCTGCCGGGAGAAGCGGCGCTGTTCCTGGATGGCGGCGGCCTGGGTCCCCGCGATGGCGGCGATACCGGCATCGCCCGCGCCAGAGGCGGCGACCACGATGCCAGCGAGCAAGGCCGCCATCATCGGCAACTGCATGCGCTGCTGGGCTTCGACGCCACGGGCGAAGTGGCGTTGCGACAAGTGCGCGAGTTCGTGGGCGAGCACCGAGGCGTATTCACCCTCGGTCTGGGCATTGAGGAACAGGCCGCCGTTGACCCCGACGATCCCGCCGGGGGCGGCGAAGGCGTTGAGTTCCGGGCTGTTGATCAGGATGAATTCCAGGCGACGGTCCTGCAGCTGGCTGGTTTCGGCAAGCTTGTAGACGCTGGTTTCGACATAATCCTTGAGCTGGGGGTCGGACAGCTGGCTGACATTGCCGCGCAGCAGGCTCAGCCAGGCACGGCCGAGCTGGTGTTCCTGTTGCGGCGAGACAATGGCCGAGCTGGCGTCGCCGAGTGACGGCAGGTCGTCGGCATGGCTTGGAAGCGCCAGCAGGCAGGCCAGTGTCAGCAGGGTAGGGCGCAGAAATGTCATGCACGGAGCTCTGGTCGACAAAAAGCCTTACTGTAGCCGCCTCGCACGGTTGCGACCAGTGGCGCAATTCTGCGAGGCTTGCCGGCTCGCCTGACCTGTGCCGACCCGGCCACCCGCTTTTCTGGAGTGCAGCAATGACCACCATCCCCAATCCCGACGCCGAACTGGACGCCAGCGGCCTTAACTGCCCGCTGCCGTTGCTCAAGGCGAAGATGGAACTCAACCGCCTGGCTTCCGGTGCGGTGCTCAAGGTCATCGCCACTGATGGCGGCTCGCAGCGCGACTTCCGCACTTTCGCCAAGCTGGCCGGTCATACCCTGCTTCACGAAACCGCCGAAGGCGGCACCTACACCTACTGGCTGAAAAAGGCCTGAGTCCCTCCGATGTTCAAAGTGCTTCGCAGCTGGCTGCACCGTTATTTCTCCGACGAGGAAGCGGTGGTGCTGGCGGTTCTGCTGTTTCTCGGTTTCACCGCGGTCCTGACCCTCGGCGGCATGCTCGCGCCGGTGCTGGCGGGGATGGTCCTGGCGTTCCTGATGCAGGGCCTGGTCAACGCCCTGGAGCGCTTCAAGGTGCCGAGCAAGGTCGCGGTGGCCCTGGTCTTCACGCTGTTCATGGGGGCGCTGGGGGTATTCCTGCTGGTGCTGGTGCCGTTGCTCTGGCACCAGTTGATCACCCTGTTCAACGAACTGCCGGGAATGCTCGGCAAATGGCAGTCGCTGTTGCTGTTGCTGCCTGAGCGCTATCCGCATCTGGTGTCCGATGACCAGGTGCTGCAGGCGATCGAGGCCATGCGCGGCGAGATCGGCAAGTTCGGCCAGTGGGCGCTGACCTTCTCGCTGTCCAGCCTGCCGCTGCTGGTCAACATCATGATCTACCTGGTGCTGGTGCCGATCCTGGTGTTCTTCTTCCTCAAGGACCGCGAGACCATCGCCCGCTGGGTTGTCAGCTACCTCCCGCAGGAGCGTGCGCTGATGACCCGGGTCGCCGAGGAAATGAACCGGCAGATCGCCAACTACATTCGCGGCAAGGGTATCGAGATCCTGATCTGCGGCGTGGCCACCTACATCGCCTTCGTCGCCCTCGGCCTGAACTACGCGGCACTGCTGGCGCTGCTGGTGGGGCTGTCGGTGGTGGTGCCCTATGTGGGCGCGGTGGTGGTGACGGTGCCGGTGACCCTGATTGCCCTGTTCCAGTGGGGCTGGGGTGATCAGTTCATCTATCTGATGGCGGTCTACGCGATCATCCAGGCGCTGGATGGCAACGTGCTGGTGCCGCTGCTGTTCTCGGAGGCGGTCAGCCTGCACCCGGTGGCGATCATCTGCGCGGTGCTGCTGTTCGGCGGGCTGTGGGGCTTCTGGGGGATCTTCTTCGCCATTCCGCTGGCGACGCTGTTCAAGGCCGTGCTGGATGCCTGGCCAAGGCGGGAACCGGCGGTGGCGCCGCTGCTTTAGGGCTTCAAGCCGTAAGCTTCAAGCGGCAAGAAAGAGCGATCCGCAGCGCTGCCGACTACTTTTTCTTGCCGCTTGAAGCTTGGAGCTGGTCAGGCCTTGTTCAGCTCTTCGGCTGCGGCCAGTACCGCGGCCACATGGCCCGGCACCTTCACGCCGCGCCATTCCTTGCGCAGCACGCCGTTCTTGTCGATCAGGAAGGTGCTGCGGTCGACGCCCAGGTATTCCTTGCCGTACAGCTTCTTCAGCTTGATCACGTCGAACAGTTGGCAGAGGCTTTCGTCCTTGTCGCTGATCAGCTCGAAGGGGAAGGCCTGCTTAGCCTTGAAGTTCTCGTGGGACTTGAGGCCATCGCGGGACACGCCGAACACCTCGGTGCTGGCGGCCTGGAAGGCGGCGTACTGGTCACGGAAGTCCTGGCCTTCGGTGGTGCAACCCGGGGTGCTGTCCTTCGGGTAGAAATACAGCACGACCTGGCGGCCCTTGAGGTCAGCGAGGCTGACCTGTTGGCCGCTGGTGGCCTGGACCTGGAAGTCGGCGACGGGTTTATCGAGTTCGACGGCCATGGGGCGGCTCCTTACATCGGGTTCTGTGGACGCCACGGTTCGATCAGGGCATCCAGGTTGAGCGCGTCGGCGAAGTCCAGGAACTGGTCGCGCAACCAGCTGATCTGGGTGCCGGCGGGCAGCGTGACGGTGAAGGTGGCGTTGAGCATGGTGCCGCCGGTCTGCGGCGCCTGGTAGGTGTCGCAGGTCAGGTTCTCCAGCTCGACGCGGTGGTCGATGAAGAACTGGCACAGCTCGTTGATGATGTCCGGGCGATAGGCGGCGCTGACGTAGGCAACGTAGGGCAGCGACAGCGGGCGCACTTCCAGTTCGGTGCTGCGCACCACGTTGACGATGAAACCGTGCTTCTTGGCCAGGCTCGGCAGGGCGCCTTCGAAGCGCGCGAGGGCATCCCAGTTGCCGCTGATCTGCAGGATCAGCGCGCTGCACTCGCCGTGGCGGGTCAGGCGGGAGGTCACCACCGCGCAACGGCTGTCGTTGCTGGCGCGGCAGAGGATGTTGGTCAGCTCCATCGGGCTCGGGCCGAGGGCGCTGACGACAAGGAATTGTTCGCGGACGGTGGGGGTGGACATAGCATTCCTAAAGCGATGAGCGGTCGGTACCTGACGCGGTAAAAAGGCGGATCCGCGTGTTCCAGGGACTCTGGATCGAGGGGCGGACACTGCCGGAACGCATGGTTGGCAGCCCGACGGGCCGCTGTGTACCGATCAAAGGACAAAGGGTAGCGAAAATGGCCGCGAAGGGGAATGCTCCAGGCGCCCGCGTCGCTTGTGCAAGGCCGATGTCGCCAGTACCATTACCGCTCTCTTTTTCCGGCAGGAGCAGCTTCATGATTGCGGGCAGTATGGTGGCATTGGTCACACCCATGGATGCACAAGGGCGTCTGGACTGGGACAGCCTCAGCAAACTCGTGGACTTCCACCTGCAGAACGGTACCCATGCCATCGTCGCCGTCGGCACCACCGGCGAGTCGGCAACCCTCGATGTCGAAGAGCACATCCAGGTCATCGAGTTCGTGGTCAAGCAGGTTGCGGGCCGTATCCCGGTCATCGCCGGCACTGGCGCCAACTCCACCAGCGAAGCCGTTCACCTGACCCAGAATGCCAAGAACGCCGGCGCCGACGCCTGCCTGCTGGTCGTGCCGTACTACAACAAGCCGACCCAGGAAGGCCTGTACCAGCACTTCAAGCACATCGCCGAAGCCGTGGACATCCCGCAGATCCTCTACAACGTGCCGGGCCGCACCTCCTGCGACATGCTCGCCGAGACCGTGATCCGCCTGTCCAGCGTGCCGAACATCATCGGCATCAAGGAAGCCACCGGTGACCTGGCCCGCGCCAAGGCGATCATCGACGGCGTCAGCGACGACTTCATCGTCATGTCCGGCGACGATCCGACCGCGGTCGAGCTGATCCTGCTCGGCGGCAAGGGCAACATCTCCGTCACGGCCAACGTCGCCCCGCGCGAAATGGCCGACCTGTGCGAGGCCGCCCTGCGTGGCGATGCCGAAACCGCACGGGCCATCAATGAAAAACTCATGCCGCTGCACAAGAACCTGTTCATCGAGGCCAACCCGATTCCGGTGAAGTGGGCCCTGAATGAAATGGGTCTGATGGGCAACGGCATTCGCCTGCCGCTGACCTGGCTGAGCACCTCCTGTCATGACACGCTGCGCCAGGCCATGCGCCAGTGCGGCGTACTGGTTTAATTGAGGACGTACCCCGCATGAAGCGATTGGCTGGTCTTTCCGCCCTTGCACTTGTCATTTCCAGCACCAGCGGTTGCGCCTGGTTGTGGGGCGAAGACGGGTATTTCCGTGACCGTGGCAGCGACTACCTGGAGGCGACCCAAAAGGCCCCCATGCAGTTGCCGCCCGATGCAACCAATGTGAAGCGTCTCGACCCGCTGCTGCCGATTCCGCGCAATGTCGCGGACGACACCGTCAAGGGCGAGTTCGAGGTTCCCCGTCCGCTGCCGCTGGCGGCTACCGCCGATGTCAGCGATTTCAGCCTGCAGAAGAGCGGCGCCGCCCGTTGGGTCCTGGCCCAGCGTTCGCCGGCGGAAACCTGGCCGGTGGCCCGGCAGTTCTTCGAGGACAACGGTTTCCGCATCGCTGAAGAGCGTCCGCAGACCGGTGAGTTCAACACCACCTGGCAGCGTTTCGACGAGCTGTCCGCGTCCATGGCCGATCGCCTGGGCGGCGCGGCCAGCAGCCGCGACAGCGAGATCCGCGCTCGCGTGCGTATCGAGCCGGGCGTGCAGCGCAACACCAGTGAGGTCTACGTGGTGACCGTCGAGCGTGCAGCCGGCAGCACCGCCGAGCAGGACTTCCCGGCCCGCTCCAGCAACACCGGCGTCGACGCCGTGCTGGTCGACGAAATGCTCGCCAGCATGACCCGCAGCGCCGAGAAGGGCGGTTCGGTGTCCCTGCTCGCGGCCCGCGACTTCGATGCCCCGAGCCGCGTCAGCCTGAGCGAAGACGGCAGCGGCAACCCGGTGCTGAACCTCGGCGCCGACCTCGATCGTGCCTGGTCCAGCGTTGGTCGTGCCCTGGAGCACGGCGAATGGCGGGTCGAAGACATCAACCGCAGCCTGGGCCTGTACTACATCAACCTGGCCGAGAAAGCCGAGCCGAAGAGCGAGCCTGGATTCCTCAGCCGCATGTTCGGCAGCGAGCCGAGCAAGGAAGAGATCGAAGCCCGTGCCGAGCGCTACCAGGTTCGCCTGAGCAAGGTGGGTGACAGCGTCCAGGTCACCGTCGAGAAGAACATCAATACCGTGGCCCCGGCTGACGTGGCCCGTCGCGTGCTGAGCGTCATCCAGGACAACCTGGGTTAAGTGCGCTTCGCGGTTCTCGGAAGCGGTAGCCAGGGAAATGGCACGTTGGTCAGCAGTGGCGACACGCGGGTGCTGGTCGACTGCGGCTTTTCCCTGCGTGAAACCGAGCGGCGCCTGGCGCGGCTCGGCGTAGCGCCAGACAGCCTGAGCGCCGTGCTGGTGACCCACGAACATGCCGACCACGTGCATGGGGTGGGGTTGCTGGCACGGCGCTACAATGTTCCGGTGTACCTGAGTCGAGGCACCTTGCGCGGTCTGCGCAAGCCGCTGGAGGCGACAGGGCTGCTCGCGGCGAACGACACGTTCGACGTCGGTGACCTGAGCATCCGCGCGGTGGGGGTGACCCATGACGCACTGGAGCCTTTGCAGTACGTGTTCAGCGACGGTCGCAGGCGCCTCGGCGTACTCACCGACCTGGGCTGCTACGACTCGGTGCTGCTGGAGCACTACCGCGGGCTGGACGCCCTGATGATCGAAGCCAACCACTGCCGCGACCTGCTGGCACGCGGTCACTACCCGATGTTTCTCAAGCAGCGGGTAGGCGGCGACTACGGACATTTGAACAACCACCAGGCTGCGAACCTGGTGGCGGAGCTGGGATGGGAACAGTTGCAGCACCTGGTGCTGGCCCATCTCAGCAGCAAGAACAACCTGCCACAGCTGGCCCGGCAATGTTTCGTCGATACCCTCGGGTGCGACCCGGACTGGCTGCAAGTGGCCAACCAGGATTGCGGGCTCGACTGGCGCGAAATCGTCTAGCCCCCTCATTTAGCAAGCGGAGCCCATCATGGAAAAACGTGAAGAACTCTACCGCGGCAAAGCCAAGTCGGTTTACAAGACCGACGACGCCGACCGTTTGATCCTGCTGTTCCGTAACGACACCTCGGCCTTCGACGGCAAGCGTATCGAACAGCTCGACCGTAAAGGCATGGTGAACAACAAGTTCAACGCCTTCATCATGCAGAAGCTGGAAGAAGCCGGCGTTCCGACCCAGTTCGACAAGCTGCTGGGCGACAACGAATGCCTGGTCAAGAAGCTCGACATGATCCCGGTCGAATGCGTCGTGCGTAACTACGCGGCTGGCAGCCTGGTCAAGCGCCTGGGCGTCGAGGAAGGCATCAAGCTGGAGCCATCGACCTTCGAACTGTTCCTGAAGAACGACGAAAAGGGCGATCCTTTCATCAACGAATCCCACGTTGTCGCCTTCGGTTGGGGCACCGCCGAGCAACTGGTCAAGATGAAAGCGCTGTCGCTGAAGGTCAACGAAGTGCTGACCAAGCTGTTCGACGACGCTGGCCTGCTGCTGGTCGACTTCAAGCTGGAGTTCGGCGTATTCCACGGCGAAATCGTCCTGGGTGACGAGTTCAGCCCGGATGGTTGCCGCCTGTGGGACAAGGAAACCCGCAAGAAGATGGACAAGGACCGCTTCCGCCAGGGCCTCGGTGATGTCATCGAAGCCTACGAAGAAGTCGCCAAACGCCTGGGCGTGCCGCTGTAAACCGGCACGTTCGCGCAAGCATCTGAAAGCACGCGATTTTTTTCTCAAAAAGGCTTCGCCTTTGGAGAAAGTGCTGGTATGATGCGCGCCACTGGAGAGATGCCGGAGTGGCCGAACGGGACGGATTCGAAATCCGTTGTACTGGCAACAGTACCTAGGGTTCAAATCCCTATCTCTCCGCCATACATGTCAAAGCCCCTGGAACTGCAAAGTTTCAGGGGCTTTGTCGTTTCTGGGTATGCAGGCCCCCTATATTTTCGCTTGCAGTCCAGTCGGCTTCATGTTCATTTTGTCCCGTGTCCCAGGACTCGGGACGGATGCGTAGGTCATCGTATGAAAGGTCAAGACATAGGCTTGCTGCTCAAACTGGTTTGCCTCGAGCGACATGAGTCGCGCGGCAAGGCTGTGGCTGCCTGGCCACACGACTGGACAGACTGGGAAGACGGGAGTGATGATCCCGAGCCGCTCTATCAAGATCACTCAAGTGACGAGGGGAGTGGAGCGCATTCGTTTGCTTACACTGCCCGTGCGCTGGAGCAGCAGACGGGTATCAGCAAGACGCAGATCAGTGTCTCCATGACGCATTGCATGCAGATTGGCCTGGCCAAGGCGGATCGCAAGCTGGGTATCCCTCGTGCCAATACCAAGGCTCTGCTTGAGTTCATCCTTTACGGCCTGAAGTACGTGTTTCCGGCCCGGGCAGGGGAATTGACTCGTGGCATTGCAACGGGCTTCGCTGCGCCAGTCCTGGAGAAGAGCTTGATCAGCGCTGGTGAATTCGTGCCGGTCTGGTCATACGCCCGCGGCAATACGATGGGCATGAAGGTCGAGCCGCTGTTCAGGACTGCGGCCGATGCGGCCCGGAAAGATCCGGAAATGTACGCCCTGCTTGCACTGATCGATGCCATACGGCTGGGGCAGCCTCGCGAACGCAACCTTGCCGCGCAACTGTTGCGGGAGCGCCTGGAGTTTCCATGAGTATTTTCAGTACCCTCCAGGCCATGTTGCTTGAGGTTGCCACCGCACTGGGGCCCGACCTGCGTCGGCAAATGACGTTTGTCGGCGGTTGCACCACCGGTTTGCTGCTGACGGATGCCTTCACCCGTGAACAAGTTCGCAGCACCGACGATGTTGATCTCATTGTGCATGTTATGGGGCCAATAGGCTTCGCACGTTTGCAGGAGACTCTTGGTACTCGAGGATTTCGGGTCAGCCCGCAAGAAGATGACGAAGACTTCCCCGTCTGCGCAATGAAACTTGGCGATCTTCGCGTTGACTTCATGCCGGACGATGATTCTCTCGGATTCACCAACCTTTGGTACAGAGACGCCATGAGCACTTCCAGCTCCTATGAACTGGACGATGCAATCACCATCAATCTGGTCAGCCCGGTGTACTTCGTGGCCACCAAGCTTGAGGCCTGGCAAGGGCGTGGGAGGGGCGATGCTCTGTCCAGTCGCGATCTGGAGGATATCCTCAACTTGATTGACGGGCGTGCAGAACTGCAGGATGAGATAGCATCGGCCGTTGTTGAAGTGCGCGAGTACATCTCCCGGGAAATTGCTCTTTTACTCGGCGATGGGAACTTCGAATATGCAGTCAGTGCCCAGGCCAAAGGTGATGCCGATCGCGAAAATCTGCTTTTCGAGCGATTGGAAGCGTTGGCGGGGTTGGGCCACTGATGCAGATTCGCTGGGTCAGTCGCCAAGGTAGGGCACGGCTCGGCAATAGCGATGCAGCCGCTTGCGGACGCAAGAACCACCAGGTCCTGGCCGTGCTTGTGGATGCAGCCGAGAAAGGCGATGGGCAGGGTCTAGCCAGGTATTGGCCTCGTACCGTGATCAATGCCGCCCTCGGAACGACCCGACAGCTCGACCTCGAGGTATTGGTCGACATCATGCGTACCGAGCAGCAGCAGTTGCGCCGACATTACCTTCACGCCATTGCGAGCTATTGCTGCGTTCTCGTCGACCAGGAACAGCAATTGCTCCATGCCGCGCATGTTGGGGATTGCTTGATAGGTATCCAGCGCCCTGCGGGCGCCATCGACTGGCTGAATCTTCCTCAGAATTTGCAAAGCCAGGCTATCTGGTTGGCAGACATGTCGGTAGATCAGGAGTCACGGCACCTGCTGACTCGGTCGCTGAACGCTAGGCGCTTCAACTCTCCAGTCTGCCTGACCACGCAGCTGCCGCCGGATGCGCGGGTTCTGCTCTGCAGTGACGGCTATTGGCATGAGCATGTGCATTCAGGCGTCGGTCTGGAGAGCGTCAACGATGACGCTAGCGTGCTCAGTCTCGCCTATGGCGAATCGGGCATCGATCTCCAGTCAGACTGCGAAAACTTCCATGAATGCAGCTACATCGTACTGCCAGCCAGTTCCTGAACAAGGCCGTTTCGAAAAAACGAGAGCATTGCGGGAATCGCCATCACCTCTATAAGATTGCGACTCTTTCTCATTCGCTTCAGGTCTCCCTCTCCGTGCCCGCCTCCAACACCAACAAACTGGGTTTCCTTTTCAGCGACCACCATCGCTGGCTGTTGCAGCACGTCCAGCGCCACCTGCGCAATCGTGCGGACGCGGAAGACACTGCGGCGGAGACCTTCTGCCAGATCCTCAGCTCCCGGGTCGACCCCGAGACTATCGAGCAACCCCGCGCCTACCTTTCCACTATCGCCCGCCGCCTGATCTTCGACCGCCATCGCCGGCGCCGCCTGGAACAAGCCTATCTGGAGCGATTGATGCTGCTGCCGGAAGCGCTGGCGCCGTCGCCGGAAGAAACCCACCTGTTGCTGGAAGCCTTGCACGCCATCGACCAGACCCTTTCCGGCCTGCCCCTGATCGTCAAAAAGGCCTTCCTGATGAGCCAGCTCGACGGCTTGAGCTACGCCGAGATCGGCCGTCGTCTCGATGTCTGCCAGCGTACCGTCGGCCGCTATATGACCGTGGCCCTGCGCGAGTGCTATCTGAGCGGGGCACAGCCATGAGTCGCCAGGCACTGGATCCGGTCGCCGAAGAGGCGATCGGTTGGATGGTCCGCCTGCGCTCCGGACAGGACAGCGCCCGGGAGCAGGCCCGCTTCCAGCAGTGGCTGGGTCAAAGCCCGGCGAACATCGCCGCCTGGGAGCAATTGCAGCGCGGGCTGGGTCGGCACTATGACGTCGTGCGCCGCGCACCCGGCGCCTTGCGCGAGACCTTGCTGCAACCGGAAACCGCTCGCCGCGACGTCTTGCGCGGGATGCTCGGGCTCGGCGTACTCGGCGCTGGCCTGTGGCTGGGCGGACGCAGCGAGAGCGGCCGGAGCTTCCTGGCCGATCTGCGCACCGGTACCGGCGAGCGTCGCAGCCTGGTCCTGAACGACGGCAGCCGCCTGACGCTGAATGCCGATAGTGCCGTGGATTGCGATTTCTCCGCCGAGCGCCGACGCTTGCGCCTGTATCGCGGTGCACTGGTGGTCCAGGTGGCGGCGGATCCGAACCGGCCCTTTATCGTGCGCAGCGACCAGGGCGACATCCGTGCCCTGGGCACGCGCTTCCTGGTCGAACAACTGGAGGGCAGCACCCGGGTCGTGGTGCTGAAGCACGCTGTGCGGACTTCCTTGCCGACCGGCGAAATCAAGGACCTGACGCAAGGCCAGGCCGCGATGCTGTACCCACAGCGCATCGAGCCGCTGCCAGCCGGGCAGGCGTACCGCGCCGACTGGGTCGATGGCCGGCTCAGTATTCTCGACGAACCCCTGGCGACCCTGATCGACGCGCTGCGTCCTTATCGCTCCGGCTTCATCCGGGTCAGCCCGCAGGTGCGTGATCTGCGTGTGCAGGGCGTGTTCCCGCTGGATGATAGCGAACGTACCCTGGCCGCGCTGGCGGAAACCCTGCCGATCCGGATCAAGCACTACGGCCCGTGGCTGACCCTGATCGAGGCAAGGTGACGCGGTTGCGAGAAAAAATCTTTCTCATTCGTGTCCGGTTTTTTCCGCTCGTTGCACCTCTCTCCTGACAACACCAATATCATCAGGAGCATCCACGTGTTCAAACCCTGGCCTCTCGCCCTTGCCATCGCCCTGGCCGCCGCGCCCGCGGCCTTCGCCCGGGCTGAAGGTGCGCAGCAGCAACAGCTGCTGCGTTTCGATCTGCCCGCCGCCAGCCTGGCGCAAACCCTGAATGCCATCGCCCGGCAGAGCGGGCAGGTGATTTCCCTCGATCCCGCATTGGTCGCGGGCAAGCAGGCTGCGGCGATCCGTGGCGAGATGAGTGCGTTGCAGGCCTTGCAGCAAGCGCTGGCGGGCAACCGTCTGCAAGTGATAGTCACCGGCAGCGGCACGCTCAGCGTCATACCCCGGGTCGAAACCGAGGGGGCACTGGAGCTGGGTGCCACCAGCATCAACGGCGTCGGCCTGGGCGAAACCACCGAGGGCAGCGGCTCCTACACCACCGGAGCCGTGACCATCGGCAAGACCCCGCAGTCGCTGCGCAATACCCCGCAGTCGGTCACCGTGGTCACCCGCAAGCTGATGGACGACAAGAACCTGGTCTCCCTCGACCAGGTGATGGCCCAGACCCCCGGGATCACCCGGGCCAACCGCGGCTATGGCAACAACCATTTCAGCTCCCGCGGTTTTGACCTGACCGACGACAGCTACATGGTCGATGGCGTGGCCGGGCAGGCCTTCGCCTACACCGGCTGGATGATTCCGGACATGGCGGTGTTCGACCGCGTCGAAGTCCTGCGTGGCGCCGCCGGCCTGCTGGTGGGGGCGGGCGGTCCTGGCGGGGCGGTGAATCTGGTGCGCAAGCGCCCGACCACCGAACCGAGGTTCTCCGTCACCACCCGCGCCGGCTCCTGGGACAACTACCGTCTCGATCTCGATGCCAGCGGCAAGCTGAATGCCGAAGGCACCCTGCGCGGTCGCATGGTCGCGTCCTACGAGGACAAGCACTCGTTCATCGACGTGACCGAGAGCAAGCGCCCGCTGCTGTACGGCATCGTCGAAGGCGATCTGAGCGACGCCACCACCCTCGGTGTAGGCCTGCGCCGGCAGACTTCGCGCATCGATGGCTACAGTGTCCTCGGCTTGCCAAACAACCCCGATGGCAGCAATCCGCACCTCAAGCGCTCGACCTTCCTCGGTCAGGACTGGGCCAAGTTGCAAACCCGTACCGATGAAGTCTTTGCCGACCTCAGCCATCGCTTCAATGAAAACTGGAACGGCAAGCTTGCCCTGTCCCATTCCGAAAGTGCGTTCAATCGCAGCGCCATCGAATGGAGCGCCGAGGACACCCTGGAATACGGTAGCCCGACCGGACCGATGATTTCCGGGACCAACTTCCACAAGTTCGATGTCACCGCCAATGCCATCGATGGTCATCTCGATGGCGACTTCGAGGCCTTCGGCCTCAGCCACCAGATCTCCCTGGGCGCCAACTGGTCGAAGCGCAAGATGAACGACAAGGATGCGACGGCACGCCTGGACAGCCCCCTGCCGCTCAACGTCTACGCACCCGATCACCACCTGTTCCCGGAGCCCGCGCGACCGGCCTGGGCCGCCAAGGACGACACCTTCGACACCCGCTACGGCACCTACCTGAATGCCCGCCTGCACATGACCGAGGACCTGAGCCTGGTCCTCGGTGCGCGCCTGAGCTGGTACAAGACCGAGGCCTGGAGCGACGACCTGGTGGCGACCAACGAGCAGAAGCACGAGTTCACGCCCTTTGTCGGGGTGATCTACGACCTTGACCAGGACTGGTCCTGGTACGCCAGCTACGCCGATATCTTCATGCCTCAGGCCAGTTATCGCACCGCCGCGGGTGGCATGCTCGACCCGGCCATCGGCTCCAACTACGAAACCGGGATCAAGGGTGAACTGCTCGACAAGCGCCTGAACGTGTCCTTCGCGGTGTTCTACATCGAGCAGGAAGATGTCGCGGCGCGGGACTACGCCAATACCGGAAATTGCCCACAGGATGTCGCCGGCCGCTGCTACCTCAACAGCGAGGGCATCAACCGCAGCAAGGGCTTCGAGGCCGAGGCCAGTGGCGAGGTGCTGCCGGGCCTGCAAGTGGCAGCGGGGTACACCTTCAACACCACCAGCTCCCAGGATGGCGGGCCGATTTCTGCGCAAACGCCGAAGCACATGCTGCGGGCCAACACCAACTACACCCTGCCGGGTGAGTGGAACCGCTTCAGTGTCGGTGGTGGTGTCTCGGCGCAGAATGCCTACTACGACGCCTACAACGGCGTGAGCAACAGCGGCCGGGCGCTGTTCGATGCGCGGGCGGCGTACAAGGTCGACCAGCACTGGACGGTGGGGGTGGACATCGAGAACCTGCTGGACCGCAAGTACTTCGACTCGACGGGGTACTGGACCCGGGGGACGACGTACGGGACGCCGCGGAGTTACATGGTGTCGTTGCGCGGGGATTTCTAACGCGTGCGCGGGCCCTGTGGGAGGCTCCAATGGGGATCGACGACAGATTCCTGCTGTCGCTGATGGCCCCATCGCCGGCAACGCCGGCTCCCACAAGGACCGCGAGCACCACCGAACCCTGTGGGAGCTGGCGTTGCCAGCGATTGGCCCGACCAGGCACCATCATTGCGAAAGCAGCGCTTACAACCCCATCCGATACTCGATCACCCCCGGCTTTTCCGCGATCCAGTCATACAACCGCTGCGCCGTGCGATTGCTTTCCTGGGTATGCCAGTAGAGCCGGTCGCAGGCCTTTTCCCGCGCTTGCCCCTGCACGTATTCGATCAACTGCTTGCCGATCATCCGCCCGCGTGCGCTCGGGCAGACGTAGAGGTCCTCGAGGTAGCAGAAGTCGTTCCTGCCCCAGGTGGAACGGTGAAATACCCAGTTCACGAAACCGTAGATGCGCTTGTTGTCCGCAGCCACCGCGCAATGCACCGGCTCCGCAGGGTCGAAGAAGCGCTCCCAGGTGACGCCGGTGAGTTCCATGCCCAGGTCCACCTGGTAGAAGGTCTGGTAGCTGCTCCAGTATTCGCACCACTGCTCCATATCACCTTGCGCCAAGGGACGTATCACTATCGATTGTTCTACTGCTGCCATGGAAAGGCTCCTGTCTGGACTGGTCGAAGCGGGCGTGTGCCCGGTTGCGATTTATAGTCCTGGAATGGGCTGAAATAGCCGGCCAATTACCGATAGCCAGTCAGACCATTTTGCGCAGCAGCTTCTTCAGCTTGCTCACTGCAGCCGTCAGTTCCGCCGGCGTATGCGCCGCGAAGCCCATCAGGAAGCCCACGTCGTTGCGCGGTCGCGCATACAGGCTGCCCATCCCCAGCAAGTCCACGTCCACTGCCCTTGCGGCAGCGACCAGCGCCCGTTCATCCATGGGCCGGGTAAAGAAGCAGGGCATCTGCATGCCGCCAGCGGGAACCTGTGGCACGAGGAAATCCGCCAGATGCCGGTGTACCAGCTCGGCGAGGATATCCCTGCGAGCCTTGTACAGCGCACGCATGGTCCTGACATGGGCACCGAGATGCCCGCCCTCGATAAAGCGCGCCAGGGTCAGTTGCGAAAGTGAAGGGTTATGTCCGTCCTGCAACGTCCGCGCCGCCGTCATCGGACCGACCAGTTGTGGCGGCAGGACCATGTAACCGATGCGTAGGCCGGGGAACATGGATTTGGTGAAGGTGCCGATATAGAGCGTCCGCTCATGGGCATCCAGCCCCTGCACGCAGGCGGTGGGGCGCCCTTCGTAGTGGAACTCGCTGTCGTAGTCGTCCTCGATGATCCAGGCCCGTTGCTGGCGCGCCCATTCGATGGCGGCCAGGCGCCGGTCGAGGGACAGGGTGGTGCCACTGGGAAATTGATGGGACGGGGTCAGGAACACCGCCCGGGCATCCGGTGCCAGGGCGGCCATGGCCTCGACCTGCATGCCATGTTCATCGACGGGCACCGGGACAGCTTCCAGGCCCGCAGCGCCAATCGCCTTGCGTGCGCCGTGATACATGGGATCCTCCACCAGCACCCGCTCGCCGCTATCCATCAGCACCGTCGAGCACAGGCTCAGGGCCTGCTGCGAGCTGGTCAGGATCAGCACCCGCTCGGCGCTGGCCTGGGCACCACGTTCGAGGTTGAGGTAATCGGCGATCGCACTGCGCAGCACCTCCATGCCCTGTGGCGCGCTGTGCAGCAGGGCACGGGTGCCATGCTCCTTGATGACCTGGCGTTCCAGTCTTTCCCAGACCGGCAGCGGAAAATTCCGCGTTTCGGCAACGCCGGGCGCGAAGGGGCGCGGGTATTGGAAGTTGTGCACACCGCCGTCGCGAAACACGGCGGCTCCGCGACGACTCAGTTCAGCCGGTCCGGTATTCGCCTTCGCAGGCTGGCGCTTGCGCGGCGGCAGATGGCGGGCACGTTCCGAGACGAAACTGCCGCTGCCGACCTGGCGCTCGATAAACCCTTCGGCATGCAGCTGGCTGTAAGCCGCCTCGACCGTGTCCCGCGATACACCCAGGGACACTGCCAGTGGTCGCGTGGCCGGCAGCGGCTTGCCTACGGCCAGCGCGCCATCGAGGATCAATTGACGAATCCCGCGCTGGATGCGCACATGCAGTGAAAGCACGCCGTGGGCCGGGTCACTGATCCAGGCCTTTACCGATTCCAACTGGGCGGTCTTGAACATTGGTCTGCTCTTCATCCGTGAATGGACGGGATAATCCCGCCATTCTACGACCGCCCGAAGTCCGCGATCAGCCGAAAATCACGTAGCTCTTGCGCACCGTCTCGCGAATGGTCCACAGCCCCTGGGTATCCGGCGGAAAACACAGGGTATCGCCTGCCCGGAACTCCAGCGGCTCGCCTCCATCCGGTGTGAAGCTGCCTTCGTCACTGATGATGTAGCTGTACTCCGCTTCCTTCACGCCCCGGCGAAAACTCCCGGGTGTGCACTCCCAGATTCCGGTTTCCGCGTTCGCGCCTTGCAGACTGTGCTGCCCGGCACTGCGGCTGAGGGCTCCGGAATCCCCCACCGGAGCGGGTTCGCTGAATTGTTCTTCGCTAACGGCGGCTAGTACGACAGGTTTCATCAGGTGATCTCCTCGCATCAGAAAACGGCATCGAGCAGCCGGTACCAGGCGATACCGACGCCCAGGTAAAGGCGCTGCAGGCCATGGAACGGAATGGGGCGGATCGGCGTGACCGGGAACGGAAATTCCTTTTCCTTGCCCAGCAAGCGCTGCGCCAGGTGCCGTCCGAGGGTGCTGGCCATGGCGATGCCGCGACCGTTGTAGCCGAGCAGGATGCTCAGGTTCGGCGCCGGCTCGTGCAGGCGTGGCATGAAGTCCTGGGTCAGAGCGACGCGTCCGGCCCACTGGTACTCGAACTCGACCCCGGCCAGTTGCGGGAACAGCCCGAGCATCGAGCGCTTGAGGTGATTCCAGTCCTCTGCCGAACGCGGTTCGGCGAACGGGCCGCGGCCACCGAGCAACAGGCGGCCGCTGGCGTCCTGCTTGAAGTAGAGAAGCAGCCGTCGCGCATCGGAACATACCTCGCCACCGGGCAGCACGCTGCGCCGCAGGTCTTCCGGCAGGGGGCGGGTGGCGACGATGAAGCTGTTGGCGGGCAGCAGGGTCTGGCGCAGGTTCGGCCAGAGGTTGTCTGTGTAGCCATTGGTGGCGAGCACCACATGCTCGGCACGCACGCTGTGCTGCTGATCGGTGGTCAGCCGCCAGCGCCCGTCTTCCTGACACAGGTCGGTGACGCGGTTATGCCCGTGGATCTGCACGCCCTCGGCAATCGCTGCTCGGGCCAGGCCGCGGGCGTAGCTCAGCGGCTGCACGCTGCCGGCCCGGGGGTCGACCCAGGCACCGAGGTAGTCGCTGCTGCCGATGCGCCGGGTGACGCTGGCCTGGTCGAGCATTTCCACCGGCACGCCGCGTTGCCGCCACTGCTGTGCGCGGCGTTCGATGGCGCGCATGGCGGTGGGGGAGGCAGCCGGCTGGATCCAGCCGTGGCGGGTCGCCTCGCAGTCGATGTTGTAGCGCTCGATCAGTTCGAAGACGTTATCGGCGGCGTGCCCGACCACATCGATCAGGCGCTCGGCGCGGTCGCCGCCGAACATCCGGCGCAGGTCGTCGGGGTCGTGCTTGAGCCCGGGGATCACCTGGCCGCCATTGCGCCCCGAAGCGCCCCAGCCCGGCTCGCCGGCATCCAGCACGCAGACCCGGGCGCCACCGCGGGCCAGGTGCAGGGCGGTGACCAGCCCGGTATAGCCGGCGCCGACCACCGCCACATCGACCCGCAGGTTGTCGCGCAGCGGCGGGGTGGCCGGGGCCTCGATGGCCGTGGCGGCCCACAGTGAAGGGGGCAGTTGCAGGCTCATGCCTGGCCTCCTTCGGTGTTGAGCAGGCGCCGGAGGAATTCCTGGGTGCGCGGCTGCTGCGGTGCGCCGAGTACGTCCTTCGCCGCGCCTTCCTCGACGATCCGCCCGCCATAGAGGAAGCAGACCTTGTCGGCCACCTCGCGGGCGAAGCCCATTTCATGGGTCACCACCACCATGGTCATGCCCTCGGCGGCCAGGGTGCGCATGACTGTCAGCACCTCGCCGACCAGTTCCGGGTCGAGGGCCGAAGTCGGTTCGTCGAACAGGATCGCCTTGGGTCGCATGGCCAGGGCGCGTGCGATGGCCACACGCTGTTGCTGGCCGCCGGACAACTCGTCCGGGTAGGCGTCCATGCGGTGGCTCAGGCCGACCTTCTCCAGCAGGGCGCGGGCGTGTTCGCGGGCCGCGGCCGGGTCTTCCTTCTTCACGTACACCGGGCCTTCCATCACGTTCTGCAGGGCAGTGCGGTGGGGGAACAGGTTGAAGCGCTGGAACACCATGGCGACCTGGGTGCGGATCTCATGGATGCTCTTTGCATGCCGGTCGACCCGCTCGCTGCCCACCAGGATGTCGCCACCCTCATAGGTTTCCAGGCCGTTGATGCAGCGCAACAGGGTGGATTTGCCCGAGCCGGACGGGCCGATCAGGCACACCACCTGGCCGCTTTCGACGTTCAGGTCGATGCCTTCCAGAACCCGGGTGCTGCCGTAGCTTTTATGCAGGGACTTGATGCTGATCATGCGTTCTTCCTCGTGGCGATCCGCGCTTCGAGGCGGCGCAGGGCATAGGACAGCGGCAGGCTCAGGGCCAGGTAGAGCAGGGCCACCAGGGTGTAGACGGTCATGTTTTCGAAGGTCGAGGAGGCGATCAGCTGGCCGGCGCGGGTCATTTCCGCGACGGTGATGGTCGATACCAGCGACGAGTCCTTGAGCATCATCACCAGGGTGTTGCCGTAGGGCGGCAGGGCGATGCGGAAGGCCTGGGGCAGGATCACCCGGCGCATGATCATCGGTCCGCGCATGCCGATGGACTCGGCGGCCTCGATCTGGCCCTGCTGGATGGCCTGGATACCGGCGCGGAAGTTCTCCGCCTGGTACGCCGAGTAGGCGATGCCCAGGCCGATGATGCCGGCCTGCAGGGCGCTGAGCTGCACGCCGAACTCCGGCAGGACGAAGTAGATGTAGAACAGCTGCACGATGATCGGCAGGCCGCGGATGATGTTGACCACGGTGATGCCGAACAGGGCGACGGCGCGGACCTTCGACACCATCATCAGGGCGAAGGCCAGGCCGATGATCGAGCTGAGCAGGAACGAGGCGATCGTGACCTGCACGGTGACCACCGCGCCACTCAGGAGAATGGGCAGGAAGTCCAGGGCGTTCTGGAGAAACATGGGAAATGTCCGTGAGTGCGAATCAGGAAAGCGCGCCCGCACGGGGCGCGTGAGAATCGACGGTCAGTCGAGGTGCCACTTGTCGATGATCGCTGCCAGGGTGCCGTCGGCCTTGATGCTGGCGATGCCCTGGTTGACCCGGCTGAGCATGTCGCTGTCGCCCTGGCGCAGGATGATGCACACCTCGCCCTTGATCTGCGGGGTGTAGCTGTCCACGAGACGGACCTTCTTCAGCGTGCCCTTGGACATCTGGTAGGCGAGGATCGGATGGTCGCCGAAGCCGGCCTTGATCCGGCCCAGGGCCAGGTCGCGGGTCAGGTCGGCGAGGGAGTCGTAGCCGCGCACTTCCTTGAAGATGCCGCGCTTGTTCAACTCGTCGATGAAGATGGTGCCGACCTGGGCGCCAACCACTTCGCCCTTGAAGTCATCCATGCTGGTGTAGGCACCGGTATCGTCGTCGCGCACGATCAGGCCCTCGCCGTACTCGAACACCGGGTCGGAATACTGCACGACCTTCTCGCGCTCCGGAGTGCGCAGCATGGCGGCGGAGATCAGGTCGATCTTGCGCGCGGTCAGCGAGGGAATCAGGGCGGCGAAGGTGGTCTGGGCGATCTCCACTTCGAAGCCGGCGGCCTTTGCCACGGCCTGCGCCGAGTCGACCATCATGCCCTGGATGCTGTTGCTCTTGACGTCGAGGAAGGTGAAGGGAATGCCGGTGGCGGTGGCGCCGACCTTGTAGGTATCGGCATTGGCGACCAGCGAGGTTGCGCAACTGGCCATCAGGGCAAGGGCGCAGGTCAACACACGAAAGCGAGGATGCATGGCGAATACTCCCATTTGACGCGGTTTTTTATAGTTGTGCGTTATGGATGCCTCATGAAGCGGCAGGAGGCGGTAAATTCACCATAATGTGATTTACATAAATCGTAAAGAGATTTATAAGTATCGACTATCGATATTCAAAGCCTGTTTTTTACCAAGGACGCGACATGAGCGACAACGACAACAGCCTGTTCAACCAGTCCCTGGAGAAAGGCCTGGCGGTGCTGCGGGCCTTCAACGCACGCAATCGCACCATGAACCTGGCCGAGGTGGCGGCAGCGGCCGGCATCAACAAAAGCTCCGCGCAACGGATGATCCACACCCTCGAAGCCCTGGGTTATGTCAGCAAGCATCCGGTGACCAAGCGCTTCCAGTTGACCCCGCACGTGATGGAGATCGGCTACAACTACCTGGCTGCCGATACCCTGGTGGACGTCGCCAACCCGTTCCTCGCCGAGCTGGCGCAGACCACCGGCGAGACCACCAACCTGACCGAGCCGGTGCGCAGTGACATGCTCTATGTTGCGCGTTTCGTCGGGCCCAAGTTCATCCCCATCCACCTGCCGATCGGCAGTCGCATTCCCATGTACTGCACGGCGTCCGGGCGTGCCTACCTGAGTGCGCTGGAGGATGACGAGGTCATGGCCTTGCTGGAGCAGAGCGATATCGCCAGCCATACCCAGTTCACCCGGACCTCGATGGAGGCGATACTCGGTGAAATCGCCGAGATCCGCCGCAAGGGCTATGCGATCAACAGCGAGGAGCTGTTCCTCGGCGATATGGCAGTGGCGGCGGTGGTGCGCAACAGCCAGGGGCGGCCGGTGGCGTCGGTGCATGTGGTGGCGCCTACCAGCCGCTGGACTCGTGAAGAGGCCGAGCGCCGCCTGGCGCCGGCTGCGCTGGAATGTGCGCGGGCTATCAGCACTTCGATCAGAACGTTGTAGGATCAAGCCTGCTGATGGCTTCGTGTTCAACGCGGATCAGGTGCGCTGACGTCGAAGCGTCAGCGCGTTGGAGGGATCAGGCGGGTTTCAGCAAGCCAGCGATCTTGTCCTTGATGTCCAGGCGTTCCTTGCGCAGGCGGGTGACGATGTCATCCGCGCTGGCGCTCTGTTCGGCTTCGACGACTTCCTTGTCCTTCTGCAGGTAGCGGTTTTCCAGCTCGCCCAGATGGGGGCTGCTTTTCTTCAGCGCCTCGAATGCTTCCGCGGTCACTCCCAGGTCGGCGTACAGATTGTGCTTGACCGGCATAGCTTCAACTCCTCAGTCAGGTCGGGGCATGAACCTTCAGCGTAGATGCCTTTGCCGGGTTGGGTAGGCGGGGTTAGTCTGTCGGCTCTTTTTTCCGCGACCGGTAATCCCCAATGCCCCAGCTTCATCTGGAATACAGCGCCAACCTGCGTGACCTCGATACCGACAAGGCCCTGCTGCGCCTGAACAGCGCCCTGGTCGCCAGCGGCCAGTTCAGCGACGAGGTGGATATCAAGAGCCGCGCTGTCGCCCATGAAACCTTCCGTATCGGCGTGGCGCCCGTCGAGCGCGCTTTTGTCCATGTGAAGCTGGCGCTGCTCAGCGGGCGTTCTCCGGAGATCAAGCGTCAGTTGTCCGCCAGCCTGCTGGAAGCCCTGAAGGATGTGCTGACGATACCGGCCGGGATCGATACCCAGTTGTGCGTGGAGATTCTGGATATCGATCGCGATTCCTATTCCAAAGTACGCTTCCCCGGGTGACCAAGCTCCAAGCCATAAGCTGCAAGCTGCAAGAAACAGCCAAGCCAGCGCGGCTCTGGCCTTTACTTGTAGCTTGCAGCTTACGGCTTGAAGCTGAGAAAGCTGAACGGCGGCTGAATAAAACGATACGGATTAACAAAGGTTCATTTTCGCCATCGTTTGTTGCCATTTTTTTCACGGAAAATTGATGAGCGCCTGCTTAAAGTCCACCCCGCGAACAACCTGATGTCGCAAAGGCATCAGTGGATGGATCTTTTTAAAAGCGAATCGTCATGCTGAAAATAAAGTCGTTGCGTCCCGAATGGGTGACGCTGCTTGCCAGCGCCTATCTGCTGATCGGCTTCAACTCGGTGCTGTGGGGGCACCTCACCACCGTACTTCAAGGCGATGCCAAGGCCCTGGTGCTGCGCGTTGCCTTCGGTGTGCTGCTGCTGTGCGCCTTCAATATCGTGCTGACCTTGCTGGCGTTTCGCAAAGTGCTCAAGCCGGTATTGGCAACGCTATTCATTATCAGCGCCGGTGTTGCCTACTTCATGAGCCAATACGGCGTGCTGATCGATATCGGCATGTTGCGCAATACCCTGGAGACCAATGTCACCGAAGTGCGCGACCTGCTCTCGCCGAAGTTGTTCGTTTATATCTTCCTGCTCGGGATAGTTCCGACCTTTGTTTTGTTCAGGATTCCAGTGAAGTTCCGCAGCCTGCCGCGGGAACTGCTGCAGAAAGTCTTGGTGTTGCTGGGCAGCGCGGCGTTGCTGGCGGTGGTGGCGATGGTCAATTACCAGGGCCTGTCCTCGCTGTTCCGCAACCACCATGAGCTGCGCTTGATGATCGTGCCGAGCAACTACATCGGCGCCTCGGTGAACTATGCCAAGGAGAAAGTCGGTGTCGCCTCGCAGCCGTTCCGCAAGATCGGCGAAGACGCCACGCTCGCTTCCAGTTGGTCGGCGCATCCGCGTAAATCCCTGACCGTGCTGGTGGTGGGTGAGAGTGCCCGGGCGGAGAACTTCGGCCTGCTCGGCTACAACCGCGATACCAACCCCGAACTGAGCAAGGAACAGGGCCTGGTGAGCTTCAGCAATGTCACCTCCTGCGGGACCGAAACCGCAGTGTCGGTGCCCTGCATGTTCTCCGGCATGACCCGCAAGGACTACGACGCCGCCAGGGCGAAGAACCAGGAGGGTCTGCTGGACATGCTCCAGCGTGCCGGCCTGGCGGTGTACTGGCGCGACAACCAGTCAGGCTGCAAGGGCACCTGCGACCGGGTGCACTTCGAGGATGTCAGCAACCTGAAAGAGCCCGGGCTGTGCGCCGACAACGAATGCCATGACGAGATCCTCCTCAAGGACCTCGTCGCGCGCATCGATGACCTGAAGGAAGACACCGTGCTGGTCCTGCACCAGATGGGCAGCCACGGGCCGGACTACTACAAGCGCTACCCGGCCAGCTTCGAACGCTTCACCCCGGTGTGTCACAGCAACGCGCTGAACCAGTGCGACCGGCAGAGCATCGTCAACGGCTACGACAATACCCTGCTGTACACCGACCACGTACTGGCCTCGCTGATCGATGTGTTGCGCAGCAAGCAGGACCAGGTCGACACCGCGATGATCTACCTCTCCGACCATGGCGAGTCCCTGGGCGAGTACAACCTGTTCCTCCACGGCACCCCGTACATGCTGGCGCCGGAACAGCAGAAGCACGTGCCGATGCTGGCCTGGTTCTCGGACAACTACCGCAAGAGCTTCGGCGTCGATACCGACTGCCTGCAACAGGGTCGCGAGCGGCCGCTGAGCCAGGACAACCTGTTCCACTCCATGCTCGGCCTGCTGCAGGTCAAGACCTCGCTGTACAACCCGCAACTGGACCTGTTCGCCGGTTGCCGTCCCGCCCAGGCATCACTTTAAAAAACGCGGCACGGGCTCGCGCCACCTACTCTGGAAAGGCTACCGTCGAGCGGTTTCCCGGCGGTGGCCTGTGCCGTATATACTGCGCGCCATTGTATGTGGGAGAGCCTTGTGGCCATCGATATTCACTGGATTACCGACGACAGCGCCCTGGCGGAACATTGCCGGCACTGGCGTCAACTGCCCTTCGTGGCCCTCGACACCGAGTTCATGCGGGTCGACACCTTCTACCCCAAAGCCGGTTTGATCCAGGTCGGCGATGGTCAACGCGCCTTCCTTGTCGATCCGCTGCTGATCAACGACTGGCAGCCCCTGGCCGGCCTGCTCGAAGACCCGGCGGTGATCAAGGTCCTGCACGCCTGCAGCGAAGACCTCGAAGTCCTTGCGCGCCTCACCGGCAGCCTGCCGGCGCCGCTGTTCGACACGCAACTGGCGGCCGGTTACCTCAATCTCGGTTTCTCCATGGGCTACTCGCGCCTGGTCCAGGAAGTCCTCGGCATCGAGTTGCCCAAGGGCGAAACCCGTTCCGACTGGCTGCAGCGCCCGCTCTCCGAGACCCAGGTCAGCTACGCGGCGGAAGACGCCGTGCACCTGGCCGAGCTGTACGAGCGCCTGCGTCCGCAACTGAGCGACGACAAGAACGCCTGGGTCCTGGAAGACGGTGCCGAACTGGTGGTGCAGCTGTGCCGGGAGATCGATCCCTGGGAGCTGTATCGCGAGGCCAAGCTGGCCTGGAAGCTGTCCCGCGCCCAGCTCGCCGTGCTGCGCGAACTGTGCGCCTGGCGCGAGCTGGAGGCCCGCGAGCGTGACGTGCCGCGCAACCGCGTGCTGCGTGAACATGCCATGTGGCCGATTGCCCGGACCCAGCCGGACAACCTGGTGGCCCTGGCCCGCATCGAGGACATGCATCCGCGCACCATCCGCCAGGATGGCGAGTTCCTCCTCGACCTGATCAAGCGCCACGGCAACCTGCCGCCAGACGAGTGGCCGCCGGCGGTGCCCGAGCCGCTGCCGATCGAGGCCGCGGCGCTGCTGAAAAAACTGCGCGCCATCGGCCAGGCCGAAGGCGAGCGCCTGAACATCGCCCCCGAGCTGATGCTGCGCAAGAAAACCCTCGAGGCACTGCTTAAGAGCGGCTACCCCGACGGACCGTACCAATTGCCCGACTCGCTGCGCGGCTGGCGTCGCGAGCGAATGGGCCAGGCCCTGCTGGATTGCCTGGCCGACGCTGGAGAAGCCTCTTGAAACGTATCTGTTCGATCTACCGCAGCCCGCGCAAGCAGGGCATGTACCTCTACCTGCTCAAGGCCGATGGCTTGAACAAGGTGCCGGATGCCTTGTTGCCGCTGTTTGGCACCCCGCAGCACGCCTTCGACGTGGTGCTGACCCCGGAACGCACCCTGGCCAGCGAAGACATCGGCAAGGTCCTGGAAAACCTCGACAACCAGGGCTTCCACCTGCAGATGCCGCCGGCCGAAGAGGAATACATCGAGCACCTGCCGGAAGAATTGCTGCGCCGCAACGATCCGGTCTGATCCCGTCTCCGCAGGGCCGGTCCTGGCCGGCCCTCCCGCCGTTCTGCAAGGTTGTAATCGATATGCGCGTTCTGATCGCCGAACAGGATCACGCCCTCTATGCCCGCCTGCTGCGCGAGGCATTGCCCGAACTCGAAGTGCTGACCAGTGGTGATTCCGCCGAACTGTCGGAGCTGGCTGCGCAATGCCCGGTGTGGCTGGGCCAGCCGGACCTGCTGGCAACCCTGCTGCGCCAGGGCCACCGCCCGGACTGGGTGCAGTCGACCTGGGCCGGGATTACTCCGCTGCTGGCCGAAGGGCTGCCCCGCGAATACCGGTTGACCCGGGCCGTGGGTATCTTCGGTCAGGTGATGGCCGAGTATGTGCTGACCTATATGCTCGGCCACGAGCGCGAGGTGCTGACCCGCCTGATGAGCCAGGTCGAGCGCAAGTGGGACGGCCGGCCTGGCCGCAGCCTTGAAGGGCGCCGGGTGCTGATCGTCGGCACCGGTGATATCGGCTGCGAGGTTGCGCGTTTCCTCGTACCGTTCGGCTGCACGCTGTACGGCGTCGCCAGTTCACCCCGCGAGCTGGAGCCCTTTGTCGAAGTGGCCGGGCTGAACGAGATTGGCCGGCTGGTGGGGCAGGTGGATTACGTGATCAACCTGGTGCCGGATACCCCGGCGACCCATGATATCTATGACCTGGCGCTGTTCGAGCGCTTCAATCCGGATGCGCTGTTCATCAACGCCGGGCGTGGCGCAGCGGTGGTCGATGGCGACCTGGTGGCGGCGCTGACCAAGGGGCATCTGGCCGGGGCGGTGATCGATGTGTGCCGGCAGGAGCCGTTGCCGAGGAATCATCCCTTCTGGACGGCGCTGGGGTTGCTGTTGACCGGGCACAGTTCGGCGCCGACTTCGCCGACGGCGATGGTGCGGTTGTTCGTGGGGAATCTGGGGGCTTATCAGCGGGGCGATGAATTGCGCGGAGAGGTCGATTTTTCGCGGGGCTATTGAGACCGCTATCGCTGCGGTGCGGCGGTCCGACAAGCCAGCTCCCACAGGGTTTGCGGTGCACGCGGTCCTTGTGGGAGCTGGCTTGCCAGCGATGAGGCCCTGAAGGCTTACAGGGTGAAATCACCCTCGGCCGCCAGCTCGTTCAGCGGCCGGCGCGGGCTCGGCACTTCACGGGCCTGCAGGTATTCAGCCAGGGTCGCCTTGTCACCCAGCTTGCCGATCGCCACTACCGCGTGCAGGTCGTAGCCTTCGGGAATCTTCAACTCCTTGCGGGTCAGTTCCTGGTCGAAACCGGCCATGCCGTGGGTGTGCCAGCCGCTGATGCTGGCCTGCAGCGCCAGGTGGCCCCAGGCCGAGCCGGTGTCGAAGGTGTGCCACAGGGCCGGGGTTTCTTCACTGGCGCCCGGGGCGGTGAAGGTGGTCTTGGAGATCACGATCACCAGCGCCGAGGCATGCTGCGCCCAGCTGCGATTGAATTCGTTGAGCAGGCCCAGGTAACGCTCCCAGCTCGGCGTGTCGCGGCGAGCGTAGAGGAAACGCCAAGGCTGCGAGTTGTAGGCCGACGGCGCCCAGCGTGCGGCTTCGAGGAAGCTCAGCAGGGTTTCTTCGGAAATCGCCTCGCCGGTAAAGGCACGCGGCGACCAGCGCTGGATGAACTGTTCATGGATGGCGTAGTCAGCGATACGAGGATTGGCGCTCATGGCGGGTTCCTGGACAGGGGACGAGAATTGAAATGATTTGCAAAACTACAACTGTCACCCCGGCCCTGACAAGCGGTCTGGAAAAGCCGCAGCGCACGTCCTAGACTGGCGCCGCCCGACAGGGCCGAAGAATTTTGATACAGGATCACCGCAACATGCTGGCAAGCTCCGCGCCGTTCTGGACCCGCAAGACCCTCGATCAGCTCGATTCCGTCGAATGGGAGTCGCTGTGCGATGGCTGCGGTCTGTGCTGCCTGCAAAAGCTCGAAGACGAAGACGACAACAGCGTCTACTACACGCGGATCGCCTGCAAATTGCTGGACCTCAAGACTTGCCAGTGCAGCGACTACCCGAACCGTTTCGAGCACGTGCCGGACTGCATCCAGCTCACCCCGGGCAAGGCCGACCAGTTCAAATGGCTGCCGCCGACCTGCGGTTACCGCCTGGTCAGCGAAGGCAAGGACCTGCCGGACTGGCACCATCTGGTGTGCGGTGACCGCGAGCAGGTGCACAAGCGGCGCATCTCGCAGTCCGGGCGGATGCTCAGCGAGAACAGCGTCGCCGAAGATGATTGGGAAGACTATCTGATATTCCGCGCCAGCTGATCTGGCGCGTTCCGCGTTCGTGCAAGGAGTCGGGCAATGCTGGTGCGTCACCCTCTGGCATGGGCTGTGTTGCTGTTGGCAAGCAATGCTGCCTGGGCGAAAAAAGTCGATCTGGATTACCACGTGCGCCTGTTGCCGCAGAGCGGCCAGGCCGAAGTGCGCGTGACCCTGGCCGATGGTGCCCAGGTGCGCAGCCTGGATTTCGATCTGGGCAAGGAAGGCCTGTACAGCGACTTCAAGGCCGATGGCCCGTGGCAGCAGGCGGCGGACAGCCAGCGTGGGGTCTGGCAGCCGGCGCCGGGCAAGGCCAGCCTGAGCTACAAGGTGCGCCTCAACCACAAGCTGAAGAATGGCAGCTACGACAGCCGTATTGCAGCGAACTGGGCGCTGTTCCGTGGTGATGACCTGGTGCCGCCGGCACGCCTGGACCAGCAGGACGGCACCGAACTGGTTGCCCGTCTGATGGTCGACCTGCCCAGCGGCTGGGGCAGTATCGAGACCGCCTGGCCGCGGATCGGCAAGCAGCGTTTCCGTATCGATAACGTCTCGCGCCTGTTCGACCGGCCCACGGGCTGGATGCTGGCCGGGACAGTCGGGGCCCGGCGTGCCCGGCTAGGCGAGACCGAGGTCAGCGTGGCCGGACCGGTAGGGCAGGGGCAACGGCGCATGGACGTACTCACGCTGCTGACCTTCGTCTGGCCGCAGTACCAGGCGGTGTTCCCGCGCAACCCGCCGAAGCTGCTGCTGGTGGGCGCCCGTGAGCACCTGTGGCGTGGCGCGCGGGCGGCGAACAACTCGATCTACCTCAACAGTGCCAGCCCGCTGGTCAGCGAGAACGGCAGCAGTCCGTTGTTGCGCGAACTGGTGCGGGTGTTTGCCCAGGTCAACGATCGCGAGGGCAGTGACTGGATTACCGAGGGGCTGGCGGAGTACTACGCGACCGAGCTGCTGCGCCGGGCCGGGGGCATCAGTGATGATCGCTACCAGGCCTTGCAGGCGCGTTTGAACAAGGAAGGCAAGGCGGTGACCAGCCTGCGCGGCGATCAGGTCAGCAGCGCGACCATCGCCCGTGCGGTATTGCTGTTGCAGGCGCTGGACCGGGAGATCCGCATTCATACCCATAACAAGCAGTCGCTTGATGATCTGGTGCGGGCGTTGATGCGGATGAACAGTGTCAGTACGGCGGAGTTCGTGCAGTTGGCGGACAGTGTGATCGGGCGGGAATCCGAAGTTTTGCGTAGTCCGCTGCTTCAGTGATCGATCTTCAGGGCCCTATCGCTGGCAAGCCAGCTCCCACAGGTATCGCGTACACCGCTGAAACCTGTGGGAGCTGGCTTGCCAGCGATGAGGCCCTGAAGAACACAGCAACTCTCAGGGCTTGGGACTGACCAACGAATCATTCCCGGTCACCGTGGCACTCTTGGTCGCCGCCTCCGCCGCATCCTTCAACGACTTCAGCTCACTCCCGGTACGCTCGATCCGTGCGCGGATCCCGTCCAGATCCTGACGCCCCTTCTCCAGCAGGCTCTTGGCCGAACAATGCCCGGTCACCCCGCGGGCCAGCACGGCGCCGCCGATGGCCATCTGGACCAGCCCGAACAACCCGCCGCGACGCAGGCCCTTGCCCACCATCACCACCCCGGTGAACACCGAACCGGCGCGTTCCCAGCCCTGGACATTGTGTTCCGGATTGCTCTGAAAGGGCGTTGCCGGAATCTCTGGCTTCTGGCGCATAAGCGCTTCTCCTCTTGAGTGATGTGATAGCCAACAGACCGCCAGCCCGCGGCCGGCGTTCCATCGCTTACTTGAAGCGCGGCCCGGAACGGGTGTTCAGCCCCTTGGCCATGCGGTCGTAAAGCACCACGTTGACCGTGGCCGCGAGGTTCATGCAGCCATTGGTCGGGATGTAGATGGTTTCTTCGCACCAGGCGCGCACGTCGTCGTCGAGGCTGCCGTCCTCGGGGCCGAAGATGTAGATGGCACGGTCCGGGTGGGTGTACTCCGGCAGCGGGCGGGCGCCGTCCACCAGTTCCACGGCGACAGGGGTGCAGCCCAGGGGAATGATCTTCTGCAAATCGTCGATGCCGATCAGCGGGATGTCGTAGTGCACCCGCTTGGTGTCGGTGACGAAGTCGCGGGCGCGCTCGTAGCGCTTGCCGGTGTAGAACACCGAGTTGACGCCATAGCAGCCGGCGGCGCGCATCACCGAGCCGACGTTTTCAGGGGATTTGGGGTTGTACAGGCCGATGCAGCTGTACCTTTTGTTCGCCACGTGCCGGGCCCTTCGCAAAAAAGACGCGATTATACGGGCTCGGCGACACGGGCGGGCGACCTCAATCCTTCTTCAGCATCCCGGCGAGGGCGGCGAAGGGGTTGTGGGTGGCCTTGGCAATGGACGGCGTGCTCAGCGAGCCTTCGCTGAAGTACTGCTGGTCGGTGTAGCGCGAGTGCTCGTTGTCGTGGCAGTACAGGCACAGCAGCTCCCAGTTGGAACCGTCCTGGGGGTTGTTGTCGTGGTTGTGGTCGCGGTGGTGCACGGTCAGTTCGCTCAGGCGCTTGCCGGAAAACTCCCGGGCGCAGCGGCCGCAGACGTGCGGGTACATGCGCAGGGCTTTCTGGCGATAGCCACGTTCGTCGTCGCGCTTGGCGTCGGCGAGGATGCGGTCGAGCCGCGCAGTGGCGGCGGCGGAGGAGGCGTCAGTCATTTTTTATACCTAATCAGGCTTGGCACGGTTTCGCCGTCAGTTTAGCGCCAGTCCTGCGTCCTGGGCAGGCAATCCGCTACATGGCGGAGTAGTCTGTAGGACATGACCTCGACCAGGAGCCTTACATGCGTCTGACGAGCATCCTGCTGTATTGCGTTGCCAGCCTGGCCACGGCCCAGGCCGATGACCTGCAACCACGGGTTATCGCGCCGGTGCCCGGGGCGCCAGGTACCGCGACGCCCACACCCTATCCGCAAATCAATCCGCCGCCGCAACGGGCGGACGGCAAGCCGGGTGCACCCCTGCTGCCGCCCATGCCGCTGCCTGCGCCGCCCAGGGACCAGCCGCTGCCGGGGCTGACCCCGCCGCCGGACAAGGACAAGCCGAAGAATTAAACCTGCTGCGCCAGCAGTTGCCCGTCGGCCATGCGCAAGCGTTTCGACAGCGCCACCGCCAGGGCCCGGATGACCTTGGCGGCGATCTTCGGGGCGTCGTTGAGCATCTTCTCCAGCGCGTCCTTGCCCAGGCTGAGCAACTGGCAGTCGCTGGCGGCGACGCAGGACGCCGAGCGGCGCTCGCCGTCGAGCACGGCCATCTCGCCGAAGGCACGGCCCTTGCGCAGCACGGCGATGTCCACTTCGTGGCCCTCGGCATCGGTCTTGCGCACCGCCACCTGGCCGGCAACGATGATGCCCATGAAGGTCCCGGCATCGCCTTCGCGGAAGATCACTTCGCCAGCGGCCATGCTGCTCAGGGCGAAGTAGCCGGCAGCGGCGGCGAAGTCGCCGGGCTGGAGCTGGTCGAACAGGCCGCAGTCCATCAGCAGGTCGCGGATTTCATTGTTGAGGAAGCTGGGTTCTTGCATCGGATCTTGTCTTTGTTGTCGGTTCGAGGGAGATCGCACCGCGACTCGGGCCGCGGCGCAAGCTCAGACAACGAAAAACGAGATTTACACCACATCCAGCTCATTCAGGACGAAGGCGTATTCCAGTGCCACATCGCGCAGGCCCTGGTAGCGCCCGCTCATGCCGCCATGGCCAGCGCCCAGTTCGGTCTTCAGCAGCAGTGGATGAGTGTCGGTCCTGGTCACCCGCAGCTTCGCCACCCACTTGGCCGCTTCCCAGTACTGCACGCGGCTGTCGTTGTAGCCGGCGATCACCAGCATTGACGGATAGGCCTGGGCGCTGAGGTTTTCATAAGGCGCGTAGGCCTTGATCCGCTCGTAGACCTCAGGCTCCTCCGGGTTGCCCCACTCGTCGTACTCGGTGACTGTCAGCGGCAGCTCCGGATCGAGCATGGTGTTGAGCACATCGACGAACGGCACTTCGGCAATCGCCACCTTGAACAGCTCGGGCCGCTGGTTGAGCACTGCGCCGATCAGCAGGCCGCCGGCGCTGCCGCCGCTGATCGCCAGTTGCTCGGCGCGGGTGATGCCGGAGGCGATCAGGTGCTCGGCGCAGGCAATGAAGTCGCTGAAGGTGTTGTGCTTGTGCTCCTGCTTGCCGGCGCGGTACCAGGCTTCGCCCAGCTCGCCGCCGCCGCGTACATGGGCGATGGCGAAGGCCACGCCGCGATTGAGCAGGCTCAGGCGTGCGTGGGAGAACCACGGGTCGAGGCTTTCGCCGTAGGCGCCATAGCCGTAGAGGTACAGCGGGACCGGCTTGCCGACATCGGCGCGGCGCTGGACCAGGCTGATCGGCACCAGGGTGCCGTCACCGGCGCGGGCCCAGAGGCGCTGGCTGACATAGTCGTCGGCATCGAACTCGCCGAGCACCGGGGTCTGCTTGAGCACCACCTGGGCGCCATCGGCCAGGTCCAGCTGGCGCACCTGGGCCGGACGGTTCAGCGCCTCGTAGCGCAGGCGGATGCGTACGCTGGTGAATTCCAGGCTGTCCTGCACGTACAGGCTGTAGGCGGCGTCCGGCAGTTGCACGCGGTAGGCCGGCAGGCCCGCCGGGCGCACTTCGATGATCGGCAGGCCGCCTTCGCGCAGGCTCAGGGTCAGGGCGGCGGCATTCAGGGTCAGGCCTTCGATCATCACCGTGTCGCTGTGCGGCACCAGCACCTGCCACAGGTCGCGGGTCGGCACGCGGTCGCCGGGGGCGTGGTACAGGGCGAAGTTGATGCCGTCCTGGTTGCTGCGCACGAACCAGCGCCATTCGCCGTCGAGCTTGCCGTGGTCGGCGTCGTATTCATGGCCTTCGACCCGTGGCGCCAGGCAGGCGAACGCGCCTTCCGGGGTGTCGGCATCAAGCGCCCAGGCTTCGCTGGTGGTCTTGCTGTTGAGCAGCAGGACCAGTTGGCGCTCGGAGCTGGAACGGTAGCAGTGCAGGAAGAAGCGCCCGTCGGCTTCCTCGAACACCTGCTCGGCCTGCTCCGTACCGAGACGGTGGCGGAACAGGCGGAATGGCCGGTGGGTATCGTCCAGTTCGGTGAAGAACAGGGTCTGGCTGTCGTTGGCCCAGGTCATGCTGCCGTCGCAGTCGTCGAACGGCAGCTCGCTGATCGCGCCGCTGGCCAGTTCCTTGACGTACAGGGTGTAGATCTCGTCGCCGCTGGTATCCAGGCTGTAGGCCAGGCGCTGGTGGTCCGGGCTGATGTTGAAGGCGCCGAGGCTGAGGAAGCCGCCTGCCGCCAGTTCGTTCGGGTCGAGCAGCAGTTCCTCGCGGTCCTGGTCGACGGTATTGGAGTCGTCGGCCGGACGCGGGCAGCGGTAATGCCGCGGGTATTCGTCGCCGGCGGTGGTGCGGGTGTAGTAGAGATACGGGCCCCAGGGCGAGGGCAGGGACAGGTCGGTTTCGAGGATGCGGCTCTTGATTTCCTCGAACAGCGTTTCGCGCAATGGCGCCTGCTCGGCCAGTTGCGCCTCCTGGAAAGCGTTCTCGGCTTCGAGGTAGGCCATCACCTCGGGGGCGTCGCGTTCCTGCAGCCAGGCATAGGGATCCGCGCCTTCGTCCCGGCGGGCGAGGGGGGCGGAAATGACTGGGGCGGAAGAGGACATATGCGGTTCCTTGGCTGGGGGGCGCCTGCGCGCGGAAAAATCGTTATCATAAGCGCCTGTTTGCCTACCTTCCACGGACGCCATGACCGAAAACGACTATCTGCTCGCCTGGGGCCTGTATGCCCTGGCCGCCCTGGGTTGCCTGTGGGTGAGCTTGCGCATGACCAGCTGGATGTGGCGCTGGCTGCGGGAGCCGCTGCGGGTGCTGGTCGCCGTGCTGCTGTTCACCCCGACCATCGTCGACCCGGCCAAGGACATCTTCGCCCCGGCCATCGCCATCAGCGCCCTGGACCTGGCCTTCAAGGTCGGCAACAACGTCTGGCGTGCTGCGGCGGACCTGGCCATGTACGGCATGATCGCCTTCGCCCTGTACCTGATCTTCGTCGCCATCCGCCTGCCCCTGGAGTCCCGGGCCCGGGCGCGTCGCGAGCGGGCCGAAGCGGCGAAGAAGCGCGAGGCCGAGGAAGTCCTGGCCGAGCCTGTGGACAGCCGTGACCGCTATCGCAACGAGCCGCCCGAGCCGCCGCAGGGTGGCCCGCGCCAGCGTCTCGAACCGCGTCTGTAACCGGAGCGACCGAGCATGTGTGAACTCCTCGGCATGAGTGCCAATATCCCCACCGACATCGTCTTCAGCTTCACCGGCCTGATGCAGCGCGGCGGGCGGACCGGCCCGCACCGCGATGGCTGGGGCATCGGTTTCTACGAAGGCCGTGGCCTGCGCGTGTTCCAGGACCCGGCAGCGAGCTGCGAGTCGGAAGTCGCCAACCTGGTGCAGCGCTACCCGATCAAGAGCGAAGTGGTGATCGGGCATATCCGCCAGGCCAACGTCGGCAAGGTCTGCCTGTCCAACACCCACCCGTTCGTCCGCGAGCTGTGGGGGCGCAACTGGTGCTTCGCGCACAACGGCCAGCTCGCCGACTTCAACGGCCTGACCAGCTTCTACCGGCCGATCGGCGACACCGACAGCGAAGCGGCCTTCTGCGATTTGCTCAACCGCATCCGCGAAGCCTTCCCGGAACCTGTGGAAGTGGAAGAACTCTTGCCGGTGCTGGAACAGGCCTGCGCCGAATACCGCGGCAAGGGTGTGTTCAACTGCCTGCTCAGCGACGGCGACTGGTTGTTCTGCTTCTGTTCGACCAAGCTGGTGCAGATCACCCGGCGGGCACCGTTCGGCCCGGCGCGGCTCAAGGATGTGGACATGATCGTCGACTTCCATGCCGAAACCACGCCCAACGACGTGGTCACGGTCATCACCACCGAAGCGCTGACCGAAAACGAAACCTGGAACCGCTACGAGCCTGGCCAGTGGGGCCTGTGGCGCAAAGGCGAATGCATCGCCAAGGGCCAGACCAGCTAAGGACGAGCCGATGCTCAGAAGCTACCTGCGGTTGATGTTGTTCACCTGTGGTCTGTTGCTGGGCGTCCAGGTGCCCGGCCTGATCAATGACTACAGCCAGCGGGTGCAAGCCCATCTGCTGGAGTCCCGCGAAGGCCTGAAGGGCTTCCAGCAGACTGCCCAGCGCTTCTTCAATGGCGACCTCCAGGCCCTGGTGCGGCATTACCGCGCCAGTGAAGACCCGGTGTTCCAGAGCGATGCCGAGAGCATCGACAGCCTGGTCAGCCGCAACCGCATGCTCGAAAGCGAATGGCAGGCGCTACAAGGCGGCTGGTTCGGTCGCACTCTGCATGTGCTGACCCAGCCGGACCCGGCGATCCGCGAAGAGACGTTCAAGGGCTACAGCTACCAGATTCTGCTCACCCCCGAGGCCGCGACCTGGGGGCTGAGCTGTGCGCTGCTCTTCGCCCTGGTGGTGGAAAGCGTCCTGCTGCTGATCGGCTGGGTGATCATGGGTGGCCGGCGCAAGGCCGTGCAGCCGAGCTGGCGCTAACTTCAACATCTGACGGGAGCCCGCCGTGAGCCGTCTGCTACTGAACTGCGATATGGGCGAAAGCTTCGGCAACTGGACCATGGGTCTGGATGCCGAGGTCATGCCTTTCGTCGATTGCGCCAATATCGCCTGCGGGTTCCATGCCGGCGACCCCGGGATCATGCGCCAGACCGTGGCCCTGGCGGTGAAGCACCAGGTGAAGATCGGCGCCCATCCTGCCTATCAGGACCTGGCCGGTTTCGGCCGCCGCGCCATGGCCTGCAGCCACGAGGAAATCCGCGACCTGCTGCATTACCAGATCGGTGCGCTGGACGGTATCTGCCGGACCCAGGGCACTCGCGTCGCCTACGTCAAACCCCATGGTGCGCTGTACAACGACATGATGGCCGACCACGGCAAGCTGCGCGCTGTGCTCGAGGCCGTGGCTGCCTACGATCCGCAATTGCCACTGATGTTGATGGCTACCGCTGACGACAGTGCGGCTCGGGCGTTGGGCGCTGAAATCGGTATGCCGCTGTGGTTCGAAGCGTTTGCCGACCGTGCCTATGATCCTGCCGGCCATCTGGTCTCCCGACGCTTGCCGGGAGCGGTGCATCACGACCCGGCGTTGATCGTCGAACAGGCCCTGCGCCTGGCCCGTGGCGAAGCGCTGACCGCCAATGACGGCAGCGCCGTGACCCTGCAGGCCCAGACCCTCTGCGTGCATGGCGACAACGCCAGCTCCCTGGCTGCCGTGCGCCAGATCCGTCAGGCCCTGGATGCCCTGAAAACCCCATGAAGCCAAGGATCGAAGCGGTCGCCATCGACTGCCTGATGCTGCGTCTGTTCGACGCCATCGACGAAGCCCATATGCCGTGGATGCTTGCTGCCAGCCAGCGGGTACGCGCGGTGTTCGGCGAGCGGCTGGTGGAGCTGGTGCCGTCCTATACCACGCTGATGATCCAGTTCGACTGCTCGCCTGCCGAGGCCCGCAGCCTGATCGGCGAAGCGCTGCGCGATCTGCAGCCGGACAGCGGCCGGGCGGGGCGCCTGATGGAGATTCCGGCGTGGTATGACGCCAGCGTCGGCCCGGAACTCAGCGTGCTGGCGGCGCGCTGCGGGGTTACGGAAAGCGAGATCGTCCGGCGTCATACCGGGCGCGAATACCAGGTCTTCGCCCTCGGCTTCGCGCCGGGTTTTGCCTTCATGGGTTTGGTCGAGGAATCCCTGGCCTCACCCCGCCTGGCCACACCGCGCAAACGCGTGGCGGCGGGCAGCGTGGGGATTGCCGAGCGGCAGACGGCGGCCTATCCGGTGCTGTCGCCGGGCGGCTGGAACCTGATCGGGCGCACTCCGGCGCCGCTGTTCGATCGCGAGCGCGACGGTTACAGCCTGCTGCAACCGGGCGACCGAGTGCGTTTCGTGGCTATCGAACGGGATGAATTCATCAGGCTCGGTGGTGACGACTCGCCGCTGGAGGAGCAGCCATGAGCCGTCTGCGGATCGAGGCCAGTACGCCGCTGTGCCAGCTACAGGACCAGGGGCGCTTCGGTGTCCGCCATCTCGGTGTGACCCAGGGCGGCGCGCTGGACTGGGTGTCGGCGCGCTGGGCTAACTGGCTGCTGGATAACCCGGCGCAGGCCGCGGTGGTGGAAATCACCCTGGGCGGGTTTTCCGTGGTGGCTGAAGCGGATTGCTGCCTGGCGCTGGCGGGGGCAGATCTGGATGCGCGGGTCGATGGCGAGCCGTTGAAACCGTGGCGCAGCTTCGTCCTGGGCAAGGGCCAGCGCCTGCAATTCAGCCAGCCATTACTCGGTGCACGGGCCTATCTGGCGGCGCCGGGTGGTTTCGAGGCCCCCCGGGTGCTGGGCAGTGCTGCCACCGTGGTTCGCGAGGAACTGGGCGGGCCGGATGGGGCAGGGCGGGCGCTGGTAAAGGGTGATGAATTGCGCTTTGCCGGAGCTTCGGCGGGGCGTGGGGAAGTGCCTGAGGTGCTGCGTCCGCGACTGGATGGCGAGCCGTGCCTGGATCTGTTGATGGGCGCTCAGTTGGGCGAGTTCAGCGGGCAGAGTCTGTTCGATGCGTTCAACAATCCCTGGGAGCTGGACAGTCGTGGGGATCGAATGGGCATTCGGTTGCTTGGGCCGGCGTTGCGTTATCAGGGCCGGCCGATGATCTCCGAGGGCATTCCGCTGGGGGCGGTGCAGGTGCCGCCGGATGGGCAGCCAATCGTGCTGCTCAATGACCGGCAGACGATTGGCGGGTATCCGCGGCTGGGGGCGTTGACGCCGTTGGCGCTGGCGAGGCTGGCGCAGTGCTTGCCCGGGGAGCGGGTGAGGTTCAGGGCGGTGGTGCAGGAATTGGCCTGGGCTGAAATGCAGGCATGGCTCAAGAGGTTTGCTGGCTGATAGGGCCTCATCGCTGGCAAGCCAGCTCCCACAGGTTCAGCGATCCCTGTGGGAGCTGGCTTGCCAGCGATGAGGCCCTCAAGAACACCTCCTACTTGGAGAGGAACCTCATACCTTCCTCCAACCCCCGCAAGGTCAGCGGGTACATCCGGTCCTCGATCAGCTCGCGGACGATATTGGTCGATGACGTGTAGTTCCAGGTGTCCTTCGGATACGGGTTGATCCAGATAAGCTTCTTGAATTTCTCCATGAAGCGTTGCATCCACACATACCCCGCCTCTTCGTTCCAGTGCTCGACGCTGCCTCCCGGCTGGGTGATCTCGTAGGGCGCCATGGCCGCGTCACCGACGAACACCACCTTGTAGTCGGCGCCGTACTTGTGCAGCAGGTCCATCGTCGAGGTGCGCTCCGAGGTGCGGCGCAGGTTGTTCTTCCACACCGACTCGTACACGAAGTTGTGGAAGTAGTAATACTCCAGGTGCTTGAACTCGGTCTTGCATGCCGAGAACAGCTCCTCGCAGATCTTCACGTGGGCATCCATCGAGCCGCCGATATCGAACAGCAGCAACAGCTTCACGCTGTTGCGCCGTTCCGGGCGCATCTGGATGTTGAGCAGGCCGGCATCGCGGGCGGTGTGGTCGATGGTGCCGTCGATATCCAGCTCGTCCGCAGCGCCCTGGCGAGCGAACTTGCGCAGCCGGCGCAGGGCCAGCTTGATATTGCGGGTGCCCAGTTCGACCTGGTCGTCGAGGTTCTTGTATTCGCGCTGGTCCCAGACCTTGACCGCCTTGCCTTGGCGCTTGCCGGCATCGCCGACGCGAATGCCCTCAGGATTGAAGCCACCCGAGCCGAACGGGCTGGTGCCGCCGGTACCGATCCATTTGTTGCCGCCGGCATGGCGACCCTTCTGTTCTTCCAGGCGCTTCTTGAATTCTTCGATCAGCTTGTCCAGCCCGCCCAGGGACTGGATCTGCGCGCGCTCCTCGTCGGTCAGCTGGCGCTCGAATTCCTTGCGCAGCCAGTCTTCGGGAATCAGCGCTTCCAGGTGCTGGTCGAGGTTCTCCAGGCCCTTGAAGTAGGCGGAGAACGCCCGGTCGAACTTGTCGAAATGCCGTTCGTCCTTGACCAGGATCGCCCGCGACAGGTAGTAGAATTCGTCCATGTCGGCGAAGGTGACGCGCTTTTGCAAGGCGTTGATCAGGTCGAGCAGTTCGCGCACCGACACCGGCACCTTGGCCGCACGCATTTCATTGAACAGATTGAGCAGCATGGCGATCGCCCCCGTGGCCTCAGCGGTTGCCGCGGCGGCTCATGAAGGCCAGGCGCTCGAGCAGTTGCACGTCCTGTTCGTTCTTCACCAGCGCGCCGGCCAGCGGCGGGATGGCCTTGGTCGGATCACGCTCGCGCAGCACCGCCTCGCCGATATTGTCGGCCATCAGCAGCTTGAGCCAGTCGACCAGCTCGGAGGTTGACGGCTTCTTCTTCAGGCCCGGGACCTTGCGCACGTCGAAGAACACGTCCAGCGCTTCGCTGACCAGGTCCTTCTTGATGTTCGGGTAGTGCACGTCGACGATCTTCTGCAGGGTGTCGCGGTCGGGGAAGGCGATGTAGTGGAAGAAGCAGCGGCGCAGGAACGCGTCCGGCAGCTCTTTCTCGTTGTTCGAGGTAATGATGATGATCGGGCGCTGTTTGGCCTTGATGGTCTCGTCGGTCTCGTAGACGTAGAACTCCATCTTGTCGAGTTCCTGCAGCAGGTCGTTGGGGAACTCGATATCGGCCTTGTCGATTTCGTCGATCAGCAGGATCACCCGCTCCTCGGCCTCGAAGGCCTCCCACAACTTGCCCTTCTTCAGGTAGTTGCGCACGTCGTGGACCTTGTCCACGCCCAGCTGCGAGTCGCGCAGGCGGCTGACCGCATCGTATTCGTAGAGGCCCTGATGGGCCTTGGTGGTGGACTTGATGTGCCAGGTGATCAGTTTTGCGCCGAAGGAGGCCGCCAGTTGCTCGGCGAGCATGGTCTTGCCGGTGCCTGGCTCGCCCTTGACCAGCAGTGGCCGCTCCAGGGTGATCGCCGCGTTGACCGCCAGTTTCAGGTCGTCTGTGGCGACGTATGCGCTGGTGCCTTCGAACTTCATCTGTCCATCCTCATGAATACGGATGCCGGGCAATGACCCATCCGGCAGAAAAATGTCATACGCGACTATACCCGCGCTCCTACGGGAGTGGGAACGCAGACGGCCCATTCAGTCTCTGAATGGGCCGTCACTCGGTGACTCAGTCAGACTTGGGCGGCGAACGCTCGTACCGTGCGTTGAACGCCTGGATAAAGCCGTTGCGCAGGATCTGCAGGACGGCCTCGAAGGTACTGACGTCGCTCTGGTGCACGCTGCCGGACAGCTCGACCCTGGTCGCGAACTGGTTTTTCGGCTGGTTCTTCAGCACTGTCTCGGTGGCGCCGACCAGCGCCTCCCAGACCGAGCGGAAGATGTTCTTGTCCTTGTTCTCCACGTCCTGCTGCCAGTCGAACACTTCGACATCGCGCAGCAGCGGCTTGATATAGCCGGTCAGCCGGCCTTTCTCGGCCTGGGCCTCGATCACCACGTCGCCATGGCCGGCCTTGAAGTCGAACTTGCCATAGGCGCTGGCGAAGTCGTTGAGGCGGCGCAGCTGGATATCGGTGGCGCGCAGGCGGAACTGGAAGTCCTCGAAGTTGCTCAGCGGGTCGAAGGTGGCATTGCTTTCCACCGGGGCATCGCCGAAGAGCAGGGCCTTGCCGTCGAAGCTGGCGTCGCGCCGGCCTTCCTTGTCCACCACGTTGGTCAGGTTGTGGATGCTGGCGTTGAGCTGCCTGGCCTTGAGGTCCACCGGCGGCTTGGAGTTGAAGTTGCGGAAGGTCAGGGTGCCGTCCTGGATCAGCACTTCGTTGAGGGTGATGGGCAGCAGTTTCTCCAACTGTTGCCGCCAGTTGGTGCCCTGGCCGGTCTGCGAGGCCTGCTGGTTGCCGCCGTCGACGAAGTTCAGTTCGGGGCGCAGGAAAGTCACCTCGCCGACCACGGCATGGTCGTACCACAGCGAATGCCAGCTCACCGACAGGTCGATCACCGGCGCGTCGAGCAGCGGCACTGGCACCTTGCCGCTGGTCTTGACGATGGTCAGGCCGTTGATCTTGTAGGCGCCGCGCCACCAGGCCAGGTCAACGTCGGCGATCTGGCCGCGATAGTCGCCCATGTCGGCGAGCTTGCCGTTGAGGTAGTCGCGCACCAGCCAGGGCAGTGACAGGTGCAGGGCGAGCAGCAGCAGGAGAAGGCCGGCCAGGCCTGCCAGTGGCCAGCGATAGCGACGTTTCATCGGATGCTCCAGATCCCGGATGAAAGGTTGACCGCAGTCAGTTGCACGGAGTTCTACCGGGGTAGACGCACCCCCATGGCAGGCTTACCCTTGAGCTTTTCGCTCGGTGCCAAAAGGACCCCCTGCCATGAGCCGTATCTTCGCTGACAACGCCCATTCCATCGGCAATACGCCGCTGGTACAGATCAACCGCATCGCCCCGCGCGGGGTAACCATCCTGGCCAAGATCGAAGGGCGCAACCCCGGGTATTCGGTCAAATGCCGGATTGGCGCGAACATGGTCTGGGACGCCGAAAGCAGCGGCAAGCTCAAGCCGGGCATGACCCTGGTCGAGCCGACCTCGGGCAACACCGGTATCGGCCTGGCCTTCGTCGCCGCCGCCCGTGGCTACAAGCTGGTGCTGACCATGCCGTCGTCGATGAGCATCGAGCGGCGCAAGGTGCTCAAGGCGCTGGGCGCGGAACTGGTCCTGACCGAGCCGGCCAAGGGCATGAAGGGTGCGATCGAGAAGGCCAAGGAGATTCTCGCCAGCGATCCGGAGAAGTACTTCATGCCGGCGCAGTTCGACAACCCGGCCAACCCGGCGATCCACGAGAAGACCACCGGTCCGGAGATCTGGAACGACACCGATGGTGCGGTGGATGTGCTGGTGGCTGGCGTCGGTACCGGCGGCACCATCACCGGTGTTTCGCGTTACATCAAGAACACTGCGGGCAAGGCGATCCTGTCCGTGGCCGTGGAGCCGATCACCTCGCCGGTGATCACCCAGGCGCTGGCCGGTGAAGAGATCAAGCCGGGCCCGCACAAGATCCAGGGTATCGGTGCCGGTTTCGTGCCGAAGAACCTCGACCTGTCCATCGTCGACCAGGTGGAACTGGTCAGCGACGACGAGGCCAAGGCCATGGCCCTGCGCCTGATGCAGGAAGAGGGGATTCTCTGCGGGATTTCCTGCGGTGCGGCCATGGCGGCTGCGGTGCGCCTGGCGGAGAAGCCGGAGATGCAGGGCAAGACGATCGTGGTGATCCTGCCGGACTCGGGTGAGCGGTATCTGTCGAGCATGCTGTTCAGTGACCTGTTCACTGAGCAGGAGAACCAGCAGTAAGCACAAGCCTTTGTGTTGTGGCTGATGGCCTCATCGCTGGCAAGCCAGCTCCCACAGGTTCAGCGGTGCACGCGATCCCTGTGGGAGCTGGCTTGCCAGCGATGAGGCCGGTGAGTTCACAGCTTGACCCGGGACAATGCACCCTCCCGACGGTTGTTACAAAATCCCCAACACTGTCTATCAGGCCCCGGTTGTTCTTGTCGGGGCCTGTTCGGTTTATCATGGACGATTTCCGGCCTAGGGCCTGAACGAGATTTCCAGGAGCATTGAATGACTTTTTCCTTTGTCGCCAAGGCAGGCGTGCTGCTGCTGTTCTTCGGCAGCGTCCTGTACGTGCACCTGCGCGGCAAGGCCCGGTTGCCGGTGCTGCGCCAGTTCGTCAACCATTCGGCGCTGTTCGCCCCGTACAACTCGCTGATGTACCTGTTCTCCGGCGTGCCGTCCAAGCCGTACCTGGACCGCGAGCGCTTCCCTGAGCTGGACGTGCTGAAGAACAACTGGGAAACCATCCGCGAAGAGGCCATGCACCTGTTCGACGAGGGTTACATCCGCGCCGCCGAGAAGGACAACGACGCCGGTTTCGGTTCGTTCTTCAAAAAGGGCTGGAAGCGTTTCTACCTGAAGTGGTACGACAAGGCCCTGCCCTCGGCCGAGGCGCTGTGCCCGAAGACCGTCGAACTGGTCAACAGCATTCCCAACGTCAAGGGCGCGATGTTTGCCCTGCTGCCGGGTGGCAGCCACCTGAACCCGCACCGCGATCCGTTCGCCGGTTCGCTGCGCTATCACCTGGGCCTGACCACGCCGAACTCGGACAACTGCCGGATCTACGTCGATGGCCAGCCTTACGCCTGGCGCGACGGTGAGGACGTGATGTTCGACGAGACCTACGTGCATTGGGTCAAGAACGAGACCGACGTGACCCGGGTGATCCTGTTCTGCGACGTCGAGCGTCCGCTGAGCAGCCCGTTCATGACCAAGGTCAACCGCAAGGTCAGTGCCTTCCTCGGCCGCGCCACCGCGCCGCAGAACACCGATGACGAGCGGGTTGGCGGGATCAACCAGGCCTATGCCTGGAGCAAGAAGTTCAGCAATGTCATCAGTGCCCGGGTGAAGACCTTCAAGCGGGCCAATCCGAAGGCTTACCGGGTGTTGCGGCCGGTGTTGGCCGTGGTGGTGGCTTACTTGTTGTACCGCTGGTTGTTCTGATTCGACTTCGAGGGCCTCATCGCTGGCAAGCCAGCTCCCACAAACCCTGTGGGAGCTGGCTTGCCAGCGATGAGGCCCTCGAGGCTTGCACTATCAAAATGCCAGGCCTATAGTCCCGATCCTCTGCATCTCACCCGAAGACTCGCTCATGCCAGCTTCCCCTGTAACCCCAGTACTTACTACCGCGACCGACGCGGTGGTTGCCGTGCGCGGGTTCCAGCAGTTGGCAACCAGCCAGTATCCACCTGTCGGAACCGTCGTGGCCGTGGTGGTAGTGGGCTGAAGCCCGCTGCACATCCCCAACGTTTCTGAATCCGGCCGGCTGCTCCCCGCAGCCCGTCCGTTCGGCTTTCTTGCCCGAATACAGGTGGCAAATCCATGTCTTTCCTGCACAAAACTTCCGTGGCCTCGGCGGCCACCACCAGCCTGTTCGTCCTGCTCTGGAGCAGCGGCGCGATCGTTTCGAAACTGGGATTGGCCCAGGCGACACCCTTCGCCTTCCTGCTGATCCGCTTCCTGTTGGCCCTTGGCGCCCTCGTGCTCCTGAGCCCATTGCTCAAGCTGCGCTGGCCCCGTGAGCCTGCGGCCATCCGCCAGGCCCTGCTGACCGGCGCGATCCTGCTCGGTGCCTACCAGATCTTCTATCTGCTGGCGCTGGACCTGAGGGTCACCCCCGGAGTCATGGCCACGGTCATGGGCGTGCAACCCATCCTGACCGTGGTCCTGATGGAGCGCCGGCGCTCCTGGAGTCGGTTGTTCGGCCTGTGCCTGGGCCTGACGGGGCTGATCCTGGTGGTCTGGCAGGGCATCGGCCTGGGCGGGATGTCCTGGTCCGGGATGCTCTTCGCCTTGCTGGCGCTGGCGAGCATGACCGGCGGCTCGATCATGCAGAAGCGCATCACCCGCGAGCCCCTCGGTACCCTGCCGCTGCAGTACCTGGCGGGGCTGCTGCTGTGTGCGCTGTTCGCGCCGTTCCAGCCCCTTGAGGTGAACCTGAACCCGCAGTTCCTGCTGTCCGTGGCGTGGATGGGCCTGGTGGTCTCGGTGCTGGCGACCTTGCTGCTGTACCGCCTGATCGCCCGCGGCAACCTGGTCAATGTCACCAGCCTGTTCTACCTGGTGCCGGCGGTGACCGCGGTGATGGACTACCTGATCTTCGGCAACCGCCTCGCGGCCCTGAGCCTGTTGGGCATGGCCCTGATCGTTATCGGGTTGCTGTTCGTGTTCCGCCAGCCCGCGCGGGCTTGAGCACCAGCCACAGGGCCAGGCCGATCAGCAGTCCACCGTAGAGGTGTGCGGTGGACAGCGGTTCGTCCAGCAGCCAGGCACCCCAGAGCACGCCGAAGGCGGGGATGAGGAAGGTCACGGTGGAGGATTTCACCGGGCCGATCTCGCTGATCAGGCGGAAGTACAGGATGTAGGCGAAGGCGGTGCACAGCAGGCCCAGGCCGAGCAGCGACAGCCATACCGACCAGCCACCCCAGCTGGCCGGTGGCTGGGTGGCGACGCTCCAGGCGAACAGCGGCGTCAGCAGGAGGCTGGCGCCCATCATGCTGCCCAGCGCGGACAGGCGGCTGTCGAGGCCGCCGCGCTGGTCCAGCCAGCGCCGGGCGAGAAAGCCGGAAAAACCGTAGCAGGTGGTCGCGCCGAGGCAGGCGAGGGCGCCTTGCAGCAGCTCCATGTCAAAGGCCACCGGGCCTGCCCCACTGAGGATCCCCACGCCGAGCAGGCCGAGGAAGATCCCCGCCAGCTTGGGCAGGGTCATCGCCTCATGGAAGAACAGTGCGCCGATCAGCACGCCCATCAGCGGCGTGGTGGCGTTGAAGATCGCCGAATAGCCCGCCGGCAGCACCTGGGCGGCCACCGAGTACAGGGTCGCGGGAATCCCCGAGTTGATCATCCCCAGCACCAGGGCCACCTTGAACTTGCCCTGGAAGTCCCAGCGCACCCGCATCAGGGCGAGGATCACCAGCAGGCCGGCACAGGCGATGGTCACCCGGAAGAACGCGGTCGGTACCGTGCCCAGCACCGGCGCGATGATGCGCATGAACAGAAAGCTGGCGCCCCAGACGGCGGCGAGGATCAGCAGACGGGACAGGGCGATGGGACTCACGGGATTCTCCGGGCAGGAACGGGGAAGGGAGTGTACCCCTGTGCAGCGCAATTGGCTGCGGGTACTCTCAGGCTTTCGTCCTTCTGCCAGAGGTCCTGATATGCCCCAGCCATGGCCGGCCACCGATATCGCCCGGATGATCCTCGAGGGTTTCGACAACTACCGCGAGCACTTCCGGCAGATTACCGACGGCGCCCGCGAACGCTTCGAAAAGGCCCTCTGGCAGCAGATCCAGAGCGCCGCGGCGGCGCGGATCAATCTCTATGAAGAGAAGGTGTCCGAGGTCACCGAGGGCCTGCGCAAGGCCTTCGAGGACGAGGTGCTGCTGGACGTATCGCTGTGGCCACTGGTGAAAAGCGCCTATATCAAGCTGATCGACCCGCGCCTGGACGATGAGCTGTCGGAGACCTGGTACAACTCGATCTTCTGCAGCCTGTTCAGCCATGACCTGATCAGCGACGGCTGCATGTTCATCCACACCACCCGGCCGTCGTTGCGGGCTCATGAGCGGGCAGCGCAGACCCGCATCTACCGCCCCGACGGGCAGCTATCCGCGCTGCTGGCGAAGATTTTCGAGGACTACCGCTTCGACGTGCCCTACGCCGACCTGCCTGGCGACCTGGCGCGCCTGGAAGCGCAACTGCGCGAGCACCTGCCGGACTGGGTGTGCAAGGACCCGGAATTGCAGGTCGAACTGTTTTCCCCGGTGCTGTACCGCAACAAGGGCGCCTACCTGGTCGGACGCATCTTCACCCGCGACGAGCAATGGCCGCTGGTGATCCCGCTGCTGCACCGTGAAGGCCAGGGCATCGAGATCGACGCACTGATCACCGACGAAGCCGATGTATCGATCATCTTCTCCTTCACCCGTTCCTATTTCATGGTGGATGTGCCGGTGCCGGCGGAGTTCGTCGGCTTTCTCAAGCGCATCCTGCCGGGCAAGCACATTGCCGAGCTGTACACCTCGATCGGCTTCTACAAGCACGGCAAGTCCGAGTTCTACCGGGCGCTGATCAACCACCTGGCGAGCACCGACGACCGTTTCATCATGGCCCCGGGCGTGCGCGGCATGGTCATGAGCGTGTTCACCCTGCCGGGCTTCAATACCGTGTTCAAGATCATCAAGGACCGCTTCTCGCCGTCGAAGAACGTCGACCGCGCCACGGTGATCGAGAAGTACCGGCTGGTGAAGAGTGTCGACCGGGTCGGGCGCATGGCCGATACCCAGGAGTTCTCCGATTTCCGCTTCCCGGTGAGCAAGTTCGAGCCGGAATGCCTGGCGGAACTGCTGGAGGTCGCGCCGTCCACGGTGGCCCTGGAGGGCGATACCGTGCTGGTGCGCCACTGCTGGACCGAGCGGCGCATGACCCCGCTCAACCTCTACCTGGAAAACGCCAACGACGCCCAGGTCCGCGAGGCGCTGGATGACTACGGCCTGGCGATCAAGCAACTGGCGGCGGCGAACATCTTCCCCGGCGACATGCTGCTGAAGAACTTCGGCGTCACCCGTCATGGCCGGGTGGTGTTCTACGACTATGACGAGATCACCTTCCTGACCGAGGCCAACTTCCGCCATATCCCGCCGCCGCGCTTCCCCGAGGACGAAATGTCCAGCGAGCCGTGGTATTCCATCGGGCCTCACGATGTGTTCCCGGAAGAATTCCCGCCGTTCCTCTTCGCCGATATCGGCCAGCGCCGGCTGTTCAGCCAGTTGCATGGCGAGCTGTATGACGCCGATTACTGGAAGGGGCTGCAGGACAAGATCCGCGCGGGGAAGGTGATCGATGTGTTTCCGTATCGGCGCAAGGAGCGGGATGAGGTTGGTGCTTAGCGCCCGTATGACTTTGCGAAGCGTTCTTCGATGCAAGCCTATGCTTGGACCGAACAATGGTTCCCTGCACCGGTAGGCAGGGCTGGTAGGAGCGTGGCTTGCCCGCGAAGGACCGCGTTAGCGGTCCCCAAACCTGCCACGCCGAGCATTTGGGGTACTGAGGTCAAACAGGCGCTGAATGCAGAACATCGGCCCGTACATAGCTTGTGCAGGATGGTTTTGGGGCCGCTTTGCGGCCCTTCGCGGGCAAGCCACGCTCCTACCGCTACCGGAACTGCGTCGGTCGTAGATCTGCGCGTCGACGCAAAATGGATAGATATCTGTGCAGGAGTCAGGGAGGCCCGCTTTTATTGGCCTTGCTCAAAGGCATTCAGATAGTCCCGCTTGATGATCTCAAGGGCGTTCTCGTCCCCCAAAAGCTCGAAGCGCGGCAGCACATTGTCTGGCTCGCCAGGGTTGGAGTAATCCACCTTCGAAACTAGATGCTGAACAAACAGATTCATGGCCTCGACGTCCGCCGGGTCGATATTGAGTTCTGCAATCAGTTTGGCAATGACAGGTCTGACGTTGTTTTTCTCGAACTGAAAGGCCGGGTAGTATTTTCGACGGTTGCCGGTGTTGGTGTAGACGGCAAGTTGGCCGGTCTGGGCCTTCTGGCTCAATGCCTGCTTGGATATGCCCAATATTTCATAGGCTTCTTTGCTCTCAAGCAGATCACAGCGCTCTTCCACTCGGGAAAATGCCCGGGCTTTCATGCGTGCCATTGCTTCCTGATTGCGCGTCGCCACGCTACGGGTCTTTTCACGCTTTACCTTGGCGACCTCGACAAAAGCCTTGTCGTCGGAAAGCGCAGCCGCCTTTGCCAGTACCGTTTCCGGCAATTTTGCAAGGTGTTGCTTGAAGCGGCGGAGCAGATCTGCCTCCAGTGTTTTTCTGGATGGCTCTCTCGCCTGGGCAGTAGCAGTGACCATGTGAAGCCTCCGAGAGGACTCATCAGAAGGGATGACTCAAGGCTACAAAGAAATGACTTAATGGTCAATTTGTCAATTTGTCAACAAGACAAGAGGTCCTCAAAGGCTCCTGAATCAGGCTGATGACGGCTTTCTAGCTCTTCAGGCACTTCAACTCACTGAAGTCCCTGCGCACCTTGCCCAGCCGCTGATCCAGCTGCTGGCGCTGCTGCTCGCTGCTCTGGGTCATCAGGTCTACCAGCAGGCTGCGCAGCTGCTGTTCAGTATTGGCGAAGGCGATGCGGTATTCCGGGGTCCAGAAGCGGTCGCGGTCCTTGAGCAGCTCGCCCAGGCGCGGTTCGAAGTTGTCGCTGTGGCGCTGGTCCATCAGGTTGCTGAACTGAGCCTGCCAATGAGCGCGGTTGGCGATCCAGGCGCGGTTCTGTTCGCCCAGTTGCGCCGACCATGAGGCGACCCGGTCCTTTTGTTGCGGGCTGAGGCCGCCGAACCAGGGCGACAGGCGTTTCTCCATGCGTTCGCCACGCTCGGCGATCTGCTGCGCCAGCGGGGTCTTCACGTACTTGGCCTGGCGCTCCTCGATGTCCTTGGCGAAGTTTTCGCGCATCTCGCGCACCTGCTCATCGTCCATGCCCCGCAGCAATTGCGCCGCCGATGGGGTGATCTGCTCGGCGACCCGGCTGACGGCCGCGCGGGCTTCCTCGGTGCGCGCCTGCAGTTGCTGGTCGGTGACCTGGTTGCTGGCAACCATCTGGCGGATGTTGTCGAGCCAGCCGAGGTAGCCGGGCAACTGGGTCTTGCAGTGCCAGGACAGTTCTTCCTTGACGCGCTGGTTCAGCCAGTTCTTCTGCTGGCGGTTCATGTCCAGGTAGTCGCTGAGCGACCAGGGCACCAGTACGTCGAGGTTGCGGTAGGCCAGGTCCAGGCGCGTGCAGGACAGCAGCACGAGGCTGGCAAGCATCAGCAGGACCGGGCGCAAGCAGCGGAATAGACGAACGGACATGATCAGCGTCCTTGCAGTGGCGTACTCAGTGTTTATAGAGCAGGTTCGGCCGATGGGGTTCAAGCCGATGCCAATTCGCCGGATTCGGCGGCAAAACTGCCGAAGCGCAGGGTGATCGTCACCGATCGCGTGTAGAATGCGCGCCTCGCAGCGAGGATTTCGAACATGGCTTCAGTTGGGCGTTACAACACTTTGCAGGTGGTCAAGCACACGGACTTCGGTCTGTACCTGGATGGCGGCGCGGAGGGCGAGATCCTCCTGCCCAAGCGCTACATCCCCAAGGATGCACCGAGCGAGATCGAGGACTGGCTGAACGTCTTCGTCTACCTCGACAGCGAGGACAAGCTGATCGCCACCACCGAGAAGGTCAAGGTCCAGGTCGGCCAGTTCGCCAGCCTCAAGGTGGTCGAGATCAACAGCATCGGCATCTTCCTCGACTGGGGCCTGCCCAAGGACCTGCTGATGCCGTACTCCGAGGAAAAGCGCCAGATGCGCGCCGGCGAGTACTGCGTAGTGCACGTCTACCTCGACCGCCGCACCCGCCGCATCACCGCGACCGCCAAGCTGGATCGCTACCTGGACAAGGCCCCGGCCAACTACCGGGTCGGCCAGCAGGTCGATCTGCTGGTGGTGGAAGAGAGCCCGATGGGCTTCAAGGCCATCATCAACAACCAGCACTGGGGCCTGATCCACAAGAACGAAGTGTTCAAGTTCCTGCGTTCGGGCAAGCAGGAGAAGGGCTACATCAAGGAAATCCGCGATGACGGCAAGATCGCCCTGAGCCTGCAGCCGATCGGCGAGGGTGCGGCCAGCAGCCTGCACGAGCAGATCCTGGCCAAGCTGAAGGCCGCCAATGGCGTGCTGCCGCTCAACGACAAGAGCGACCCGCAGGTGATCAGCGACATGTTCGGGGTCAGCAAGGGCAACTTCAAGAAGGCCATTGGCGCCTTGTACAAGAGCGGTCAGATCGTGATTCACGACAACCGCATCGAACTGGCCTGATTTCAGGTTCGCAAGAACGCCTCAGCGCTGGCGATAACCGGAGAAGTCCAGGTTGTCGCCACCCGGGCGCAGGTCGCGCAGCAGCGAGTCACGGTCGGCCGACAGCGCCAGGCTGATCGTGGCGCGGCGCTTGCCGGCGTTGCGTACTTCCAGCTTTTCCTGGTGGGTCCGCAGGTCGCGCACCGGCACCTTCAGGTGCTGCAGCTTGTCGGTCTCGGGGGTGTGCAGCAGCAGGTTGACGAAGTCGCTGTTCTTGCGCAGCCAGGCCACCGGAACATCGAACCACCACAGGCTGCGCTTGCTGTCGAGCACGGCGAACAGGGTGTTGTCGCTGTTCAGCACGGGAGTCCCCAGCGCCTCGTTGCGGCGGGCGATGGCGGTGGTCTTGTCGAGTTTCATGCGGGTGTCCTGCAGTGACGCTTGGAAAGGTCGGCTATTTTGCGGGGAATGGGCTGAAACATAAAGCCGCAGCACAGGTTCTCGAGCGGAACTTTTCTCAAGGTTGATGTCAATTTGATGGCGTCATCGACGCCCGGCGACAATCGTCGTCTCCACTCTCCAAGGATGAAAGAAATGCGAGTTCTTATCGCGCTGTTGATGTTGCTCAGCGGTTTTGCTCATGCCGGTTGCGGCAGTATCAGCGACTCGGACCAGCGTCGCTATTGCGAGGCGAAGACGGGCAACGGCAGTTGCGGCAACATCAATGATTCCGATCTGCGCAGACAATGTGAAGCCGAAACCGGCAACGGCAGTTGCGGGCAGATCTCCGACAGCGACCGACGTAACTACTGCTATGCAAAGAAAGGCAATGGCGGTTGCGGCAGCATCAACGATTCCGACCTGCGCAATACCTGTTATGCCGAAATGGGCGGCTACGGGTGCAGTTCCATCTCCGACAGTGACCAGCGCAACTACTGCTATGCGAAAAAGGGCGGCAGTTGCGGCACCATCAGCAACTCCGACCTGCGCAATCGCTGCGAGGCGGAAAAATAAATGAAACTCCCCGCTTCGCCAGGCACTCCACTCATTGTCGATTCCGACTATCCCGTTAAGGAGAAATCCCATGAGTGGCACCAAAGACAAAGTCAAAGGCATGGCCAACGAAGCGGTCGGCAATATCAAGCAAGGCGTCGGCAAGGCGACTGACAACGACAAACTCCGTGCCGAAGGCAAGGCCCAGGAGCTCAAGGGCGAAGCCCAGCAAACCGTGGGCAAGGTCAAGGATGCCGTGAAGAAGCCTTGACCGGCCCGCGGGCCAGACGAAGACGGCCATCCATGGATGGCCGTTTTTTTTGCACGCAGGAGGGAATCGCAACCTTGTGTGCAGGGTCTATTAGACTGTTTTGTAAACGAGCTTCAGGCTGCGCAAGGAGACGCCAATGAGACTTACCCATCTACGCGGTCTGCCGGTCCACCGCGTACTGGTGCGAACCGTCAAGGAATTCCTCGACGACGAGATGTCCACCTATGCCTCGGCGCTGGCCTACCAGATGCTGTTCTCGCTGTTCCCCTTCCTGCTGTTCCTCATCGCCCTGATCGGTTTCCTGCACCTGCCGGACTTCTTCTCGTGGCTGCGCCTGCAATCGGAACTGGTCCTGCCGCCGCAGGCGCTGGAACAGGTCAACCCGGTGATCGACCAGCTCCAGCAATCCAAGGGCGGCCTGCTTTCGGTGGGTATTGTTATCGCCCTGTGGACCGCCTCGGCCGGCGTACGGCTGATGATGAGCGCGATGAACGCTGCCTACGACGTGGTCGAGGGGCGCCCGGTGTGGAAGCGCATCCCGCTGTCGGTGTTCTACACCGTGGGCATCGCCGGCATGCTCCTGGCCGCCGCCGCACTGATGGTGCTGGGGCCGCAGGTGATGGGTTGGGTGGCCTCGCAGGTGGGCATGGAGGACATCATCGTCACTATCTGGACCGTGGCGCGCTGGCCGGCCATCGTGGCCCTGATGATGGTGGCGGTGGCGCTGATCTACTACGTGATGCCCGATGTGAAGCAGGAATTCCGCTTCATCACCCCCGGTTCGGTGCTGGCGGTGGTGGTGTGGATCATCGCGTCCCTGGGCTTCGGCTACTACGTGAAGACCTTCGCCGACTACAACGCCATGTACGGCAGCATCGGGGCGATCATCGTCCTGCTCCTGTACTTCTACATTTCCGCGGCGGTGCTGCTGCTGGGCGCGGAAATGAATGCGGTGATCGAACATATGTCGGCAGAGGGCAAGGATCCCGGGGAAAAAGAACCCGGTGATGGCGCCCCGGAACGTGCTACAAACCAGGTTTCCGGGCTGGGCCGCGATCATGCCCCGGCCGCCGAGGCAGAACCTGTGAGCCGGACCCCCCATGATTCGTGAAATCCTCAAGATGGGCGACGAGCGCCTGCTGCGTATCGCCCCACCGGTGCCCGAGCACCTGTTCGGCAGTGCCGAGTTGCAGCAACTGATCGACGACATGTTCGAGACCATGCGCCATGTCGGCGGTGTCGGCCTGGCCGCACCGCAGATCGGTGTCGACCTGCAACTGGTGATCTTCGGCTTCGAGCGCAGCGAGCGCTACCCGGACGCCGAGCCGGTGCCGCAGACCATCCTCCTCAACCCGCTGATCACACCCACCAGCACCGAGCTGGAGGAGGGCTGGGAAGGTTGCCTGTCGGTGCCGGGGCTACGCGGCGTGGTCAGTCGCTACAAGCATATTTTCTATGAAGGGGTCGATCCGCAGGGACAGCCGATCCGCCGTGCCGCCGATGGCTTCCATGCGCGGGTGGTGCAGCATGAGTGCGATCATTTGATCGGGCGCCTGTACCCGTCGCGGATTCATGACTTCAGCCGCTTCGGCTACACCGAGGTGCTGTTCCCCGGGCTGGACCCGGCTGCCGACGACTGATCGCGAACCATCGCCAGTAGCGGCTTGCTGCGCCGATAGCGGGCCAGGCGATCGGCGAGGGTCTGCGGTAGATCCTCGTTCACCATGAAGCCGAGACGCTCGTAGAAGCCTTGCAGGTCCGGGTGGCAGAACAGCCAGGTCCGCTCCGCCCCGCAGGCGTGGTCGATCAGCAACCGCGCCACACCTTTCCCGCGCCAGTCGGGCGCTACCAGCAGGCCGGTCAGCCATTGTCCGTCTGGCACAGGCGTCAGGCTCAAACCGCCGATGATTTCTCCTGCACGCGCCACCCAGACCTCGCCGGCATCGCTGGTACGCATCGCCGAGCCATGGATTTTGTAGAGCTTGTTCAGCAGTGGCCGCTCGGTGGCTGAGAGGCAGGCACAGCGAATTGGGTCGATTTTTGGCACGGCGATGGCTCTGGAACGGGCTTTTTCAGCATTTCCCGTGGGGTAAGGGTTTGTGTCTATTGTTGCAGGAATGGTAATAGTGAATGTCAGGCTCGATGATTCAACGAAGTTAGCAGATCAGTAAACTAAGCGCATCCCCACTCAACAAGTTCCAACGGGATCGGTACTTCGTGTTATGTCACTGATATAACAACTTCTCCGCGCCACTTCGGCATATGAAGTCAATCTGTTGGTTCGATTGCTTTAAAGGCCCAAATATCATGAAAGCATTAGTTGCAGCCGCCCTGCTTGCCGTCTCTTCGTTCGCCTTTGCCGACCAGGCCGTACAGCCGCAGGTCGAGCAGTACAGCTACGGCACCAAGCTGGATATCGCCAAGGTCATCAGCCTGTCGAAAGTTCCAAATGTCTGTGAAGTGGTTCCGGCCACCATGGTGTATGAAGATCATCAAGGCGAGCGTCACACTGTTGAATACCGGGTGATGGGTGATGGGTGCAGCCAGGGTTGAATCAAGGCTTTAAGTTTCAAGCTGCAAGTCATAAGAAAGAGCAATTGGCGTCACCGCTGATTGCTCTTTCTTGCCGCTTATAGCTTAAAGCTTGCCGCTCGATTCCCTCTCCCTTTGCAGCAATTGCTGCTTGCGCTCAACACCCCAGCGATAGCCGGACAGGTTGCCGTCGCTGCGCACTACCCGATGGCAGGGTACCGCCACCGCGAGGCTGTTGGCCGCGCAGGCCTGGGCCACGGCACGCACGGCCTTGGGTGCGCCAATACGTTCGGCGATCTCGGCATAGCTGGCCGTGCTGCCCGCCGGGATTTCCCGCAGCGCCTGCCAGACACGCTCCTGGAACGCCGTGCCCTGAAGGTCCAGGGGCAGGTCGAGGCCAATGGCCGGTGCTTCGACGAAACCTACCACCCGCGCCACCAGGCGTTCGAAGCCGGCATCGGCGCCGATCAGGTTGGCCTTGGGGAATTTGTCCTGCAGGTTCTGCAGCAGGGCTTGCGGATCATCGCCAAGGAGAATCGCGCAGATGCCCTTGGCGCTTTGCCCGATCAGAATCGCCCCCAGCGAGCACTGCGCAATGGCGAAGTGGATATCGGTCTGTGCGCCGCCATCCCGGTAGGCGCCGGGGGTCATGCCGAGGCGGGCATTGCTCGACTCGTAGAAACGACTGTTGGAGTTGAAGCCGGCGCCATACAGCGCCTCGGTAATGGATTCGGCATTGCCCAGTTGTGTGCGGAGCTTGCGTGCACGGTGGGCGCTGGCGTAGGCCTTGGGCGTCAGGCCGGTGGTGCGTTTGAACACCCGGTGGAAGTGATACGGGCTCATGTTCACCTGTTCGGCCAGCTGGTTCAGGCTGGGCTCTTCCTCCGCGCTCTCGATCAGCTTGCAGGCCTGTGTGACCTGGGCGGCGTGCTGGCGGGCCAGTTCGCTCGGATCGGTGCCGCGGCGTTTGCTTGGGCGGTAGCCCGCGGCTTCGGCGTCGGCGGGGGTGTCGAAGAATTCCACGTTCTCGATATTGGGCCGGCGCGCGGAGCTGGACGGCGGGCAGTACACGCCGGTGGTGCGCACGCCGTAGACGAAGGTGCCGTCGGCGGAGGCATCGCGGGCGAGCAGGGCTTGCCAGCGGGGGTCGGATTCCTTGATGGCGGTTGTTTTATGGCGCATGGACCTGTCTCCAATGATCAGACCGCCACCGTTCCTGTGGGAGCTGGCTTGCCAGCGATTGCAGCGGTGAATTCACCATCGTAATCGCTGGCAAGCCAGCTCCCACAGGGAATGCGGTCGTGCTTCAGGGATGTAACTGGCTTGAAGTCTGAAGGACCTTCATTTGCCAGAAACTCCGCCTCTTGCTTTCAAATTCCCTTCACCGGCACCCGCCACAGATACCATGCCGCCACTGTCCGATACGGACTCCACGCCGCCCCCACCTCCAGCAACTGCTTGCGTGTCGGCTGCGCCTCCAGCCCATGCAGCCGCCGATACCCTTCACGCACCCCGAAATCATCCACCGGCAGGATATCCATCTGCTCCAGTGTGTAGATCAGCAGCATCTCCACGGTCCAGCGGCCCACGCCGGGCAGCCGGGTCAGGCGCTCGATCAGCACCTCGTGTTCCAGTTGCCGGGCCTCGGCATGATCCGGTACCAGGCCGTCCAGCCGGCCCTGAGCCAAGGCCTGCACCGTACTGATCTTTCGCCCGGAAAACCCGCAGGCGCGCAGTTGTTCCGGCGTGGTCGCCAGCAACTGTTCGGGCGATGGAAAAGCCTGCCCGGGAAACAAGGCCATGAAGCGCCCGAGAATCGCCTCCGCGGCCTTTGCGTGCAGTTGCTGGTAGGCAATCGCACGCACCAGCGCCTGGTACGGATCGCGGGTCGGCAGCGGCACATGCAGGCAGGGGCCGATAGCCCCGATAAGGGCAGCCCAGGCCGGACTCTGCTGGCACAGATGCTCACTGGCCTGTTGATAGAAAGCTTCACGTTCGTTCATGGCGCTGGAGTGTAGGCGGGTGGTCATGCTTGTCACTCCGAATCCTGCGTTGTGAATTCGTCGAGCACCGTGGCGATGCGCTCCAGTGCCTGTTTCAGTTCGGCCCGGCTGCGCGCTGCGGTGAGGCTGACGCGCACGGCGGGCAACTGGCCCTGCTTGACCGCGAACACCTGAGCCGGCACTACCTCGACACCCTTGGCACGACAGGCCGCGGCCAGCACATCGCCGGGGCGCGGGCCGTTCAGCCAGATATGCGGTGACGGTGTGGCCGGTTGTATCCCCGGTCCCAGAATACGCTGGGCCAGGCGCCAGCGCTGGGTCACTTCCTCGCGCTGCCAGGCCAGCTTGCGCGCGGCGGTGTCATCGTCGATCCAGCGTCCGGCGATGCCGAGGATCAGCGGGGCGATTTGCCAGTGAGTCGCCTGGGCATGGGGATCGATCTGCGCCAGCAGGTTTTCGTCGCCGGCGATCCAGCCCAGGCGCAGGCCGGCACAGACGGTTTTCGACAGGCTGCTGACCAGCAATCCACGGGCGCCGAGCAGCGGCAGCAATGGCGGCTGGTCGCCCAGGGCACCATAGACATCGTCCTCCACCAGCAGCAAATCCAGGCGCTCGACCACCGCCGCAATCTCCTGTCTGCGCTGCTCGCCCATGCTTGCGCCGGTAGGGTTGTGCAGCGCCGGAGTCAGCACCACCAGCCGCGCACCACTGGCCCGGGCCACGCGGTCGAGGTCGTCGGGGAGGATGCCTTGGTCGTCCATGGCGACGCCGTGCAGCGGCAGGCGCAGTTGCCGGCAGGCGGCCTTGATCCCGGGCGCGGTCAGGGCCTCGACCATCACCGCCTCGCCGGGCTGACAGAGCGATAGCAGCACGCTGAACAGCCCCTGTTGCGCACCGCCGCAAAGCAGCACCTGGCTGGCTGTCAGTTGCAGACCGCGCAGGTTGAGCCAGCTCGCACCTTGCAGGCGGCCCAGCAGCAATTGCTCGGCGCCGAGATAGTGTTCCAGGCCGTGGGCCGGCCCCTGGTGCAGGACATGGCGCAGCGCGTTTTCCAGGTCCTGTCCGTGTTCGTCCACCACCGGCACATTGGTCGACAGATCGATGCAGGTGCTGTCCTGATCGCGTTATTTCAAGCGAAACAGCGTCGCCTCCTTGCTCCCCGCCAGCACATAGGTACCGCGCCCGACCTCGCCGGACACCAGATGCCGCGCCGCGGCCTCGCGGTAAGCCTGTTGGGTCGTACTCGGATTCAGGCCCAGAGCCCAGGCCAGACGGCGTTGTGGCGGCAGGCGTTCGCCGACCTTTAGTTCGCCGTATTCAATGGCCCGGGCGATGGCCTCGACCAGGGCGAGATAGCGCGGTTGTCCGTCGTCAGGGAGGGTCGGGGTCCACATGATTTATTGTTGGCCATGCAATATAAGGTTTGACCCATACAATGCGCGGCGCCCAGGATCGGGTCAACGTCAACCTGATCCGAGGTGTTCCATGTTCGACCTGCCTGCCCTGCGCGAAGCGTCCCGTCTGGTCCGCGCCGAAGTCCCCGCCACCCCGCAATATGCCTGGCCGCGCCTGGCCGAACGGCTGGGCTGCGAGGTGTGGGTCAAGCATGAGAACCATGCGCCGACCGGAGCCTTCAAGGTGCGTGGCGGCTTGCTCTACGTGCAGTCGCTGCTGGCCCGGGCGCCGCAGACCCGGGGCCTGGTCACCGCCACTCGGGGCAATCACGGGCAGAGCATGGCCCTGGCAGCGCGCAATGCCGGAGTACCGATCGTGATCGTCGTGCCGCTGGGCAATTCGCCGGAAAAAAACGCGGCGATGCGTGCCCTGGGGGCGGAGCTGATCGAGCATGGCGCCGACTTCGACCTGGCTCGCGCCGAAGCCGCGCGGATAGCGCAGGCCCGAGGTTTCGAAAGCGTGCCGCCGTTTCATCCGGACCTGATTCGCGGCGTCGCCACCTATGCCCTGGAACTGTTCGAGGCGGTGGCCGGGCTGGATGCGGTGTATGTGCCGATCGGCATGGGCTCGGGGATCTGCGGCTTGATCCGCACCCGTGACCTGCTCGGGCTGGACACGCAGATCATCGGCGTGGTTTCCCGCGAGGCCGACGCCTTTGCCCGCAGTGTCGAGGAAGGACGGATCGTCACCACCGAGACCGCCGACACCTTCGCCGACGGCATGGCCTGCCGGATTCCGCAGCCGGAGGCATTCGAGATCATCCGCCAGGGCGCGGCGCGGATCGTGCGGGTGACCGATGAGGAGATCGGGCAGGCGATCCGCATCTATCACGAGGATACCCACAACACGGCGGAAGGTGCTGGCGCGGCGGGCCTGGCGGCGCTGTACCAGGAGCGCGAGCGGCAGCAGGGGCGCAAGGTGGCGGTGGTGTTGAGCGGGGCGAATATCGACAGGGAGCGGTATGCGCGGGTGTTGGGGGAGGGCTGAAAAGTCTTGAATGAACTCTGCCCAGGAGTTGCAGCCTGGCTTTGCTAGGCTTCTCGCGCGTTCCATCGAGGAGAGCTCAAGCATGAATTGCATCAGCTATTTGGGGTATTCCGCCCGGGTCGAATACGATTCGCGTGACAGGATTTTTGTGGGGCGGATGTTGGGGGTGCCAGCGATCATCAGTTTTCATGCCGATTCGATCAGTGCTCTGCATGAGTCGTTTCAGCAGGCGCTCGAGGACTACCTGGCTGGGGATTGAGTTGAGACTGCAATCCCCTCAAAACATACGACCCCGCAATTTCTTCCAATACACCCCCATCCCCAATCCGCTTAAATACCGGCTGCCTCGATCAACAGCCGGTAGCGGACCCCTCTCTTCATGCCTTTCTCCAACGGTTTCCTCCTCAGCCTTTCCCTCTGTCTCGATATCGGTATCGCCAATATCGCCATGATCACCCTGGCGATGCAGCGCGGCTTCTGGCAGGGCATGTGGCTGGGGTTGGGGACCTGCGTGGGTGATCTGCTCTACGCCCTGGCTGCCCTGGCCGGGATGACCGTGCTGCTGCAATTCGAAAGCATGCGCTGGGGCCTGTGGATCGGCGGTTCGCTGCTGCTGGTGTGGTTCGCGGTGAAGATGCTGCTGGCGGCCCTGCGTGGCAACGCTCACCTGGACACCAGCCGCGAGGTGGTGCGCGAATCACCCTGGCGCGAGTTCCTGCGCGGGATCTTCCTGGCCATGTCCTCGCCCAGCGCGATCCTCTGGTTCGCGGCGGTGGGCGGGGTGCTGATTTCCCGTTCCGGAGCAGGCGGGCCGCTGGAAGCCGGGCTGTTCCTCGGTGGCTTCTTCAGCGCTGGCGTGGTCTGGTGCGTGACCCTGTGCGGCGTCGCCAGCCACGGCGGAAAACTGCTGGGCGATCGCCTGCTGACCTGGTCCTACCTGGCGTCGGCAGGGATCTTCTGCTACTTCGCGGTCTACGTGATCCTGTCTGGCTACCGCGAATTCATCCTCGCCCCGACGCTCTGAAAGCCTGCCAGTAATGATTGGGGGTCATGCCCATGACCCGGCGGAAGGCATTGATGAAGTGGCTCTGGTCATAGAAGCCCAGGCCCAGGGCCACTTCGACAGGATGCATGCCCGCCCGCAAGCGCCGACGCGCTTCGCTCAGGCGCAACTGCATGTGGTACTGCAGGGGCGTGAGCCCGGTGGCTTGCTTGAAGCAACGCACGAAATGGTACTTGCTCAGCCCGGCGACGGCCGCCAGCTCTTCCAGGGCCAGGCGCGCGTGCGGGGTGTCGCGCATGCATTGCAAAGCCAGGCGCAAGCTGTCGCTCTGCTCGTCGACCGGCCCGGTCGGGCGCTCCAGCAATTGACCGAGCAGGGCCAGCAGCGCTTCTTCGCGAGGGGCCTCATGTTCGGTAGCGGCGAAATCGAGGATGGCGCGATACAGCCTTGCATCCTCGAAAACGCCCTGATCGAAGCAGGGCAGCCCGGAAAAGTGTTTCAGGTTATTTTCCCGCGCAACCCGTTCCAGCGCCTCGGGCGCCAGGTGCAGGCTGATGTATTCCACCCCTTGCACCGCGAATTCCGAGGCCTGCACCGCCAGCGGGTTGTACAGGGTGATCGCGCCAACCGGCACCTCCAGGGTGCGTCCATCCAGCCAGATCCGCTCATTTCCCCACAGGTTCGCGCCCAGCACATATTCGTCGTGGGTGTGGCGCTCGAAACGGGCGGCGCCCGTGGCCCGGACCCAGGACGATTCGACCAGTCCACAGGCGCGCAAAGGTTGGCTGATTAATCCCATTTGGCGGGTTCCCCGAAACATGCAACGCGGCTACGCTAGCCGAGTGCCAGCAAGGACGGCAATCGATAAATGCTGTCTGGCTGGCCCTTTTCAACGACTTGCGAGGCATGGATATGTCGACCCGGATGGATACCGGTTTTGCACCGGTCAGAATCGAATATGGACGCGCGTTCACCATCGCCGGTCTGGGCGGGCAGTACAACCAGCAGAACAACAAGACCATTCCCGCGCTCTGGCAGCGCTTCATCCCGCATATCGGCAAGGTGCCGGGGCAGGTGGGCGAGGACACCTATGGCGTGTCCTGCAACTTCGACGGCCGTGGCGGCTTTTTCTATATCGCGGGCGTGGAGGTCAGGCAGACCAGCCAATTGCCGGCGGAATTCACCTGGCACACCTTGAAGCCCCGGCGATACGCGGTGTTCGAGCACCATGGCGAGATCAGTGGCCTGGGTCATACCTTCGAGAAGATCTGGAAGCAATGGCTCCCGGCCTCCGGCGAGCGCGCCGCCGATGCGCCCGAGTTCGAGCGCTATGGCGAAGCCTTCGATGCGCAATCGGGCAGTGGCATTGTGGAAATCTGGATCCCGCTGGAATCCGCCTGAATTTTTTCCCAGGGCTGTCGATCCAGCATGCGCCCGTTCGACCAGTGATGCAGGCGCCGGAGTTTCCCGGCGCCCATCACTGCACGAGGACGTACCGATGAACAGCGCAGCCGAACAGGAAATCCGTCAACTCATCGACCGCTGGATCCAGGCCGTGCGCGAGCGCGACCTGCCGGCCATCGTCGCGGTCTATGCCGACGATGTCGTGGCCTTCGATGCCATCCAGGCCCTGCAATTCAAGGGCAAGGCCGACTACCAGGCACACTGGGAAATGTGCATGGGCATGTGCAGCGGGCCGATGGTCTTCGAAGTCGCGCAACTGACTGTACACGCCGAGGGTGACCTGGCCCTGGCCCACTGGCTCAACCGCTGCGGTCCGGCGGATAACGAGAGCCAATGTGGCTTCATGCGCGCGACCGTCGCGTATCGCCGCAGCGGCGGGCAGTGGCAGGTGATCCACGAACACTGGTCCGCACCCTTCGACATGCAGACCCAGAAAGCCCTGTTCGACCTCAAGCCCTGACCCCGTGTCGGAGAACGCCATGAAATACCTGTGCCTGGTCTACTGTGATGAAACCCTGTTGCACGGTCTGCCCGAGAGCCCTGCCGATGCCGAGTGCATGGCCTACGCCAGCGCCATCTTCGACAGTGGCCGGATGCTCGCCGCCGAGGCGCTCAAGCCGGTGCAGACCGCCACCACGGTGCGGGTACGGGGCGGGCAGATGAGCCTGACCGACGGCCCTTTCGCCGAAACCAAGGAGCAACTGGCCGGCTTCTATCTGGTGGAAGCCCGCGACCTCAATGAAGCGCTGCACATCGCCCGCGGCATCCCGGCGGCGCGGGTCGGTAGCGTCGAGGTCCGGCCGGTGCGCGAGCTGCAACCCTGAACGAGGAGAACAAGACCAATGAATCCTCAGCAACCCGGCCAGGGAGAGGCGCTGCATGAACTGTCCCTGAGCCGTCTGATCGACGCGCCGCGCACCCGGGTGTTCCGCGCCTGGACCGATCCGCAACTGCTCAGCCGCTGGTGGGGGCCCCACGGCATGACCACCCCGGTGTGTGAAATGCAGCTGTGGGTCGGTGGCCTGTTCCGCACCGTGCTGCGCGCCCCGGACGGCAGCGAGTACCCCAACCAGGGCGTGTTCCTGGAGATCGTCGCGCCGGAACGGATCGTCTTCACCGACGCCTTCGGTCCCGGCTGGGTGCCGGCGGCCAGGGCCTTCATGACCGCGGTGATCACCCTCGACGATATCCACGGCAAGACGCTCTACACTGCCCGTGCCTGGCACTGGAGCGCCGAAGACCGCCAGGCCCACGAGGAGCTGGGCTTCCACCGCGGCTGGGGCGAGAGCCTCGACCGCCTGGTGGAACTGGTCACCGCTCCACTGGAGGCCTGATGCCGGACAGCGAGGCGGTGCGTGCCGTTATCGATCAGGTGTACCGGGACGAATCGCGACGGATCCTCGCCACCCTGATTCGCCTGCTGGGGGATTTCGATCTGGCCGAGGAGGCGCTGCATGAAGCCTTCTTCATTGCCGTCGAGCGCTGGCAGCGCGACGGCATTCCCGCCAGCCCGAGGGCTTGGCTGGTGTCCACCGGACGCTTCAAGGCCATCGACGGCCTGCGTCGGCGTGCCCGTTTCGAACGTTCGCCGGAGGCCTTGCGCCAGGCCCTCGAGCGGCTGGAGGCCGATGACATGAACGTGGAGGAACTGGAAGACGACCGCCTGCGCCTGATCTTCACCTGTTGCCACCCGGCCCTGGCCGCCGACGCCCAGGTGCCGCTGACCCTGCGCGAAGTCTGCGACCTGACCACCGAGGAAATCGCCCGGGCCTTCCTGCTGGCGCCGGCCACCATCGCCCAGCGCATCGTCCGCGCCAAGGCCAAGATCCGTGATGCCGGCATTCCTTACCAGGTGCCGGCGTTCGACGAATTGCCGGAGCGCCTCGACAGTGTGCTGCGGGTGATCTACCTGGTGTTCAACGAAGGGTATTCAGCGTCTTCAGGCGAGACGGTGGTGCGCGACGAACTGTGCGCCGAGGCGATTCGCCTTGGGCGGTTGCTGGGCGAGCTGTTGCCCGATCCCGAGGTGCTTGGCCTGCTGGCATTGATGTTGTTGCAGGCCTCGCGCTCGCGGGCGCGCAATGCCGGGGCGGGCGAGCTGGTGCTGCTGGATCAGCAGGATCGCGGGTTATGGGACCAGGCGTTGATTGCCGAAGGTTGCGCGCTGGTGCAGCGGGCGCTGCGCAGCCGCGGTGCCGGGCCGTACAGCCTGCAGGCGGCCATCGCGGCCGTGCATGCCGAGGCGCCGAGTGCCGAGGCCACCGATTGGGCGCAGATAGTCGGGCTCTACGAGGTACTGTTGCGTGGCTGGCCGTCGCCGGTGATCGAGCTCAACCGCGCCGCCGCCGTGGCGCAACGGGACGGTCCCGAGGCGGGGCTGGCGTTGGTCGAGGGCATTCTGCAGCGGGGCGAACTGCGCGACTACCAGCCAGCGCATTGCGCGCTGGCCGAGCTGTGTCGGCAGCTGGGGCGCCAGGATCAGGCGCGCGAGGCGTATCGCATCGCGCTCGGCCTGACCCGGCAGGCGCCCGAGCGGCGCTTCATCGAGCGCCGCCTCCAGGCTTTATAGGCAGCGAATCAGCCGAAGGTGATCGGCGGCGGGCTGACCAGCTCGACGGTCTGCTGCTTGCGCGGGGCGAGGATTTCGGCTTCGCCGTCCACCACCAGCTCTTCGTTCTGGTTGAACACGCGGGTGGCGATGCGTACGCGGAATTTCGGCAGTTTCTCGAGGATTTCCAGGCGCACGGTCAGGGTGTCGCCGATCTTCACCGGCTTCTGGAAGCTCATCTGCTGGCCGAGGTAGATGGTGCCCGGGCCAGGCAGCTCGCAGGCCACGGCGGCGCTGATCAGCGCGCCGCTGAACATGCCATGGGCGATACGCTCCTTGAACATGCTCCTGGCGGCGAACTCGGCATCCAGGTGGACCGGGTTGTGGTCACCGGACATCGCGGCGAACAGCTGGATGTCACGTTCTTCGACGGTCTTGCTGAAGCTGGCCTTCTGGCCGACTTCGAGGGATTCGTAAGGCGTGTTGGTGACCTGGGTCATTCAGGGGTTTCCTTCGCTACACGACGGGGGACGCAGTATCACTCGCTGCGCACTGGCCGGCCAAGGGCCAGGGTGCTTTCGAGCCAGTCGAGCAACTGCGCGGTGACCTCGTCACGGTTGGTTTCATTGAGCAGCTCGTGACGGGCCTGCGGATAGAGTCGCAGGTGCACGTGCTGGTTCCCGGACAGGCGCAGGGCGCCGGTCAGATCTTTCAGACGCTTGCCGGCACTGACCGGATCACATTCGCCGCCGATCACCAGGATCGGCAGGTTCGGATCGATCTGCGCCAGGTTGCGCGGGCGGCTGATCTGCTCCAGCCCGGTGAGCAGATCGATCCACAGGCGGTTGCAGCAGCGAAAGCCGCACAGTGGGTCGTCCACGTACTTGTCGACTTCGGCGGGGTCGCGGCTGAGCCAGTCGAACGCCGTGCGGTTCGGCTTGAAGGCCTTGTTGAACGAGCCGAAGGACAGGAAATCGATCAAGCCGCTGCGCCCCAGCGGGCCCTGGCGCCAGCCCTCCAGGCGGGCGATCTGCCGCGCCGTGCGGTACAGCGCCGGCGGCTGGAAATTCGAGCCGCTGAGTATCGCCCCCTGCAGGCTGCCGCTGTGGTGCAGCAGGTAGGCCTGGGCGATGTAGCTGCCCATGCTGTGACCGAAGAGAAACACCGGCACGCCCGGATGCTGCTGGCCGATGTGCTGGTTGAGCAGGCCGAGGTCGTTGACCACGGTATTCCAGCCGTTCTCGGTGGCGAACAGGCCAAGCGTGCCGTGCTCCGCCGTGCGGCCATGGCCACGCTGGTCGTGGGCATACAGGGCGAAGCCGGCGCCGCTCAGGGCTTCGCCGAGGCGCTGGTAGCGCCCGGCATGCTCGGCCATGCCGTGGGCCAGCAGCACCACCGCGCGCACCGGCGTGGCCGGCAGCCACTGGTGGACGTACAGGCTGCAATGGTGGCTGGCGGGCAGCCAGAAGGCATCGTGGAGCATGGTGATTTTCCAGGGCAATGGATGCCCCTGAGTGTATAGCCGCTTGCCGAATCGGCTAGCCCGGTAGATGGAGATTCACAGGATCTATGACGAGCCTTGGCATATTTGCCACCTGTGGCAGAGCTGCTAACGTCGGCAGAACGCCGTTTTGCAAGCAGCAATCCGGACCGTACAGGCTCAGGACCGAGGACAATAATAAATGCACGCCGATTTCTGGAACGACAAGCGCCCGCCGGGCGTCCCTTCGCAGATCGACATGAGCACCTACAAGTCGGTGATCGAGGTATTCGAACGCTCCTGCAAGAAATTCGCCGACCGACCGGCCTTCAGCAACCTGGGCGTAACCCTGACCTACGCCGAACTGGACCGCTATTCCGCGGCCTTCGCCGCCTACCTGCAGCAATGCACCGACCTCAAGCCGGGCGAGCGCATCGCGGTGCAGATGCCCAACGTCCTGCAATACCCCATCGCCGTGTTCGGTGCCCTGCGCGCCGGGCTGATCGTGGTCAACACCAACCCGCTGTACACCGCCCGGGAGATGCGTCACCAGTTCAAGGACTCCGGCGCCCGCGCCCTGGTCTACCTGAACATGTTCGGCAAGCTGGTCCAGGAAGTGCTGCCGGACACCGGCCTGGACTACCTGATCGAAGCGAAGATGGGCGACATGCTGCCAACGGCCAAGGGCTGGCTGGTCAACACCATCGTCGCCAAGGTCAAGAAGATGGTCCCCGAGTACCACCTGCCCCAGGCGCTGTCGTTCAAGCAGGTGCTGCGCCAGGGCAAGGGCCATGCGCTGAAGCCGGTGACGGCCAGCCACGAGGATATCGCCGTGCTGCAATACACCGGCGGCACCACCGGGGTGGCCAAGGGCGCGATGCTCACCCACGGCAACCTGGTGGCGAACATGCTCCAGGTCCTGGCCTGCTTCTCCCAGCTCGGCCCGGACGGGCAGAAGCTGCTCAAGGACGGCCAGGAGGTGATGATCGCGCCGTTGCCGCTCTATCACATCTATGCCTTCACCGCGAACTGCATGTGCATGATGGTCACCGGCAACCATAACGTGCTGATCACCAACCCGCGGGACATCGCCGGCTTCGTCAAGGAACTGAAGAAGTGGCGCTTCTCCGCGCTGCTCGGGCTCAACACCCTGTTCGTCGCGCTGATGGACAACCCCGGGTTCAAGGACCTGGATTTCTCCGCGCTGAAGGTCACCAACTCCGGCGGTACCGCGCTGGTCAAGGCCACCGCCGAGCGCTGGGAACAGATCACCGGTTGCCGCATCGTCGAAGGCTACGGCCTTACCGAAACCTCGCCGGTGGCCAGCACCAACCCCTACGGCCAGCTGGCGCGCCTGGGCACCGTGGGCATCCCGGTGCCGGGCACGGCGTTCAAGGTCACCGATGACGACGGCAACGAGATGCCCCTGGGCGAACGCGGCGAGCTGTGCATCAAGGGTCCGCAGGTGATGAAGGGCTATTGGCAGCGGCCGGACGCCAGTGCCGAGGCCCTCGATGCCGAAGGCTGGTTCAAGACCGGGGATATCGCGGTGATCGACCCGGACGGCTTTACCCGCATCGTCGACCGCAAGAAGGACATGATAATCGTCTCGGGTTTCAACGTGTACCCGAACGAGATCGAGGACGTGGTCATGGCCCACCCGAAAGTCGCCGCGTGCGCCGCCATCGGTGTGCCGGACGAGCGCTCCGGCGAGGCGGTCAAGCTGTTCGTGGTAGCGAGGGAGGGCGGCGTGACCCTGGAGGTGCTCAAGGCCTACTGCAAGGCCAACTTCACCGGCTACAAAGTGCCCAAGCACATCGTGCTGCGGGATTCGCTGCCGATGACGCCCGTAGGAAAGATCCTGCGTCGCGAGTTGCGCGAACCCGCTTGAGCAGCTACAAGCTATAAGCCGAAAGCTGCAAGATAGAGCGGTCGCGAACCCTCTCTTGCAGCTTGAAGCTTAAAGCTTGCAGCGCCTTTTAGACCCTTTACTCTAAAAATGACCAGCTATTTATCTTGAGTCATTTTAGTGACCAATCGGGCCGCTTTAGCTCTAGGCGACCCCTGGCAAAGCTGTTACTCTCGGCGCGCTTCGGATCAGTCGGTTTGCAATAAATCGACATCTAATATCAATAATAATCGCATTGATGCGGTGAAGAATTCGCTGTTGCTGGAGGAGTGGGCTTCCATGATCGAAAATTTTTGGAAGGATAAGTACCCGGCCGGGGTTGCCTCGCAAATCAACCCGGACGAGTACCCGAATATCCAGGCGGTACTGAAGCAGTCCTGCCAGCGTTTCGCCGATAAACCGGCATTCAGCAATCTGGGCAAGACCCTGACCTATGGCGAGCTGTACGAGTTGTCCGGTGCCTTCGCTGCCTATCTGCAGCAGCACACCGACCTGCAACCCGGTGACCGCATCGCCGTTCAACTGCCGAACGTCCTGCAATACCCCGTCGCGGTCTTCGGTGCCATGCGCGCCGGGCTGATCGTGGTCAACACCAACCCGCTCTACACCGCGCGGGAAATGGAACACCAATTCAACGACTCCGGTGCCAAGGCGCTGGTGTGCCTGGCCAACATGGCGCACCTGGCGGAGAAGGTAGTACCCAAGACGTCGGTCAAGCACGTTATCGTCACAGAGGTCGCCGATCTGCTGCCGCCGCTCAAGCGCCTGCTGATCAACAGCGTCATCAAGTACGTGAAGAAGATGGTCCCGGCCTACAGCCTGCCGACCGCGGTGAAGTTCAACGACGCGCTGGCCAAGGGGCAGGGCAAGGCGGTGAAGGAAGCCTCGCCGTCCCACGACGATGTCGCCGTGCTGCAATACACCGGCGGCACCACCGGGGTGGCCAAGGGCGCCATGCTCACCCACCGCAACCTGATCGCCAACATGCTGCAGTGCAAGGCGCTGATGGGTTCCAACCTCAATGAAGGTTGCGAGATCCTCATCACTCCGCTGCCGCTCTATCACATCTACGCCTTCACCTTCCATTGCATGGCGATGATGCTGATCGGCAACCACAACATCCTGATCAGCAACCCGCGCGACCTGCCGGCGATGGTCAAGGAACTGTCGAAGTGGAAGTTCAGCGGCTTCGTCGGGCTCAACACCCTGTTCGTTGCCCTGTGCAACAACGAGGACTTCCGTCGCCTGGACTTCTCGGCGCTGAAGGTCACCCTGTCCGGCGGTATGGCCCTGCAGCTCTCGGTGGCCGAGCGCTGGCGCGAAGTCACCGGCTGCGCTATCTGCGAAGGCTACGGCATGACCGAAACCAGCCCGGTAGCCTCGGTCAACCCGGCGCAGAATATCCAGGTCGGGACCATCGGCATTCCGGTGCCTTCGACCCTGTGCCGGGTCATCGACGATGCCGGCAACGAGCTGCCGTTCGGCGAGATCGGCGAGCTGTGCATCAAGGGCCCGCAGGTCATGAAAGGCTACTGGCAGCGCCAGGACGCCACCGACGAGATCCTCGATGCCGAGGGTTGGCTGAAGACCGGCGATATCGCGGTGATCCAGGCGGACGGCTACATGCGTATCGTCGATCGCAAGAAGGACATGATCCTGGTTTCCGGTTTCAACGTGTACCCGAACGAGCTGGAAGACGTGCTGGCGACCCTGCCGGGCGTGCTGCAATGCGCGGCCATCGGCGTGCCGGACGAGAAGTCGGGCGAGGTGATCAAGGTGTTCATCGTTGCCCGGCCAGGGGTGACCCTGACCCGCGAGCAGGTGATGGAGCATATGCGCGCCAATGTCACCGGCTACAAGGTGCCGCGTTTCGTCGAGTTCCGTGATGCGCTGCCGACGACCAACGTCGGCAAGATCCTGCGGCGTGAGTTGCGGGATGAAGAGCTGAAAAAGTTGGGTCTCAAGAAGATCGCCTGAGTCCTTTCGGGCCCTATCGCTGGCAAGCCAGCTCCCACAGGTACAGCACAGGTTTCAAGATTTGTGCGGTCCCTGTGGGAGCTGGCTTGCCAGCGATGAGGCCCGAGAGATCAACGCAATTTCTCAAGCACCTGGTAATACCACATCCCCGCCGCCAACAGCGGATTCCCCAGCAGATCCCCCATCGGCACCCGTACATGGCTGCAGCCGGCGAAGGTGTCGAATTTCTCCAGCGTCCCGGTGATCGCCTCGGCCATGATCTCGCCCATGATATGGCTGGTGGCAATGCCGTGCCCTGAATAGCCCTGGCAGTACCAGACGTTCTCCGACAGCTTGCCCAGTTGCGGAATGCGGTTGACCACGATGCCCATGGCACAGCTCCACTGGAACTCGATCGGCACATCCTTGAGCGCCGGGAAGGTGCGCTCGATGCACGGCCGCAGTTCCCCGGCGATATCCCGTGAATCCCGTCCCGAATAGTTGGCGCCACCGCCGAACAGCAGGCGGCCGTCCGCCGTCATGCGGTAGTAGTCGAGGACGAAGCGGCAGTCGTACACCGCCAGGTCATGGGGGTTGAGCTGACGGGCCAGGTCCCCCAGCGGCGCCGTGGTGACGATGCCACCCATGGCCGGGAAGATCTTGCCCTTGAGCTGGCGCTTTTCCAGCTTGTGATAGACATCGCCGGCGAGCATCACCTGCTTCGCCTCGATCCGGCCCTTGGCGGTGACCACCGCCGGACGCGGGCCATGGACGATTTCCAGTACCTCCGAGTTCTCGAAGATCAGCGCGCCCAGGCTGTGGGCCGCACGGGCTTCGCCCAGGCACAGGTTGAGCGAATGCAGGTGCAGGTTGCGCTGGTTCTTCAGTGCGCCGAGGTACAGCGGCGAGTCGATATACCGGCGGGCGCCGTCACGGTCGAGTAGCTGCACCTGGTCGCCCATGCCACGGCGTTCCGCTTCCTCGGCAAACCCGCGCAGTTCCTTCATGTGCGACGGCTTCATCGCCGCATGCAGGTGACCGCGCTTGAGGTCGCACTCGATGCCGTAGCGCTCGACCCGCTGCTCGATGATCTGGTGCCCGCGAAAACGCAGGTGCCAGATGAAGTCGTCGACGTCATCACCCAGCCGGGCGCGCATCTGCTTGCGCATGGCTTCGTCGCCGGACAGGCTGCCGGTAACCTGCCCGCCATTGCGCCCGCTGGCGCCCCAACCAATGCGGTTGGTCTCGACGATGGCCACCTTCAGGCCGCGCTCGGCCAGTTCCACGGCGCTGGCGACGCCGGTGAAGCCGCCACCGATGATCGCCACGTCGACTTCCACCGTGCCTTCGAGGGTCGGGTACTGGGTGGCGTCGTTCAGGGTGGCGCTGTAATAGGACGCGGCGCGCTGGGCGCTGCCACGGTTCAGGGCTGCATTCATGATTCAGGTCCTTCGGAAAAAGAGAAAAGGGTTCAGGCCTGGGTCAGGTACCAGCGCCAGTCCTGCTCGCCGACTTCGGCCATGAACTGACGGTATTCGGCACGCTTGACCGCGAGGTAGACGCCAAGGAATTCGCTGCCCAGGGTGTCCCGGGCCCAGCTCGACTGTTCAAGGGCGGTCAGGGCGCTGAGCCAGTCGGTGGGCAGCAGCGTGGTGGCCTGGGCATAGCCGTTGCCTTCCACCGGTGCGCCGGGATCGAGCTGCAGGCGCAGGCCGTGATGCACTGCGCCGAGCAGGGCGGCGGCAGCGAGGTAGGGGTTGGCGTCGGCGCCGCAGATGCGGTGCTCGATATGCCGGGTGGGGGCCGGGCCGCCGGGCACGCGCAGGCTCACGGTGCGGTTGTCGATGCCCCAGGTCGGTGCCAGCGGCGCGTAGCTGTTGGCCTGGAAGCGCCGGTAGGAGTTGGCGTTGGGGCAGAACAGCAAGAGTGAATCCAGCAGCGCGTCGAGCATGCCGCCCACCGCCTGGCGCAGCAGCGGGGTGCCGGCCGGGTCTTCGCTGGCGAACAGGTTGTGGCCTTCGGCATCGGCCAGGCTCACATGCAGGTGCATGCCGGTGCCGGCCAGGTCGGCGAAGGGCTTGGCCATGAAGCAGGCCTGCATGCCGTGCTTGTGCGCCACGCCCTTGACGATGCGTTTGTAGCGCACGGCCTGGTCCATGGCCAGCAGGGCGTCGCCGTGTTCCAGGGTGATTTCCACCTGGCCCGGGGCGTATTCGGAAATCGCCGTGCGCGCCGGAATACCCTGGGCCTTGCAGGCGGCGTAGAGGTCAGCGAGGAAGGGTTCGATCTGTTCCAGTTCGCGCAGGCCATAGACCTGCGTACTTCGCGGTCGCCCGCCGTCGGCGTCGAGAGCCGGTTGTGGTCGGCCGTTGCTGTCGCGCTTCTGGTCGAGCAGGTAGAACTCCAGTTCGCAGGCCATCACCGGGTGATAGCCGTCGGCCTTGAGTGCTTCGACCACGCGCACCAGTACATGGCGCGGATCGGCGTTGGCGGCGGGCAGGCCCTGTTCGGGGTGCATGCTGACCTGCACGGCGGCGGTGGGGATCTGCCGCCAGGGCAGGCGCACCAGGCTGCCCTCCAATGGGTAGGCGCGACAGTCGATATCGCCGACGTCCCAGACCAGCCCGGAGTTTTCCACGTCCTCGCCGTGCAGGGTCAGGCCGAGGATGGTGCTGGGCAGGGGCCGGCCGCTTTCATAGACCGCCAGCAGCTCCTCGCGGTGCAGCAGCTTGCCGCGGGGCATGCCGTTGGCGTCGAGGATGAACAGCTCGATCATTTCGATATCGGGGTTGGCGTCCAGGAACGCGCGGGCCTGCTCGATGGGGGCAAAGTGCATGGGTGCTCTCGCTTGCGCCGTGTTCGGCGCGCAATGAATCGACAAGTGGGCCGATGCAAATGCACGGCCAGGGTTATCGGTCAGGCGAAAGCGGTATCTGGTGGGCGGGCGTGACGGCAATGCCACAGGGCCCAGAAGGCGAGGATGATATGCACCAGCGGGTTTTCCCCACGACGGGCCCGCACCTTCGGGAACGAAGGAGTCTGGAGCGGCCGGGGCATGCGGGTGGGCAGGGTCATGCCTTGATACTCCCATGCTGGCGATGGTTCATTAAATTGGTGTTTGTGTAACTTCAGTCAAGGTTTAACTAAACATAGTGTGTTCAACACAGAACCCTGTGGGAGCTGGCTTGCCAGCTCCCACAGGGTCATCGGCGATGCCTACGAACGGCAAATCTGCGACAATCCCCCGCTATTCCAAGCCGATCATCTCCCGCAGGACACGCCTGCGCCGCCAAAGACCTCATGACTGACCAGAACGCCGCCATCGGGCAACTGCTGAAAAACCTCGATCACGCCATGATTGCCGAGCGCCATCGCCTGCGCCGGCAACTGCACGAACTGCGCAAGCGCCCCGACGAGGCCAAGCTGGCCCAGTGGGCGCAGCGGGTCCAGGCGTCGTGCGACCAGGCCGCCGCGCGCAAGGCCAGCGTGCCCACCGTGCGCTACGACGACAGCCTGCCGATCGCCGCCAAGCGCGACGAGATCAAGAAGCTGGTGGCAGAAAACCAGGTGGTGATCATCGCCGGCGAGACCGGCTCGGGGAAAACCACCCAGTTGCCGAAGATCTGCCTGGAACTGGGCCGCGGCCAGTTCGGCCTGATCGCCCATACCCAGCCGCGGCGGATCGCGGCGCGCAGCGTCGCCAGCCGGGTCGCCGAGGAACTGGGCACGCCGCTGGGCGCACTGGTCGGCTACCAGGTGCGCTTCGAGGACCAGAGCGACGCCAATACACTGGTCAAGCTGATGACCGACGGTATCCTCCTCGCCGAAACCCAGCACGACCGCTTCCTCGAACGCTACGACACGATCATCGTCGACGAGGCCCACGAGCGCAGCCTCAACATCGACTTCCTGCTCGGCTATCTGAAGACCCTGCTGCCACGCCGCCCTGACCTGAAGGTGATCATCACCTCGGCGACCATCGACCTGGAGCGCTTCTCGGAACACTTCGACAAGGCGCCGATCATCGAGGTCTCCGGGCGCACCTTCCCGGTGGAAACCTGGTACCGCCCGCTGACCAGCGAGCAGGACGAGGAGGGCAACCGGGTCGAGGACGATCTCACCGTCGACCAGGCGATCCTCGCCACCCTCGACGAGATCGCCGCCCACGAGCGCAGCGTCGGCAAGGGCCCGGGCGATGTGCTGGTGTTCCTCCCGGGCGAACGCGAGATCCGCGATGCCGCCGAGGTGCTGCGCAAGGCGCAGTTGCGCCATACCGAGATCCTGCCGTTGTACGCGCGCCTGTCGCCGGCCGAGCAGCAGCGCATCTTCCAGTCCCATCCGGGGCGTCGAGTGGTACTGGCGACCAACGTCGCCGAAACCTCGCTGACCGTGCCCGGCATCCGCTACGTGATCGACAGCGGTACCGCGCGCATCAGCCGCTACAGCTACCGCGCCAAGGTCCAGCGCCTGCCGATCGAAGCGGTGTCCCAGGCCAGCGCCAACCAGCGTAAAGGCCGTTGCGGCCGGGTCGAGCCGGGTATCTGCATCCGCCTGTACAGCGAAGAGGATTTCAACGCGCGGCCGGCCTTCACCGACCCGGAGATCCTGCGTACCAACCTCGCCGCCGTCATCCTGCAGATGCTCCATCTGCGCCTTGGCGAGATCGATGCCTTCCCGTTCATCGAGCCGCCGGATGGCAAGGCCATCAGTGATGGCTTCAACCTGTTGCAGGAGCTCTCGGCGGTCAACCGCGAGAACCAGCTCACCCCGCTGGGCCGCCAACTGGCCCGCCTGCCGGTGGACCCACGCCTGGGCCGCATGCTGCTGGAAGGCGCCAGGCAGGGCAGCCTGCAGGAAGTGTTGATCGTCACCAGTGCCCTTTCGGTGCAGGACCCGCGTGAACGTCCGCCGGAGCGCCAGCAGGCCGCCGACCAGGCCCACGCGCAGTGGAAGGACGCCGACTCGGACTTCGCCGCCCTGGTCAACCTGTGGCGTGGTTTCGAAGAGCAGCGCCAGGAGCTGACCTCCAGCCCGCTGCGCAACTGGTGCCGGAAGAACTTCCTCAACTACCTGCGCCTGCGCGAATGGCGCGATGCCCATCGCCAGCTCGGGCTGATCTGCCGCGACCTGCAACTGAGCGTCAACAAGGAGCCGGCGGACTTCCCGCGCCTGCACAAGGCGATCCTCTCCGGCCTGCTCAGCCAGATTGGCCAGAAGACCGAGGAAGGCGATTACCTCGGTGCCCGCCAGCGGCGCTTCTGGGTGCATCCGTCCTCGGGCATCGGCAAGAAGCGCCCGCAATGGATCATGACCGCCGAGCTGGTGGAAACCACCAAGCTCTATGCGCGCATGGTGGCGAAGATCGATTCCGACTGGATCGAGCCGCTGGCCGGACACCTGCTGAAGAAGAACCACTTCGAGCCGCACTGGGAGAAGAAGCGCGGCCAGGTGGTGGCCTTCGAACAGGTCATCCTGTACGGCCTGATCGTGGTCGGCCGGCGTCCGGTGCATTACGGGCCGATCGACCCGCAGGTTTCCCGCGAGCTGTTTATCCGCGAGGGCCTGGTGGGCGGCGAGATCAACTCCCGCGCCCGTTGTCTGGCGGCGAACAAGAAGCTGCTGGAAGAACTCGACGAGCTGGAAGCCAAGGCCCGCCGCCGCGACATCCTGGCCGACGAAGAAACCCTCTACGGCTTTTACGAGGAACGCCTGCCGGCGGAGATCCACCAGGCCGCGACCTTCGACAGTTGGTACAAGACCAACAGCCAGAAGGACCCGCAACTGCTGATCATGCGCGCCGAGGACGTGCTGGCCCGCGAAGCCAGCGAGGTCACCGCCGCGCAGTACCCGGACACCCTGCGCCTGGGCGACCTGAAGCTGTCGCTGAGCTACCACTTCGAGCCCAACCACCCTCGTGACGGCGTTACCGTGCGGGTGCCGGCGCCATTGCTGCCGAGCCTGCCGGGCGAACGCCTGGAATGGCTGGTGCCGGGCCTGCTGGAAGCCAAGTGCATCGCCCTGGTGCGCAACCTGCCCAAGGCCCTGCGCAAGAACTTCGTGCCGGTGCCGGACTTCGTCAAGGCGGCCATGGCGCGCATGACTTTCGCCGAAGGCTCGCTGCCCCTGGCGCTGGGTCGGGAACTGCTGCGCATGACCGGTGCGCGGGTCAGCGACGAAGCCTGGGCCGAGGCGGCGGAACAGGTGGAAAACCACCTGAAGATGAATATCGAAGTGGTCGACGGCCAGGGCAAGTTCCTCGGCGAAGGCCGCGATCTGGCGGAGCTGACCGCCCGTTTTGCTGCGGCCAGCCAGGCCGCACTGGCCGTGCCGCAGTCGGAGAAAACCCAGAAACCAGTGGAGGCCAAGGGCTTCGGCAAGGTCGAGCAGACCGCCCAGCAGAAGATCGCCGGGCTGTCGATGACGGTCTATCCGGCGCTGGTGGAGGAGGGCGGTACGGTCAAGGAAGGGCGTTTCTCGACCCAGGCCGAGGCCAGCTTCCAGCATCGCCGCGCCCTGCAGCGCTTGCTCCTGCAACAACTGGCCGAGCCGGCGAAGTTCCTGCGTGGCAAGTTGCCGGGCCTGACCGAGCTGGGCCTGCTTTATCGCGAACTGGGCCGGATCGATTCGCTGGTCGAGGATATTCTCCTGGCCAGCCTCGACAGCTGCGTGCTGGAAGGCGAAAGCGTGCTGCCGCGTGACGGCGCGGCCCTGGCGTCCCTGGCCGAGCGCAAGCGCGGCGACTGGACCGATCACGCCGAGCGCCTGGCGCGGCTGGTCCTGGAAATCCTCAAGCTGTGGCACGGCCTGCAAAAGCGCTTCAAGGGCAAGATCGACCTGGCCCAGGCCGTGGCGCTCAACGATATCAAGCAGCAGGTGGGCAACCTGGTCTATCCGGGCTTCGTCCGCGAGACCCCGGGCGTCTGGCTCAAGGAACTGCCGCGCTACCTCAAGGCAGTGGAGCTGCGCCTGGAAAAACTCGGCGCGCAGGTGCAGAAGGACCGGGTCTGGAGCGGCGAGCTGAGCAACGCCTGGGCGCAGTACAAGGCCCGCGCCGACAAGCATGCCCAGGAAGGCAAGCGCGACGAGCAGTTGCAGCTGTACCGTTGGTGGCTGGAGGAATACCGGGTTTCCCTGTTCGCCCAGCAACTGGGGACCAAGGTGCCGATTTCCGACAAGCGCCTGAGCAAGCAGTGGAGCCAGGTCGAAGCCTGACCGGCGGGCGCCGGGTTGTGCCCGACAGGGGCCAACCCGGCGCAGTTGTGGCACACTTGGCGATATTTACCGCCGTCGGACGCCCGTTCCGGTCGCGGCAACCGACTTCCGAACAGCCTGCAACAGCTCTGCCACGCGGGGGTGTTGCAATCACGACTTGGCACCTTGGTGCCAGTTCGAAGAACCCAACAGAGGATCGATCGTGCATAACGTCGTCATCAGCGGCACTGGCCTGTACACCCCGGCCAACAGCATTTCCAACGAAGAGCTGGTGGAATCCTTCAACACCTATGTCACCCGGTTCAATGCCGAGAACGCCGCGGCCATCGAGCGTGGCGAGGTCCAGGCCCTGGCCGAGTCCAGCGCTGCCTTCATCGAGAAGGCCTCGGGGATCAAGAGCCGCTACGTCATGGACAAGGCCGGCATTCTTGACCCGCAGCGCATGAAGCCGCGTCTGCCGGAGCGCAGCAACGACGAGCCGTCGATCCTCTGCCAGATGGGCGTGGCCGCCGCCGAGCAGGCCCTGAAGCGCGCCGGGCGCACGGCTGCCGATGTCGATGCGGTGATCGTCGCCTGCTCCAACCTGCAGCGCCCGTACCCGGCCATCGCCATCGAAGTGCAGCAGGCCCTGGGGATCAACGGCTTCGGCTTCGACATGAACGTCGCCTGTTCCTCGGCCACCTTCGGCATCCAGGTCGCCTGCAACAGCGTGCAACTGGGCCAGGCCCGTGCAGTGCTGGTGGTCAGCCCGGAAATCTGTACCGGCCACCTCAACTTCCGCGACCGCGACAGCCACTTCATCTTCGGTGACGCGGCCACTGCCGTGCTGGTGGAGCGCGCCGACCTGGCCACCTCCGAGCATCAGTTCGATATCGTCAGCACCAAGCTGCTGACCCAGTTCTCCAACAACATCCGCAACAACTTCGGCTTCCTCAACCGCGCGGCGGAAGAGGGCGTGGATGCGGCGGACAAGCTGTTCGTCCAGGAAGGCCGCAAGGTGTTCCGCGAGGTATGCCCGATGGTCGCCGAGCTGATCGGCACGCACCTGGCGGAAAACAACCTCAACGTCAGTGATGTTCAGCGTTTCTGGCTGCACCAGGCCAACCTGAGCATGAACCACCTGATCGTCAAGAAGCTGCGCGGGCGTGACGTGCTGGAAGAAGAGGCACCGGTGATTCTTGACCGTTATGCCAACACCAGCTCGGCGGGCTCGGTGATCGCACTGCACAGCTATCAGGATGACCTGCCGAAAGGCGCGCTGGGTGTGCTCAGTTCGTTCGGTGCCGGTTATTCGATCGGTAGCGTGATCCTGCGCAAGCGCTGATCTTTCCCAGCATTTATGTTGTGGCTGCCGGCCTCATCGCTGGCAAGCCAGCTCCCACAGGTTACGCGGTCCCTGTGGGAGCTGGCTTGCCAGCGATGACGGTCGCGTGGACAACGCATGAAGCGTCATTGATCCGGAATCCAGGAGGACTGGTGTAATCTGCCGGCAAAAAGCCATAAGCTTTCCAGGCGGCATCGGCTTCAACAGGGTTAAGCAAAATGTTCGAGATAGATCGCAACAGCAAAGTGCTGTTGGTGGACCAGATTCGCAACGAAATCATCAGCCGCATCGAAGCCTTCCAATGGGTTCGCGGCAGTCGACTGCCCTCGGTCCGGGCCCTGTCCAAACAGCTGGGCGTGAGCATTTTCACGGTCAGCAGCGCTTACGAAGACCTGGTCGCCCGGCAGATCATCGAGTCCCGCCCCGGCGCCGGCTATTACATCCTCGCTTCCGGCCCCGCTGACACCAGCAAGGATTCGGAGCGGATGATCCCGCCTTCCAGCCTGCATGCCGGTTTCCTCTACCGTGCGCTGGACCCGTCGCAATACGATTTCCCGGTCAGTTCCGGCTACCTCCCGCCGTCGTGGCTGGCCGACGCGGTCCCCGCCTCGGTGACCGGCCGGCTGATCCGCAACACCCTGTCGTGCAGCGTCCCGGCCCCGGCCGCCGGCAGCCAGGAGCTGCGCTCGGTGATCGCCAAGAAGCTGCGCGAACTGCAGATCAACGCCTCCAGCACGCAGATCGTGGTGACCATCGGTGCCACCCACGCCTTTTCGCTGATCCGCAACATGATGCTCGAGGCCGGCGATTACCTGCTGGTGGAAGACCCCAGCTACCTGCTGCTGCAGCTCAAGCTGATCAAGGATCGCGACTTCAACATCATCACCGTGCCGCGTACCCACGACGGCCCGGACCTGGACATCATGGAGGAGATGGTCGCCAAATACCGGCCCAAGCTGTTCCTGACCCAGACCCTGATCCACAACCCCACCGGCGGCAACACCTCGCCGGCCAAGGGCTTCCGCATTCTCTCACTGGCGCAGAAATACGATTTCCATATCGTCGAGGACGATATCTTCGGCGCCCTGTGCACCCGCCAGACCCTGCGCCTGAGCAGCCTCGACGAGTGGAACCGGACCTTCTACCTGAGTGGTTTCAGCAAGGTGCTCAGCCCGGCGCTGCGCCTGGGCTACGTGGTGGCGCCGCCAGAGTTCGTCGAACGCCTGGTGGAGCAGAAGATGTACAACGTGCTGTGTGGGTCATCCCTGGACGAGACGATCGTCGCCTACACCCTGGAGTCCGGGCGCTACCAGCATCATCTGGATGCCTTGCGCCAGCGGGTGATGCACGAGCGCATCCGCGCACGGGAGTGGCTGACCAAGGTCGGCGTGGAAGTCGACGAGGGCGTGGTGGAGGGATTGTTCATCTGGGCGCGCTTCCCTGCGCACGTGGATCTTCGCCGCCTGATCGAGGAGGCGCACGATGCCCGGATTTTCCTGGCCCCGGGTTCACTGTTCAGCAATACCCGCGAGTACGACCAGTACATCCGCCTGAACGTCAGTCATTGCAACGACCTGCGTTTCAGACAATTTGTCGCTGACCATCTATGCAGCGAAACTGCCAGCGCTTGAAGTAGTCGGCGAAGGTGCTCACCTGGCCCAGGTCCTCATAGGAATAGATCACGCCATTGAGGATCTGCACGATATCGTTGTCGCGCAGGGTCGGGATGAACGAGTCTTCGAGGATCTCCAGGCCATTCACCGCCAGGCTCAGGTCATCGATCCAGTACAGCGGCTTGCCATCCTTTCCCGCCCAGATGCGGCTATCGGCATAAAAGGACTTCAGGGCCAATCCATTGGTTTGCATGGGCATGACGTTGATCCTGCTTCGACTGATTGAAGGGTTGGCCATGGCTCAGGCCTTCCTGTGTGCCCGGAACCGCAGGCGTGTCGCATCCACGGTCCAGCGTCCGTTGCTGTCCAGCAGGTCGCGGGCCAGGTCTTCCGTGACCTCTTCGAGGAAGGCGGCGCGCATGTCTGCCGGCACTGCCTGCAGGTAATGACCGCAGCAACCCTCGATCCACTCCGTGATCGGCACCTCCAGCACCAGCGGCTGCTCGAACCAGCTGATATGGCTGACATGGAACCCGGCCTGCTCCAGCACCTGCTGGTACTCGTGGGCGCTGGGCAGATACCAGCGTTCCAGGTCGGTCCAGTCGATCGAGCGGCGCTCCAGCGCCCCCGTCAGGGCCCGGCGGATCAGCGCGGCGTGGGCGCTGCCGGCGAACTCGCCGACGAAGCGTCCTCCCGGCTTGAGCGCCATGTAGGCGCCGGTCGCGACCTCGTCGGCCTGGTGCATCTCGTGCAGGGCGTCATGACTGAACACCACGTCGAAATCCTGATGGAAATACAGCTCCTCGGCGTTGCCGCGTTTCACCTCCAGGCCACGGGCCCGGGCCGCCACCACCCGTTCCGGATCGATGTCGAAGCCGGTGAGCTCGGCGCCCTGGCTGGCCAGTTGCGCCGTCAGGCAGCCGTCGCCGCAGCCGATGTCCAGCACCTGCTCGCCGGACTTGAGCGCCAGCAGGCCCAGCACCCCATCCACATAACGGGCGATGCAGTGCGTGGGGGTGTCCGGCGGTTCGCTGCCGGGGCGGAAAAAACTCGGAGCGCTCATCTCGATGTTTCCGTGTTATTGCGGGATAAAAAGGCGCGTGCCGGTCGCCCGACACGCGCAAAGGTTCAGAGACGCTTGGACAGCCAGACCAGCACGATCACCACGGCGCACACCGCCGGGGTCAGCCAGTTCCAGGCTTCGCCCATCAGCCAGATGGAGAAGGCGAAGGTGAAGAAGGGTTGCAGCAGCTGCAGCTGGCTGATGCGCTGGATACCGCCCAGGGCCAGGGCGCGGTTCCACGAGAAGAAGCCCAGCAGCGAGTTGATCAGGGCCAGGAACAGCAGGGCGGCGACACCCTGGCCAGGCAGGTTGGCGATGGTCTCGCCGTCGTACAGGAACAGGCTCACCGGCAGCAGCACGGGCAGGCTGACCACCAGGGTCCAGCACATGACCTGCCAGCCCGGCAGTTCCTTGGACAGGGCGCCGCCCTGGGCATAGCCGAAACCGGCCAGGACCACGGCACCGAGCAGGGCCAGGTCACCGATATAGATGTCCTGCACGTCGGACTTGATCACGGTGTAGGCGAACACGGTGAGGAAGCCCAGGCTCGATACCAGCCAGAACATCTTCGATGGCCGGGTGCCGGTGATCAGGGTGCCGAAGATCGCAGTGGACAGCGGCAGTGCCGCCAGGACCACGCCGCCGTGGCTGACCGGCACATACTGCATGCCCAGCGCGGTGAGGATCGGGAAGCCGTAGACGATGCCGGTGGACGTCAGCAACATGCGCTTGAGCTGGGAACCGTTGGGCAGCTTGGCGCGGCCGATGATCAGGAATGGAATGGCTGCGAGCGCCGCCAGCACCGAGCGGAAAAAGCCGACCTGCAGGGCGCTCAGGTCGCCGGCGAGCATCTTCGCCGCCGGCAGGGTCATGGCGAAGGCGGCCACGGAAATCAGGCCGAGGAAGTAGGCCTGCATGTCCTGGTTCTTGGTGTCTTGAAAACTGGCGACTGTACTTTGCGTCATTGCAGCGGTTCCTTTCTGGCTTTACCGGTAAGGCATCCGCCCTCCATGGGCGGATGCGCACGCCGGTCAGATCTGTTTGTTGTTCAGGTTCGGCTTGTCCAGCGGGCTGGTGCTGAGGAAGAACACCAGGGACGTGCGGGTCCCGCTTTCCACCTTGCGCACGCCGTGGGGGATCTCGCAGCGGTTGATCAGCACGTCGGCGTAGCCGGTCTTGAGCAGGGCTTCCTTGCCCTCGTAGTCGACGAAGAACTCGCCGCCGCCGTAGTCCTTGCCGAACTGGATGACCACCGAGTAGCGGTATTCCAGGTTGCTGTAGGTGTCGATGTGCTTGCCGATGAAGTTGCCTTCTTCCAGCTGGTTGGCCTGGCAACGGCGGATGTAGCTTTCGCCGCCCATGATCCCGTTGAAGAACTCGCGGCTCTTGCCGGAGGAGAGGATCTCCACCACGCGCTTGCCCCACGGATCGTTGCGGTACACCGGCAATTGGCCTTTCTGGTCTTCCATGAAGCGGCCGACCGAGAGGAAGTTCTGCTCGCCCACGTCACCGATCTCGATGATGGTCTTGGGGATCACCTGGCAGGCTTCTTCCATGTAGGCCAGGTCTTCGCGGGAGAACAGCTGGGCAGCGTTCAGGGCTGCGTAGGCGCTGCTGTTCAGTTGCTGGCTTGCCGCTTGAATCGTCTGTTGCATGATCAGGCTCCTTGAGAACTGGGCGTGGGGTACAGCATGTCTTGGGGTTGGGTCGCAGCGTTCTGCAGCGGGCCGAAGGGCTCGCGCACGCCGCGGCACATGTGGTCGCGAATCAGGTACAGGCCGGACATGAAGCCCCAGACTTCGAGGAACGGGCCGTAGCTGGACGGTTGGCCCTCAATGCTGGCGCGGTAGTTGGCGATATGCCGGTAGTGCACGTTCGGCCGGCGGTGGTGAGCGTCGTGGTTGGGCAGGTCCTGTGGGTAGACGTACAGGCGCACCGGTACATCCAGCAGCAGCGCCTTGAGCACCCAGCCGGTCCAGGCAGCGACACCACCGCTTGGCGGCGTGCGGCCCTGGAAGCGGCCCCAGGTCAGGCGGCCGTAATGCGGCTTGTCGGCCCTGCCTTCCTCGCGCTGGTAGAACCACAGGTGTTCGGTGAACAGTTGCAGCCACATCGAGTGCTCGAACAGCACCGCCCGCGGGATCCCGTAGATCAGGGCGAAGGCCATCAGGCTGTCGGTGGCCCACAGCAGCACCAGCAACACGGCCCAGAACACCAGGCGGAAGCGCACCTCGTCCCGTGGCGGCCGCACGAAGCAGTCGTTCAGGGTCGCGCGCCACTGGCGCAGCAGGTAGGTCGGGCGGAACGGTGTGCAGATCACCCGCCACCAGTAGGCCAGCTCCGGCATGCCCGGGTAGAAGCCCTGGGCCTGGATGAAGCGCTGGTCCGGGTCGATGTCGGTACACAGCACATGGATGTTGTGGTGTTCACGGACATGGCTCTGGTTGTAGGTGTCCCAGTCCTGGTACAGCAGCGGCGTGGTCAGGAAGAACCGCGCGTAACGCTGGGCCCGGGCCTTGTCCTTGAGCACCGCACCGTGGGTCAGGTAATGGAAGGTCGCCTGCATGCTGCGCAGGCGGTTGACCATCAGCACCCAGGCCGCGATCACCAGCAGCACCGACAGCAGCGGATGGAAAGCACCGTCCAGCACCGCCTTGCCGAGCAGCACCAGGCCGATCATCACCGTCCAGGTGAACAGCAGGTGGACCAGCAGGAAGCGCTCGCCGGTCTTGTCCATCTTCGCCTTCAGGGCCTCGGCCGGTTGCACCAGGCCCTTGCCGGTCAGCCAGGTCCACAGCGGCTGCAACGGCAGCCGGCCATACGCCGCGCGCAGGTTGCCCTGCGGGCCGTACTGGCAGTAGTGGGTGGCGTTGTCGTGCTGGTTCATCAGTACACCCGCGTCAGGTAAAGGACCGGGATGTCGCTGTACAACCAGTAGAACGGCTGCATGCGGTTATGGTCGGCGCCGATCACGATCGGGTTCTGCCATTGCGCGGCGAAGACCTTGCCGATGGCCGCGTATTCCGCGCCCTGGGCGTAGAGGATCTGCATCAGTTCCTCATTGCTGCGCTGCTGGTGCCAGGCCTGGTACAGCGGCAGGCGGGCATTGAAGATCCCGGCGTAGTCGAGGTCGCTTTCGACGATGCAGCCGTTGTCGCGACTGGCCAGGCGCCGTTCGGCCTCGGCGGTCAGGGCATGCCACTGCGCTTCGCCACCGGCAGCCTCGGCGATCATGATCGACTCGGTGTCCGGGCCGAGGATGTCGAGGATCTTCTGCTGGCTGATGCGCAGCTTGCGGGCGAAGCCCTCGCGGGTTTCCTTGAGGCGGTTGAGGGTCGAGGCATCGAAGCCCTCGAAGTCGCCGGCGCCGATGGCGATCCGTGCATCGATACCGTGCTTCTTCAATACTGCCTGCAGCACCGGCAGGGTCTTGACCACCCGCCCGGCCACCAGGCCGATGCCTTCGCCCAGGTGCTCGAAGGTGTAGCGCAGGCGGCCGTTCTTGCTTTCGTAGCCGTAGTCCGGGCACACCGGCGAGACCAGGGTGATGGTTTCACCGGCCAGGCCCTTGGCCAGGGTTTCGGCGAAGCGCGCCATGAAGTGCGGCGCCGAGGTGGTGAAGGACAGGCGCTCGAAGGCCTTCTCCAGGTCGATCACCAAAGCGTCTGGTAGCACTGTCATGGTGGGGTAGCGGACCTTCAGCGCCGGGGTGGTCACCGTGTTGTCGTTGACCGCGCAGAGCAGCAGGTTGAGCAACGAAGGGCGACTTTGGTTGATATAGGGTTTATCCAGAATCAGGGTCTTGCGGCCTTCTTCATGGCGAACTTGCCATTGGAAACCCGGGAACTTCGACTGGATAAAGCGATAGAACGGCATATAACGTGGAAGTCCGGTCTGTTCATCGTCATCACGCTGGAAGTTGGCATACACGGCGGACAGCCGGGAGACTTCTTCCTCGATGCACAAGGCCTTGACCAGATCCGCCGGTGGTTGTTGCGACAACGAGATTGGCGACAACACACGCTTGCTGATCAACTTATGGGTAAGTTTGTTTCTGACGTAATATTTCGCGAGAGTCTGGCTCATGGCATCACCGGTACGAAAGTTCCTGGTCAGCAGGCGTGAGTTCGATAAGGTTGATATTCACGTGCGTTGGCTGGCGCAGGGCCCAGACCACCGCATTGGCGACATCCTCCGGTTCCAGCGGGGTCAGGCTGCTGTACACCTGGTCGGCCCGGGCCTGGTCGCCGTTGTTCTGCACGAGGGCGAACTCCGAGCGGGTCTTGCCCGGGGCGACGGTGGTCAGGCGTACCCGGCTGCCCACCAGTTCGGTGCGCAGGCAGCGGCCGAAGTGCTCGACGAAGGCCTTGGAGGCGGCGTACACATGCCCGCCCTGGTAATGCACATGGGCGCCGATGGAGCTCAGGTTGACCACGTGGCCGCGGCCGCTGGCGATCAGCCGGGGCAATACCGCGCGGGTCACGTTGATCAGGCCGTGGACATTGGTGTCGAGCATGGTTTGAATATGCTCGTCGGTAATGTCCAGCAACTTGCCGTGACCTTGCAGCAGGCCGGCGCCATTGACCAGTTTGTCGATACTTGCGAATTGCTCCGGCAGTTCATTGATCCGTTCATTCAATGTCTGGCTGTCGCGAACATCACAACTTATTGCGTGGAAACTTCCGTGGAATTCATCGCTCAATGCATTCAGGCGCTCTTCCCGACGGCCGATTCCGATAACGTTGCTTCCCTGCTTTAGCAAAATTCTGGCGCAAGCCAGCCCGATGCCAGACGTCACTCCGGTGACGACGACCGTTTCATCAGTTTTCAATTGCTGCTCCTTCTTACTTGCACTTGTGAGGTGAGGTGGTGTTGCTACCTGGAAGCGTCCGTGCCTGATGAACGGGGTCAGATTAGAAAGAGCGTCGGGGGATGTACCGGTACAGCCGGGGCGCTGCGCACCAAACTGTCTGGTCGCCGGACCATGACAGTTTGCGAAGGAAGCTCAGGACAGTGCGGCGAGGTGCGGGCAGGTAGAAGAGGGAAGGCTGTGCTGCTGTGCGCTTTTGTCGCAGGGACGACCCAGAGATGGCAAATTGATGTCAATCGCGCCGAAAAACGGGCGTTTTGCCATATTCCTGAACGGAGTAAAAAAGTTCCGCTGTCACAAAACATTTATATAAAAGCCACTGATCTGAAATAACCCCCCGCCAAGATTCCTCCCCAGCACAAGTGGCCCTGTCCACGTGTTTTTTCAACGTAATCAAGACCATAAAACGTTAGGGGAGCTTCATCGATGATCCGTAAGCACTTCGCAGGTTTCGTAGCCAGCGCCTTGGCCATGGCCGTTACCGCCCAGGCTTTCGCGGGTACCGTGACCACCGACGGCGCCGATATCGTAGTCAAGACCAAGGGTGGCCTCGAGGTCGCTACTACTGACAAGCAATACAGCTTCAAGGTCGGCGGTCGTGTCCAGGCTGACTACAGCAGCTTCGACGAGTTCTACACCGTCAACGGCAACCGCGCTGACGCTGGCTACTTCCGTCGTGCATTCCTGGAAATCGGTGGTGTTCTGGCTACCGACTGGGCTTACCAGATCAACTACGACTTCTCCCACAACTCCGGTGGTGACAACCGTAGCGAAGACGGCTACTTCGACGAGGCCTCGCTGGCCTACAACGGCTTCAAGCCAGTGTCGATCAAGGTAGGTCGCTTCGACCCAGAATTCGGCCTGGAAAAAGCCACCAGCTCCAAGTGGGTAACCGCTCCCGAGCGTACCGCTGCCTACGACCTGGCCGACTGGGTCAACGGTCACAACGGCGGCCTGGGTATCCAGGCTTCGAGCAACATCGGTGATTCCGTCTACCTGTCCGGCGGCATGTTCGCCAAAGACGCCACCAACGCTGACAAAGACGGCGACAGCACCAAGCAGTTCAACTTCCGTGGCGTCTTCGCGCCGATGCACAGCGACGGCAACGTCCTGCACTTCGGCCTGAACGTCGCTCAGCGCGACCTGTCCGACACCTCCTTCGACGGCCGTATCCGCAGCCGCCTGGGCATGCGTGGCGTGAGCACCGACGGTGGTCAGGACGCTGGCACCAACGGCAACCGCCTGACCCTCGGTGGCGCCAACAACACTCCAGCCGGTGCCTACGACACCGACCGCGCCTGGGGTCTGGAAGCTGCCTTCGCTACCGGTCCTTTCTCGGTACAGGGTGAGTACCTGAAGCGCAAGGTCGAAGCTGACGCTGCTGCCTACCAGGACATCAAGGCCACCGGTTACTACGCTCAGGTTGCCTACACCATCACCGGTGAAGCCCGTGCCTACAAGCTCGGCAAGTTCGACGCTGTCAAGCCTCAGAACAAGCAGATCGGTGCCTGGGAAGTGTTCTACCGCTACGATCACATCGAAGCTGAAGACGACAACGGCGCCTTCGCCAACGTCGGCGACATCGAAGGCAAGGTGCATAACCTGGGTCTGAACTGGTACGCCAACGAAAACGTCCGTATCAGCGGTACCTACGTCAAGGCCAAGGTCGACAACGCCCAGAATGCTAACGGCGACGACAAAGGCGACGGTTTCGTACTGCGCGCACAGTACGCTTTCTAAGCAAAGACGCTCCTTCATCCGTTAAATTTTCAGCCCCACTTCGGTGGGGCTTTTTTTTCCTTTGGTTGCTCACGTGGTCATTGTGGGCTTGCCAGCGATGAGGCCACCCGCTACAACACAAATCTTCTTTTCCTGCACACAACCCGGCAAACTCCCGCAATGCCGACTCTCACCCTGAACCACCTCGCCCAGCTCGATGCCGCCACCTGGGACGCCCTGGTCCCGGCGGACCAACCCTTCCTGCGCCACGCCTTCCTCAGCAGCCTGGAAGACAGCGGCAGCGTCAGCCCGCGCACCGGCTGGACCCCGTCCCACCGCCTGCTCACCGACGACCACGGCAAGCTGCTCGCCGCCATGCCGGCCTACGCCAAGACCCATTCCTTCGGCGAGTACGTGTTCGACCACGGCTGGGCCGATGCCTGCGAGCGGGCCGGGATCGGCTATTACCCGAAGCTGCTCTGCGCCGTGCCCTTCTCGCCGGTAGGCGGACCACGTCTGTTGGGCGAACCCCATGCGCTGGCAACCTTGCTGGAGGAGGTCGAGGAGTCACTGCTGGAACAAGGCCAGTCCGGCCTGCACGTAAACTTCACCGACCCCGCCGCCGACGCCGCCCTGCAGCATCGCGAAGGCTGGCTGGAACGCCTCGGCTGCCAGTTCCACTGGCGCAATCAGGGCTACCGGGATTTCCAGGACTTCCTCGACGCCCTCGCTTCGCGCAAACGCAAGCAGATGCGCAAGGAGAGAGAGCAGGTGGCGGGGCAGGGCATCGAGTTCCGCTGGTATCGCGGCGCCGAACTGAGCGAGGCGCAGTGGGACTTCGTCTACGCCTGCTACGCCAACACCTACGCGGTGCGCCGTCGCGCACCGTACCTGACCCGGGAATTCTTCAGCCTGCTGGCCGAGCGCATGCCCGAGGCGATCCGCGTGGTCATGGCCCTGCAGGGCGGGCGCGAAGTGGCGATGGCCTTCAGCCTGGTCGGCGGCGACAGTTTCTATGGCCGCTACTGGGGCTGCCTGGCCGAGTTCGATCGCCTGCACTTCGAGACCTGTTTCTACCAGGGCATGGACTACGCCATCGCCGAAGGCCTGCAGCGCTTCGACGCCGGCGCCCAGGGCGAGCACAAGCTGATTCGAGGGTTCGAGCCGGTGATCACCCGCTCCTGGCATTACCTGCTGCACCCGGGCCTGCGCACGGCGGTGGAGGATTTCCTGCGCCAGGAACGTCTCGGCGTGCTGGCCTATGCGAAAGATGCCCGCTCGGCCCTGCCGTATCGACAGGGCTGAGCGAGGCTCTTAGTCGACCCCGACGAAACCGCCGGTCTGGTGATGCCAGAGCCGGGCATAGAGCCCGCGCTGGGCCAGCAGCTCGCTGTGGCTGCCCATCTCGGCGATGCGGCCGTTCTCCAGGACCACCAGGCGATCCATCCGGGCGATGGTCGAGAGACGGTGGGCGATGGCGATCACGGTCTTGCCCTGCATCAGGGTTTCCAGGCTTTCCTGAATGGCGGCTTCCACTTCCGAATCCAGTGCCGAAGTGGCCTCGTCCATGATCAGGATCGGCGCGTTCTTCAGCAGTACCCGGGCAATCGCGATGCGCTGGCGCTGGCCACCGGAGAGCTTGACCCCGCGCTCGCCGACATGGGCATCGAAGCCGGTGCGGCCCTGGGCATCGCTGAGCAGCGGAATGAATTCCTCGGCCCGTGCGCCGCACACCGCGTTCCACAGTTCCTCGTCGCTGGCATCGGGCTTGCCGTAGCGCAGGTTGTCGCGGATCGAGCGGTGCAGCAGGGAAGTGTCCTGGGTGATCATGCCGATCTGCCCGCGCAGGCTTTGCTGGGTGACCTCGGCGATATCCTGGCCATCGATGAGGATGCGCCCGCCTTCCAGGTCATACAGGCGCAGCAGCAGGTTGACCAGGGTCGACTTGCCGGCACCGGACGGGCCGATCAGGCCGATCTTCTCGCCGGGGCGGATATCCAGGTCGAGGTTGCTGATGATCCGGCTGCCGCTCTTGCCGTAGTGGAAATCCACGTTCTCGAAACGCACCGCGCCGCGATCGACCTTGAGGTCCGGGGCGTTCGGTTTATCGGTGACGCTGACCGGCTGGGCGATGCTTTCCAGGCCGTCCTGCACGGTGCCGATATTCTCGAAGATGCCGTTGACCACCCACATGATCCAGCCGCTCATGTTGACGATGCGGATCACCAGGCCGGTGGCCAGGGCGATGGCGCCGGTAGTGATCAGCGACTGGGTCCACAACCACAGGGCCAGGCCCGTGGTGCTGACGATCAGCAGGCCGTTGAGGCTGGTGATGACCACGTCCATGCTGGTGATGACCCGGCTGGCCAGTTGGGTCTTTTCGGTCTGCTCGCGAATCGCTTCGCGGGCGTATTGCTGTTCGAAATCGGTATGGGCGAACAGCTTGAGGGTGGCGATATTGGTGTAGCCATCGACGATCCGCCCCATCAGCTTGGAGCGCGCCTCCGACGACACCACCGAGCGCTCCTTCACCCGCGGCACGAAGTAGCGCAGGGCCACGACATAGCAGGCGATCCAGGTCAGCAGCGGGATCATCAGGCGCCAGTCGGCCTCGGCGAACAGCACCAGCGAGCTGATGGCATAGATGCTCACGTGCCACAGCGCATCCATGGCCTGCACCAGCGAGTCGCGCAGGGAGTTGCCGGTTTGCATGATGCGCTGGGCGATGCGCCCGGCGAAGTCGCTCTGGAAGAAATTCAGGCTCTGCTTGAGCACGTAGGCGTGGTTCTGCCAGCGGATCATGCTGGTCATGCCCGGGCTGATGGCCTGGTGCACCATCAGGTCATGCAGGCCGACGAACACCGGCCTGAGCACCAATGCCACCACCAGCATCCAGATCAGTTCGCCGGCATGTTCGCTGAACAGGTTGATATTCGGCGTGCCCTGGGCCAGGTCGATGATCCGGCTCAGGTAGCTGAACAGCGCCACTTCGATCAGGGCGACGATCAGGCCCAGCACCATCAGGGCGACGAACGCCGGCCAGACCTGGCGCAGGTAGTAAAGGTAGAAGGGCAGGACCCGCGAAGGAGGCGCCGCAGTGGGCGCCTCGCGGAAGATGTCGATCAATTGCTCGAAACGACGGAACAGCATGCAGCACTCCTGTAAGGATGGCGGGCGCTTCGCCCGAGGGGTCACGTCCCTGTGACACCCCGGTCAGTCGATGCGCTTGGCCGACTTGATGTAGACCGGATCGGCGGGCACGTCACGCATGCCTTTCCTCATGGTGGTAGGCGAGTTGACGATCTGGTCGACCACTTCCATGCCCTTGGTCACCTTGCCGAATACCGCGTAGCCGGCGTCGCGACCCGGGTTGAGGAAGTCATTGTCGGCGACGTTGATGAAGAACTGGCTGGTGGCCGAGTTCGGGTTGCTGGTGCGGGCCATGGACAGGGTGCCGCGGGTGTTCAGCAGGCCGTTGCGCGCTTCGTTGGCAATCGGGTCCTTGGTGTCCTTCTGCACCATCTGGTCGGTGAAACCACCGCCCTGGACCATGAAGCCCGGGATCACGCGGTGGAAGATGGTGTTGTTGTAGAAGCCGCTGTCCACGTACTGCAGGAAGTTCTTGGTGCTGACCGGTGCCTTCTCGGCGTTCAGTTCGATCTCGATCTTGCCGAAGCTGGTGGTCAGTTCGACGTGCGGGGTCTTGTCCGAAGCCATGACGCCGGTAGCGAAGGCGACCGAGCAGGCGGCCATGAGGATTTTCTTCAGCATGTACTCAATGATCCTTGAGAGGTGGTTGAGGCCGCAGCGAGAAACTGCAGCAGGGTCTGGTTGAAGACGTGGGGCTGGTCCAGCGGCGTAGCGTGCCGGGAATCGGCGATCACCGCCAGTCGGGCGCCGGGGATCAGTGCGGTGTATTGCTCTTTGAGCGCCACCGGGGTGTAGTCGTGGTCGGCGCAGATGATCAAGGTGGGACAGGTGATCCGCCCCAGGCGTTCCTCCACGCCCCAGTTGACGATGGCGTCGAAGCTCGCAAGGTAGGCGCGCTTGTCGTTCTGTGCCCAGCGCTCGGCCATCTTGCGCCGCAGTTCGGCCTGTTCCGGCTTGGGGAACAGCCGCGCTGCCAGGCCTTTGCCGATGGTGCTCAGGGACAGGATGCGCCCCAGGCTCCAGCGCTTGGCCCACTGCCAATAATCGTCACGGGTGCGCACCTTCACCGCCGGGGCGCTGTTGACGATGGTCAGGCTGCGCAGCCACTCGGGGTGGTCGACAGCGAACTGGAAGCCGACCATGCCGCCCATGGACAGCCCGACGAAATGCACCGGGCCGGTGTTCAGGTGTTCCAGCAGGGCCATCAGGTCGGCGCTGAAGCCGGCGATGCTGTAGCGTTCGCGGGGCTTGTCGGAGCGTCCGTGGCCACGCAGGTCGAGGAGGATCAGGCGATAGTCGGCGGCCAGTTCCGGGATCTGCATTTCCCAGTCCTGGCAGCTCGAACCGAGGCCGTGCAGCAGTACCAGGGGTTCGCCCCGGCCGTATTCTTCGTAGTGCAGGGAGCAACCTTCATGTTCGAAGTAGGCCATGGGCGGTTCCTGTCAGGCTTGGGCCGGGGCGGCGAAGGGGACGTCCAGCGGCGCGGTGTCGAAGTTGCGCAGCAACTCGATGAGGATCTGCGTCGCGGGGCCGAGGGGTTTGTCCTTGTTCGAGTAAAGGTAGAACAGTGGATGGCGACTGCCACCCTGATCCAGCGGCAAAGGCTTGAGCACGCCCTCGCGCAGCTCGCGCTCGATCAGGTGGCGCGGCAGCCAGGCAAAGCCCAGTCCGCTGCTGACGAAGGTCGCGGCGGTGGCCAGGCTGCCCACGGTCCAGCGCTGTTCGGCGCCGAGCCAGCCGACGTCGCGGGGCTGGGAGCGGCCGGAGTCGCGGATCACCACTTGCAGCTGGCTTTCCAGGTCCTGGAAGTTCAGGACCCGGCCGAGGCGGTGCAGCGGGTGTTCCGGGTGGGCCACGGCGACGAACTCCACCGCGCTCAGCTCGGCACCCAGGTAGCCGGCGATGCTGAAGCTGCTGATGGCCAGGTCGGCGATACCTTCGTGCAGCACTTCCTCGACCCCGGACAACACCTCTTCGCGCAGACGCACCCGGCAGCCGCGGCTCTGCGGCATGAACGCGCTCAGCGCGCGGACCAGGCGGGCGTTGGGGTAGGCGGCGTCCACCACCAGGCGCACCTCGGCTTCCCAGCCCTGTTCCATATGGTGGGCGAGGTCTTCCAGCTGGCTGGCCTGCTTGACCAGTTGCCGCGAACGGCGCAGCAACACGTTGCCGGCATCGGTCAGCACCGCCTTGCGCCCGTCGATGCGCAGCAGCGGCACACCGAGTTGATCCTGCATCCGGGCCACGGTGTAGCTCACCGAGGACTGCGAACGGTGCAGGGCCTCGGCGGCCTGGGCGAAGCCGCCGTGATCGACCACGGCCTGCAGGGTTCGCCACTGATCCAGGGTAACGCGCGGCGCTTTCATCTTCGGCTCCTGTTGTCCTAAGCTGGCGCTCTTCTCAAGGAGAGCGCCGAATGAAGAAATATTCTGTTGCGTTGCTGGCCCTGCTGCCGCTGACCGTGCTGGCGGCGTATCCCATCGAAGTGACGAAGGAGCTGGGCGAGGGTATCAAGCTCGACACCACCGCCTACGACACCGCCAACGACATGAGCACCATCACCCTCGAAAACTATGGCGACACCGCCGCTTCGTGCCGGGTGACTTTCCGCAATGGCCCGGAAACCCCAAGGGTACGCCGGGTCGACGTGCCGGCGAAGAAGAGCCTCGATGTCACGGCCAACTTCAACAAGCAGATCATCAAGATGCGCATCCTGGTGGACTGCAAGGCGCAACAAGCAAATTAACTGATAGATTTGACCGAGTTTTTACGCTTTTTTATCGATAGGTCAATCATTAATCTTGTCTCCATCGACTTAGCGACCTTGCCGATGGAGGCAAAATTCAATGTCCCGCGTACTGATCATCGAAAGCAGCGCCCGCCAGCAGGATTCGATTTCCCGTCAACTGACCCGTGATTTCGTTGCCCAGTGGCAGGCCGCCAACCCCGCCGACAGCGTCACCTTGCGTGACCTGGCACAGAACCCGGTGCCGCACCTGGACGCCAACCTGCTGGGCGGCTGGATGAAGCCCGAAGAGCAGCGCAGCGCCGAAGAGCTGCAGGCCCTGGCGCGTTCCAATGAACTGACTGACGAAGTGTTGGCGGCCGATGTGCTGGTCCTGGCGGCACCGATGTACAACTTCACCATCCCGAGCACCTTGAAAGCCTGGCTGGACCATGTGCTGCGTGCCGGCGTGACCTTCAAATACACCGACACCGGCCCGCAAGGCCTGCTGACCGGCAAGCGCGCCTACGTGCTGACCGCTCGCGGCGGCATCCATGCTGGTGCGGCGAGTGATCACCAGGAACCGTACCTGCGTCAGGTGCTGGCCTTCATCGGCATCCATGACGTGACCTTTATCCACGCCGAAGGCCTGAACATGGGCGGCGACTTCCATGAGAAGGGCCTGAACCAGGCCAAGGCCAAGTTGGCCGCGGTGGCCTGAGGCCAAAGAACATTCCCTGACTGACACCCCTTTTTGCTCCTTTGGGTGTACTGCCCGGTCGAAGCCCTGCGCTCGGCCGGGTTTTTTTATTGCCTCTCAGGGCCTCATCGCTGGCAAGCCAGCTCCCACAGGGTCCGAGTCGCTGCAGAACCCTGTGGGAGCTGGCTTGCCAGCGATGAGGCCCTCAAGAGCAATAAAGAATCCCGAGAATTGCACTGGGATACTCCAACCCGCTAAGGTCGCCGCCTTGATCCCCGAGAGGCAACCATGGGCTACCTACTGATCGTCGCGCTGATCCAGGCGTATTCCTTCAACCTGATCGGCGAATACCTCGCCGGCCACGTCGACAGCTACTTTGCGGTGCTGGCCCGGGTCGTCCTGGCCCTGATCGTCTTCCTCCCGCTGACCCGCTGGCGCCAGGTCGAGCCGCGCTTCATGCGCGCCATGCTGGTGATCGGCGCCCTGCAGTTCGGCATCACCTACGTCTGCCTCTACCTCAGCTTCCGCGTGCTGACGGTGCCGGAAGTGCTGCTGTTCACCATCCTCACCCCGCTGCACGTGACCCTGATCGAAGACGCCCTGAACCGCCGCTTCAACCCCTGGGCGCTGCTCGCTGCCCTGGTGGCCGTGGCCGGCGCGGCGGTGATCCGCTTCGACAGCATCAACCCGGACTTCTTCATCGGCTTCCTGCTCCTGCAACTGGCCAACTTCACCTACGCCGCCGGCCAGGTCCTGTACAAGCACCTGGTCGCCCGCCACCCCAGCGACCTGCCGCATTACCGGCGTTTCGGCTACTTCTACCTGGGTGCACTGATCGTCGTACTGCCGGCCTTCCTCGCCTTCGGCAATGCCCGGCACCTGCCCACTACCAACGTGCAGTGGGGCGTGTTGCTGTTCCTCGGGCTGTGTCCGACGGCGCTGGGCCTGTACTGGTGGAACAAGGGCGCCTGCCTGGTTTCCGGCGGCACCCTCGCGGTGATGAACAACCTGCATGTCCCGGTGGGCTTGCTGCTCAACTTGCTGATCTGGAATCAGGACGAGCCGCTGGGGCGGTTGTTCTTCGGTGGGACCATCATCCTGGCGTCACTGTGGCTCAGTCGCCTGGGTACGCAGCGCTCGGCGCTCAACGCGACGTAGCTGAACCATCAGCTTGAAACGCTCTTTGCAAGTGGCTGCTGGGTGTCATCGGACTTGTATTCCATACGTTCGATCTTCCCGACGATGACCAGGTAGCAGAACATCGCGACCAGGGCATTGGCAGCCACGAATACCAGGGCGCTCTCGAAGGAGCCGGTCGCCTGCAGGATCAGCCCGATGATGATGGGCGTGGTGATGCCGGCCGTGTTGCCGAACGCGTTGAACATGCCGCCGCACAGCCCGGCGATTTGCTTGGGCGCGGTGTCGGCCACCACTGCCCAGCCGATGGCGCCGAAGCCTTTGCCGAAGTAGGCAAGCGCCATGATCGCCACGATCACCCATTCAGTGTCGACATAGTTGCAGGCAACCATGCTGGTGGACATGAGCATGCCCAGCACCAGCGGGGCTTTGCGTGCAAAGGTCAGGCTTTGTCCTCTGCGGATCATGCCATCGGAAATGATTCCACCCAGTACACCGCCCAGAAACCCGCAGATCGCCGGAATGGACGCGATGAAACCCGCCTTGAGGATCGACATCCCGCGGTCCTGGACCAGATACACCGGGAACCAGGTCAGGAAGAAGTAGGAAAGGGTATTGATGCAGTACTGGCCGACGAATACACCCAGCATCATGCGGTTGCTCAACAGCTGCTTGAACGCCGAGAGGCTGGGCTTGACGGCATCGCTCTTGGCCCCGGTCTGGTCCATGTCGATGATGCCGCCGCCCTCGGCGATATGCCTGAGCTCTTCTGCATTGATGCGCGGGTGTTGCTTTGGCGAGTAGACAGTCTTGATCCAGATAGCGGCCATCGCCATGCCCAGGCCGCCCATCACCACGAACACGTAGTGCCAGCCGAACCGGTAGACGATCCATGCCATGAATGGCGCGAACAGCACGGTTGCAAAGTACTGGGCGGAGGTGAAGATGCCCGCGGCCGTGCCGCGTTCAGCGGAGGGGAACCAGGCGGCAGCCATGCGGCTGTTACCCGGGAAGGAGGGCGATTCGGCGAGCCCGACCAGAAAGCGCAGGGCGAACATGACGACCACGGCGACCGACACGCTGTACCAGCCGACGGTGGCCTGCAGGATTGTGAACAACGACCAGAGGAAGATGCTCCACGCGTAGACGCGCTTGGTGCCGAACCGGTCCAGCAACCACCCTCCGGGAATCTGGCCGGCCACGTAGGCCCAGGCGAATGCCGAGAACAGGAAGCCCATCTGCACCGGCGTGATGCCAAGTTCCTTTTGCATCGATGAGCCGACGATGGAAAGTATCGCGCGGTCGGCGTAGTTGATCGTTGTTACCAGGAAAAGTAACAGCAGAATGAAATAGCGAATGCGGGTAGGGCGCGCGTTCATTCGAACACCTCTTGTTATTGTCAGTGAGCCGGGAGCGCCAGAAACGCCTGGACGCGACCGGCCTTCAATGAAGCGTTACTGTCTTGCCAGGCCTTACTTCATCGGTACGCGGGCGATCATTTGCGGAGGGCGCAGGAATTCGAAGTCGCACCCTTTGTCGGCCTGGGTCATCTGCTCGTAGAACAGCTTGCGATAGCCCCGCTCGGCATCGACGGGTTTCGGCAGGACCAGGCTGGCGCGGCGAGCGGCGAGCTCTGCGTCGTCAACCTTGAGTTCCAGGCTGCGCTCGCTGACGCTCAGGCGAATCCGGTCACCGCTCCTGACCAGTGCCAGCGGCCCGCCCAGCGCCGCTTCCGGGGTGACGTGGAGCACGATGGTGCCGGCCGCGGTGCCGCTCATGCGTCCATCGGAAATCCTCACCATGTCCTTTACGCCCTGTCGGGCGAGCTTCTTGGGAATGGGCAGGTAGCCGGCCTCGGGCATGCCCGGCGCACCGATCGGGCCGATGTTCTTCAGTACCAGGACATCGTCGGCCTGCACATCGAGGTCCGGATCGTCGATGCGTGCCGCCATGTCTTCGGAGTTCTCGAAGACCACGGCCCGACCTTCGTGCTCCATCAGCTCGGGGTTGGCGGCGGATTGCTTGATGATCGCGCCATCAGGCGCCAGGTTGCCCTTGAGGAACGCGATGCCGCCCGCTGGATAGATCGGGTTGGAGAAACTGCGAACCACATCCTGTTTATGTTCGGGGAAATCCTCGAGCTCTTCACCCAGGCTGCGCCCGCTGACGGTCATCGCGTCCAGGTGCAATTGCGGTTTCAGTTCACGCAGAACGGACTGCAGGCCGCCTGCGCGATGCAGGTCCTCCATGTAGTGCTGGCCTGAAGGCTTGAGGTCGACCAGTACCGGGGTTTCGCGGCTCATGTTGTCGAACGCCTCGAGATCGATCTCGAAGCCCATGCGCCCGGCGATCGCGGTCAGGTGAACGATGCCGTTGGTGGACCCGCCAATGGCCAGCAGGACGCGCAAAGCGTTCTCGAAGGCCTTCGCGGTCAGGATCTTGTCCGGGGTCAGCCCATTGCGCGCGTTGCGTACCGCCTGGCGACCGCTTTCCTCTGCAATGCGTATCCGGTCGCTGGTGACGGCCGGCGCCGTTGCGCCACCCGGCATCACGATGCCCAGTGCCTCGCCGATGCACGCCATGGTGCTGGCAGTGCCCATCACCGAGCAGGTGCCAATGCTCGCGACCAGCTTGTTGTTGACCTCGGTGATCTCCTGCTCATCGATCTCCTCGGCACGATAGCGTCCCCAGAAGCGCCGGCAGTCGGTGCACGCGCCGACGCGCTCGCCACGGTGGCCGCCGGTGAGCATGGAGCCCGTCACCAACTGGATCATCGGCACATTGGCTGATGCGGCCCCCATCAACTGAGCCGGCACGGTCTTGTCACAGCCCCCGATCAGCACCACGGCGTCCATGGGTTGTGCGCGGATCATCTCCTCCGTGTCGATGGCCATCAGGTTGCGCAGGTACATGCTGGTCGGCTGGGAGAAGCTTTCAGCGATGGAAATGGTCGGGAAATCGATCGCCAGGCCACCCTCCATCATCACCCCGCGCTTCACGGCTTCGATGAGCTGCGGCGCATTGCCGTGACAGGGGTTGTAGCCACTGCCCGTGTTGGCGATGCCGATGATCGTGCGATCCAGCGCATCGTCGCTGTAGCCGGCACCTTTGATGAACGCCTTGCGCAGGAACAGGGCGAAACCGGTATCGCCGTAGTTGGTCAGCCCTTTGCGAATGCCAGTGGGCTTGATGACAGGAGGAGTGTCAGGCATGGATCACCTACCGCGTTATTATTGAATTAATTGTCGATCAGATTATTGATAATCTGGTGAGGCGATAAGAACACGATCACGGTGCTTGTGCAAGCACCGCTCCTCGGCGAGGTGGCTGGCCGTCGATGAAGCTGCGGCACGCGTGGTTTTGTGGCAGTCTTTCTCCCGTCCGCACCACCCGTTCTTAAGGCAGCGTCATGCAACTCATCGATTCGGAAACCCAGGCCAGCGGCCTCGAACAGACTGTGCGCATACTCGAGGAGGAGATTGTCCTGGGCTTTCTTCATCCACGGGAGCGGTTGGTCGAGGATGACCTGCTCGAGCGTTTCGGCCTCAAGCGGCACGTGGTGAGGCAGGTGCTGGTGGAGCTCGAGCGCATGGGGCTGGTGGAGCGCAAGCGCAACGTGGGTGCGCTCGTTCGCGCCTATACGGCGAAGGAAGTGGAAGATCTCTATGCCGTGCGCGAGCTGCTTGAATGCCAGTGTGTGCGGCTGATCAGGTTTCCGGTCGGCGAGAGCGACCTGAACCGGTTGATTGCCATTCAGGACAACCACGACGAGATGGTCGCGTCAGAAAACCTTCGTGGCGCCTTCCGCGCCAACATGCAGTTTCACAAAGTCCTGTTCGGCCTCTCGGACAACCCAGTGCTGGTGGCGGCGACCCAGGACCATGCCCAGCGTGCCCATTCCATTCGCTCGTCCTCCCTGGTCATAAGCGATCAGCTGGAACGGGCACGGCGCGAGCATTGGCTGATCATCGACGCCTTGAGGGCTGGCGACGTGGATAAACTGGTTCAACTGTGCAGCGACCATCTCAAGCCTTCGAGAGACACCTATGTGTCTCATTACCAGCTTCGCGATAGCCAGAAGAACCAGTAGGTACGTCAGGCTTGCTCTTGAGCGGTCGCCTCGGCACGTAGCGGTCGGCGCTCGCCGGCCAGGCCGGTCGACAGGGCATCCAGCCCGGCGCGCAGATCGCTGCCGCTGGGCTGTTGGTACAACGCCAACCCAAACTCCGGCAACACCGCCAGCAGATAATCGAAAATATCCCCCTGAATCCGCTCGTACTCGGCCCACACCGTGGTCCGGGTAAAGCAGTAGATCTCCAGCGGCACGCCCTCGGCGGTGGTCTGCATCTGCCGGACCATGCAGGTCATGCCCTGCTGCACGTCGGGATGGTTCTTCAGGTAGGCGAGTGCGAAGGCGCGGAAGGTGCCGATATTGGTCAGCTTGCGGCGGTTGGCCGAGAGCTCGGCAACCTGGCCCTGGGATTCGTTCCAGGTGTGCAGTTCGTTGCGCTTTTGCGCGAGGTAGTCCTTGAGCAGGCGCACATCGCTGAGGCGGTGCTGTTCTTCGGCGGTGAGGAAGCGTACGCCGCCGGCATCGATGAACAGGCTGCGCTTGATCCGCCGTCCGCCGGATTGCTGCATGCCGCGCCATTACAACCGGTAAATTTTCATACTATCTAGGTTCTGTCTCAAAACAGGTGTCGCAGACACCGCATGACACAAGCCAGCGAGACCATCGCGCCATAGCTTTTTGCAAGCTTGTCGAAGCGAGTCACGACTCGGCGGTTCTCCTTCAGCCAGCCGAACATACGCTCGATCACATTCCGCTGGCGGTATTTGGGGCGATCAAACAGGCGGGGCAACCCAGGCTTGGGTTTGCGCTTCATCGCACGCAGAGGAATGACCGGCTGCATTCGATACCGGTCACAGTAGCGGCGTAGTGCATCAGCATCGTAGCCCTTGTCGGCTAAAAGCCAGCGGCAGCGCTTACGAGGTCGGCCGCGTTTGCTCGTCGGGATACAGACATCGTCCAGCAATGGCTCTGCGTAGCTGATATCGCTGGCTTGACCGTCAGAAAGCAGGAAGCGCAAAGGCACGCCGTTGGCGTCGCAGAGCATATGAATCTTGGTGGTGAGACCACCCCGACTGCGGCCTAGAGCGTGATCTGCGGGCTCATCAAGCCCCCTTTTTTACCTGCACCTGATGAGGCGCGGGTGGCACGAACAGCAGTTGAATCGATCATCCAGGTCTGCAGGTCGATGAGCCCTTGATCATTGTGCTGCAAATGCAATCGCTTGAGCATCTGCTCGAAGGTTCCCCGGTTTCGCCAAAGCCGGAAGCGGTGATAAATCGTTCGCCAGGGCCCAAAGCGCTCGGGCATGTCGCGCCAGGGAGCACCGGAGCGCAGCAACCACAGCACGCCATCGAGCATCAGGCGATCACTTGATCGCGGCCTGCCTCTGGTGTGGGTTGAGGTAAACAGATCTGCGACCAGATTCCATGCTTCATCCGAGAGTTCGTAGCGATTAGCCATCACAGGATTCCTTTCCATAGATGGCTGAAAACCTTACAAAATTCTCAGCATTCGCGGCACTGAAGTTCGGTTTCGCTCAATTTCAGACAGAACCTAGGGATGCTTTATTTGCTGGGGACGTTGGAGTTTGAGCAGAAGATCCAGTTGCACCTGGCTTGTCCTATTTGGGCAAAGACAAGGTCAGCGATCCATCGCGAATCACGGTAAAGGTCATCCTCCACAGCTGAGGTTGTTCAGGCGCTGCATTGCACGCTTTGCATCGTCCAGAATGTCGTCGAATATTTGTTCCACTGGCTGCACTGCAGTCGCAAAAACTGCAGATGGCCCGTAGTCGAGCATACCGATGCTGCTATCACCCGTAAGGTAGGCCTGGGTGGTTAATTTGCCCATGACGTGCGGGCGGTAGTGTTCAAAATCGCTGGTACCCGTCGCATCGATGGCAGCCACGGCTTTCGCGCTTTCGTTGTTCAAAACCCGGTGATGTTGGCGTAGGCCGGTCTTGACGATGACGCTATCCGTGCCATCGCTGTTCACCAGTAGATCCTTGTATTGGCGGTGAATCCACAGCTCTTCCGATACCAGCATCCTGGTGCCCATCAAGATCGCGTCAGCACCCATCACCAGGGTGGCGGCGAGTTGGCTCCCTGTTCCCATCCCACCGCCAATCACCAGGGGTATGGATAGCTCCTGTGAGGCCTGAGGGGCCTGCACCATGCTGCTGATACCATAGGTTCCTGGATGACCTCCGGAATCATTGCCAACAACAATCACGGCATCAACGCCCAGGCGTTCGGCTGACCTCGCGTGTCGGACGGCTGAAACCTTGTGCAGCACTTTGATGCCGGATTCGCGGAGAGCAGGAAGGATTGCCTCGGGGCTACCACCTGAGGTCTCGACGCAAAGGACATTCTCTTCAGCCAGGATTCTCACCTGCTCCTGCATCCGACCGGCTGCAGTGGGCTGACCTGATATGTAGAGGTTCACACCGAACCTTTTTCCAAGTAACAGTTGCCGGCACTTACGAAGCTCCTCGCGAAACTGCTCTGGATCAGGGTAGGCAGAAGCAACGATGAACCCCATTCCCCCCGCATTGACCACAGCCGCTACGTAGGTCGCGTCTGAAACGCCAGGCCCCATCCCGCCGCAAAGGATTGGATGGCGGATGCCGAGCATTTCGGTGATACGAGTCTTGAATAATGGGTTTCGCATCAGAGCACTCCAGGTCTTCCACGGCGGAGGGTGAAGACCCTGGCCGGGCGAAAGGGTTGGATCGCAGGACGGCTTCAGATTTGGCCGCAGTACTCCACCGTTATAGCTAAACAATCGTTCAGCGGTAAAGCGTATTCGAGACCGCTTGTTGATGCCGATCCTAGGCCATCTCAGGGCCGCGAGACGGATGACCCTGCCAGGTATTAAGCAGGCTCGTCAGACGAGGGAGAATCTCGCTCCTCTCATATCAAGCAAGTACAGCAGGTGATTGGCGTGAGGAGGGTGAGTCGCGGATAGACATTTTAATACCCGCGACATACGATATTGTATTTAGTATCTATCAAATCCGGCGAATGGCTTAAGGTAAATTACCTTGGCTTCTTTAAGTGTTGCCTTGAGTTCTGTGGAAACGTCACCATGGATGAAGAAGCTTTCGGTTTCTGTAAATTTAGCGAAGCTCTCAGAGTATGGAGGGAAAGTATGGGTTAGGTGGAGGTCTGCTGCCGCCGAATCTACATATCTTTCATGTATCGCAATAGTGCTTTCATCATCGGAGACGAAGTACTCGTAGGTAAGCGAGCCTTCTTCCTTTTCAGTATCGGCAACCAGTTGTTGCACGACTTTTAAGAGAGCCGCAAGATTAGATGGTGAGACTTTTAGGGATAGGGTGAAGATTACGTGTTTACTCATTCGTGACAGGTTCTCGAACATGATATTGAAGGGAGGTCTGCGTGCGAGCGTGGTAGGCCCGGCTCACAAGAAAGCCCCCTTGATTTGAAAAGAACCACGGAGCGCACTGCTTCGATGCTGAGGCTAACGGCGTGTGGGTAGGTGCAGCGAAGCGATCTCTGAAGCCTACCACCTGGCCCGCCTCTCCATGAAGCGTTGAAGCGTTCGGGTATTTGGCTTCCAGTTCTGGTGTGTATGGGTAACGAGACCAGCACCTAGACCGTGATCTAAACGCTAGCACAACGAGCAGAGTTATTTGTTTCATCTGTGAAATAATGTTTTTCAAGCTTGGCTATTCATTCCACTGTTTTGACAGGTTAATTTCGTTCTGGTGTCTGGTCTGAGTGCAGCTGCGTTTGGGGAACTTTGATGTTCATCCGTTTGTGGTGAGCTGTACGGGGTCTAGATAGACCCTACTTCCATGCCCTTGAGCGCTGACTAAGGGGTGATTTTTGTAAGAGATACGGCCCCAAAAATAAAAAATAGGTTGCCATGCAAAATACAACAGTCTTGCGTTTTGCAAGTATCTGGAAAATCTATGGGTTTTTGAAACGCTGAAATCGGTCGATTTTTAATTGCGCGCAAACGAGCTATGGATCATGCGCGCCAAGGAGTACGTGTAAATGTCTTGAGTCCTGGCCCGATGATGGCTGGCCTGTTCAAGCGCCATCTCGAGTCTGCGGCGGACTCGCAGCGTTTCTTTGATACACGCTCTGCTCGTCAACCGAATGGCCGCATCCCGGAAGCGCGGGAAGTCGCGTCTGCTGCGTTGTTCCTGCTTTCAGAGGGGGCGGTTGCGCTGAACGGTGCCGATGTCACAGCGGACGGTGGTTTGACCGCCAGCTTCGACTTCAGGACGGGCGCAGAAGGAGCATCGATTTAAGGTGATTTACCCGGGGCCGGGCCTATGCGATGGATCTAACTGATCCGCAGAGCTGTTATCGACCTAGAGATCATCGTTGTTTTGCTGAGTTATGCCGCGCTGTTGCTCACTGCTTCCTAGGAGTGAGTTCACGTAGCTTTTGTGCAGCGTTACCTGGGACATCGTGCGGGTGTTCCAGGTATTTTTTTGCTCACGTTTTGTGTTGGTGGTGATGAGCGACTTGAGCATGAGCGCAGGCAGATGGCTTCAAGACTTGGACTCGTCACTGACTGAGTTGGCTATTTAAATCGAGATGAGCGCAGGCGCCATCGACAGCTATCCGCCTGAGCAGATGCTAAGGAAGTGATGCAGATTTTTTTTGAAGGATGTCGGCCAGAGCATGAGGTCAGCCTGTGGCCGACCCCATGCTGCCACTACCGTTACTTGTCAGGCAGGGCGTAGGCGATCACGTAATCACCACGGTCTGGCGAATTTCGAGCGCCGCCGGCGGTGAGAAGTACGTATTGCTTTTTCGTCTTAAGCGAGATGTAGGTCATCGGAGTTGCTTGTCTGCCGACAGGGAGTCGACCTTTCCACAGGTCTTTCCCGCTATCAGCATCGATGGCGCGGAGGTAGTAGTCAGAAGTGCCCGCGTAGAAGATGAGGCCAGACTGCGTGGTCAGGGAACCGCTTAGTGTTGGTGTGCCGATTGGCATAGGGAGGTGCGTTGCAATTCCCAGCGGGCCGGTGTCTTCGACGGTGCCGAGTGGACGCTGCCATGCGATCTTCTTGGTTTTGAGATCGATTGCGGTCATCGACCCGAACGGGGGATTCTGGCAGGGAACGCCGAGAGCCGACATGAAGTTGATCAGCATCACACCATATGGAGTGCCGTACTGAGGATTGATGCCGTCATGGCCAGCGCCTCCGCTTTTGCCACGGGTCTCTTCAATGATTCGATCAGTTTCCTCACGACTTTTCAGCTGGATGATCTGCGCCAGGCGGATGTCGTTAACGATGAGGTAGTCGTTGGTAGCGTTAACAGCTGCGCTACCCCAGTTCATGCCACCGTAGAAGCCCGGCCACTGCAGTGAGGGTGTGGTCGTCGGAGGAGTAAAATCGCCTTCGTAACGAAGCTGGGAGAACTGGATACGGCACATCAGCTGGTCGAAGACGCTGAGACCCCACATGCGCTTTTCAGACAGTGGATCTACGCCAATGGCTGGCATGTCTACCGAATACGGCTGAGTCGGAGACAGCGGCTCCTGGCCATTTTGGGGAACGGCGATCTCCTTCACATCCGAAATAGGATTGCCGTTTCTACGATCCAGTACAAAGATCTGACCGCGTTTGGTGACCTGGATCAGAGCTGGAACGGTTGCGCCTTTTCCATCAGGGATATCGTAGAGCGTTGGCTGTGCAGGAACGTCGTAGTCCCAGACATCATGATGAGTGGTTTGGAACATCCAGCGTTCTTTACCCGTGCGCACATCCAGAGCAACGACGGCAGAAGAATACTTCCGCTCCGCTTCTGTGCGGTTTCCGCCCCAGAAGTCCGGCGTCGTGTTGCCGGTTGGCAGATACACCAAGCCCAGTTGCTCGTCGTAGGTCGGTGTAACCCATACGTTTGGTGTGCCCTTGGTGTAAGTCTCACCTTCAGGTGGCAGGCGATCAATTAGTGGATTGCCAAGATCCCATGCCCACACCAGTTCGCCAGTGACTGCGCTGAATGCGCGAACGACGCCAGATGGCTGGCCGGCAGCCACGTTGTCGTAGATGCGCCCGCCAAGAATTACAAGGTCTCCAGCAATCAATGGAGCGGAAGTCTGGGAGTAGATTCCGGGCTTATATGGGCCCAAGCCTTGGCTTAGCTGGACAGTACCATTTTCACCGAAGCTCTCGCACAGCTCGCCTGTGTGTGCATCAACAGCCATCAAGCGTGCATCGTTTGAAGCGACGATAATGCGCTGACGGCAGCTGTTTGCCGCTGCAGGCTGGGCAGGGGAGTTCTGGGTATCGTGGTACTTGGCGCCATTCTCAACGTCGTAGTAGCCAACGCCCCGGCATCGCTGCCAAACGCCAGTGTCCGACTTGGGATTGAATCTCCAGCGCTCCTTGCCTGTATCGGCGTCGACTGCGATGACTTGGCTCTTAGGCGTGCAGATGTAAACGGTATCGTCGATCTGCAAGGGGGTGTTTTGGTCTTCGAGGCCAGTTTCGGCGACTTCACCGGTGTGGAATGTCCACGCGACTTTTAGTCCATCGACGTTCTCTTTGTTGATCTGGCCATAAGGGGCATAGCGCGTGCCCGCTGCAGTGGAGCCATAGTGCGCCCAATTGCCTTGGGTCGCCGGAGTCATGTTGCTGCGATCTACAGTGGTATTCGATTCGATTACACCATGCGGAATGAAGGCAGCGGCGAAGCCTGCTAGCAATACCAAGCCGAGCACGCCCGCGAGGGAGTAAGATGTTTTTTTGCTGGCCCGCCGATTCATTTCGGGTTTGAAAGCTGGAATGGCCAATGCGTTAAGGATAGCGAGCGCCAGGAACACGCCTAGTCGAGGAACCCACTGCCAGTAATCCAAGCCGGCTTCGTATGCGGCCCATACCAGTGTGCCCAGGAACACAGCGCCATAGATCGCGATACCGATGGATCGTCTGCGCATCAGATAGTAGGCCGATAGCAGCATACCAACGCCTGCAATCAGGTAATACCAAGAGCCTCCGTTCTTGGCGAGGGCGATCCCGCCGAGAAGAAGGAACAAGCCTAACAAGGCATGCAGGCTGCCCAGCACTGGGGGGAACCATCCACCAGTCCGGGTTTGTTTTTCTAGGGACATTAAAGTGTGTCTCTTTATCGATGTGAGCTAGGACGAGCGATTAACCCGCCAATCCATGTGGAATAACTACCTAGAACTAACTAGAGAAAAAATCGGCGGAACTATCGGGGACAGCGCCTGCTAGGTAAATCCCCTTTCAATCTACTGTGAGTAGACCAAAGCTCTACCGCTCCTTGCGCCACTACATGATTATTTCAATATGGAAATAATGATTTTCAATCAAGGCATTTTTTGAAAAGACGGCTTGTGTTTCCCTTAGATGCAGGAAGCAGCTCTGTGACTTTCAAATGCCTAGGCTATGAACGCAGGGCCCTACCAGGGGCTTGATGCAGCGTCAGGTCTTACTGCTTGTTTAGTGTGGGTTGAAAGGGAATTTGAGTGGCTGTGGTTGGGCATAAAACTGTATACAAATATAAAAATTTACAGGGCTTGGCTATGCACTATTTCAATCTGGCATTTGCCATTTTCATGTCATTCTTCGCTAGTCGACTTCCCATTTGTTCGAAAAGCGCTTCCGCTAAAAATTGCACCATTCCTATCGAGTCAAAGCGACTCGCCCTTTCTTTGGCGTGCGCCGGTTTCTTCAATAGTAGAGCCGTCTTACGTTCTCGCGCATTTTTTCGATCTAAGCAAAGTCATACATCCAGAATCTTTTGGCCGTGCATGGTTGCGGTTTCTATAGCGCCTGGAACAACAGGGCTGCAGAGGTTTCAGTATGTGCCCGTGCCTGAGTATCAAAGATTTCAGACTGCTTCAGTCTGAGAGGTTGATCGGGTGCGTATGCGCGGATTTATTATAAGAATATTTTTAGGGGTGCTGAATTATGAGTCCTGCCACGGTTAATGCTATATATCGGCTTTCTATGCCGCTCCAGATTTTGCTGTTTCTTATTTGGTTGCTGGTGGTGGTATGCGCCTCAAATTCGGTGTTCTCAGGTTAAAGCTTTCTAGGTGGTAAGACTAAAACGGCTTGCATGGACTTGTCGCTAAGGATACCGCTAAAACTCAGTGAGAAATCGACCTCGAAAAGAGGCCTTGGAGGATCTAGTGCACATTAACTTAGAACAACGCAAAGTAATCATCACAGGAGCAGCTAATGGCATTGGCAGAGCAACAGCTCTTGCGTTTGCCAGGGAAGGTTGCTCTCTTGCTTTGCTAGATTACGACCTGAATGAGCTTGAGACCCTCAAGCATGAGCTTGACATGCTCGAAGTCGAAAGCCACATCATCAAAGCAGATCTCTCCACCGCTCATGGCGTCGACTCGTCGTTCAACAGTGCTCTGACAGCCCTTGATGGTGTTGTTGATATCCTGATCAACAACGTAGGCTCGGGGGCTGTACGTAGCTTCGATGACATTACAGATGAGCAATGGCAGCAGACACTCGATCTGAATTTCATGAGTTACGTTCGGGCGTGCCGAAAGGTTTTGCCTGTAATGCGAACTCGTAAATCCGGAGTGATTATCAATAATGCCTCTGACTTGGCGCGTCAGCCTGAGTCCAATCCGATGGATTACTCTGCATCCAAAGCAGCGGTACTCGCGATCACCAAAGGACTGGCTCGCAGTGAAGGCCCCAATATCCGTATTAACGCTGTCGCTCCAGGGCCAATTTGGACGCCATTTTGGACAAAGCCAGGTGGTTTCGCCGACACGTTGAGTGAAATTCACGGTCTTCCACCCGAGGAGGCCGTGAAGCATGAGATGTCCCTGCGTCAGTTGCCACTTGGCCGCCTCGGAACTCCAGAGGAAGTAGCAAACGTTATTGTCTTCCTTTCCTCTGATCTAGCTTCATTTGTTACATCGAGTGTGTGGGGCGTTGATGGCGGTAGTGTTCGTTCGATTATCTAAAAACAACAAAAGAGATTAACCATGTCTGTCAAACATTCTTTGGCGTGTGCTGCTGTGCGTACCATTCCTGCAATTCTCGTTTGTTTTGGTGGCTATGCTCATGCGGAAGGGGCATTTTCAAACGACTCGCCATGGATGATGGGTGATTGGGGCGGACTTCGCTCAGAGCTCCTTGAGAAAGGCTATAAGTTCGATATCACCTATGTAGGAGAGGCCGCGTCTAATGTGGCTGGGGGTTACGATTCCCATACTACTGGCAGATATGCTGATCAGCTTGCGTTCGGCGTCAATGTAGACCTCGACAAGGTTTTGGGTTGGTCGGACGCAGAGCTTCAATTTTCCGTCAGTGAGCGTAACGGCCAAAATATCACCAATGAGCGAATTGGTGATCCACGCGTTGGTGCGTTCACTTCGGTTCAAGAAGTCTATGGGCGTGGCCAGACCTCAATGTCATCAACTTTGGAAATTATCCATAAATATCATATAATTAGCGCTCAAATCAGTGCATGGGAGAAGCCCTTTTGACTACCTATACCGCATCGCTTGACACCGCCAGCCAAACCCTGGCTTGA
>NZ_MKZO01000066.1 GCF_001941965.1 Pseudomonas putida | reverse complement strand
TCACCGCCAGCCCAGCTAGACCGCCTGATTGAGCGGCAGAGGCCTGGTCATCGCCCGACGGCCATGGCGGCTGGCTGCTTCGGGGGGCTTGCCTTGGGCAGGGCTGCAGCTTAGGTTGATGACATTGGGCCAGACCTGGCGCCTCTCGCAACTGTGGTATCAGCAACGCTTCTGGGATGACCGTCTCAATATCAAGCTCGGTCTAGTTGGCGTAGGGGAGGACTTTGGCACTTGGGGTTGCCGATTCCAGAACGTATCGTTCTGCGGGGCTCCGGCGGGGAACTGGGCAGGCGATACAATCTACAACTACCCTGTGTCCCAATGGGGCGCTCGGGTCAAGTTTGGCCTGACCGAAGATACATATTTCCAAGTGGGTGTTTACGAGCAGAATCCGTCGTACCTCGAAACTGGTAACGGTTTCAAAATGAGTGGTAGTGGCAACAAGGGCAGCTTGGTTCCCGTCGAGGTTGTTCACTCCCTGACACTGGGCGAACAGAAGCTTCCTGGCGAGTACCGTTTTGGCGGCTACTACAGCAACCGTTCATGGGACGACGTCTATGATCTTGAAAACGGGCAGCCTAAGGAGCGCAACCGGAAGTACGGTACTTGGGTGCTTGGCAAGCAGCAGGTTTATAAAGACCCGAGCTTCTCCGCGCGTGGCCTGACACTGTTTGCTAGTGCGACTTTCCACGACAAGGAAACCAGTGCGATCGAGCGTTCGGTTCAGGCTGGTATTATCTACACCGCGCCGTTTGACTCCAGGCCTTACGATGAGGTCAACTTCGGTGTAGCTAACATTCATGCAAACAAGCGCCTCCGCAATACTGCAGATCGCGCCAACGCGTTGAATGGTGCAGTGGATTACAACGATCCAGATTTCACCCCGTTGCAGAATGCTGAAACTAACATTGAAATCAACTACGGCTTCGCTGTGACGCGTTGGTTGACCGTGCGCCCGAACCTCCAAGTGGTTGTAGATCCAGGTGGCGTTGATGAAGTTGACGCAGCTTGGGTAGCTGGTATAAAACTTGAAGTTGGGTTGTAGACTCGAGTGCTTTAAACAATTTAGCTCGACTCGGCGGCGGGTCGAGCTATCTTGTAATTTTGGAAAAATTGCGCTTTGAGTCAATCCACATATGGCGTCGTCCGTGTGTCGCTGAAGTTACCATCTGTCTGGTTTGTTGGGCTTTAAACTAATTACATGAGCTGAAGCCAAGTTTTGAAAGCGACTCAGTTGGCGGCATTTCAATGCGTTCACAATATCGTGAGCATTGCCATCTAAGCATTTGCTCATAATGGCAAGGCATTCAAGCCCGCAGCTTTGCTGCGAAGGATCGTAAAGAAAAATCACCTGCACACCTAATGCGTGTGCAAACGAGGCTTCCATCAGTGTATTTGGCCCTACATAACCGCTGATACCATTTTTCGAGAAATTAGCAATCAATACGAAATCCGAGCGTTTAATTTTTTCGAGATGGCAATCAATAAATGATTTTTTAAGTTTTACTAGGTTGGCGTCTTTTAGGTTCGACCAGTCGAGGTGACTCTCTTCTCTTTCGGGTGTCATCACTTCATGACCGAATGCTGCCAAAAACTTTGCAATATTTTCCATCTCAATAAGAAATTTCATTGAGCCGCATATGGAAATTGAATGTTGCATTTTGCATCCTTAAATACTTGGTTTTTCATCAATTTATTGGTTGAGGTTCTGGCTTGTTATGGCGCGGAGAAGGTGGATGCTGGTTTTTTCGTTGTGCTTTATTTCTCTGTTTTGGTTCATTGACAATTTTATGTGTGGGTTGCTGTTTTGTAGGCGCTAGGGATGCTCCGATCAACTTGTCGTGCAGCCGCGGCAAGTTGCAATTTTCCAGGCACCTACAGCGTCATTGGACGAAAAGTGACCGAAAAATCATGTACGGAGAGCTTTTTCGACCGGTTCTCCGT
>NZ_MKZO01000065.1 GCF_001941965.1 Pseudomonas putida | reverse complement strand
TCAAGCCAGGGTTTGGCTGGCGGTGTCAAGCGATGCGGTATAGGTAGTCAAAAGGGCTTCTCCCATGCACTGATTTGAGCGCTAATTATATGATATTTATGGATAATTTCCAAAGTTGATGACATTGAGATGCAGGGGGATCCTGTTGCTGCGGTATACCTGACAAATTGATCGCCGATACGGCCTGAGTCTGCCAGGTACAGGGTTCTGCGATCAAAGGATTCAGCCTGGGAGAGTGATGGCAGGCACATGCTTGTCAGGATGTAATAGGCAAACGTTGCGCGTAATTTCTTTTGGCAGGCAGTTGAAGTCATGGAGACCCTCGCTTCAGTCTATGGGGTATTTAGTTGGTGTCGTACGAGAATAGCGATGGGCGAATATCGCTCATCCGTTTGTCGTTTGTGCATTCCAATTTAACTGCATTGTCTTTGCTGAAGATGACCTCGCATAGCTTGATCTCTTCGCCTGTGAGCTCAAGCGGGGTAATACTGAGCTCAAAGTAGAGTTTATCGTCGTGGAACTCTCCGGAGTTGAAACTGACATCCGCGTACTCCCAGGACATGCTTTTACCTTCCAGTTCACAGATTTTCCCTAGCGCAATGGGTTTTTCATCAGTCCGGGTGCGAAGTGTTTCGATAAACATGCATGCGCTGGGAAAATGGTCGGTAAATCGTCTGATTTTTCCGGCGGCTTGCCCGGTAGCAGCCATGGAAATGGCTGTGCAGCCGAGTCTTTCGGCGCTGGAGGGAACTGTAAAAAGCAAGAGGGTGATGAACGCAAGTTTTTTCATTCTTGTATGTAATCCCTGCGGCGCTGGAAACGATCTTTAGGTACGTTCGGCCAATTATCCTGGTTCGAGATCTCTCGCCGGAACTGGACTGTGTCATTTGCAATGAAGGGGGGTTGAATGAAGGCTCTGGTTTTTGTGGTGTAGTCACCTCTGTAGATAAGGTCGATGATTAAATCTTGTGCTCTCTTGTCTGTGGACTCCCAATCCAGCGCTCCGTAGTATTTTTGATTTTTTTGCGAAATTCTAAGAACATCACTTTTCATGCTCTCATAAACTGGAACAAATAATGCATACTGTTGCTTTCTGCTGATTTTTTGCTTTTTTATCACTTGAGGCGCGCTGTCGTAGTAATACCTCGCACTAATGCCTTTCAATCCTTTGGCACCGATCAGCCAGGAAAGCAGTGGCTCCTTGATACCAACCATTTTCAGGTCCGACTCGGGATCAGGACGTTGCCCCATATCGTAGCCGCGGCCGATGGTTATCCCTGATGCGCCGCCGGGCCAGTGCACGACGCGACTGAAATACTTCGAGGTCTCGATATCGTTGCCCTCGACATCAAATGTCAGTTGTCCGTGAGGGACTTTCAGCCAGCGTAGGTCGTTGTCATCGACCATGAACTGTCCGAGCAGAGCCAGCGGGTGCAGGAAGTAGATGGAAGTGTTCTCCAGGAACCTTAACCCGGCGGAGACTTCTTCCCACCAACTCAGCTCCTTGATTCGCTGCTTCTCTGCCAACCAGTTCAACAACGGCGCCGACGTGGTATGTCCAAACACCTTGTCCAGCGCATCCCATTTCTCCTGGCGGTAATACCACTCGCTTTCACTGCACAGCACGATCTTTGACAGTGCTTGCGCCAGGATTGGGGATTTGAGCGCCGTACGAACTTCATCAGCGCACATGTGGCGGTCATGATTACGATCGATAAGGTTGTAAAGCTTGCTCATCAACTCGCCTTTGTTCCATGCCTCAGCTTGCTGACAGAGACGATTACGGTCTTCTTCGCAGGTGTTCTTGTCCCGGTACATTCGATAGGCCATACCCAGCACCGGTGAACGGCTGGTTTCGATGATTTCGTAGCCATCCCATTCCCAAGGGCTGACCCAGCAGGCTGTTTCTTGCATGACCTTTACCCAGCCGTCGACAAGGTGGCCTTCGGCATCGTGGAACAGGCTTTCCAGGCGGTACCAGGTGCAGCCTTCAGCAGTGTCTGTTTTCGGACGATGGATC
>NZ_MKZO01000064.1 GCF_001941965.1 Pseudomonas putida | reverse complement strand
TCACCGCCAGCCCAGCTAGACCGCCTGATTGAGCGGCAGAGGCCTGGTCATCGCCCGACGGCCATGGCGGCTGGCTGCTTCGGGGGGCTTGCCTTGGGCAGGGCTGCAGCTTAGGTTGATGACATTGTGTTCGCTACAGGCACTGAACGACAACGCAGATGGTATGGTCTGTGCGTTCTGACTCGTCAAGGATCGGCCAATGGATCGTTTGTCTAATTTGCTCTCGCGGTTCGGCGTGCGGGCCAATCTGTTCTATGACGGCGACCTATGCGGCTCTGCATCTTACGATGGCGCCGAGCGGCGAGGTTATATCCATCTGCTTCAGGCCGGCAGCGTGACGTTGCTTGGTCCCGATCGCAAGGATTTGCAGCTCACTCGCCCTAGCTTGATTTTTATGCCACGCCCCGCCAAGCATCAATTGTTTGCGGGTGAGTCCGATGGCGCAAAGTTGTTGTGTGCTTCCATGGAGTTTGAGGGCGGAATTGATAATCCTTTGTCGGCTTCATTACCGGACTGTTTGGTGCTCGCACTCGATGATCTGCCCATGCTGGCAGACACGTTGGAGTGGATGTTTGCCGAGGCGGCAAATGTGCATTGTGGAAGGGAAGCCGCGCTTGAGCGCTTATTTGAGCTCCTAATCATTCTGTTGCTCCGTTACCTGCTCGATCATCACCAGTTGCGCACCGGAATGATGGCTGGACTGGCCGACATGCGGCTTGCCCGATCGCTTTTACAGATGCACAACTCCCCGGAACATGCCTGGTCAATAGCAGAGCTGGCCAGTGAGTCAAATATGTCACGCGCTGCGTATGCCGTGCATTTCAAGAGTGTCATCGGACAGACGCCTGCTGATTATTTGTTGAGTTGGCGAGTTAGCCTGGCTCAGAAGCTGATGCGAGAAGGGCGCTCGATTACGCTGATTGCAGCTCAAGTCGGCTACGAAAGTCCTTCGGCGCTGTCTCGCGCATTTAGACGCAAGACGGGGTTGAGCCCTCGTGACTGGTTGAAAGATCTGGCGGGGGAAAATGATGGCAAAAAGGCCTAAGGCATTACTGCCTTAAGCCATTGAAAAAATTATGCATTAATTTTACGTTTTTCCAGTTCAACCAGCGAATGGCCTGCCACAAATATCGAAACAGCAAGCAACCCTAAGTCTTTAAGCAGAAACTGACCTGGCGCAACGGAAATCGCCGGAAACCCTAAACTAGGCTCAATGACGCCCGGAGTGGAAAACATAAAGCTAAGGGTTGTGAAGAACAGGCCTGCAGACAGAGCGCCTCCTACCACGGATAGTTTGGGCGACAGCATGCGGCCTGCGATCAGAGTGCCGATCGAAATCTCTAGTATGCCGAGCAGGCTGGAGAACATGTCGACCGAAAAAATGCTATACACCCATCCCAAAAGCGGGCTGTTGCTCACCAGTGGAACCAGGCCCTCGGCCTCGTAGTGGGTAAATTTCATGCCGCCGAACCAGAAGTAAATAATAGCGAGAGCCAAGTACGCGCCATAGATACCTAGCCCCATAGTTTTGGTTCCAAGCGTTAAGTGGGCCTGTACGCTGGACTTCGAGTTTTCAATGCCTATGGTTTTCATGTCTGAGCTTCCAGTAGTGAGTGAGAGTGTGTTGGCTGCCGAACGCCGTATGCGTTGGCGATGAGATGATTATGGCTGGCATCTCTAATCAAGAGGCATCAGAAAGTATTGATTTCAGTGCAGATCGTCTTGGGCGGTGCAATTCGCGATGAAGGGATCGCCGTGGAGAGCGATGAGTGCACTATTTCGATAAAGGAGTCGTTTTACATAGGTCGATGAAGCGCGTTGCGGCATCGCCTACTGTCATTTCTCAAATCTGACTATGGGGCTTGGGGCGAAGGGCGGCACTGACTAGGCTTAGAACAGCTACCAACTAGCCGCGCGGCCGCGATGCACAAAGAATGGTAACTGAGCCGTGAGTGCGGTGGGCGCCCGCATTTATTTCCAAACCCTACAGATACATCGATCTTCGACTTCAACCGGGCAGATAGCTGTTGCAGCAAGCCTATCAATCGACTTTGACGTGTTAAAGAGGATAGGTTTTCCAGGGTTGGGGAACAGCCAATGTCATCAACTTTGGAAATTATCCATAAATATCATATAATTAGCGCTCAAATCAGTGCATGGGAGAAGCCCTTTTGACTACCTATACCGCATCGCTTGACACCGCCAGCCAAACCCTGGCTTGA
>NZ_MKZO01000063.1 GCF_001941965.1 Pseudomonas putida | reverse complement strand
TCGACGGCTTCTCCATCGGCTCCAACGACCTGACCCAGCTGACCCTGGGCCTGGACCGCGACTCCGGGATCATCGCGCACCTGTTCGATGAGCGGAATCCGGCGGTGAAGAAGCTGCTGGCCAACGCGATTCAAGCGTGCAACAAGGCGGGCAAGTACATCGGGATCTGCGGTCAGGGTCCTTCGGACCACCCGGACCTGGCCAAGTGGCTGATGGAACAGGGCATCGAAAGCGTGTCCCTGAACCCGGACTCGGTGCTGGAAACCTGGTTCTTCCTGGCTGAGGGTCAGGCTCCGGCTTGATCTGGTAGTGGGATAGGCGCCGGCATTCCTCTTGGGGATGCCGGCGCTTTGCTTTTTATTCAGGGTGTGTTCAGTGAGCGTTTTGGGGCTGCTTTGCAGCCCTTCGCGAGCAAGCTCGCTCCCACAAGGTATGCACAAATCCTGTGGGAGCGAGCTTGCTCGCGAAGGGCCGCAAAGCGGCCCCAATTGGCTTAACTGACAGGCATCAAGCGCAGCCGCGCCCTTTTTCGTGCAAGAAACCTATGCAAAGCAGCAGTTCCCTATTTCCCGTAGCCCTGCTCAGGGCCGAACGTTGCGGCGACCTGAGCGAGGACGTCTACCGCCTGAAGGCCGGCAACAGCCCTGACCCGAGTGTCGAGCTGGCGCTGACCCGCCTTGGCCTGGCCGATCAGGAACAGGCCCGGGGCGTGCCGGTGATCCTTCTGCACGGCAGCTTTTCCAACCGGCGCTTCTGGTTCTCGCCCAAAGGCATTGGCCTGGGCGCCACGCTGGCGCGCGCCGGCTTCGATGTCTGGATTCCGGAAATGCGCGGCCACGGCCTGTCGCCGCGCAATCGCGACTATGCGCGCAACCGCGTGGCCGATTACGCGGGCTACGACCTGCCAGCCATCGCCGCCTTTATTAATGAAATAACCGGGCAGCCGGCGCACTGGCTCGGCCATTCCCTCGGCGGCACCACCTTGGCCGCAGCCCTGGGCGGGCGCTACCTGGACGAGTCGCTGATCGCCAGCGCGGCCTTTTTCGGCACCCAGGTCAGCCGCACCTACTGGCCGCTGAAGATCCCGCCGGTGGAGTGGGGCAGCCGTCTGCTGCTCAAGCGCTTCCCGCATATTTCCGGTTCACGCCTCAAGCGCGGGCCGGAAGACGAGCCGATTGGCCTGGCCATAGAAAGCATGCGCTGGTTCGGCCTGTTCGGGCGTTTCGGCGAGAAGGACCGCGACTGGTGGGCCGGTCTGGCCGAAGTCCGCGTGCCAGTGCTGGCCGTGGGCGGGGCAGGGGACTTCCAGGACCCGGTCTGGGCCTGTCGCAAGCTGTTCGAGCAGATCGGCAGCGAGGACAAGCGCTTTGTCACCCTCGGCGTGGCCCACGGATTCGACAACTTCGGCCATGTGGATATGCTGGTGAGCAAGCCTGCGCAGACCCAAGTCTGGCCGCTGGTGGAGCGCTGGTTGCGTGATCCGTTGTCGATGGTCGAGCGTCCGGCCACCGAGGAAGTTTCTCCGGAGCCGGTTAGCGGCTAAGATGTGACGTTTTTCGGGTTTATGGTCACTTTTTGAGTTTTCGCCATGTTCGTTGCCCTCGAGCGTTTGATCAATCTGCAGGACGGTTACCGCAAGACCTTTCGGGTCAACGGCCAAGGGTTGTTGCTCCTGGTTGTGGATAACCGCCCGGTGCTGCTCGAAGACCGTTGCCCCCACCAGGGCGCGCCGCTGGCACAGGCCACGCTTGAGGGCGATGTATTGCGTTGCCCGCGTCATGGTCTGGCGTTCAACCTGTCTTCCGGCCGGGCCTTGCAGCCGGGGTGTCCGGCCTTGAACCTGTTCAAGCTGGCCTACGAGGGTGACCGCATCGGCATTGACCTGTAGGCTGGATCTGGTCTAAAGCCGTATTGCCAGATTTCGTCCGTTTCAGTGATCGTGAATTCCGACATTCATCCATCTTGGTTCTGACAGGAGTTTTCCCATGCATTACGTAACGCCTGATTTGTGCGACGCCTACCCTGAGCTGGTGCAGGTGCTGGAGCCGATGTTCAGCAACTTCGGCGGTCGCGATTCGTTCGGCGGCGAGATCGTCACCATCAAGTGCTTCGAGGACAACTCGCTGGTCAAGGAGCAGGTGGAGCTCGACGGCAAGGGCAAGGTCCTGGTGGTCGACGGCGGCGGTTCGCTGCGCCGTGCGCTGCTGGGCGACATGCTCGCCGAGAAGGCGGCGAAGAATGGCTGGGAAGGCCTGGTGATCTACGGTTGCGTGCGCGATGTGGACGTCCTGGTGCAGACCGACGTCGGCGTGCAGGCCCTGGCCAGCCACCCGATGAAGACCGACAAGCGCGGCATCGGCGACCTCAATGTCGCGGTGACCTTCGCGGGTGTCACTTTCCACCCTGGGCAGTATGTGTATGCGGACAACAATGGCGTGATCATCTCGCCAAGCCCGCTGAAGATGCCTGAGTAATCCCTTAAGACAGGACGATGGAGTAAGGATGTTCGAGGAAGAAAACGCGCAGTGGGGGCTGGTTCATGCCCTGGTTCTCGATGGCAGGGGCGGTGCGCGTTCCATCGCTCGGACAGAACTCGATGCCCTGCAGTTGCAGCCGGAGGAAAGCCTCTGGCTGCACTGGGACCGCGGGCATCCGCAGACCCAGACCTGGTTGCGCCAGGACAGCGGGCTCAATGAGTTCTCCTGCGACCTGCTGCTGGAAGAAAACACCCGGCCGCGCATGTTGCCGCTGCCGGATGCGCAGATGCTCCTCTTTCTGCGTGGCATCAACCTGAATCCCGGTGCCGAGCCTGAAGACATGGTCTCGGTGCGTATCTTTGCCCAGGCGCAGCGGGTGATCTCGCTGCGCCTGCGGCCGTTAAGGGCGACCGATGAGTTGTTGCAGCAACTGGACGAGGGGCGTGGACCGCGTACGGCCTCGGAGTTGTTGCTGGGGCTGGCGCAGTTGCTGACAGACAAGATCCAGGCGGTGGTGTCGGATCTTTCCGAGCTGGTGGATGACGAGGAAGAGAAGCTCGAGGCTGACGAGCGTTATGCGCCTGATCATGGTGCCTTGCAGCAGATGCGTCGCCGCGCTGCTGGCTTGCGGCGGTTTCTTGCGCCGCAGCGGGAGATCTATGCGCAACTGGCGCGCAATAAATGGCCTTGGTTCTGCGAAGACGATGCCGACTACTGGAACGAGCTGACCAACAGCCTGATTCGTTATCTCGAAGAGCTGGAACTGACCCGGGAGCGGGTGGCGCTGGTGCTGGAGAGTGAGGATCGACGGTTGAATGAGCGGATGAACCGGACGATGTATCGGTTCGGGATCATTACCTGCATTTTCCTGCCGATGAGTTTCCTGACCGGGTTGCTGGGCATCAATGTGGGTGGCATTCCCGGGTCTGAGAGTCCGTATGGCTTCCTTTATGCCAGTCTGCTGGTCGTTGGCCTGGCCCTTGGTCAATGGTGGCTGTTCCGCCGGTTGCGGTGGGTCTGACCTCATGCTGATCAAAGCACGCCGCGAACCCTGTGGGAGCGGGTTCACCCGCGATTACGATAGTGGCTGCACCACCGCAATCGCTGGCAAGCCAGCTCCCACAGTGACCGTGTCGGTCATAAAACTTGTGGCTGGCCGCGAACCCTG
>NZ_MKZO01000062.1 GCF_001941965.1 Pseudomonas putida | reverse complement strand
CCAGCTTCTTCATGCGATACAACCGAGTCAGGCTCCACAGCCACAACAATTACTTGTCGCCGATAGCTATGGAGCAGCAGGCGGCCTGATCACCGTAATCGGTGTCCGGAAAAACTTGACCAGAACAAGCCAGCTCCCACAGGTCCAGCGGTGCACGCGATACCTGTGGGAGCTGGCTTGCCAGCGATGAGGCCCTCAAGAACACCCGATTATCAGTGGTCCGAAAGTGCCCTCGCCACCGCATCCAGGTTGGATGAATTAAGCCCGGCCACACACATCCGCCCACTGCGAATCAGATACACCCCGTGCTTTTCCCGAATCCGATCCACCGCCTCGGCACTCAACCCGGTATAGCTGAACATCCCCCGCTGGCGCAGCAGATACCCGACCTCCAGCCCCGGCTCGATCCGCTCGAACAACGCCCGACGCATCGCCAACATCCGCTCGCGCATGCCATCCAGTTCACTGCGCCACAGTGCGCTCAACTCACTGTTGGCAAAGATCGTCGCCACCAGTTGCGCGCCATGCCGCGGCGGATTGGAATAATTGGTCCGCACCGTCCCCTTCAACTGCCCCGCTACCCGCGCGGCAATCGCCACGTTGTCGCAGACCACCGACAACGACCCGACCCGCTCGCCATACAGCGAGAACACCTTGGAGAACGAGTTGCTCACCAGCCCGGTGATCCCGGCCCGCGCCAGGGCACGGATGGCATAGGCATCCTCATCCAGCCCCTGCCCCAACCCCAGATACGCGGCATCGAGGAACGGAATCAGGCGACGCTCGTGGAACAGCGCATACAACGCATCCCAGTGCTGCGGTTGCAGGTCAACCCCGGTCGGGTTATGGCAGCACGCATGCAGCAACACGATGCTGTTGGCCGGCAGCCTGGCGAACACCTCCAGCATTGCGGGGAAATCCACCTGCTGCCCGGAACCATCCAGGTACGGATAGCGGTTCACCGCGAACCCGGCCCCCTGGAAGATCGCCAGATGGTTGTCCCAGGTCGGATCACTGACCCACACCTGCGAGTCCGGGTAGTAACGCTTGAGAAAATCCGCCCCGACCCGCAACGCCCCGGAACCGCCGACGCTCTGCAGGGTGACAATGCGCTCGCAATCCGCCTCGGCGAACAGATAGCCCTGCACCGCCCGGCGAAAGTCCGGCAGGCCGTCCATGGGCAGGTACAGGTTGGCGCTTTCCGCCCGCGTATCCAGCAGTGCCCTGGCCTGGCGCACCGACCCCAGCACCGGCACCTGGCCCGCGTCGTCGTAGTAGAAACCGATGCTCAGGTTGACCTTGTCCGTGCGCGGGTCGCGCTGGTAATCGTCCATCAGCGAAAGGATCGGGTCGCCGGGGTACGTTTCGACATGTTCGAACATCAGGTGCGCCTCAGTTGAAGGTCGGGTGAAGGAATTGCCACGGGCTGCTGTCGCTGCCACGGGGCACGCTGACTTCGATCAGCACCGGGCGATCGGCAGCGAAGGCCTGTTCCAGCACCGGCCGCAGCTGTGCGGGCGAAGCAACACGCACCGCCTGCACGCCAAAGGACTCGGCAAAGCGCACGAAATCCGGGTTGACCAGTTCCGAGCCAAGCAGGCGCCCGCCGAAGCTCTCCTGCTGGTCGCGGTAGACGTTGCCGAAGGCGTTGTTGTTGAACACGATGGTCACCAGGTTGAGCTGGTACTGCACCGCCGTCGCCAGTTCCTGGGCGGCGAACATGAAGCCGCCGTCGCCGCAGATCGACACCACCGCCTTGTGCGGATGGGCCGCTTTGACCCCTAGCGCCGTGGGGAAGCCGAAGCCCAGGGTGCCCTGGTGCCCGGACGTGACCAGGGTGCGCGGCTGATACACAGGGAAGCCGAAGATCGAGGTGAAACCAACCTGGGAAATCTCCTCGACGAAGAAGCCGTCCCGTGGCAGCACCTCACGGATCACCCGCAGGTAATCCAGTTGCGGTTGCACGCATTGGATCGCCTGCTCCGCAGCCGCCTTGGCCTCGGCGATCTCGCTGTCGCGACGACGCGGCGGACCGACGCGCAGCACCGCCTCGGCCAGGGCGCTGGAACCCTCGGCGGCATCCGCCAGCAGGTTGACCTCCGAAGGGATCCGCCGCACCTCCGCCGGATCGATGTCGATGCGGATCAGTTTCAGCCCGGCCGGGCGATGGCGCCAGCGGATATCCAGGAGCTCGAAGCGCGAACCGATCACCACCGCCACATCGGTCTGCGGCCATAGGCGCGCACCGGCAGCGACGGTAAAGCCCAGCGGATGATCATCGGAAACCACACCGCGTCCGCCACGGAAACTGACCACCGGGGCACCCAGCACTTCGGCAAGCTGGCCGACTTCGGCACTGGCCTCCAGCGCACCGGAGCCGACGAAGATCATCGGCGCCTTCGCCCCGGACAGCAGCTTCGCCGCCCGTTCCAGCGCATCGGTATCCACCGGCGGTTTGGCCTGCAACGCCAGCGGCGCCTGCATGCGCACCGCTCCACCACGGGTGAAGAAGTCCCACGACGCCTGCAACGACACCACCCCTGGCCGCCCCGACTGCATGGCCTGGAAGGCCTGGGCCACCTGCCACGGCGCGTCCGCCGGCTGTTCGATATGGGCTGCCCATTTGCCGATGCCCTGGAGGATTTCCAACTGGCGCGGCAGTTCATGCAACTGGCCGCGACCGCGGTCCTTGAAGCCGCTCATCACATCACCGGTCAGGGCCAGCACCGGGGCATTGCAGCCGTGGGCGGTGAGCATGGCGGCACTGGCATTGAGGATGCCCGGGCCGGGTACCACGGTGAACACGCCGGGGCGGCCGGTGGAGCGGGCATAACCGAAGGCCATGTAGGCGCTGGTCTGTTCATGCCGGGCGCCAACGGTGCGGATGCTCTCGGCGTTGCGCGCCAGGGCATCGGTCAGGCCGTAGATCTGCGCCCCGGGCAGGGCAAACAGGGTATCGACGCCATGCACCTTGAGGCTTTCGACCAGGGCTTCGCCGCCCGTGAGCTGTTGAACAGCGGGGAGTTGGGATTTCATCATCATTTCCTGTTGCGGATTATTCGAAACGCAGCGCGCCGGACTTCATCGCGTGATATTTGCGGTAACTGCCGTAGATCAGCAGCAACCACAGCGGAATCAACCAGACCGAAATACGCATCGACGGAATAAAGGCCATGATCAGCATGATTCCAAGGATGAAGGCGATGCACAGATAGTTGCTCAGTGGAAACAGTGGCGAGCGATAACCGGTGCTCTCCCCCGCTGCAACTTTCGCCCGGCGAAACTTCAGGTGGGTATAACTGGTGAGCATCCAGTTCATGATAGTGGTGGCAACGACCAGGGCCATCAGCAGTTCAAGAGTGCCGTTGGGCGACAGCCAGTTGAGGATCACCGCCAATGCCGTGACCGCGGCGGTGACCAACAGGGCATTGACCGGCACCCCGTTGCGATTGAGCTTGAGCAGGGTTTTCGGTGCATGGCCCTGCCCGGCCATGGCATGCAACTGGCGCACGGTGCAGTAGACCACCGCGTTGTACACCGACAGCGCCGCCGTCAGCACCACCAGGTTGAGCACGTGGGCCGCCGCGCCGATGCCCAGCAGATCGAGGATTTTCACGAAGGGACTGGCGCTGTAAGGGTCGCCGCCGGCCGACAGCGAGGCCACCAGCTCATCCCATGGCGTCAGGGCCAGCAGCACCGCCAGGGCGCAGATATAGAACAGGCCGATACGGTGCAGCACCTTGTTGATCGCACGGGGGATGGTGCGTTGCGGGTCCCGTGCCTCGCCGGCGGTAAAGCCGATGAACTCCAGGCCACCGAAGGCGAACATGATCAGCGGCAGGGCCAGGATCAACCCACCGAAGCCATTGGGCACAAAGCCGCCATGGCTCCACAGGTTGCTGACCGCCGCTCCCGCAGGCGGGGTCGGCCCGAACAGCAGCCAGGCCCCCAGGGCGATCATCATCACCACTGCCGTGACCTTGATCACCGCGAACCAGAACTCCGCCTCGCCGTAGACCTTGACCGCCAGCAGATTGAGGCCGTTGATCAGCACGAAGAAGAATGCGGCACAGGCCCAAGTCGGGATTTCCGGCCACCAGAACTGCACGTACTTGCCCACGGCGGTCAGCTCGGCCATGCCCACCAGGATATAGCCGGCGGTGTAGTTCCAGCCGGCCAGGTAGCCCATGAAACCGGAGCAGTACTTGTTGGAAAAGTGGCTCAGGGAACCGGAGACCGGCTCGTCCACCAGCATCTCGCCGAGCTGGCGCATGATCAGGAAGGCGATCAGCCCCGCCATCGCATAGCCCAGCAGCAGCGAGGGCCCGGCCAGTTTCATCACCCCGGCGCTGCCGAGGAACAGGCCGGTGCCGATGGCGCCGCCGAGGCCGATCATCTGGATATGCCGGTTGGACAGACCCCGCGCCAGGGCGGGGTCGGCATCAATGTTTCTGCTCATCGTCTTTATTGTCCGTATTGTTTTTCAGGCACGGCATGACCCCAATGTCATCAACCTAAGCTGCAGCCCTGCCCAAGGCAAGCCCCCCGAAGCAGCCAGCCGCCATGGCCGTCGGGCGATGACCAGGCCTCTGCCGCTCAATCAGGCGGTCTAGCTGGGCTGGCGGTGA
>NZ_MKZO01000061.1 GCF_001941965.1 Pseudomonas putida | reverse complement strand
TCAAGCCAGGGTTTGGCTGGCGGTGTCAAGCGATGCGGTATAGGTAGTCAAAAGGGCTTCTCCCATGCACTGATTTGAGCGCTAATTATATGATATTTATGGATAATTTCCAAAGTTGATGACATTGGAGTGTGTAGTATCCCTCCACACGAGCGTCCATGATTTTCACAAAAATGTCTTTAAGTTCATCGCTGTTTACATCAAGAAAAATCACTTCATCGCCACGAAGGTGTATGGCAGTTGCCTCTTTCAGTAGGGTTGATTCGCTCTCTGAGTGAAGATAGTAATTGTTTGAAGTTAGCTTTATTGTGGCGCTATGGTTTTGGCCGATTTCTGATGTGTAGGTATGTTGGTTTTTTTGGGGGTTTGATCCTTGTGCGGTGTGCGCTAGCAGTGCTGTTATAAAAAATATCAAATCACGGAGCTTGATTTTTTGTTTTTTCATTTCAAGTGCATTCTGATCATGATTTTCAGGGGCGTTGTGTGCTTTAGATTTAAATTAATGGCTTTCTACCAGGCAAGAAGTGATTTAAGACTTTTAAATGCTGGGTCGTTAGGGGTGAAACTATTGTTGTTTATGAGGTGATTGTATGTGTCAAGGTTTTCTGTGCTTGGAGGATCACATTTCATAAGGTTTTCGAGGCTCGATAGTGGTTTGTGGTCGGCTATTGATAGTCCTTTAGGGTAATAGTCTTCGACTTTAGGTGCTTGCCTCTCAAGGTCGAAATCTGGGGAAAAGGGCATTCGCCATTTGCCATCTTCTGTAAAGCTGCCTCCACAGAACGATCCGGTTTCTTTCGAAATGAGGCAGCCCGACCTGGTATTGATAATTCCACAATATACAACCTCATGGTTCTTGGAGGATCCGTCGGGAAGTTCGACTTTTCCTGAGGCGATCTGGGTGAAGTGAAGGTATGTCAGGTCTTTTGAAAGAAAGTGTGGCACAACCTTCTCGAAGGTTCCCTCTTCATATTGGTCCCCGGAGAGGGTTCTAGTAACTTTCCCATCATTGAAGATGGTCAAATTCGCATAGCGGTCTTCCAAGGGGGCGCTGTACTGAATATGTAGATCAGCATAGGTGTTACCTGCAATGAGCGTCAGAGGAGCTAGAAAAAATCTTACAGTCCCGTTCATGGTATTTCTTTGGTTTTATAGGTTCCGTGTGCATGGGTGACTTCAGCGATCTCCGACTCTATTTTTTTTGCATTTTCTATATCGCCTTCATTTCGCAGAAGGTTCATAAAATCTGAATATGCTTTATGATTCTCTAGCGTTGGTGGGTCGCAGGCCAGTAAGTTATCGAATCCGGTGCCCTCCATCAAATAGGAAAGCACTCGTGGCGAGCTGATACGGGTGCCATCTCTGCTTCTCGATGCGTAGTTTTTGTAAATCTCATTCACGTCTGTTTTGTTCTCGAGGAGATACTCATTGTTCTCGCTGGCAAGGCTTGACCAGATATGGTCTTCGTTCCATTCGCCTCCGCATTGAGAGCCGGTTTCGACACTGGTAATGCACCCGTCTTTTAATCTTATAAAAGCACATAGGTTTAGCGATATAGCAGACTGCTCAACGCCTTCTGCATCATAAAGAATGCCTGGCTCTGAGAGTGGGATCATGGAATGGAGCCTGTCAGGAGAGTCATACGTTATAAGTATCCCATTGTCATAGTAGAATTTCAGGCCGTCATCAAAAATCTTAAGTTCGCCACCTTTAGGTAGTGTATATACAAGAAGTTGGCCATGGTCTTCAGTTTTTGTGAATGAGAGTTTTTTCGTTTCATAGTGATTGTCGGAGGCATGACCTCTATCACTCATCAATAGGACGATAGTGACAAGGGCTTTTCCAGTTTCAATCTTCATTTTGAAATGCTGCGTGACTGTAAATGAAATACCGCACCTAATGTATTTGTATGTCTGAGCATTTTATCCATGCCAAGGGTGGGTCCTCTTGAGAGGGGGTAAGTATCCTGCGCCATCCAATTGAAGTGTCTTTTATCTCGATTTTCTCATTCTTCATCAAATATGAATTAGTTACTTCCAATGAGTCTGAGGTAGGGGTGTCGCGGTGTAGGTACACTTTTCGTTTTACGCTTCCTTTTAGTATGGTTGCGGGATTGATCAAGCTGAATAGTTTAGAGTTAATCATTTTTTGGACGGCTTTTCTTGTTTTGTAGGGGAATGAGTGAAAAAGCTCTTCTTGCTCATTTATGTAATCGCCGCTTCCTCCAAATAAGTCAGATGCCTTCTTGTTGTAAGAAATGCTGTTTTCATTAGATTCGAAGACGCTCACGTCATATATACCTGTTACGGATATCCAGCGACTAGGAGATATGTTGCTGTGGATTACAAATAACCGAGTTTTTCCATCGATTGCCGAAGCAATGAATGCGTCGTGAATTATTCCCTTTGTTGATACTTTGGAGAACTCGCGAACTCGGCTGGTGGTTCCTGATGCGGGCTTTGTATATAATGCTATTTCATCGGCTGGACGAAGGTAGGGCGCTTCTAGCTCGCGTGGAAGCTTTTCATAAATAAAGCATACAGTGTTTTGATTCCACTTGATTGGGGGGTGAGCATGGTTGCTTTCTGGAAAGCCGCACGCATCATTTTCTAAATAGGGTCCTGGGTTTTTATTCTCTTGAGCAAGGGATTCTGTATGCGCGCTCATGGCTGTCAAGAATACGAAAGTCATAAAAATACTTCTCATTTGAGACTTTCCTCGTTCCATATTTTCCAGAAATTTTCTCTTCTCGATGAGTAGCTGTCTGTGTATAGGTTAACTATCTTCGTTACATCGTTGACGGCTGCGTTGCTGGCGCCGCGATCAGCTATTTCGAAAAGTTTATTTTTTACCCAGAAATATGCCGCAGAACGGACAGCGTATTTCATTGAAAGTAGAAGGTCTGGATCTGATATGAAGTCTGGGTTGTCATATGGCCACTCGATCTTGTGTAGTTGGTGCCAGTCATGAAATTTCGAGTAGTTCTCTCGTCCTGTGAGCTGCTTGAGTCCGCGCCCCCTGAATTTCCAGCCATCACCACTGTCGATATCGCCATTACCGATTTTTCCAGCGTAGGCATAATTGGCGATTGCTTCAAAGTCGGCCTGGCTCATTGCGGTGTTGTTTTCTTTTATGAAGCCTTTTCGAATCGAATAGCCGTGTGCTGCTGCTTTTTCTGGGTTTCTTCGAAAGTAAGAAAAAGTTTTTTTCAAGTTCTGGGCGCTGTGTCTGAAGCCTTCTTGTGTACTAAGATTCTCTCCAGTTTCCTGTAGAATTTGAGCAAAAAAATGAGCTCGGCGCAATCCTGTGTCGAGCTTGTAAAACTGAATGTGGTTGTTCAGTTCATTCGTGATTTCCTGTAGTTCTTTTTCTCTCTCTGACCCCAATCGATTAAATAGTTTTTTCATTATTTCTAAAGAAAATGAAAATTGCTGGATTTTCAGTTTGTTCATTAATCCAAGTGGGTGTAGGAAATAAACCGACGATACCCCCAAAAACTTCAACGGCCCAACCACATCCTCCCACCACCCCAACTCCTTGATCCGCCCCTTCTCCGCAATCCAGTTCAACAACGGCGCCGACGTGGTATGTCCAAATACCTTATCCAGCGCATCCCATTTCTCCTGGCGGTAATACCACTCGCTTTCACTGCACAGCACGATTTTCGACAGTGCCTGGGCCAGAACCGGAGACTTGAGCGCCGCACGCACTTCATCGGCACACATCTGGCGGTCATGGTTACGGTCGATGAGCGAGTAGAGCTTGCTCATCAGTTCACCTTTGTCCCATGCCTCGGCCTGTTGACGAACACGATTGCGGTCCTCCTCGCTGGTGTTCCTGTCCTGGTACATCCGATAGGCCATGCCTGGCACCGGCGAGCGAGGGGTTTCGATGATTTCGTAGCCATCCCATTCCCAGGGGCTGATCCAGCAGGCTGTTTCTTGCATGACCTTTACCCAGCCGTCGACAAGGTGGCCTTCGGCATCGTGGAACAGGCTTTCCAGGCGGTACCAGGTGCAGCCTTCAGCAGTGTCTGTTTTCGGACGATGGATCTTGTTCTCCGCCGACAAATTGTCCAGCAGGCTCTTCGGGACGAGCAGGTCGTGCTCACTGACCAGATGCGGGTGGACATTGGTCGGATGGGCCCTGTTCCCGAAGTTGTCGCGATGGAAGACCACCTCGGTTCCCGCCTTGAGTTTCAACCAGGTCTTTTCCTTGGCCGGCAGGCGCTTGGCCCAGGCGCGGCTTTCCTCGAGGAAGTCGGGGAAGTAGTCGACGCAGAAGACTTCGAGGTGCAGGTGCCGACGGGGCTTGGCATCCCTGGCATTCTGGTAGGGGCCGATGTGGCCGATCAGTTCACCGGCCTTGATGGGGGTGGGCTTTGCCGGGACGAAAACCTCATCGCGATCTGCGGGGACATACTCGCTACGCAGTTTTTCCGCCAGTACGTACTGTTCGACATACTCGAGCTTGACGAAGTCGCCACTGCCGCTGACGCGCACTGAGGTCCCTTTGGTCAACCCGCCCAGTACGGTCGCTTGTCCATGGGACTCGGCACGCACATTCAGGACATCGCCTGAGACCTCGGACAGATCGCCCTTGCCCGGGCGCAAGTGGCGGGCGGAAACATACCCGCGCAGGGTGCCGTCCGTACTGCGTAGCGAAGCAGGACCCAGGGCATTTTCCAGCTTGCGGTGACGGCCCGTGCCGGAAACCGCAACCTGTGTGCCGGGCGGCAGGATATCGAGGGTCCGGCTTGATCCCTCATGCCCTACGACCTTGAGGCCCCGCTTGCCTCTATGAATGTCATTGGCATCGTCCTTGACCCATTGCGCTTCGCTCTGCACCCAGAACCGTGGCCTGTCCAGCGTGCTGCCGTCGTACGCAGCCCAGTCCTCCAGA
>NZ_MKZO01000060.1 GCF_001941965.1 Pseudomonas putida | reverse complement strand
CGAGAAATCGAAATAGTTCATTTTGAGATTGCTGAGCCAAGTTTAGGGTTTTCTCAAAACCCAAGCAGTATTGAACTGAAGAGTTTGATCATGGCTCAGATTGAACGCTGGCGGCAGGCCTAACACATGCAAGTCGAGCGGATGAGAAGAGCTTGCTCTTCGAGTTAGCGGCGGACGGGTGAGTAATGCCTAGGAATCTGCCTGGTAGTGGGGGACAACGTTTCGAAAGGAACGCTAATACCGCATACGTCCTACGGGAGAAAGCAGGGGACCTTCGGGCCTTGCGCTATCAGATGAGCCTAGGTCGGATTAGCTAGTTGGTGAGGTAATGGCTCACCAAGGCGACGATCCGTAACTGGTCTGAGAGGATGATCAGTCACACTGGAACTGAGACACGGTCCAGACTCCTACGGGAGGCAGCAGTGGGGAATATTGGACAATGGGCGAAAGCCTGATCCAGCCATGCCGCGTGTGTGAAGAAGGTCTTCGGATTGTAAAGCACTTTAAGTTGGGAGGAAGGGCAGTAAGCGAATACCTTGCTGTTTTGACGTTACCGACAGAATAAGCACCGGCTAACTCTGTGCCAGCAGCCGCGGTAATACAGAGGGTGCAAGCGTTAATCGGAATTACTGGGCGTAAAGCGCGCGTAGGTGGTTCGTTAAGTTGAATGTGAAAGCCCCGGGCTCAACCTGGGAACTGCATCCAAAACTGGCGAGCTAGAGTAGGGCAGAGGGTGGTGGAATTTCCTGTGTAGCGGTGAAATGCGTAGATATAGGAAGGAACACCAGTGGCGAAGGCGACCACCTGGGCTCATACTGACACTGAGGTGCGAAAGCGTGGGGAGCAAACAGGATTAGATACCCTGGTAGTCCACGCCGTAAACGATGTCAACTAGCCGTTGGAATCCTTGAGATTTTAGTGGCGCAGCTAACGCATTAAGTTGACCGCCTGGGGAGTACGGCCGCAAGGTTAAAACTCAAATGAATTGACGGGGGCCCGCACAAGCGGTGGAGCATGTGGTTTAATTCGAAGCAACGCGAAGAACCTTACCAGGCCTTGACATGCAGAGAACTTTCCAGAGATGGATTGGTGCCTTCGGGAACTCTGACACAGGTGCTGCATGGCTGTCGTCAGCTCGTGTCGTGAGATGTTGGGTTAAGTCCCGTAACGAGCGCAACCCTTGTCCTTAGTTACCAGCACGTTATGGTGGGCACTCTAAGGAGACTGCCGGTGACAAACCGGAGGAAGGTGGGGATGACGTCAAGTCATCATGGCCCTTACGGCCTGGGCTACACACGTGCTACAATGGTCGGTACAGAGGGTTGCCAAGCCGCGAGGTGGAGCTAATCTCACAAAACCGATCGTAGTCCGGATCGCAGTCTGCAACTCGACTGCGTGAAGTCGGAATCGCTAGTAATCGCGAATCAGAATGTCGCGGTGAATACGTTCCCGGGCCTTGTACACACCGCCCGTCACACCATGGGAGTGGGTTGCACCAGAAGTAGCTAGTCTAACCTTCGGGAGGACGGTTACCACGGTGTGATTCATGACTGGGGTGAAGTCGTAACAAGGTAGCCGTAGGGGAACCTGCGGCTGGATCACCTCCTTAATCGACGACATCAGCCGTATCATGAGCTCCCACACGAATTGCTTGATTCATTGAAGAAGACGGAAAAGCAGCTTATTGGGTCTGTAGCTCAGTTGGTTAGAGCGCACCCCTGATAAGGGTGAGGTCGGCAGTTCGAATCTGCCCAGACCCACCAATTAAGTTACACGTTAGCCTCAGTCTGGGGCCATAGCTCAGCTGGGAGAGCGCCTGCCTTGCACGCAGGAGGTCAGCGGTTCGATCCCGCTTGGCTCCACCATAATCTGCTTGAAACTCCTGATTAAAGCTTAGAAATGAGCATTCGGATCGAATGTTGATTTCTAGTCTTTGTTGACTGGTCCGTTCTTTAAAAATTTGGGTATGTGATAGAAATAGACTGAACGACACTTTCACTGGTGTTGATTCAGGCTAAGGTAAAATTTGTGAGTTTTTGTCATGAATTTTCGGCGAATGTCGTCTTCACAGTATAACCAGATTGCTTGGGGTTATATGGTCAAGTGAAGAAGCGCATACGGTGGATGCCTTGGCAGTCAGAGGCGATGAAAGACGTGGTAGCCTGCGATAAGCTTTGGGGAGTCGGCAAACAGACTGTGATCCAGAGATCTCTGAATGGGGGAACCCACTCAGCACAAGCTGAGTATCTTGCACTGAATACATAGGTGCAAGAGGCGAACCAGGGGAACTGAAACATCTAAGTACCCTGAGGAAAAGAAATCAACCGAGATTCCCTTAGTAGTGGCGAGCGAACGGGGACTAGCCCTTAAGTTGATTTGAGATTAGTGGAAGGCTCTGGAAAGTGCCGCCATAGTGGGTGATAGCCCCGTACACGAAAATCTCTTGTCAATGAAATCGAGTAGGACGGAGCACGAGAAACTTTGTCTGAATATGGGGGGACCATCCTCCAAGGCTAAATACTACTGACTGACCGATAGTGAACCAGTACCGTGAGGGAAAGGCGAAAAGAACCCCGGAGAGGGGAGTGAAATAGAACCTGAAACCGTATGCGTACAAGCAGTGGGAGCCTACTTTGTTAGGTGACTGCGTACCTTTTGTATAATGGGTCAGCGACTTATATTCAGTGGCGAGCTTAACCGAATAGGGGAGGCGTAGCGAAAGCGAGTCTTAATAGGGCGTTTAGTCGCTGGGTATAGACCCGAAACCGGGCGATCTATCCATGGGCAGGTTGAAGGTTAGGTAACACTGACTGGAGGACCGAACCGACTACCGTTGAAAAGTTAGCGGATGACCTGTGGATCGGAGTGAAAGGCTAATCAAGCTCGGAGATAGCTGGTTCTCCTCGAAAGCTATTTAGGTAGCGCCTCATGTATCACTCCAGGGGGTAGAGCACTGTTTCGGCTAGGGGGTCATCCCGACTTACCAAACCGATGCAAACTCCGAATACCTGGAAGTGCCGAGCATGGGAGACACACGGCGGGTGCTAACGTCCGTCGTGAAAAGGGAAACAACCCAGACCGTCAGCTAAGGTCCCAAAGTCATGGTTAAGTGGGAAACGATGTGGGAAGGCTTAGACAGCTAGGAGGTTGGCTTAGAAGCAGCCACCCTTTAAAGAAAGCGTAATAGCTCACTAGTCGAGTCGGCCTGCGCGGAAGATGTAACGGGGCTCAAACCATGCACCGAAGCTACGGGTATCACTTAGGTGATGCGGTAGAGGAGCGTTCTGTAAGCCTGTGAAGGTGAGTTGAGAAGCTTGCTGGAGGTATCAGAAGTGCGAATGCTGACATGAGTAACGACAATGGGAGTGAAAAACTCCCACGCCGAAAGACCAAGGTTTCCTGCGCAACGTTAATCGACGCAGGGTTAGTCGGTCCCTAAGGCGAGGCTGAAAAGCGTAGTCGATGGAAAACAGGTTAATATTCCTGTACTTCCGGTTATTGCGATGGAGGGACGGAGAAGGCTAGGCCAGCTTGGCGTTGGTTGTCCAAGTTTAAGGTGGTAGGCTGGAATCTTAGGTAAATCCGGGATTTCAAGGCCGAGAGCTGATGACGAGTTGCCTTTAGGCGACGAAGTGGTTGATGCCATGCTTCCAAGAAAAGCTTCTAAGCTTCAGATAACCGGGAACCGTACCCCAAACCGACACAGGTGGTTGGGTAGAGAATACCAAGGCGCTTGAGAGAACTCGGGTGAAGGAACTAGGCAAAATGGCACCGTAACTTCGGGAGAAGGTGCGCCGGCGAGGGTGAAGGACTTGCTCCGTAAGCCCATGCCGGTCGAAGATACCAGGCCGCTGCGACTGTTTATTAAAAACACAGCACTCTGCAAACACGAAAGTGGACGTATAGGGTGTGACGCCTGCCCGGTGCCGGAAGGTTAATTGATGGGGTTAGCTAACGCGAAGCTCTTGATCGAAGCCCCGGTAAACGGCGGCCGTAACTATAACGGTCCTAAGGTAGCGAAATTCCTTGTCGGGTAAGTTCCGACCTGCACGAATGGCGTAACGATGGCGGCGCTGTCTCCACCCGAGACTCAGTGAAATTGAAATCGCTGTGAAGATGCAGTGTATCCGCGGCTAGACGGAAAGACCCCGTGAACCTTTACTATAGCTTTGCACTGGACTTTGAATTTGCTTGTGTAGGATAGGTGGGAGGCTTTGAAGCGTGGACGCCAGTTCGCGTGGAGCCATCCTTGAAATACCACCCTGGCAACTTTGAGGTTCTAACTCAGGTCCGTTATCCGGATCGAGGACAGTGTATGGTGGGTAGTTTGACTGGGGCGGTCTCCTCCTAAAGAGTAACGGAGGAGTACGAAGGTGCGCTCAGACCGGTCGGAAATCGGTCGTAGAGTATAAAGGCAAAAGCGCGCTTGACTGCGAGACAGACACGTCGAGCAGGTACGAAAGTAGGTCTTAGTGATCCGGTGGTTCTGTATGGAAGGGCCATCGCTCAACGGATAAAAGGTACTCCGGGGATAACAGGCTGATACCGCCCAAGAGTTCATATCGACGGCGGTGTTTGGCACCTCGATGTCGGCTCATCACATCCTGGGGCTGAAGCCGGTCCCAAGGGTATGGCTGTTCGCCATTTAAAGTGGTACGCGAGCTGGGTTTAGAACGTCGTGAGACAGTTCGGTCCCTATCTGCCGTGGACGTTTGAGATTTGAGAGGGGCTGCTCCTAGTACGAGAGGACCGGAGTGGACGAACCTCTGGTGTTCCGGTTGTCACGCCAGTGGCATTGCCGGGTAGCTATGTTCGGAAGAGATAACCGCTGAAAGCATCTAAGCGGGAAACTTGCCTCAAGATGAGATCTCACTGGAGCCTTGAGCTCCCTAAAGGGCCGTCGAAGACTACGACGTTGATAGGTTGGGTGTGTAAGCGCTGTGAGGCGTTGAGCTAACCAATACTAATTGCCCGTGAGGCTTGACCATATAACACCCAAGCAATTTGTGCGTAAGCCGAATTGTGGTGGTGAAGACGCAATGAACCGAAAGTTCGTGCAAACCACAAATATCACATACCCGATTTGCTGAAGCGTCGAAAGACGATTTGGCACACAGAATTTCTTGACGACCATAGAGCATTGGAACCACCTGATCCCATCCCGAACTCAGCAGTGAAACGATGCATCGCCGATGGTAGTGTGGAGCTTCTCCATGTGAGAGTAGGTCATCGTCAAGATTCAATTCCGAAACCCCTATCTGCG
>NZ_MKZO01000059.1 GCF_001941965.1 Pseudomonas putida | reverse complement strand
CGCCGGCTCGGGGTGAGGTTTGAGCGGCACTGGCCACGCCGTCAGTTGTGGGCGTTGCGGTACGGGAGGTGGCGGCGGCAGCGGGTCACCCTTGCCGAACAGGTACTCGGATAAGCGCTTGAGCATGGTTATTTGTTCCTGTCGCAGAGGTCTTGGCCTCGTGAGAAGGAGCGCAACTTGGCCTAAGGCTGAGGGGGCGACAAGGTGAAAAGGCGGAGTTACATAAGTTTCAGATCAGGACTACATGGGATGTGGAATAGGCCTACGAGATATAGGCAGTGATGCGGCGTAAACACCCTGTTTACAGTGAGCGAGAAGGCGTCAGGCCCAAGTCGATTGGTTGAGTCGGCAATCAATAGTGAAACGTTTTCAAATGTGTAAGGTCGAAGTACAGAGTTGCCTGTGGCTGAAGATGCATGTCGCCGAGGTATGTGTAGCGGCTTGGGGCTAACATATATAACGGATTAAATATTGATCTGTCTCAATGGATTCTCGTTTTTAGAACGGTGAAACGGTTGACCTCCCGCCAGTATCCCGGCGCCATAAAATAATCCGAATAATATCGACCGAATAATGGCGAAGCGCCATATCGTGGCGTAGGCTATGCCCCCGCGCCTGTCGCGCACCTCCCGGCCCCAGAGGCTCTACGCCCAGCTATGCAGCAACGAACTGCATGGCTCCGTAGCGCTTTGGCCGCAATCAACAAGTTGCGTTCGGATCGAGTTGATGCCCATTACCCAGAATCTTTCTGAGATCTTCGTTCAAACCCTGGAACAGGCCATCGACAGTGTCGTGGTGATCGATAGCGATAATTGCGTGGTGCTGTTCAACAGTGCCGCGGAACAGTTGTGGGGCTTCAATCGCGAAGAAGTGCTTGGCAATAATGTCAGCATGCTGGTGCCGGAAAGTATTCGCAGCCGACATGACGGCTATGTCAATTCCAATCGCCATACCGGGATCAACAAGATCGTTGGCACCACCCGCGATGTGCCGATCCACAAGAAGGACGGCAGCCAGCGCTGGGGCTCGATGTCGATTTCCCGGGTCGAGAGCGACGGGCAGATTCTCTACACCGCCTTCGTCAAGGACGTGACCGAGCAGCGCAAGGAGCGCAAGCACACCAAGCTGCTGTCGCTGGTGGCCGACCAGACCGATAACGCGATCTTCATCACCGATGGCAGCGGCAAGGTGGTGTACCTGAACAAGGGCTTCGAGAAGCTGTTCGGCTACAACCTCGCGGAGATCGTCGCCTGTCAGCCGGCGGAGTTGCTGGTGCCGGAACTGCCTGCGCAGCGCCTGGCCGAACTGCAGCGCGGCTTGCGCGGCGGGCGTTCGTTCCAGGTCGAGGAGCTGCTGCAGGTGAAAGGCGGAGAGCGCATCTGGTGCAATGTGGCGATCAACCCGGTGAACGGCGCCAATGGCGAACTGGCCCATACGGTGACGGTGCTCACCGATATCACCGCGTCGAAGATCCACCAGGTCTTGCAGCACTGCATTCTCGACGCCATGGTCCGCGAGATGCCGCTGGAGTCGGTGATGGACCTGCTATGCAAGGAGATCCAGCGCATGTCGCCGGAAGTCCGCGCAGCGGTGCTCCAGGTCGACGAGGACGGTGCCATGCACCCGCTGGCGGCGCCGGGCTTCTCCGAGCGCTACGGGCAGTTGCTCGAAGGCCGGTCGATCCGCGAGTGCGTCGGCTCCTCCAGCGTCGCTGCCTGCCGGGGCGAGATGATCTTCGCCAGCGATATCACCCGCGATCCGCATTGGGCGCCGATTCGCGAGGAGTGCCTGGCATTGGGCATCAAGAGCGCCTGGTCGATCCCGATCAAGAGCGCCAAGGGCATGGCCATCGGCGTCCTGGCCTTCTACTACAGCGAGCACCGCACACCCTCGGCGCTGCACCAGCAGATCGTCGAGGTGATCATTCCGCTGTGCGCCCTGGCCATGGAGCGCGAGGTCAATCGCGAGAGCATTCGCCAACTGGCGTTCTACGACAGCCTGACCCGCCTGCCCAACCGCAGCCTGCTGCATGCCAAGGCCGACCATGCGCTGATCGAGGCGCGACGCACGAAGACGGCGCTGGCGGTGCTGTTCATCGATCTGGATCGCTTCAAGCAGATCAACGATTCCCTCGGCCATCCGGCCGGCGACGAGTTGCTCAAACTGGTCGCCCAGCGCCTGGGGGCCAACCGCAGCAGCGTGGATATCGTCGGGCGCCTGTCCGGCGACGAGTTCGTGGTGGTGCTGCCGGACTGCGACAGCGAGCGGGTCAACGATGCCATCGAGGAGATCCGCCAGGCACTTTCCCAGCCGTGCCAGATCGCCGGCTCGTGTTTCTCGCCGTCGGCCAGTATCGGCGTGTGCCTGTATCCGCGCGATGGACACGATATGAGCACCCTGATCCACCGTGCCGACATGGCTATGTACCAGGCCAAGAACTCCGGGCGCGGGCGCTTCAGTTTCTTCAGCCATGAGCTCAACGAACTCGCCCAGGAGCGCCAGGCCCTGGAAAGCGCGCTGCGCGAGGCCATCGAGCAGGGCACGCTGCAATTGCACTACCAGCCGCAGGTGAATATCGAGGACGGCCAGGTCTATGGCGTCGAGGCCCTGGCGCGCTGGACCCACCCGACCTTTGGGGTGGTCTCGCCGGCGCGCTTCATTCCGCTGGCAGAGGAGTGCGGGCTGATCACCGAGCTGGGCCACTGGGCGCTGCGCGAGGCCTGCCGGCAACTGGCGGCGTGGCGGCGCAAGGGCCTGAATATTCCGTCGGTGTCGGTGAACCTGTCGCCGAGCAACTTCCACAACCTCGATCTGGCCGGGATGGTCGGCAGCGTGCTCGACCAGCATGGCCTGGCCGCGCAGGACCTGACCATCGAGCTGACGGAAAATCTGCTGCTCGACACCAACCCCGGAACGATGAAGGTGCTGCATGATCTGAACGCCCAGGGTATCCGTCTGGCCATGGATGATTTCGGTACCGGCTATTCGAGCTTGAGTTATCTGCGCAAGCTGCCGATACAGGAATTGAAGCTGGATCGCAGTTTCGTGCTGGATCTGGAAGCGGATGAGACCAGTCGGGCGCTCAGTGACGCCGTCATGCGGATCGGCGATAGTCTGCGCTTGAAAGTGGTGGCCGAAGGGGTTGAGGAACACGGCCAGTACAGGATCCTCAAGGATCAGGGATATCACGTCGCTCAGGGTTATCTGCTGTCGAAGCCGCTCACGCCGCAAGACCTGGAAGCCTGGATGATGAAGTATTGACGTATTGATCAGGCAAGCTGCTGTCATTTTCCTTTCTTGGAGGTTCTCCCTCATGTTTCCAGCGTACCGGCGGCTCAAGCAGGAGCTTGCAGAAGCTCAGGACCGGCTTTCATCCCTCGAACAGGTCAAGGAAAGCCTTGATCGCGAGATGCTGTTTCTCAAATTGAATTCCCAGGGGCAGGTCATTGCTGCCAATTCCAATTTCCTTGGCGAGATGCAGTATTCGGCCGGGGCGGTGGAGGGCAAGGTACTGTTCAGCCTGGTTCCGGAATACGCCCAGGGCACCAACCACTTCAACCTGATGAAGCGTGCGATCCAGAGCGGCGAGCATTGGGCCGGAGCCTTGCAGCTCAAGCGCGGCAACGGCAACGAGGCCTGGTTGCGGGCCATCGTGCAGCCGATCAAGGACAAGAACGGCCAGGTCAACTACATCTCGCTCTACGCCAATGACCTGACCCGGACCATCGAGTCGTCCCGCGAGCGCGAGAACCTGATCGAGGCACTGCAGCGTTCCACCGCCGTGGTCGAATTCGACCTGCAGGGCAATGTGCTGAGCGCCAACGAGCGCTTCCTGCAGGGCATGGGCTACACGCTGGCAGCCCTCAAGGGCAAGCACCACCGGATATTCTGTGATGCCGCCGAAGCCAACTCGCCGCAGTACGAGCGCTTCTGGGACAAGCTGCGCCGGGGCGAATTCATCGCCGACCGTTTCAAGCGCATCGACAGCCACGGACAGGCGGTCTGGCTGGAGGCGACCTACAACCCGATCTCCGACGCTCATGGCCGGCTGTACAAGATCGTCAAGTTCGCCACGGTGATCACCGACCAGGTCAACCGCGAGATCGCCGTATCCAAGGCGGCGGAAATCGCTTTCACCACCTCGCAGCACACCGACGACAGCGCCCGGCGTGGCAGCGTGGTGATCCAGGAAACCGTGGATGTGATTCAGGGCCTGGCGGTGCAGATGGCGGCGGCGGTGGAGGGTATCGCCGCGCTGGACAAGCAGTCGCAGATCGTCGGCAGCATCGTCAAGAGCATTGGCGGCATCGCCGACCAGACCAACCTGCTGGCGCTCAACGCGGCCATCGAGGCGGCGCGGGCCGGGGAGCAGGGGCGCGGGTTCGCCGTGGTGGCCGATGAAGTGCGGCAACTGGCGTCGCGCACCACCAAGGCCACCGAGGAAATCGTCGACGTGGTGACGCAGAACCAGAAGCTGGCCGAGGAGGCGGTGCGCATCATCGAGCAGGGCAAGGCCCGTGCCGAACAGGGCCTGGAACTCTCGGCCCAGGCGGGCAGCGTGATCGTCGAAATCCAGGATGGGGCGCAGAAGGTGGTGAACGCGGTGGGGCAGTTTACCAATCAGCTTTCGGTGTGAGCCGCGCCGTGCAGCAGGGCGGTTCTGGGTGGACTCGCAGCGGGTTCACCAGAACTTCCACCACGCGCCCTTGCCCAGGTGTTCGATCATCTTCAACTGCTCCCCGAGCACCGCGATCACTTGTTCGTCCCGCGGTTGCTGCACCTGATAAATCCCCAGTGACTCGCTGAACGCCTTGTGCGCCGCGGCCAGGTTGTCCTGCTGCAGGTGGGCCAGCCCCAGCGACGCCAGGCAGGCGCTGACCGGCTCCAGGTCGTCGGGGGTGTCTTCGCGGTAGACCTGCACGGCGCGCTCCAGCATCCGCGCAGCTTCACTGATGCGGCCTTGCTTGAGGTAGCAGTTGCCCAGGGTCTGCAGGCTCTGGCCTACCAGTTGGTGGCTGGGGGAGAAGAGGTTTTCCCGGGTGGTGAGCACATCCAGGTAGAGTGCCTCGGCTTCGGCATGTCGCTGCTGCTCCCAACGCAGGCCGGCGAGTCCGTCGCGCAGGATGGCGAGGCTGGCGGGGTCAAAACCGTCGACGCCTTCGGCGAGATTCAGTGCCTCGGCGAAGCATTGCTCCGCTTTGTCCAGGTAACCGTGGGCTTTGTAATGCACGGCCTGGTCGTTGAGCGACATGACGCGTGCGTTATCGAAGGCGGTGCTGAGCATGGGACGTCCCTTGAGGAAGCCTGGCGGCGGCCGTTATTTTTGTAAGAATGTGCGGATTTAAGGGGAGGATTCTGGCGTGGGTCAAGCAAATCCCGGCTTTTTTTATGGCTTATTGACATGAGTTCGGTGGAAGTTCCGATTCAGCCCTGCGAGCGGCGTGACATTGGCGAGGTGGTGGATTTCATCATGGCGGCGCGGGCGCGGATCTTTCCGATGCTGGCCGAGGCGCCTGTTCCGCAGGATCTGGCGGACTTTGCCGGGCATTACCTGGCCCCAGGGCAGGGGCGCTTCCTGTTGGCCCGGGACCGGGGGCGGATCGTCGCCGGGATGGGTTACCTGCCCTATGACCATCGCTTCGCCCAGCTTGATTATCGCGGTCTGCGGGTCGTGGAAGTGGTCAGGCTGTTCGTCGAACCGGAGTACCGACGTGGCGGCCTGGCACGGCGCTTGTACGAGGCCTTGAAGGCGCTTGCGCTGGAGGACGGGGTCGAGGTGCTGTACCTGCATACCCATCCGTTCCTGCCGGGGGCGATCGCGTTCTGGCAGCGGCAGGGGTTCGACGTGGTGGATGTGGAGGAGGATCCGCTGTGGCGGACGACGCATATGGAACTGCGGTGTGGCTGAGGGCCCTATCGCCGGCAACGCCGGCTCCCACGGTTTGGACTGCCCCCGAAAAGTTGGACAGCTTTAGCCAGCGGCCTGAGCCCTGTAATCGACGGGGCTTAGGCCATTTAGCCTCAGCTTGATGCGGTCATGGTTGTAGTAGCGGATGTACTCATCTAGGCC